>JBFWXH010000055.1:0-49679 GCA_050187625.1 Binatia bacterium
CACTGAATCTGATCTCCATCCTTTAACGGTAGCAAACTCTCTCCTCTCCCTCCTCTACCAGCCTTCGGCTGGCGGCTTTCACCCCCGGGCTCACGCCCGGCGTCCTCAGCCGATTTTCTGATAGAGCGAACGGCGAAAATGTTGGCAGGGGTAAACAAGTTCGTGCAACAAGAACTGTTGCACGGTTCGTCTCATCTCCCGTTGTCAGGTGAGAATCTGTTAGTTCCTGCCTATCAGTCGTATCAGGAGATTGAATCGGATCATCCGTCTGAAGAGGGCGTGCTCTCCAGCGCATTACGAGCCCTGGGCAGAGTGCCTTCGGCCATTTCTGATTCTGTCGAAAATGCAGCTCGGTGGGGCATCAAGACACTCTCCGAGTTACACAAGAAAGATCGGGGGATCGAGTATCGCCCGTTACAAGCGCTCGTCTTTGAGCTGTGCAACGCGCAAGCGTTTCTTTCTCTTGTCCAAGAACATCCGGCAGCCATGCTCGGCCAGAGGATTGAAGAGTTCCGCGAAGGACGAGCCCCGGAGTTGATCCTCATTGACGCGCAGAGCCAGCCGCGCCTTCTTGAATAACTGGCGTTGTCTTTACAGGTCCGGCTTTTCGGTACGATCAAGAAAAACACCGAGTGGAATGAATGGAAAATATTAGGGGGAATACCAAGAAATTCTCTATCTTTGACAATGGGACCTGACAAAACATAGCCAAGAGCTATGTGCAGGATTTTGATACAACGACGACAAATCTGGAGAGTAAAGAAAAGTATAGAGAAGCGACGTGGCGGGGAAAAACACCAAAGAAAATAACAACGAAGCAAATCTGAGCTTTGAGCGTGAGATGTGGAAGGCTGCTGATGCCCTGCGCGGTAGTATGGATGCGGCGGAGTATAAGCACGTCGTGCTTGGTCTCATTTTTCTCAAATACATCTCTGATGCTTTTGAGGAGCAGCACGCAAAGCTCGAAGCGGAGAAAGCCCAAGGCGCTGATCCCGAGGACCCGGACGAGTACCGGGCGCTCAATATTTTCTGGGTACCACCTGAAGCACGATGGTCTCATCTCAAAGCACAAGCCAAGCAGCCCACTATCGGCCAGCTCGTGGACGACGCGATGGCTGGCATCGAGCGTGACAACCCTTCTCTCAAAGGCGTGCTGCCCAAGGACTACGCCCGCCCTGCACTTGATAAACAACGCCTCGGTCAACTGATTGATCTCATTAGCAACCTCACTGTCGGCGATGCTGACGCGCGGTCAAAGGACGTACTTGGCCGCGTATACGAATACTTCCTCTCTCAGTTCGCGAGTGCTGAAGGCAAGAAGGGTGGCGAGTTTTACACGCCACGCAGTGTGGTGAAGCTCTTGGTCGAGATGCTCGAACCCTACAAAGGCCGTGTCTATGACCCCTGCTGCGGTTCTTCTGGTATGTTCGTGCAATCGATCGAGTTTATTCGGGCGCACGCGAATGGGAACGGCAACGGTGGCACAGCCAAGGGTGACATCAGCATCTATGGTCAGGAGAGCAACTACACCACTTGGCGACTGGCCAAGATGAATCTCGCGATTCGCGGCATTGACGGGCAGATTGCCCACGGGGACACTTTCCATAACGATCGCCACCCCGATCTCAAGGCCGACTTCATCCTCGCCAACCCGCCTTTCAACGTGAGCGACTGGCGTGGTGATCTGCTACGCGAGGATAAGCGCTGGCAATATGGTGTGCCGCCCGTAGGCAATGCCAACTTCGCCTGGGTACAACACATCGTCCACCATCTCGCACCCACCGGCGTTGCAGGCTTCGTACTCGCCAACGGCTCCATGTCCTCCAACACCTCCGGTGAAGGAGAGATCCGTAAGAACCTCATCGAGGCCGATCTTGTGGACTGCATGGTCGCGCTGCCGGGCCAGCTCTTTTACTCCACGCAAATCCCCGCCTGTCTCTGGTTTCTCACGCGCGACAAGTCCGGCAGATCGTCCCCTTTGAGAAAAGGGGACCGTGAGCGAAGCGAGCGAAGGGATTTCCGCGACCGGCGCGGTCACGTCCTCTTCATTGACTCTCGCAAGCTTGGACGCATGGTCGACCGTACCCACCGCGAACTGACCGATGAAGAGATCGCTCAAATTGCCAATACCTATCACGCTTGGCGCGGCGTCATCGTAGGGGCGAGGCATGCCTCGCCCCTACCGCAATACGCTGACATTCCCGGCTTCTGCAAAAGCGCGCCGTTGGAAGAGATCCGCAAGCACGGTCACGTGCTCACCCCGGGGCGCTACGTCGGTGCGGAGGCACAAGAGGACGACGGTGAGCCGTTTGAGGAGAAGATGAAACGGCTGGTTGCGACGCTCCACCAGCAGACTGCAGAAGCCGCGAAACTGGATACAGCCATTGCCCGGAACCTGAAGGAGTTGGGGTATGGCGAATAAACGCAAGCCAACCTCAAAGTCTGACAACGCGCGGCGTTCGCTCGGACGGGCAACAGATCAGGCAGCATTTCCTGCGCCTTTACCCCTCGTAAATATGCCTTCAGGCTATGCGTCACTGCTCCGAGACATCAAGCAGCGTATTCAACAGGGTCGCTTGCAGACGGTATTAGCTGCGAACTCGGCGATGGTGCTGCTGTACTGGGATATCGGTCGCACCATCCTCGAACGGCAAGGTCAGGAAGGATGGGGAGCCAAAGTTATTGACCGACTCGCTGCCGATCTGCGCAGAGCCTTCCCTGACATGCGCGGGTTATCGCCACGCAACCTCAAATACATGCGCGCTTTTGCGGCGGCGTGGACTGATCGGTCAATTGTGCAGCAGCTTGCTGCACAAATCCCCTGGTTTCACAACTGCGTGCTGTTGGATCGAGTGACCGATCCAAACCAACGCGAATGGTATATCCGCCGCACAATCGAGCATGGATGGAGTCGGAACATATTGGCTTTGCAGATCCAAGGCCGCGCACACGAGCGCTTCGGTAAGGCCACCTCCAACTTCACAACGACACTGCCGTCCGTCGATTCCGACATGGCAACGCAGGTATTCAAGGACCCGTACCTCTTCGACTTCCTCGGCACTGCTGACCCGCGCCGGGAGCGCGAGGTCGAGCGGGCGCTGGTCGATCATATCCAGCGCTTCTTACTGGAGCTGGGATCTGGCTTCGCCTTCGTCGGTCGTCAAGTGTTGCTCGAGGTTGGCGATCAGGACTTCTACGTCGATCTGCTCTTCTACCATCTTAAACTGCGCTGCTACGTCATCATTGAACTCAAGGCTGTCCCCTTCGACCCAGCGTTCGTGGGCCAGTTGAACCTCTACCTTTCAGCGGCAGACGACCTCCTGCGTCATCACGATGATAAGCCCACGATCGGGCTCCTGCTCTGCCGCTGGAAGGACAAGATCGTCGTCGAATACGCGCTACGCGACATTGCGAAGCCGATCGGCGTTGCCGAGTGGGAAACGAAGATCGTCGAGACATTGCCGGAGAATCTCAAAGGGAGCTTGCCGACGGTAGAGGAGATCGAGGCCGAGCTTGCCGAGGTTTCGGACGACGCGTTGCGGACACCGAGGAGGAAGCGGTGATGCGGATTAACGCGTCTCACATAGCAGCAATACAAGGGTTGCGATCGGATGTAGGGGCGACGCATGCGTCGCCCCTACCGAAATACGCCACCACGCTAAACCTGAAGGAGCTGGGGTATGGGGGGTGAGTGGCGGGAATGTACCCTCGGAGACGTGATCGAGCTAAAGCGCGGGTACGACTTGCCGCAACAAGAGAGACGTAGCGGTAACGTCCCGATCGTCTCATCTTCAGGCGTCACTGACTATCATGCAAAAGCGATGGTCAAGGCCCCGGGCGTTGTAACCGGGCGATATGGCACGCTCGGGCAGGTATTCTACGTCGCTGAGGATTTTTGGCCATTGAATACGACGCTCTATGTCCGAAACTTCAAGGGTAACGATCCAAGGTTCATCAGCTACTTTCTCCGCTCAGCCGATTTCCTTGCATATTCCGACAAGGCAGCGGTGCCAGGTCTCAACCGTAATCACCTGCATATGGCACGTGTTCGATTTCCTGCTGACGTGACAGAACAACGCGCCATCGCCCACATCCTCGGCACACTAGATGACAAGATCGAACTGAACCGACGGATGAACGAGACCCTTGAGGCCATGGCGCGGGCGCTGTTCAAATCGTGGTTTGTGGACTTTGACCCTGTCCGCGCCAAATGTAGGGGCGAGGCATGCCTCGCCCCTACGCTTCCCAAATCCATCGCCGACCTGTTTCCGGATTCATTCGAGGACTCGGAGCTGGGGGAGATTCCGAAGGGGTGGCGGATTTCCTCAGTCGGAGATGTGTGCCGTCGTGTCGCTATGGGGCCGTTCGGATCAGATATCAAAACGGACAACTTCATCGACTTTGGCGTCCCCGTCATAAGGGAAGTTAACCTAACAGGTAGTTTTGTATAAGACTCTTTTGTTTTTGTGTCAGAAGAGAAAGCCGACCAGCTCCGAAATGCGAACGCGTTTCCCAACGATATTATCATTACGCACCGAGGCACGCTTGGCCAGATCGGTCTGATCCCAGAACGTAGTCTCTTTCCACGATATGTTGTATCACAAAGCCAGATGCTACTCTCTGTGAACCAAGACGTTGGAACGCCGCGATACCTGTACGAGTTTCTGCTGTCTTTCTCTGGCCAACATGCTCTCCTTGCGAACACGAGCCAAACCGGTGTACCTGCGATTGCACGTCCAACATCGAGCGTACGGGCGATTCAACTCATACTGCCTCCAATCCAAATACTCAGAAGATTCGACACTGTTCTTGGGTCGCTGTACATGCGCCGTGATCACGCTATCAATGAATCTCGCACCCTTGCTGCCTTGCGTGACAGATTGCTGCCCAAGCTTATCTCTGGCGAACTACGAGTGAAGGACGCGGAGCGGTTCATTGCGAGGGCATTGTGATAGCCTTCGACCCGGAAAAACATCATCGTCGTTCTATTCGCCTCAAGGGTTACGATTATAGGCAGGCTGGGGCGTATTTTGTGACGATCGTCACACACGGTCGGGAGTGTTTGTTTGGGAACGTAGTGGATGGAGGCATGGCGTTAAGCGAACGGGGTAAGATCGTACAGAGATGTTGGGACGAGATCCCTGTCCATTTCCCGAACGTCCAGTTAGATACGTTCACGGTCATGCCTAACCATATACACGGGATCATCGTTATTGTAGGGGCGACGCATGCGTCGCCCCTACCGCAGGCCGTATTCCCACCACACGGTCCAGAAACACGATCCCTTGGCGCTATCGTTGGTTCGTTCAAATCCGCTGTGACCAAACGCATTAATGAACAACGCGGCTCTCCTGGGACGTCTGTATAGCAACGTGACTGTTATGAACACATCGTCCGGGATGAAGATGAGTTATCCCGCATTCGGGAATATATCGTCAATAATCCGTTGCAATGGGAGGTTGACCGTGAGAATCCCCTTGTAGGGGCGAGGCATGCCTCGCCCCTACAACGTTCGAAGGATGAACCATGGCGGGTCTGACTGAGTCCATCATCGAAGACGCCGAGCTTGCCTGGCTGGAAAACCTCGGCTGGCAGGTCGTTCATGGCCCAGACATCGCCCCTGAAACGTCTGCTGCCGAGCGCGCGGATTATGAACAAGTAGTCTTGGAGCAGCGACTGCGCGACGCACTCGCGCAACTGAATCCCACGCTTCCCGCCGAAGCGCTCGATGACGCTTTCCGCAAGCTCACCCGTCCCGAAGGTCCAACGCTGGAAGCACGCAACCGCGCCGTGCATCGCTTGCTGGTGGACGGAGTCACTGTCGAATACCGCACCTCGGAAGGTTCCATTCGCGGCGCGCAGGCGCGGGTCATCGACTTCGATCAACCGGCTAACAACGCCTGGCTCGTCGTCAATCAATTCAGCGTTACCGAAAACAAGCATAACCGGCGACCGGATGCCGTGCTGTTTATCAATGGGTTGCCACTTGTCCTCATCGAACTGAAGAACCCTGCCGACGAGGACGCCACGATCTGGTCGGCCTTCCAACAGTTCCAAACCTACAAAGCCGAACTGCCGACGCTCTTTGCCTTCAACGCGCTGTTGGTGGTCTCGGATGGTGTCGAGGCGCGCATCGGCACGTTCACCGCCGGACGAGAATGGTTCAAGCCCTGGCGTACAGTTGCCGGTGAAACGCTCGCCGACCCGCACGTGCCGGAATTACAGGTAATGTTGGACGGCGTGTTCGACAAGAAACGGTTGCTGAATTTGCTCGGTCATTTCCTTGTCTTTGAAGATTCGGGTGATGGGCAGCTTGTGAAGAAGATGGCTGGCTATCATCAGTTCCACGCCGTCAATGTGGCCGTGGCGGAAACGTTACGCGCAGCGCGGGTTCAGACGGAAGAACAGGTCGCGGAAACACTGGGACGCTACGAATCTGGCACGAAGAGCGGTGGCGATCCCGGCGATCGCCGCATCGGCGTGGTCTGGCATACGCAAGGCTCAGGCAAGAGCCTGACTATGGCGTTCTACGCCGGTCGCATCATTCGCGAGCCAACGATGGCAAACCCCACGATCGTTGTCCTCACTGATCGTAACGACCTGGACGACCAGCTCTTCGGCACGTTCTCTCGCTGTCAAGATCTGCTGCGTCAACCACCGGTGCAAGCCGAGAGCCGCGCTGATCTGCGCACAAAACTTACCGTGGATGCAGGCGGCGTAGTGTTCACGACTATCCAGAAGTTCCTGCCCGACGCAGGGGCACGGCATGCCGTGCCCCTACTATCAGATCGGCGCAATATCGTGGTCATCGCCGATGAGGCGCACCGTAGCCAGTACGACTTCATCGATGGCTTTGCTCGTCATATGCGCGACGCCCTGCCCAATGCCTCGTTCATCGGCTTTACCGGCACGCCCATCGAACTGACCGATAAGAACACCCGCGCAGTCTTCGGCGACTACATCAGCGTCTACGATATCCAACGCGCGGTCGAGGATAAGGCGACTGTCCCCATCTACTACGAGAGTCGTCTCGCAAAACTCGGATTGGATGAGAAGGAGCGACCGAAGATCGACCCCGAGTTTGAAGAAGTGACTGAAGGTGAGGAAGTCGAGCGCAAAGAGAAACTAAAGGGTAAGTGGGCGCAACTGGAGGCGATCGTTGGCTCAGAAAAACGCCTAGCGCTCATCGTCCAGGACATTGTCGAACACTTCGAAAAACGTCTGGAAGCGCTCGATGGCAAGGCCATGGTGGTGTGCATGAGTCGACGTATCTGCATGGATCTCCACGACGAGATCGTGAAACTCAGACCAGCTTGGCGCCACACCGGCGATGAGAAAGGCGTGCTCAGGGTCGTCATGACGGGCAATGCCGCAGAAGGTCCGCGCGTGGCGGAGCATGCGCGCAATAAATCGCGGCGGGAAGCATTGGCCAAGCGTTTCCGGGACGCTAACGATCCATTCAAGCTGGTGATTGTGCGAGACATGTGGCTCACCGGATTCGATGCACCATCCCTGCACACCATGTACCTCGACAAGCCGATGCGCGGGCACGGACTGATGCAAGCCATCGCTCGCGTCAACCGGGTCTTCAAAGACAAGCCCGGCGGTCTTGTGGTGGACTACTTGGGATTGGCCCACGAGCTGAAAACCGCCCTTGCCACCTACACCGAGAGCGGCGGGACCGGCAAAGCCGCCATCAATCAAGAAGAAGCCGTTGTTGCTTTGTTAGAAAAATATGAAGTCTGCGCCGCCCTAATGCATGGCTTCGACTGGTCGCAATGGACATCAGGTACGCCACAGGAACGCCTCGGACTTCTCCCCAAGGCGCAGGAACATATTCTTGCACAAGAGGACGGGAAGAACCGCTGGCTCCATGCTGTGCAGGAATTGTCGCAGGCGTTCGCACTGGCGGTTCCCCATGAAGCAGCGCTGCGTCTTCGCGACGACGTCGCGTTTTTCCAAGCCGTGCGTGCGAGCCTGGCGAAACGCGCGCCGGGAGAAGTACGAACCGAGGAAGAGCTGGATCTCGCGGTACGACAGATCGTTTCACGCGCCGTTGCCTCTGAAGGTGTGATAGACATCTTTGAAGCCGCAGGTCTGAAGAAGCCGGACATTTCGATTCTCTCCGAAGAATTCCTGGCCGAAGTGCGCAGTATGCCGCAGCGCAACCTCGCCGTCGAACTCTTGCGAAAGCTGCTTAATGGCGAAATCCGTACCCGCAGCCGTAAGAACGTCGTGCAATCGCGGTCGTTTGCCACGATGCTAGAACAGGCACTACGTCGCTACCAAAACCGCGCCATCGAAGCTGCACAGGTCATCGAAGAACTGATCGAGCTAGCCAAACAGATGCGCGAGGCAAGCAGGCGGGGCGAAATACTCAACCTGAGCGAAGACGAGATCGCCTTTTATGATGCATTGGAAACCAACGATAGCGCAGTCAAGGTGTTGGGTGATGATACGCTACGTACCATCGCCCGTGAGCTGGTGAAAACCGTGCGCGCGAACGTTACTATCGACTGGACTTTACGTGAGAATGTGCGTGCGCAATTGCGCGTCTTGGTCAAGCGCCTTCTGCGCAAATATGGCTACCCACCAGACAAGCAGGAGAAGGCAACACAGACAGTGCTAGAACAAGCTGAGCTTCTTTGCGCTGCTTGGGTAAGCTGAAGAACAAGCTCGTAGGTTTTACCTGGGGATATCCTCACCGTTGGTGCCGATGGCAGAGGTTGCGGATCTCCTCTCATCCGTATTGAACAGTTCCGCGGTAGACAAAGAGACTATCGGCCCACTTCTTGAAAAGCGATGTAAAGTCAGGCTCAACACATGTCACTGAACCACTCCCGCAACTGTTTCTCACTCTCTTGCAGTTCTTCCTGCCAGCGCTCGGTAAGCGGAGGAACTCCGAGGTCTGCAATGAGGGAACGAATCACCTGCTCGATGGTTACCCCACCCGTAGGAATATGGAACTTCGATAGGGAGAAAGCGGACGATGCACTACGAGAGTTACGATGAAACTGGACGTGGTGGCAACTGTAGGGAAAGTTTGGATCAATCTCAGGAGAAACGTACTCGAAACGGATCTCGGCTTCATCTCGAACTGACGGGGTTCGCTGGATACGGTAAGCGTATTGAAGAGTACGAAGGGTATATCCTCGCCCGTCTGGAATAGCTTGTATGTCTTGCCGTAGTGACAGGTACCAAGGCAAAGACGGATGAAGCTGCACAGCGCCAGCCCGTAGCTGACGGTCAAAGAAAGCGAGCGAGGTTTTGTCTTGTGTTGCGTGTCTAACTGAAAAACGAAGCCGGGTACGAGTAAGGACTTTGTTGAGTGTTCGATTCAGGTGGTCTTGAAGGGTTTGAAAAGCCTCACGAGGAGTTCGAGCGTTAAGAGCCACAAGAGAAGCCCAGTGTATTTAGTAATCCAAAAGAGACGCGAGCATTGAAAGATGCGCGAGGTATCCGTTAGGACCTGTTCGAGGAATTGTTCTTTCCCGCAGTCCACGCAGATATTCCTCTCCGCTCATGCCCAGACCTTCCCGCGCATCTCTATCAATGAGGGCGAGAAGTTCTTCATCTGAGAGTTCAATAAAGCCATTCTCGGTCGTCTCGAATTCTTCTAAAGGTTCAGCCGTCGCCAAAGCCATAACGGTTCTCCGTGTAACAACAGAAATAGAGAAAATCGTTCAGAATTGTTGTTACATGTCCTTAAATACCACAAATGAGGCAGACCAACCAAGGGTGTTGTAGAGGCTATGATGTCCTGATGACCGGGAGGGCTCACTTCCGTTTGCCAACGGTTTGCCAACAGAACGTACAATTCGTGTTGTTTCCTGCAACACGAACAACTTACCGCAACAAGAATAAAGGGCAGAAAAGTGGCCCATTGTTGTAGGGGCACGGCGCGCCGTGCCCCTACGAGGACTGAGCGTAGTATTGAACGTGTTTGTCAAACTGATTAGAGCCAAAAAAGCGCAAGACTGGGAATTCTTTCTGTGACCCGCTTTCCATTGTCAATTCATAAGTTAGTGTGGTAGAGGAAAACCATCAACAGACGGCGAGAGAGAAATCTCGTCGGGTTTCTCTCTCGTCAACTCTAACCCGCTCGTCAGAGCAAAAGGAGGGTTCTCATGGCGGATTACGATCTCTTAATCAAAAATGGCACGATCGTTGACGGTCTGCGACTGCCAGCATTTCGTGGAGACATTGGTATTCGCGGCGGCAAAATTGTTGCCATGGGCAATGTCCAGGGAAGTGCTGCGCGCGTCATTGATGCCACTGATCACATCGTCGCACCGGGCTTTATCGACATTCACACTCATTATGATGCAGCCCTCAGCGGCGGCACCAAATGGGACCCGTATGCTTCGCTTTCGGGTTGGCATGGTGTTACCTCGGTCGCCATTGGCAACTGCGGTTTTGGTTTCGCCCCCGTACGTCCCGAGGACCGCGAACGCGCCATGCGTCGTATGGAACGGACCGAGTCGATTCCACTCTCGTGTATGCAGGCTGGCATGCGCTGGGACTGGGTCACGTTTCCTGAGTATCTCGATAGCCTTGAGCGTGGTGGTCTCGGCGTGAATGCGGCGTCTCTGGTACCCTACTCCCCCTTACGGGCATGGGTATTGGGTAATGAAGCGGCGCGGGACCCGAAGTACAAAACCACACCAGAGCAGGTCGAGCAAATGAAGCAGATCCTGCGAGAAGGACTCCAGGCTGGTGGATTTGGTTTCTCCGCGTCCTTCAGTATGGCCAACCGTGATTATGATGGCGGGTATCTGCCAACCCACGTCGCCCCCCGCGAAGAGTTTCTGGAAATGGCCAAGGTCATGCGTGAGTTTAATCGTGGCTCGATCGAGTGGACGATGGGCCATGCCTTGCAAGGGCTCGGCATGGACTTTCTGCTAGAGCTGGCCAAAGTCAGTGGTCGTCCCGTAAACTGGAATGCGGTCATCTATGACCCGACCTCACCGAACACCTGGAAACAGCAGTTAGCCTGGATGGAACAGGCATACCGCGAAGCGCCGGTGCTCGCGGTGAACATCTGCACCCCGATCGAGTTTGAATTTACCTTAGAGACGATTGGCTTGTTTGACCAACTCCCGGCGTGGAACGAAGCAACGGTCGGTACTTTTGCTGAGCGCAAAGCCAAACTCGCCGATCCTGCTCGCCGTCCAGCGTTGAAGGGCGATATGGAGAAAGCGCCCACGGTCATGCCTGGCACCAGTCCTGACGCTGAGCAAGGCGCCATTCGCATGTTCCGTTGGGAGGAAACGTTCATCGATGATGTCCACCTGGATAAGAATAAACCCCTAAAAGGCAGGACAGTCGGCGAAGTCGCCCGAGCGCAAGGGAAACATCCCATTGATGCGCTGCTCGATTTAGCGGTCGAAGAAGACCTGAAAACTGAGTTCGCGATGGAGGGGTTTATCAACAACAACGAAGAGGCCCTGACGCAGATCATCAAGCATCCACTCACGTTGGTCGGCTCTTCCGATGGTGGGGCTCACACCAAGTTCCTCACTCTCGGACGCTACCCCACTCACTTCCTGGCTCACTGGGTACGCGACAAGCAGATCATGAGCCTCGAAGAAGCGCATTGGCGACTGTCAACGATGGTGGGTTGGGCCATTGGCATTCGTGACCGTGGCTGGCTCCGCGAAGGCATGCCGGCAGACATCGTCGTGTACAATCTCGATACGCTCGCGGTACGACCAATGGAGACCATCCAGGATCTGCCTGATGGAGATTGGCGGCGCGTGCAAAAAGCGGATGGTTACAGCCATATTGTTGTCAATGGCCAAGTGACCTTTGAGAACGGTGTCTGCAGCGGTGCCTTGCCAGGCAAGATGCTGCGGAGTTCTGATAGGGCGTAACCAGCGACTATCAACGCACCTCCCTCAGCGAGACGCGCTACGGCGCGTCTCGCTAAACTCTCAGCTCTCGAAAGCGGTTATGAAACTCACCCCTCTCTTCCTCGCTCTCATCTTCCTGCTGTGGCCGATGGCGATGCCCGCCCAGATCACTCCCGAACCACCACCACTTGTTCGCTTCACAGGGAGTTTTCTTCCTGTCAGTGAGGGACAAAACTCAACGCTTTCTACGCTCACTGTTTCCATTAAGGGAAAGCGTTGGTGGTTCCGTATCGCTAAAATCGAAAAATTGACCGGACGTCATTCAAGCGGGACCCGCCTCCTGCAAAGTCTCTTCCCCCGCTTTCTCCATTTGACCGGCCCCGAACATCTGCTCAACACCCTGCAAGACCCGCAGATCGAGGGACAACCGCTCACGCTTGAGGGCCGTCTGTACGTCGGTGAACACATGCTTTTCGTGACGCTCATCGACACACAATCTCAGCAACAAAAGTAACGGATTGTTTCACAAACAGATGCCATCTGAGGGAGAGAAACCTGCGCCTACCGGTGTCCACAAAAGCTGTTAAACGTAACAATTGTAGAGCAATTTGTCCGACGTTGTGGGTGGTGCTCCATCGTGACCATCTCAGTCCGGGCGGCGTTCCCCTTGACAAGAAAAGCTGCTCATGAAACATGACCGTTACCGGGGAAAAATACAAAATATGTGTGTACAATTGTGAGGTATCAGCCTTAAGGAGGGACTGCTATACGGCTCAATTCTTCTTATGGAATTGAATGAACATTCAGTTAGGCGTGCAATGATAGCCCGACTATTGTTGCACGCCAGCGATTAACGAACCGAGGACTATGCGTCGCGCAGTGGCAGAACTCTCATCTTGCTTCACACAGAGAATTGACGGGCAGGATTCTTCATTGCATGAGTTGCCACTACGTTGGAGAGCTACAACGTCGAGGGAAGCGATGTGTCTGGAGTTGTTGTTCGACCAACTCAACCAATTTCGAGTATCTAGCTGACTATTGGGCAAAGGAGGAGTAACTATGCGACTAAGGAAGAGGTGGCCGGTTTTATGTGGGGTGGCTCTATTGCTCACCACCAGTTTTCTTACTGTACGATCCGCCGATGCTATTTTCTTAGATGAGGGAGGGCAGATCCAACTCTCTGGCGTGTTCTACAATCAAGTACGCTTTCGTACCGAAGACTCACGCCGCTTCAACACCAAGGTCTCGGACTGGAACATGCTCCAGCACCGCTATTATATCGATCCGCAATTGTTGGTGCAGGTGCAGCCGTGGCTGCGGCGTCTCCCGCTCGGGGAGGAGCTAGTTGATACCCTGCAGGTAGAGGATGCGCGCTTCTTCTTTAACCCGCGGTTTGAATACGACGGTATCTATGATTACGGGCCGGATGCGTTCCGTGATGGCATTGCGCCGCGTTTGCAAAAAGGCAATCGTCTGCAGTTGTTTGAAGTTTACGGCGACTTCCGGCTGTTCCAGCGCGTCAATGTCCGCGTCGGACGGCAGAATCTCTCGTGGGGAGAAACCGATGTTTTCCGCTTGCTGGACCGCATCAATCCCCTGGATAGCGGCTTCGGCGGTTTTCTTATTGGTCTCGACGAACGTCGGCGGCCATTGACGATGTTGCGCGCTTCGATTGGGTTTGGAGACCTCCCGCAGTGGGAGGTCTACAATACGGCGTTGGAAGTGTTTTTTGCTCCTGACAAGCGCCTGCCAGCCGGCGCCCCTGGCCCTACACCATGGGGAGTCATTGGCGCACCGTCTCCGGCGGGGTTTCCCCCGACCTTGGTCGCTAATCTTGCCGAACTAGCCCCAAGAAGGCTACAAGGGAACCAGCTCGACCGTCCCGATATTTCTATGAAGGATAGTCGCATGGGCGCACGATTGTTATGGACATGGCAAGATGTCTCGATGTCGCTGGCCTACCTTTCAACGTACCCCGATGGAGGCACCCCAGCTCTCCGTTTGAGAAGCGACGGCAATCCCGTCATTAAGGTGATGTTTCCCAATATGCAGGTCGCCGGTTTCACGGCAACGAGCCCGCTGAGCATGATCGGCCTGGACTACACCGTCTTCCGTACCGAAGTGGCCGGCTTCTTTGACGAGCCATTCTTTATTGAGGAGCAAAACTTTGAGCTCGGTGTCCCCATTCCCAAGCGGAACGTGATTCGTGCGGTGCTCGGTCTTGATCATAACCAGTGGATACGCAGTCTAAATCCCACCAACACCTTCTTCTTCACCACTCAGTTCTTCTACTCGGACATTCAGGGTAGCACCAGTGGCATTAAGACTCCCCTGCAACGCAAACCAGGGAAGTATATGGATGTTGATAGCAACAGCTTTGTGCAAACCTTCATTGCCAATACGAACTACTCAGCCGCGTATTTCTTCAACCTGGCACAAATCCAGCCGGGCCTCACCTATCTGTATGACTGGGAAGGCGCATGGCTCCTGCAGCCCTCGATCACCTTTGTTCGCAACCAATGGAAATTCCGTGTTGAATACAATAATATTACGGGCCGTTTTTACGCGGGTCTTGGGGGTGGAATCGGCACGCTCAAAGATAAGGACAATCTGACGTTCCGCATTGATTACTTGCTCTAGGATAAAAGGAGGACTTGTATGACCACACCACGTTCTTTCGTAGGAGTTGCGACGGTCGCCGTGCTACTCGGATGGGCAAGTGCCTATGCCGTTGCTGCGCCACCATTGACAACCGAATTAGCCGAAAAATACGGGTTGAAACCCGGCATGAAAATCACCAAAGAGAATGCCGACCTGATCAAAGAGCTGGTGCCGGAAGCCGTCTACAATCACACGAAAAATGGCGATTACAGTTTTATCATCGGTAAGTTCCCTGAGCCCGATACCCTTGCCCCGGCGAAACTGTGGGACAAAGAGTATCTCGCATCGACCGAGAACAATCGTGGGAAATATGACGTTGATGAGGATGGCGGTATTATCGACAAAGCGACGAAGGAGCGTCCCTGGCCCATGCCCCTGGGCCTTCCATATCCAGACCTCGATCTTAACGAGCCCCCGGCCAAGGTTGGGGCAAAAATTGCCTGGAATCTCGTCTCCTTAGCCGGTGCGTGTGGCGAACAAGATCACGAAGGGGCCCGTATCGTTTCCGCGCCACGGGAGGGAGCGTACGATCGCTACGTCGGCATCAAGGCGCTCCGTCAGTACATTGATTTTCGTCGCAACCCGACCAACCTGGTCCGGCCCGTGATCTTCCAAGAAATCTTCTTCTTTAATGAACCCTCCGACGCGTTTGGCACCTCGAACCTGACCTGGCGCTGGGCAGATCCCAAGAAGTGGGACAGCGTGTGGGGTTACTCACCTTCAACGCGGCGCGTCAAGCGGTCAACCGCGGCCAACCGGTCAGATGCGACCCTGGGGACCGAGTTCACACAGGACGACGGTACGCCGATGTATAACGGCAAAGTAGAAATGATGAACTGGAAATACGTGGGCACAGGTGTCCATCTCATCCCTGTTTCGCGGGGAGAGAAACAGGCAGAGGATGACTTCACGGCGTACATCACCTATGACGCTGCCCACTCAAACAGCCCGAGTTACTCTAGCGTTCCTACCGCCTACGAGCAGCGCTATAAGAACGTCACGTTTGGCTACCAAGAAAACCCCCAGCAACACGTCTCTTGGTGGACTCCCAATATGCTGTGGGTGCCGGTGCCGGTGTACTTTGTTGAAGCCGAACCGAAGGACCCCTATTATAATTACGGGCGACAGATTTACTCGATCGAACAGAATTCCTATGCGCCCGTCTTCAAACAGATCTACAATCGCAGTGGTGAATACTGGCGCACCGGAACCTTATGGGCCGAGTTTCCCCGCTTCAAGCACGACGGGAAAGAGTATGTGTGTTTCGACGGCGTCGGGACCGTTATTGGTGACGAGAAACTCAACCGTGGAACCGCCGGGTTAGACAATGGGAACATCCCACTCGGGAAAGAAGGTGGGCCGACGGTCCATTACAACACTGGCCGCAGTGGCGACATTTTCCAACTCGAACAGTTTTTACAATACGGCAAATAAGTCGGAATAAGGATGGGGGCGTCTCCATCCTTATTTTTTCGCCTGCGCCGTTCCTAAAAACCCCAGCCAAAAGATTCCAGTTAAGGAGAAGAACCCCCGTGTCTCTGCGTCGAATGGTAGTCATCCCTCTGTGGATATTCTCGCTCGCACTTACTATAGTATGTACCTCACCTCACCGTTCCCAGGCGGAAGAAAAAAGCATTGCACGCCCGGCGGTCAATCTGCACGGGACTTTTTTCTTGACACCGCAAGAGGGATGGGCGGTCGGACAATTAGGTAAAATTTTTCATACCACTGATAGTGGAAAGAGCTGGCAGGAGCAAAACAGTAAGACGAATCTTCTGCTTACCGCCGTTGACTTTACTGACCAGAACCACGGTTGGGCGGTCGGCGAGCGCGGCAGCATTCTGTACACCGCAGATGGTGGGAAGAGCTGGAGTGCCCAAAAAAGCGGCGTGACCTACCCACTGTTCGATGTCGATTTCATCGATCAGCAAAACGGCTGGGCGGTGGGACATTGGGGGACTATCCTCTTTACCACTGATGGTGGCCAACAGTGGCAAGAGCAACCATTATCGACCGTTTTAAAAGACCGTGGACAAATCGAACCCGCGGTCCTCCAAGATATTATCGACCCAACTACAGGGGAAGTGATGGCGAAAAAAGGTCAGCTCCTCTCTCGCGATCAGGTCTCAGAGATCTTGGACAAAGGCATTACCGATGCCCGCATTCGTGAAGATGTCATTCTCAATGCCGTCACTTTTTTTGATGCGACCCATGGCTGGATTGCCGGCGAACAAGGACGTGTACTGCGTACCGAAGATGGCGGACAAACCTGGGAAAGCGTCTACGTTCCGCGTCCACCGAAACAAGAAGGTGCTCAAGGGAGTGACGAAGAAATCATGAGTGATGAGGAACTGGAAGCCTTTGGTATCCTGGCTCCCCTGCCAAGCCTCTATGGCATCTATTTTATTTCCCCGCAGCAGGGGTGGGCCGTAGGACAAGAAGGAGCGATCGTGCGGACGCTAGACGGCGGGCGGCAATGGGAATTTCAACCGAGTGGCGTACAAGAGGCGCTGTACGATATTGGAGTTATCGATGATATCGGCTGGATTGTGGGAGATAAAGGGACCGTTTTGGTCTCAACCAACAGCGGGACGCAATGGAAGAAGCAAGATTTAGGGTTAGAGTATCGACTGTCGTGGCTGAGGCGGCTGGCAATAATTCCCAATGACCACTCGTTCTTTGTCGGCGCGGATGGTTTGGTGCTCGCAAGTGGGACCTCATCCAACTCCGAGGTGTGGATTCGTCCGCCGCATGACAAGCCCTAGTATACGCGACGGATTCTTCGCAGAGGCCTGCGGACTCGAAATTCAGAACCGGTGTAGGAAATAATATGGCAACGAACTTCTGGGGTAAATTCGACCGACGACATCTCACGCAACAGTATCTGTACTTCCTGCTGCGTCATCGTCTGGGGGTGTGTATTTTTATCACGCTCGGCACCCTGTTCCTGGGGTATCAAGCGATGCAGTTACGCGTGCATACCGACTTTTTTAACCTTTACCCACCTGGCCACCCTTATATCCAACTCTATCAGCAGTATCGCCAAATGTTTGGGACCGCCAACGTCTTGCAAATTGTTCTTGAGGTTAAAGACGGCGATATTTACACGATCGACACTATCAAGAAAATCGATGGTCTCACCCGGGCGTTGATCGAAACCAAAGGGGTTAACCCCTTCCAGGTCACCTCGCTCACCCACCCCAGTGTGAGAAATATCGCCATTTCCACGTCGGGCATCTCGACCCTGCCATTGGTGAGAAAAGTGCCGGAGACCCAGGCAGAACTCGACGTTATTCGCGAGCTGGTCTACACCGCCCCTGGCGTGCGCGGCGTGCATGTCTCGCTGGATGGCAAAGCCGCGCTGATTACCGCGGGATTGTGGGAGGAAGGAACCGATTTCGAATATCTATGGAACCGTGTCATAGAGTTACGGCAAACGTATGAAGACGCGAATACGCAGCTCTACGTCACCGGCTACCCGATGCTTTATGCCTGGGTTGAACATTACTCCCCGGATATTATTCGCGTGATTTTCCTCACGGGATGCGTGATTGCGGTGCTCTTATGGTTTTATTTTCGCACTATCATCGGGGTCCTCGTCCCGATCTTTTCCGGCCTCCTCAGCGCATTCTGGGCCATGGGATTTGCCGCGTGGTTTGGTTTCAATATTGACCCTCTGGTGCTGGTCGTCTTTGTCCTGATCACCGCCCGAGCGCTTTCCCACTCTGTGCAATCCATGGAGCGGTATCATGAGGAGTATGCCCGTCTCAATGATCGCCGCGAAGCGATTCTCTCCTCTTATTTAAGCCTCTTTGATCCGGCGTTCGTGTCAATCGCAGCCGATGCCCTCGCGCTCCTGACACTGGCGGTTGCCCGTATTCCTGTCATTCAGAGTCTGGCCTATGTGTCATGTTTTTGGATTCTTACTATCACTATTAGTGTCATCACCCTCCATCCGGTGTTGTTAACCTTTATTCCCCCACCTCAACATGACCCCAAGGCTGGTACCCGGATTTCCGATCGTTTCTATGAGGGGATGTGCCGGCTCCTGGTGTGGCTAAGCCAGGATAGTCGTCGGTACCTCAGTGTTGTCGCATTGGTGCTCTCATTCACTCTTGGCATCTATCTGTCTCATCAGCTCCGGGTAGGAACGGTGTCGATCGGCGAAGCCATTATGTACTCGGATCACCCCTATAACGTGGCCTCACGCAAGGTCAGTGAAAAATTCTTGGGTGCCAGTCAGATGGTCGTAGTTGTCGAAGGCAAAGAAAACGGTGCCATCAAGAACGAGGACGTCCTCCGTGCCATGGAAGAGTTCCAATACTTCATGCAGCAACACGGTGGTGCGGCAGGGTCGATTAGCGCGATCTCCCTCCTTAAGCGGGTGTTTCGAATGTTTCACGAGGGTGATCCCAACTGGGAGATTATTCCCTCTCGCCAGTCCGATATTGGCAACGTCTTTTTTACGGCCAGTGATCAAGCCGGAGGCAAAGACGCCGGACGTTTGTTTAGCGATGACTATCGCAACGCTACCGTCACCCTTTTTTATCGTGACTATTCTAACCTGGTCGCGAAAAATGCCCTCGAAGCAGCCAAGGAATTTATTGCCGCCAATCCGCAAGAGCATATCACGTTTCGGCTAGCGGGTGGTCTGATCGGTCTCCTGGCCGCGGTCAACGAGGAAATCGAGAATTCCTACCGCATCAATCTCTATCTCGTACTGATTACAGTGTTCATTCTCAGCTACCTCACCTATTGGTCGCTCATGGGCGCACTGATCGTCATGTTGCCATCGTTGATCGCGCAACCGATGACCGAAGCAGTTATGTATCTGTGGGGTATTGATATGAACATCAACTCGCTCCCGGTTGCTGCGGTCGGCATTGGGATCGGCATCGACTATGGCTACTATGTCCTCAGCCGCATCGTCGAAGAATATGCTGAGTGCCGAGATTTCGACCAGGCTAACGAGCGCGCCTTACTCACCACTGGTCGGGCTATTTTCTTCACTGGAACGACGCTCGTTGCCAGTGTCGCCTTGTGGATCTTCTTCCCGATGCGTTTTCAGGCAGAGATGGCGTTGTTACTGAGTCTGATCCTGATCTTCCACGTGGTAGGAGCGCTGATCTTCATTCCTGCAGCGGTGTCCCTGCTCAAGCCGCGCTTCGGCGTGCTCCGTGGCGAACGGATCGCTCAAGAAATCCACGACCGTGAGGTGGCAGCACATGCAGGAGTCTCACCGGCCTCCTGACGCGTACGGGCAGAAGTAGCCTCGATGGAGCAGAGCGGAATCGAGGACGGCGAACGAAACTCCCGGATTCCACGGCATTCCATCCAGGCTGCAGGATCTGTCTACAAACTGTGACCAATAGGGAATGTTGGTGCGGAGCCTGAATCGTCGTCATCTTACTCAGCGTTATCTCTATTTCTTGCTTCGCCACCGTTTTGGTGTCTGCGTCGGTGTTCTGTTGGGTACGCTCCTCTTTGGCTATAGCGCGTTCCAGCTTCGTATTCACACGGATTTTTTCGACCTCTACCCGCCGAGCCATCCCTACATCAAGCTCTACAACCAATATCGCCACCTCATGGGCACGGCTAATGTGCTCCAGCTCGTCCTTGAAGTCGAACACGGCACCATCTATACCACGGACACACTGAAAAAAATTGACGCACTCACTCGCGCACTGATGGATAGTCGCGGCGTCAATCCGTTCCAGGTGATTTCGCTCACGCACCCCAAGGTGCGTGATATTACGATCTCGACGTCCGGGATCACTGCCTTGCCCATCGTCCGCAGACTACCCGAGTCAGAGGACGAGCTACAAAAGATCCGCGAGAAGGTCTACTCCAACGTTGGGGTGCGGGGGATCCATGTGTCACTCGACGATAAAGCTGCCCTCATCACCGCTGGACTGTGGGAAGAAGGCACGGATTTTGCCTATCTCTGGCAACGAGTGGACCAGTTGCTCACGACCTATCACGATGACAACACCCGTCTCTATGTAACGGGCTACCCGATGTTGTATGCGTGGGTGCAGTATTATTACCCAACGATTCTGCTGGTGATCGCTTTGACCGCAGCAATCATTGCTGTCCTGTTAGGGTTCTATTTCCATACGCTCATTGGCGTCCTCGTCCCGTTGTTTTCCGGCTTACTGAGTGCGCTGTGGGCGCTCGGTTTTGCCGGGCTGTGCGGCTTTCGTCTTGATCCGCTCGTCCTGGTGGTGTTCGTTCTCATCACCGCCCGAGCCCTTTCCCATTCGGTGCAGTCGATGGAACGCTTCCACGAAGAATATCATCGTCTGGGAGATAAACAGGCGGCCATTGTCTCTTCTTATCTCAGTTTATTCGATCCTGCCTTTGTCTCCATTGGCGCGGATGCACTGGCGCTGTTAACCCTGGCGGTCGCCCGCATCCCTGTGATTCAGAATCTGGCGTTCGTTGCCAGTTTTTGGATTCTCACGATTGTCGTCAGTGTGATCACCTTACATCCGGTGCTGCTCACTTTTCTGCCTCCCCCCTACCGTGATCCCAAAGCCGGAACCCGGCTCTCTGACCGTTTCTACACTCGCATGTGTCATATGCTGGTATGGTTGAGTCGTGAGAAGCGACGTTATGTCAGCGTGGTGATACTCGTGTTCTCGCTGCTGCTGGGGGGGTATTTTTCTCACAAATTACAAGTGGGAACCGTATCTATTGGCGAGGCGTTGATGTATCCACAGCACCCCTATTCCATCGCCACACGCAAAGTGACAGAAAAGTTTATCGGCACCAGTCAGATGATCGTCATGGTTGAGGGGAAAATCGAGCACGCCCTCAAACAGGAAGCAGTCCTGATGGCCATCGAAAAATTCCAATGGCACATGAAACAACATGGAGCAGCGGGGTCGGTCAGTGCCACTACCACTATCAAACGGGTTTTCCGTTTGCTCCATGAAGGCGACCCCAATTGGGAGATTCTCCCCACTCGTCAACAGGACATCGACACTAGTTTTTTTCTTGTCAGTGGTAACCCGGAGTTAGTACGCCTGATAGCGGACCGCTATCGCAATACCCCCATCACCCTGTATTATCGGACGGCCTCGAACGCCGAGGCAAAACGAGCACTTCTGGCCGCGAAAGAATTTATTGCTGCCCATCCTCAGGAAGACTTCACTTTTCGATTAGCTGGGGGGCTGATTGGCATTCTTGCCGCAGTGCAAGAAGAGGTGGAACGTTCGTATCGCTACAACCTCGTGCTCGTCTTGATCGCGGTTTTCATCTTCAGCTATCTGACGTACCGCTCGGTCGTCGGCGCACTCATCGTTATGCTGCCATCGATCATCGCCCAACCCCTCACCGAAGCGTTTATGTATCTCGCTAATATCGATATGAATATTAGCTCGCTTCCTGTGGCGGCGGTAGGTATTGGTATCGGCATCGACTATGGATATTACGTCCTGAGCCGGATTATCGAAGAGTATGCCGTCTGCCGAGACTTCGACGAGGCCAACCACCGGGCGCTATTCACGACCGGAAAGGCGGTGTTTTTTACCGGCACCACGCTGGTTGCCAGCGTGGTTTTATGGGTATTTTTCCCCATGAAGTTCCAGGCAGAAATGGCGCTCTTGCTCAGCTTAATCCTGGTATTTCATGTCGTTGGGGCCTTGATCTTTATCCCCGCCGCTATGTCGTTGCTCACCCCTCGTTTTGCCTCGGCTCTCGGACAGCGTATCGCTGGAGAACAGCCCGAAGGGACAGCGCTCAAACAAGTGGTCAGAACAGCCCGTTCAGAACTCTGAGGTTGCCGGCTACCCACTTTCGCCGATTCTGTTCCCCTTTTATCCTCGTTCCCGTTTCGCCTCTTTCCCCCTTCGCCTTCTCCCCTTTTCGCCCTTCTCCCTTATCCATTTATCCCCGTTTCCCGTTCCGCCTTCAGAGCGTCACCGTATCGCAAACGGATTACCAGGCGAACCGGTCGCCCCTTTCAGAGGCACTGGCGCGAAGACGTAGACAAACTCGTAGACTTTGTCCTTCGCAAGTTGGCTGAGATCAAGATTTTCATGGTTGTAGATGCCGTTACGTGTAAGGAGCTGCTGATGGCCTTCAGCAAAGCGGTCTTGGTTCTCCCCCGGCATGGCTTCCGTCGCAACAGTGTCTGACCCCACCATGACAATTTTTTTCTCGACCAACCATTTGATCGCCGTCACTCCGGGTCCCGGATGGCTGGCCGCGTACTTTGCGTTATCTTTCATCCACAACCGACCGTGTCCGGTATGAAACAATACGATATCTCCTTCCTGAATATCGACTTTCTCTTTCTCTAACATACCCTGGATATCCTCCACCGTTACCACGTAGGGCGATTCTAGCCGCTCCACACCTTTATACGCAGCGACATCAAGGAGCACACCGCGGGTAAAGATCACGCCGACATTCTCGATCCCTAATTTCTTCAATCCATAGGCATCGCCGAACTCGGACAGCTTAAAGCCGTTATAGAACCGGTCGTCTCCATTCACCCGCACGCCAACGTGCCCGAGCCCATCGAATTGCGTCCCGACCTGACCGATTTCTGCCGCGACCATCTCACTGTTCGCGACAATGGCATTTTTCCCCTGCGGCCCGGAGTTAGGCAACCCAGGGATAGTCAAGCTGTAGACGCGGTTGCCCAGCAGCGGCATTCCCGGTTCGTACACACGCCCAAGCTGATAAATCTTTCCTTCTTTGATCAAACTGGCGGCCTGGAGGATCTTCTGCGGCGTGATACGATTCATAGCCCCGCGTTGGTCCTCCGCTCCCCACTCCGATGGCCACCATTTCGGTCCGATCGGCGTATCTTGAGCTAACGAGAGCGACCACGGCAAAAAGACTACGCTCATCGCGACAAGCATTTTCGTAACATCGCGCCAGCAAACACCACGCCCATTCTTTTGTTGTTGCATAAACACCCTCCTTCACCCGATGTGCAGAAATTTTCCGTTGCTCCGCTACCACAGTTCGATGACGCTTTCTAGAAGGAGGGCGAGACGTTTCCGCCTTGTGATCCCGCTCGACTCCCCTCGCAAGCGTCCAGCAAACCAAGTAGGGTTTGACTATTCTCTGAGACAGGATGGAACCATGATCGTTCTCCATGCTGGAGCGGTTGATAAGCAACTGTTTCTTTGGGGTGAGGTACCTCTTGCAGAGCAAGACAGACAAAAGCGTCAGCGCAACAAACAGGTGTCTGAGGAAACTCTACCATACAATGCCAGCACCGAAGCTCTCGCGTCAGCGCTTACGACCGCCAACATAGCCGTCACGACCAGCAACGCAGCCCCTGCGAACTGGTGTATCTGGCTACCGACTGTGGACAAGATCCCGATCGCCTCGAGTCCCTTGATAGCCGAACCGCCACCATCTCTGGCAAAAGCCACAGTCGCTCCGTGGACAGTCACCACGTACCCACTTTCCATTCAGCAATTCGTTGACCTTCTCAGTACGGGCAGCGGAAAACAGGTATTGGCACCTGGGATCGTCATCGGGAAAGATCTTGCTTATTGGACAATGGCGTTACGCCTCGCTGGTGCGCTGATTACGCAACAACGCTTTTTACCTAATCTGGACCATACGCGGGAGCGGTATCGTGCCTGCTGGCAGCCGGTTCTCACCGGCACTGTCAGCGAAGCTTTCGCCACACTGAGCAAACAGATGCCACACGTCTGCCGAGCGTTGACGCACGAGCAACAGTCGCCACCACAGTCGCCAGCTTCGACAGTCCTGTCCGTTGTCTTGGCAGAGATGGTGGATTATCTCATCCGTTCATCCACGGACGAGCACGACTCGACTCCACAGCCAAAAACACGGACGCGCAAAACTCAGCCCTCGTTTGGGAGCATCCATGACCAATGGTTGTATCACTTACGGTCGGCTGAGGCGGAAATGAACGCGGATACCCAAGAGTTGTCACAGCTGGCGACGCAGATTCGTGAATGGCAGCGACATATTGCCGTCTCAGCAGCAGCGCCGTTTCGTCTTTGTTTTCGCCTGGAAGAGCCAAATATCGAGGAAGAAAGCCTGCTCGCCGGTCGTACGCATCTCGATGCCTGGTACGTCCGTTATCTCCTGCAAGCCGCCGACGATCCGAGCTTACTCATCGAAGCCAAAGACACCTGGACGATGAAAGGTAACAAGGCGACGCTGCTGCAACGCGAAGGATTCAACGTCCGCGAATATCTGTTATCTGCCCTCGGGCAAACAGCCGGAATCTGCCCACGTATTGAGAGAAGCCTCAAGACGGCATCTCCAGGTGGGTATGAACTCGATGCAGCAGGTGCTTATGAGTTCCTCACCGAGAAAGCGCAAGCGCTGGAACTCGCTGGGTTTGGCGTGCTGCTCCCGGCTTGGTGGACACGGAAAGGGACCAAACTGTGTCTTACTGCCCGGGCCGAGGTAACAAGCCCAAAGCTCCAGACCAAAGGCGGACTTTCGCTCGACACCATAGCGCAGTTTCGCTGGCAGGTTGCATTGGGAGATGAAGTCCTTTCAGAAGCCGAGCTCAAAGCACTCGCAAAACTCAAGCAACCGTTAGTGAGAATACGCGGGCAATGGGTACAAATGAGCGCCGAGGAAATTCAAGCGGCTCTGGAGTTCTGGAAGCAGAAAGCGGCAAACAAAACTGCGCTCCGCGATATTGTCCGGGTGGCACTCGGCGCAGAACAGACACCCGGTGGCATGGCATTTACTGGCGTGACGGCTGAAGGGTGGATTGCCGATTTTCTTGGTCAACTAGACGGACGTACCTCCTTTGAAGAATTGCCTCCGCCTGAGCATTTTCATGGAACGCTCCGTCCCTACCAGCAGCGCGGCTATTCGTGGCTGGGATTTCTTCGGCGTTGGGGGCTCGGCGCGTGTCTGGCTGACGACATGGGTCTGGGGAAGACAATACAAACCCTGAGCCTGATTCAACGTGACTGGGAAACCAACGGTAAGCGTCCAGTGTTACTGATCTGTCCGACTTCGGTTGTCGGTAACTGGCAAAAAGAAGCGGCGCGTTTCACTCCTGACTTGCCGGTGTTGGTCCATCACGGTCTCACCCGCATGAAAAGTGCAGCCTTTGCCAAAGAGGCGCATACACACGCTCTCGTCATCTCTAGCTATGCCCTGCTGCACAGAGATGTTTCCGCTCTGGAGAAAGTCGCCTGGGCAGGCATCATCCTCGACGAAGCGCAAAACATTAAGAACCCAGAAACCAAACAGGCAAAAGCAGCGCGAACACTCCCGGCGGAGTACCGTATTGCGCTCACCGGGACCCCGGTCGAGAACAACGTCGGCGATCTGTGGTCAATCATGGAATTTCTCAATCCCGGGTTTCTCGGGACCCAGAGTTCTTTCAAACGTTCCTTCTTTGTGCCAATTCAGGCCAATCGTGACCCAGAAGCGGTCGCACGGCTCAAACGTATCACCGGCCCGTTTATTTTGCGTCGCCTCAAGACCGACAAAAGCATCATCGCTGACCTGCCGGAGAAAATGGAGATGAAGGTCTTCTGTACCCTGACCAAAGAACAAGCGTCCCTTTATGCGGCGGTCGTCCAGGAAACCATCCCTGAACTTGAGGCCGCCGAAGGCATGCAGCGACGCGGTATGATTCTCGGTGCATTATCAAAGCTCAAACAGGCCTGTAATCATCCGGCGCAACTCTTAGGCGACAATTCGGCACTGCCTGGACGTTCTGGGAAATTGGCACGCCTGACCGAAATGCTCGAAGAGATGATTGAGGTTGGCGACCGCGCGCTGGTGTTCACTCAGTTTGCCGAGATGGGTACGCTACTGCGTCGCCATCTGCAAGAGCACTTCGGGCAGGAGGTTTTGTTCCTGCATGGCGGTACTTCCAAGCCACAGCGGGACCGTATGGTTGAACGGTTCCAGGCCGAAGATGTCGGCCCGCAAGTGTTTATCCTGTCACTCAAAGCTGGTGGAACCGGTTTGAACCTGACCCGCGCCAACCACGTCTTTCACTTCGACCGCTGGTGGAACCCAGCAGTCGAGAATCAGGCAACCGACCGTGCCTTTCGCATTGGCCAAACGAAAAACGTCCTGGTGCATAAGTTCCTCTGTGTCGGCACCCTCGAAGAAAAGATTGACGAGATGATCGAGCAGAAAAAGGACATCGCCGAACAAGTCGTCGGCGCCGGTGAAGGCTGGCTTACCGAGCTGTCGACGGCGGAACTCAAAGAACTTTTTGCCTTGCGTCAGGAAGCTGTCAGGGAGTAAAGATCGCAAGGCGGAGAAAGGATAATCTATGGCACGACGCTGGGGATATTATGACTACGACTACTTTCCACCGCCGTCACGTCCACGCGATGTGAAAGGCGGAATCAAAGCGCAATCGAAACGCGGTACCTTCGGCGAAAGTTGGTGGGCAAAGCGCTGGATCAGTGTCCTCGAAAGCTTTCAGATCGGCGCACGACTCGACCGCGGTCGCTCCTATGCGCGTCGTGGCCAGGTCCTCTCCATCGCGATCGATAAGGGAGTCGTGAAAGCAAAAGTCCAAGGGTCACAAGCGACCCCGTACGCGGTGACGATCAACCTCAATGTCCTTCCCGGTTCCGATTGGCAGAAACTGGCCCACGCTCTGTCACAGGAGGCTATTTTCACCGCCAAACTTCTCTCTGGAGAGATGCCTCAGGACATTGAGCAGGCGTTTACCGAAGCGGGCTTGTCGCTGTTTCCGGGGAAGCTCAAGGATCTGACAACAAAATGCTCCTGCCCCGATGCCTCCAACCCGTGCAAGCATATTGCTGCAGTGTACTATCTCTTGGGTGAAGAGTTCGACCGTGACCCCTTCTTGATTTTCAAATTGCGGGGGATGGAGCGTGAGGAATTCGTTGCACTTCTTAGCGGTGGAACGAGAGATAAGAAAAAACCCTCGGGAAAAGCCAAGAAACGATCGACCCCTGGTGACAAGCCTCCACAGGAAGCCATTGCCACACCTGAACCGCTCGCGACAGATGTGACAGAATTTTGGGGGAACACCTCAACACAAAACGAGGTGTTTGGCGACGTGCAGATTCCTCCTGTCCCGGCAGCGTTGGTCAAGCGCCTTGGCAACTTTCCGTTCTGGCGGGGTGAAGAACGGTTCCTGAGTGCAGTCGAGCCCATTTACACAAATGCCTCCGCGCGTGGGTTGGAGGTGTTTCTAGGGACACGGGAGAAAGAAAGTAGATAGGAAAATTTCCCAGGATCACACCGGTCGCCGCAATTCGCCACTTCGGTCGATCAGAAACAACGCGGCAAAAAAGCCTGCCACAGCCCCAAACATCACATAGTACGCTGGGGCAACAGGGGAACCGGTGGTTTCTAGCAACCAGGTTACGATAAACTGAGCAAAGCCACCGAACATCATCACCGCCATATTGTACGCCAGCGCGAGGCCCGTGGAGCGCACCCCAGCCGGGAATTGTTCGGCAACCGCGGTTGAAATCGGTCCAGAGAACGCACCCGCAAGCCCACACAGAATAATCTGCATGAAAGCAAGATTCCCGAAGCTCGGGTTCGCATGAATCCACGTAAAGAACGGCACCAGCACGAGCAGGTAGGCCACGGTCACCCCAAGCAAGATCGGTTTGCGTCCGATCCGATCCGACCACGCGCCGCACAGGGGAATCACGATGGTCATACAGACGAGGCCAATCACTTGCGCAACGAACCCCTGGTTGAGCGGGATATTGAGTTGGGTTTTCGCGAAGGTGGGCATATATACCAGGATCACGTAGTACGAAATCGTCCCACAGATCACCAGACCAAACGTCACCAGCACCCCACGCAGATGTCGGCTCAAGACCGTCCCCAACGTCGGTTGTTCCTGTGGTTTTTGCCGTGCTTCACGAAATTCTTCGGTCTCCGTCACATGACGGCGAATGTAGACCCCCACCGGACCAATCAACAGGCCGAAAATGAACGGCAACCGCCAGCCCCAGGAATCGACTTGCTCCGGTGTCAGCCCACGAGTTACCAATACCCCAGCCCCAGCGCCACCTAAGGCGGCAATGCTTTGCCCCACCATTTGCAACGAGCCGTACAAGCCCCGTCGATGCAACGGCGCGCTCTCGACCAGAAACGACGTCGCGCTAGCAAACTCGCCTCCCGTCGCAAACCCCTGTAGGAGGCGAGCCAGCACAATGATCAGTGGTGCCGCCAGTCCGATCGCCGCATACGGTGGAGCAAACGCCAACATTGCCATCGACAGCGTCATCATCCCGATAATGAGTTGCAAGGCAGCCTTACGTCCCCTTCGATCTGCGTAGATCCCAATGAGGATGCCGCCGATCGGTCGCGTAAAGAAACCAACTCCAAAGGTCGCCGTCGTCAGCAGGAGCGAGGAATATTCGCTTTCGACAGGGAAGAACAAGCGAGAAATGATGACGGTTAGAAACCCAAAAACAACAAAGTCGTACCATTCTAAGGCGTTACCAATAACGGCAGCGGCAATCTGCTTTGTTCGCGGAGCAGCGGTTGACATTG
Organism: Binatia bacterium; assembly: GCA_050187625.1. Lineage (GTDB taxonomy): Bacteria > Desulfobacterota > Binatia > Bin18 > Bin18 > JBFWXH01. Next base: position 28,995 of record JBFWXH010000055.1, read on the forward strand.
AGACTTTCCCTTTCTCTCGATGAAATCTTTCCATCGGTTTTCTCTATAGATAAGAGAAAAATTATCTATTTGCTAAATTGTCCATAACTTCCTATAAATCCTGTTGTCATAACAACGGTCCCAATAACAGTCCAGCACCTCAGGAGGAAGCCACAATGAAAACACAACGTCATAATACTTATGAGCCTCGCCAAGCCCTGCCGCGTTTTTCCCCTGGTAGTACTGAGCCCCACACACTGTTGCACACCGAAGCGGTTCTCCCTGAGCAATTTTTCGCAGAGGCGAAAGAAACGCATACCGTCTGGACGGGTGAACGCTTACTTATGCTTGCGGTACTACAAGAGGCGTTGCACTCGTATGACAAATACCAGGGAGTTCAGACGAAGAAAGGACAGCGCTTGTTCGCAGAGGTCAGGGAGTGGTTTTGGTCATCCGAGCGGCACTACCTGTATAGCTTTGAGACTATCTGTGACCACCTCTTACTTGCTCCAGACTATATTCGCCGACGCCTGCAGCAAGATCGTGCACCGCAACAACGTGCGACCCAGAGTTCTTGTGTCGTATACCGAAAGGCCACTCGCCGTGTTAATCAAGGTGGGTTGGCAGTGGCCGCGTAGTTCGACCTCCGCTAGTAAATAGACGACAGTGAGCGATAGGGCATGTGTCATTGAGTCGGAGTGCCCCCCAAAGCCTGTAAACACTGGGACTTCCACGATCAGAGTAGCAGGAAGAATTTTCTTAAGGAGCCGGACGATGCGTAACTCAGCGATGGAACGGCTACTGGAGAAGCAATGGCATCATCTGCCAGCCCACGAGGTGAGCGGGATCCTTAGCAGTCATCCAGAGATCGGTTTGACCTCCACTGAGGTCAGCGAGCGACAGGCTCGTTTTGGTCCCAACGAGATTACCGCACGGCCACCACGCAGTGCATGGGTGCGGTTCGTAAGCAAGACCATCGAGCAGATGGCTGATGCCATGGCCGCACAGGGGCTGCGGGTGCTGGCGTTCGCCACAGGCACGGTCCCTGCGCACAAGCGCAGCCTGCATCATACCGATCTCAAAACCGATCTCACCTTCGTTGGGTTACAGGGCATGATCGATCCGCCACGGCCTGAAGCCATCGCCGCCGTGCAACAGTGCCAATCAGCGGGCATCGCCGTGAAGATGATTACCGGGGATCATGTCCTCACTGCCACGGCGATAGCGCAAACCATAGGGCTGGGTCAGCGCGAGCAGACGCCCGGACTGAGCGGAAAGGAATGGTTCGTGCACGTGCGTAACGGCGTCTCACGGGTGGCGAGTTGCAGAGTTACGAGAGACGCATTACTGAAAGGAGAAGTGACCTATGCTGTTCAACAAAATTGTCGTACCAGTTGACTTCTCTGACCACTCCGAGAAGGCGTTGGAATGGGCACTCACGTTAGCGCAGGCGAGAAACACACCGCTGGTACTCTGTCATGTCATCGCCCGGCCACCGATGGAATGGTTGGGACGGTCATCCCTGGATGAGCACAAGATTGAGGACGGATTGCGTGCCGAAGCGGAGAAACGCTTACAGGCGCAGACCGCCAGGCAGGCCATCCCAATCAGATCTGTCGTCGTCTACGGTGGCCCACCAGCGACGGAAATCTGCCGCCTGGCTGAAGAGGAACAGGCGGATCTGATTGTCATGGGCACGCAAGGAAAGACGGGGCTCAGCCATCTGTTAATGGGCAGCGTCGCCGAACGCGTGGTGCGTCATGCGCCCTGTCCGGTGTTGACCGTGCGCGTTCCCACGGAAGGAAACGCAGCACCAGGCTCAAGGTGAGGAACCAGCACGTGAAAACCTCGTATCGCAAGGGAGTACGGGTGGTTACGATGGTTCTTGTCGTGATCACTTTGGGTTGGTGGCTTTTGCAGGGATTCTACGTCGTCGGGCCGAGCGAACGCGCGGTCGTACGTCTCTTTGGCAAAGTCGTGACCCAGGCAGGGCCGGGATTGGCCTATCGACTTCCCTGGCCGTTGCAGACTCATGATCTGGTCGATGTGGCAAGTATCCGACGGCTGGAGCTTGGCTTTCGCTCCCAAGATGGGCGAAGCGAGGCCGTACCAACCGAATCCTTGATGCTGACGGTCGATGAGAATCTCGTCCAGGTGCAACTCTTCGCGCAATATCTGGTTCGTGATCCGGTCAAGTTTCTGTTTCACGCGCGCGACCCAGAAGTGATATTACCCGCGCTGACGGAGGCCGCGGTCCGCAGCGTGGTCGGACAAAACAGTATCGATTACATTCTCAGCGAAGGACGCGTGGATGTCCAAGCTCAGACGTCCACCTATCTCCAAGAACTGTTGGACGCCTACGAAACCGGCGTGCGGGTGATTGAAGCTCGCTTGCTGACCGTCGAACCTCCGCAGCAAGTGCGCGACATCTTTGACGATGTCTTCCGCGCCCGAGAAGACAGTGAGCGACTCATCCAGGAGGCGCGAGGATACCGTGCGGATGTTGTGCCGAAAGCACGCGGTGAAGCCGCGCAAATGCTCCAGCGCGCTGAGGCATACAAAGCCCAGCGCGTGATTCGTGCGCAAGGCGACGCGGTACGGTTTCTCACGCTCCTGGAGGAGTACAACAAGGCGCAAGAGGTGACGCGAGACCGTCTCTATCTGGAGAGCCTCACCCAGATACTTCCCAAAGCGCGGAAATTCATCCTCAGGAGTGACGGGATAACGAGCGGAGTCCTGCCGATGCTGCCACTGGGAGCGCTCACGGCGAGCGGTGAACAGCCGCTGTCACAGACGGCCACCACGAACGAAAGGAAATGACGATGATGCTCCCGCTTGTGATCTGCGTCGCGATGGTACTCCTGCTCGTGGTCCCGGGCGTGTTCGTCATCAACGAACAGGAACTGGGGCTCGTAACGCAGTTTGGGCGGCCAGTCGTGACGATCAAAACGCCTGGACTCTATTTCAGAATCCCCGGTTTGCACAGCGTACACCGCATGGACAAACGCATGTTGATCGCCACCGCACCGACGGCGGAGTATCTCACCGCCGACAAGAAACGTGTTCTCGTGGAACATGTCTCGCGCTGGCGTATCGTTGATCCCCTGACGTTTTACCAGACCGTGCACGATGAAGCGGGAGCAGTGACGCGCCTCCATGATATTATCATCGCTCGCCTGCGGCAGGAGATTGCTAGACGGTCCTTCATGGACATTGTCCGAAAACCGCGGGAGGAGATCATGCGTACCGTCACGAAGAGCGCTGAGGAGATCGCTTCCTCTTTTGGCATCGGTCAGATCGATGTCCGCCTCACGCGGGTGGATCTGCCTGCAGAGGTGCAGGCGAGTGTCTTTGCGCGGATGTACGCCGAGCGTGAGCGGGTCGCGAAAGGCTACCGGGCGGAAGGCGAGGAACAAGCCCGCGAAATTCGGGCACAAGCGGACCGCGAGCGCGACATTCTCCTGGCCAAAGCATATGAAGAAAGCCAGCGTCTGACTGGTGAGGGTGAAGCCTCGGCTACGGCGGTGTATGCCGAAGCATATGGGCGCGACCCGGAATTCTATGCCTTTATTGGCCGTCTCCAAACCTACGAAAAGGCCCTTGCCCAGGATGCCACGCTGGTACTCGGTTCGGAATCGGACTTGCTCCGCTATCTTGAGAATCCAACAAGACGTGACGACACAAAAACCGAAGAGGTACAAAAAGAGGTTACCGCAACCCCCAAGGAGGAGCAACGCCGTGCGGTGGCTCCTCGCTAATCGTGTTCTCAAGGGGATGCCTCCGTCTACGGAGGATACCGGTCATCCGCATGGTGACTGGTGTGGCACGGTTGAGCTTGCTCCCGCTGACCGCGGCGAAAAGCAACCAATCACTGGCGGACCGACGCGATACCCGTCGCAGGTTCAACTTGGACCTCCGCTAGCGAATGGACGACAGTGAGCGGTCGGGCATGTGTCATTGGGTCGGAGTGCCCCCAAAGCCTGTAAACACTGGGACTTCCACGATCAGAGTAGCAGGAAGAATTTTCTTAAGGACAAGCCACACGACTAGGCAATAGACCTGAGGGCCAGGAGCAAATGACCGCGTCACCCAGCTTCTCTTTGATCATACAGTAGTGCAAAAGTCCCGAAAAATTCGACGGTTTCCGTCAGATCGGCTTCAACTCTTTCCTGGCTCAGCCGGTACTCAAAACGCGTACCGCCCCAAATTGTCTATTTGCTACCGGAGGTCCTAGTTGAAAACATCGGTGAATCTAAATAAGCATAACAGGATTGAATTCGCCAGTTTGTCACTGCACTATCAGGTTTCACACATGTTGCCACAAAAGGACCAGGGAACTAGTCTCATGACACGCCACCGATCAGGCCCCCAACGGCACGACTTCCGTTCTTCGTGGCAGGCGTTCACACATTACGCGACCAGAATAGTCGTATTCACCGGCCTCTGGTGGCTCTTGACGGGAGGGCAATCGGCCTCCTGGATCATTGGAATTCCGACCGTTATTGCCGCAACCTGGGCAAGCGCACAACTACAATCACGTTACCATTATCGATGGCAGCCACTGGCTGTGTTGTACTTCCTTGCCTTCTTTGTCTGGCAATCCGTGCGTGGAGGCGTTGACGTCGCCTGCCGCGCCCTGTCTCCGCAGCTCTCGCTCGCGCCCGGCCTTTTGGTCTATCGGCTGCACCTCCCGGCAGGGTTTCCACGCGTGGTCGTTGTCAATATCATCAGTCTACTGCCGGGAACGCTGAGCGTTGCGTTACATGCGGATCGCATCACTGTCCATACACTCAGCGGTGATCACGCACAGATCATCACCGAACTAAGAGACGTCGAGCATCACGTCGCTCGTATGTTCGCAATCGAACTTGTACAGACAAATGACAAGGCAGAGCACAACAATGACTGAGTGGTATTGGGGATTAAGTACATTTCTCTTGTTGAATATTATAGTGGGGTTTCGTCGCGTCATGTATGGTCCAACGCAGGCCGACACAATGTTAGCCGCTCAATTGTTTGGTACCACCGGCGTCGCGATCGTCCTGCTGTTTGCCAAGACGCTCGACAATCCCGCGCTTCATGATGTTGCCCTGGTTTTTGCATTACTGGCCGCGGTTGCCACCATCGCCTTTGTCAGTCGCGGATGGACCGACGATAACCCTGAGCACGGAGTCGACGAATATGACTGATACCCTGACCTTCATCTTCACGTTCTTGGGAGCCTGCTTCTTTTTCAGCGGAACCGTTGGCTTACTGCGGTTTCCTGATGTGTACACCCGCCTCCATGCGCTGACCAAAGCGGATAATCTGGGACTCGGCTTCATTATCCTCGGACTCCTGTTCCAAGTCCCGTCTTGGGTGTCCACGGTGAAGCTGATCTTGATCTGGCTTCTCGTATTACTCGCCAGTTCAACCTCCTGCTACCTCGTCGCAAATTCGGCCTCCAAATCAGGCATCCGCCCCTGGCAATCTTCATGAGCGGAGAAGTTAGCCTACTAGATCTTGGCCTTGTCCTCTTCCTGCCGTGGCTCGCGTGGCAGGCACTGCACACCTCCGACCTGTTTCGGGCTATTGTTTCGTTTATAGTTTTTGGTTTACTTATCGCGTTGAGCTGGAGCCGTCTCCACGCACCCGATGTGGCCTTGGCCGAAGCCGCTATCGGTGCCGGACTGACCGGAGCACTATTTTTTGTCACCCTTGCCCAATTACAAACGCGTACAAGCAGCGAGGAGAGATCTCAGGAGCATAAGGAAGAGAGGGATGCGCCCGACTACGACTCACACTAAACAGACTCTTCCACACACCCCTGCGCAGTTCCTGGGCAGCCTTTTGCTTATTGGTCTAGGATGCAGCTTAGCCTGGGCGATTCTCAGCCTCCCATCTGAATCGTCGGGGCTGGCGGAGACAGTCTCAGCTCGTCTTTCCGAAAGTGGAGTAAAAAATCCGGTAACAGCCGTGCTGTTGAATTTTCGCGGCTACGACACCTTATTAGAGATTGCGGTCCTCGTCATGGCAGTGGTAGGAGTGTGGGCGCTCCCTCCCCTACGCTCGGTGCAGTCGCCACGGGACGAGAGTCTGCGCAATCGGCCTTTGCTCTCTTTCCTGCACCTGCTCGCTCCCCTACTCATAGTCGTTGCTGGCTATCTCCTGTGGGTAGGAGCGGATGCTCCTGGTGGCGCCTTTCAAGGTGGGGCCCTCCTGGCGGCAGCGGGAACACTTTTTGTTCTGACTGGCTTTTTCCGCGTTTCTCCATCCAGCTCGCGACAGCTTCCGTTTTTGGTTATTCTGGGGTTCGCAGTGTTTCTCGCGGTTGCCTCTGGTATCATGCTCCTCAGCCCTCATTTTCTCGAATATCCACACCCGTGGGGAAAGCCCCTCATCTTGCTGATTGAAACTGCGCTCATGATTTCTATCGCGTGCATCTTGCTTTCTTTACTCTCTGGATGTTTCGCTTCCCCTCCCCACCCTTCATCGCTTACCCCCGCGCCCCCACAGGAGGAGAAGGTAGCATGACTCTCTCGGTTCTCTACGCGTTTGTGGGTGTCATTACATTCGTTATTGGCCTGCATGGCCTACTTTTTCGTCCGCACCTGCTCCGGAAGATCATTGCGTTCAATATCATGGCCAGCGGTACGGCCTTAGTGCTGATTGCCTCCGCCTGGCGTGGCCAGCAGGCTCCACCTGACCCGGTCCCCCATGCGTTAGTCCTCACAGGGATCGTGGTTGCAGTCAGCGCCACGGCGTTCGCTCTCGCCCTCACCTCACGTATTCATGAGCTGACCGGGCACGCCTGTTTACCGGAGGATATCTCCGAGCCAGCGGATAGGTCGAGGTAGCCTCCGTGGGCATACTCGCAACAGTTCCCTGGACAGTCATCTTGATTGTCCTCCCCCTCGGTGCGGCCACGCTCGCCGTGGTCCTCGATGCACGTGCGGCTGCGGTCGTTGGGCGTTGTACCGCGGTTGGCCTGGTATTCAGCGCTATTGCGCTTGCCTATCAGTTGATGCTCTCAGGTCCCCACCACCATCTCATTGGCGGGTGGGGAGCTCCGCTCGGCATCGATCTGCGTGCCGATGGACTGAGCGTCACAATGCTCCTGATGAGTTGTATTGTCGGCAGTGGCATCTCATTCTACGCCAGCGGCTATTTTTCTTCTCCACTGCTCAGCGATGGGCAACACCATACTGAACATTCCTCAGCAGGCCAGTTCTTCTGGCCCCTCTGGTTATTTCTGTGGGCTGCCCTCCATGCATTATTTCTCTCGGCCGACGTGTTCAATTGGTACGTGACCCTTGAATTAGTCGGACTCGGAGCCGTCGCGCTCGTCAACCTGGCAGGAGACAAGACTGCACTCGTCGCTGGCATGCGCTACCTGTTAGCCTCATTCGTCGGTTCAATGGTATACCTGCTCGGCGTTGCCTTATTGTATGGTGCCTTCGGGACACTCGATGTAAGTGCACTTGGCGAAGAGGCCATTCCTGGACCTACGTTTTGGATAGCAATGGCCTTAATGACTGGCGGTCTCCTCTTGAAAACCGCCCTCTTCCCTCTCCATTTCTGGCTTCCTGCCGCACATGCTAACGCTCCGGCTCCCGTAAGTGCGGCATTGTCGTCATTGGTAATCAAAGGAGCCTTTTATTTGCTGTTGCGCCTCTGGTTTGAAGTATTCCCAACAGCAACGTTGCCGAGCGGAGGAGTCGTGTTTGGGATTCTTGGGAGTGCAGCCATCCTGTGGGGCTCTTGCCTGGCCTTATGTCAAGAACGACTGAAATTGTTGATTGCCTACTCGACGGTTGCTCAGATAGGTTACCTTTTTCTGCTGTTTCCCCTGCAGGCCACGACGCAGAGCAGTATCACAGCCTGGAGTGGCAGTGTATACCATGCGCTTTCGCACGCGAGTGCAAAGGCCGCCATGTTTATGGTGGCGGGGAGTATGCTCCGTACGGCTGGTCATGATCGAATCAGCGGACTGGCCCGGTCGCTGCAGTCACTGCCCATCTCTATGTTCGCTTTCGGCATAGCTGGGGTCAGCATTATGGGGCTTCCTCCGAGCGGTGGCTTTATTGCCAAATGGCTCATCCTCAACGCCGCGTTGCAGGAGGGACATTGGTGGCTTGCGGGAGTCATTCTTCTCGGTGGACTCCTGGCGGCGGGATACATTTTTCTCGTCGTACGACATGCATTCATGGAAACGTCATCGACGGATCCTCTCTCTCCGGTTCCGCTCAGCATGGAATTATCGGCGCTGTTCCTCGCCGGAGTTGCGCTAGCCCTCGGCCTTTTCGCAACCCCGCTGTTGACCATCCTGGCAATCGGCGCACCTATTGTTGACGGAATCACGCCAGGAGGGCACCCGTGAATTTGGATGCATGGCTTCCGTTATTGGTGGTAGCAACATCGCTCCTCACTGGCCTCTGCATTTTTTTCCTCGGCGAGGAGCAGCAGAAGCTCCGTACCGTTCTCAACATCACCGGCGCCATCGTCAAGCTGCTGCTTATTGGCGTTATGCTGTGGGGCGTATTCTATAACCACAACTACGAAACCCATCTACCGTTGTTACCCGGTATCGAACTGGTATTTCGTGCTGACGCGCTGGCGATGTTTTTTACGACGCTCTCGGCTGGTTTGTGGCTCTTCACAACACTGTACGCCATTGGCTATCTCGAGGATGCGCCCCACCGTAGTCGGTTTTTTGGTTTCTTCAGTTTGTGCGTCACCTCGACAATGGGAGTCGCCCTGGCCAACAACCTGTTCACCTTCTTTCTTTTTTACGAACTCCTCACCCTGGTGACATATCCACTTGTGGTGCATCGTGGAACTCCGGCCGCGTTACACGCCGGACGCACCTATCTCTGTTACACCCTCGGGGGCGGAACGGTTCTGTTGATTGGCGTTGTCTGGCTCCACCTCCTGGCGGGTCCTGTCGCCTTTAGCGAAGGGGGCACCTTAGGGCCATTTCAAAGCGAGCATCGTCACGCCCTCATTGCGATCTTTACCTTGTTCATTATCGGGTTTGGTGTCAAAGCAGCCCTAGTCCCACTGCATGGCTGGTTACCCGTGGCGATGGCAGCTCCAGCCCCGGTTAGCGCGCTCCTCCATGCCGTGGCAGTCGTGAAAGCTGGAGCGTTCGGTATCATTCGAGTCGTATACGATGTTTTCGGCATTACTCTCGTACAGGAACTCGGAGTGACTGCTCCTCTCGCCTTTCTCGCCGCGTTTACTATCGTGTACGGCTCCATCCGCGCACTCGCACAAGATGACCTCAAACGGCGGCTCGCTTATTCGACAGTCAGCCAAGTGTCTTACATCGCACTCGGCGTCGCTATTGTTGGCTCGTTGTCAACCGTTGGCGGGGTCGTGCATCTCGTCCACCAGGGGATTATGAAGATCACCCTCTTTTTCTGTGCTGGCGTCCTGGCAGAAACTCTCGGCATCCATCGTATTAGCGAGATGCGGGGGGTGGGACGCCGCATGCCGTGGACGATGACAGCATTTGCCATCGCGGCTTTTGGCATGATCGGTGTCCCCCCAACAGCAGGCTTCATCAGCAAATGGTACCTGGGCATCGGGAGTGTCACGGCTGGACAAAGTTGGGTGCTTGTTGTGTTAGTCATCAGCAGTCTGCTCAACGCGGCCTATTTTCTTCCAATTCTGTACGCTGCGTGGTTTTGTGAACCAGAAGGCGAATGGCATGTAGATCACCCCGGCGGACGGTTTGAAGCTGACTGGCGACTTTTGCTGCCCCCACTCGTTACCGCGGCACTGGTGCTTGCTGCAGGCCTCCTCGCAAATACTGACGTGAGCCCTTTAGCCTGGGCACAGTTAATTGCTCAGCGAGAGTATCAACAATGAGTGCTCTTCTCACCATCGTCTGTCCACTGCTTGTCGCCGCCGGACTGTTACCAACGCGGCTTCGTCCTTTTGCGCTGTTCCTTGCACCGTGGGCTGCCCTGCCTGCAGTCGGACTTGCGTTGTGGCCAGAGACCGCATCGACGGTAGAACTCCCCTGGGTGATGCTTGGTGTCCGGTTTGGTCTTGATCACCTCACGCGAACCTTTATCCTTTTCACCGCCTTGCTGTGGCTGTGTAGCGGGGTCTACGCACGGGCGTACCTGAAAGAGGATCGTAATCGAGGCCGATTTTTTATTTTTTTTCTCATCACCATGAGTGCAAACTTTGCGGTGATTTTATCGCAGGACCTCATCAGCTTTTACACGTTCTTTGCGCTGATGGGTTTTGCCGCCTATGTCCTGATCGTGCACGACGGGAGTGATGAGGCGTATAGAGCGGGACGAATCTACCTGACGCTTACCGTGGTAGGGGAAGTTTGTATTATCTCGGCCCTGTTCTTCATTGCGGGAGCACTGAATGACCTGCAACTGACGCAGGTTGCCAGACACCTCGCCGCAGCCGCAAACCGTGAGCTCATTATGACTCTGCTCTTTGTTGGATTTGGCATCAAGGCGGGAGCCCTGCTCTTGCATGTGTGGCTCCCCCTGGCCCATCCAGTCGCCCCAACCCCAGCCAGTGCAGTACTAAGTGGTGCGATGATTAAAGCCGGGCTCCTTGGTTGGTTGCGATTTCTTCCGCTTGGCGAAATAGCATTGGTTGGGTGGGCAAACCTCTATATGGCTGCAGGACTCGCTGCCGCCTTCTATGGCGTTATTATTGGGCTCACACAAGATAACCCGAAGACAGTTCTCGCGTATTCAAGCATCAGTCAAATGGGACTTATGACCATCGGCGTAGGTGTGGGCCTCGCACATCCCGAGAAATATGAGGTCGCCCTCACCGCGATTCTCGTCTACGCGCTGCACCACGGGCTCGCCAAAGGTGCGTTATTTCTTGGCGTGGGAGTGGCAAAGGAAGTACGTAACAGAGTGCAGCAAGGGATAGTTATCGCCGGGCTCCTACTCCCAGCCCTGGCGCTCGCCGGCGCGCCGCTCACCAGCGGTGCAGTAGCCAAACTCGCCCTCAAAGCTGCGACTGCCGAGGCTTCTCCATTCTGGGCACACTGGTTCGACCTTCTGCTTCCGCTTGCGGCAGTGGGAACCACCGTTTTGATGTGTCGTTTTCTGTTTGTTGTCTGGCCCTCCCGTGAGACAAAAGAAACACACGGAGGTCCTGGAGTATGGGTCTCATGGGGGGTGCTCCTTGCTGTGGTCGCCATTGTCCCGGTGATAATGACCGAACATAATATAATCGCGATGCTTGCCAAAACCGTGTCGCCAAAAATGGGGGGGCCCGTGCTCATTGGCAGCGTGCTCGGCGGTCTCGCTTGGTATTGGCGGCGACTTCTCCCGGCGTGGCTGCAACCCGCGGTTCCAGCCGGAGATGTCCTTGTCCTCGTCCAAAGACTCCAGGAATGGGGGCGAACTCTCTGGATTCGCGCGGGGGTCTCAGACGTATGGTCAACGGCCCATCAGTGGCCAGGATTTTTACGCTCTGGGGTTCGAACCGTGAATGCGCGAGACTTTTGGTTACGCCAAGAGGCGTCCCTCAGTCAGTGGGCGAGTGGCGGTCTGTTGTTCCTCATATTGATGGGTGCGATGTTTATTCTGTTGCTGATCTCCGCACATTCTTAAAGACAACAATGCATGTCAAGGAGAAATATGACTCTGGGTGCTGTGCTTTTTCTCATAGCTGGCCTCGGGCTGCTCATCCTCGGAGCCGAGTTGTTGGTCCGAGGAGCCTCACGGTTAGCGCTCGCTTTCGGAATTTCCCCGTTGATCGTAGGTCTCACAGTCGTCGCCTTCGGCACGAGTGCGCCCGAACTTGCCGTCAGTATCCAGTCTACCCTGGCGGGCCAAGCGGATATCGCACTCGGTAACGTCGTCGGCAGTAATATTTTCAATGTGCTCCTGATCCTCGGACTCTCGGCCGTCGTAGCACCTCTGATTGTGGCTCAGCAGCTCATCTGGTGGGACGTCCCCATCATGATTGGCGTCTCGGTATTGATGTTTCTCCTTGCCCTGGACGGCACTCTCCAGCAAGTAGAGGGACTTCTTCTCACGGCAGGCATTATTGCCTATATCGCGTTTGCCATTCGTCAAAGCCGGAAAGAAAATGCTGAGGTACAAACAGAATATACCCAAGAGTTTGGGGATGCTTCCGTGTCCTTACAAGGCGGGAGGTTGCTGCTGCAGATCGGTCTTATCCTCGCGGGTCTCGGTCTCCTGGTTTTGGGTGCACGCTGGTTAGTCGACGGCGCAACCGCTATTGCCCGAGCTGTAGGCGTAAGCGAACTGGTGATCGGTTTGACAATTGTGGCTGCGGGCACCTCCCTGCCCGAGGTCGCCACCTCGGTGATTGCTACTCGGCGAGGGGAACGAGATATTGCAGTGGGCAACGTCGTTGGCAGCAATATTTATAACATTTTGGCGATCTTGGGGATTTCTGCCCTTGTGGCTCCCGGTGGCATTCCCGTGTCTACAGCGGCGCTGCACTTCGATATTCCCATCATGATAGTCGTCGCTCTTTCTTGTCTGCCGATCTTCTTCACCGGCCACATCATTGCCCGCTGGGAAGGCGCGTTGTTTCTCGGGTACTATGTCGCCTACACCACATATTTAATCTTCGATTCGACTGGCCACACCGCATTGCCACTCCTCAGCACGATTCTGCTTGAATTTGCTCTGCCTCTCACAATCATTACGCTGGCGATTGGTGTAGCCCGGGCGATTCACCGGGGGCAATCTCAGGACAACCCCTGACAACTCTGGCCAGAGAGGAACCAGGCATCTACGCGAAGTTGGACCGCAACCCCGTTCGATTTCGTCGTGTTCGTGCACGACAAGGTTCACTCCCTTCTATGTTGGGTATAGCGCGTTTACGAGAGTGTTTCTAATAGCGCCTGGGCTTCTTGCAAGTCCTTGGTGTCAAAGCCTTCGGTAAACCAATGGTAAACCGGCGCAAGCAGCTCACGGGCCTTCGCCAGCTTTCCTTGTTGTTGCCACAGACGGGCAAGACTGGTAGCTGCGCGCAGTTCCAGCGATTTGGCATGTTGTTTCTGCGCGACGCCGATGGCTTTGAGGAAACAGTTCTCCGCCTCCCGCTCCACCTCCGTCTGGGTGTTGGGTGTTAGGGACTGGGGACTGAGGACTGACAATTGACGACTGACGACTGACTGCGTTTGTAGCGTCAGTTCTCCTTTGAATCGGTGCAGTTCAGCTTCTAAGCGGTGTTCTCCGCTCGTGGACATGGCGGCTAAAGCTTCAGACAACAAAATGAGAGCGGGTTCTATCTGCCCTAATTTCCCAGAGACCTCGGCCTGTAACGCCAGAAAATACGGCTGTGCCAGCTCTGCCCCCGTTGCCTGCCGGTCGGTGAGCCCTTGTTGCATGAGTCTCAATCCTTCTCCTGCGCGCCCTTGCTCCGCGAGTGCCCATCCTCGTCGAATTGTTCCCGCTGACAATAACGCTGTAAACCCATGTTCTCGTGCAAGGACAATCCCATCTTCGGCATAGCTCTGCGTGAGCTGTCCCTCGCGGCGGAGCTGATGAAGCCCTGCCGCGAAAATAAGCGCAAAGCTAAGGTTAAAGAAATTGGAACTTGAACGTGCCAGCGCGAGCGCCGCTCGACTTCTCCGGAGGGCAAGATCCGGATATCCAAGAAACCACAGCACTCGAGCCAATTCGCAGAAACACACGACCCCTGGCTCTGCCCCTCCATACAGTAAATTCAACGGACCAGGCTGCTGTTGTTCGTAGAGAGCTACGGCCTCTTCCAAATGAATACGGGCCAGAGGAAAGTCCCCCTGCCACAGTAATGTACTTCCCAGAGTTCGCCGAGCTTCCACAAGCAGCGCAGAGTCGTGGAGATATTCGGCCATATCCAGCAATTGTTCTCCAGTTTCGCGTGCGGCCGCTAAATTTGCTTGAACGTGATGAAAGAGCCACAAACCGCGCAAGACCGCAAAAAACTCTCGCGCATCGCCCTCTTGCTCACAGAGCGCACGTGCCCGGGTATAAGCGTTCCCTACTTCGAGAGCGGATGGTCCTTTGGTAACTTGCAGGGACGCGGCCAGGAGAAGCTGCAGCGTGAGTTCCTGCCGTCTACGCCCAGGGGAATCTGCTAGGGTCAAGAGCAAATCCAGGGCTGCAGTGAAGTGGTTGATGGCTTCGGTGTGGGCCGAATTTTGCGCTGTCTGTTGTCCCGCTTTTTGCAGATACTCAATCGCCTTCTCGATGTTTCCACTCCGACGGTAATGATGCGCGAGTTCGTTATAATGTTCCTCTAAGCGATTGGGATATAACTGCTCAATGGCGTGCCCAGTCTGCTCATGCAATCCTTTACGGCGTTCGATGAGCACTGAGTTATACGCTACTTCCTGCGTTAGTGCGTGCTTGAACACGTACGCGCTCTCCGTGAACGCCGGTTGCTCGTAGAGAAACTCTTTCCCTTGGAGAGAGGACAAAAGACGATATAGCTCGTCTTCAGGTTGCGCAATGACTTGACGCACTAATCCGAACGGAAACTCCCGCCCAATCACAGCTAATTGTTGCAGTAAGCCTTTCTCATCAGGTGCCAGGCGATCAATGCGCGCGGCTAACACGCCTTGGACGGTGGTTGGAATGTGAAGAGACACTCCCTTGTGGACGCCCTCGCTGTGGGCAGGCACAAGGCCTCCCTCTACAGCGTCACGGGCCAAGACGCCTTGTTCACATAAATCCTGCACGATCTCTTCCATAAAGAACGGCGTCCCTTCGGTTTTCTCCAGAATCAACCGTTTAAGGTCGCGTAAGGGTGACTCTTGTAGGCGCCCGGCTTGGGCAGGTACAATGCCTCCCCCTACGGTGTTCCCCAACAATTCATCCAGAAATTCCTCGGCTTCAGCGCGGCCAAACGGGGCTAACCGCAGCTGTGAGTAATACGCCTTCTGCCCCCAGTCGTGGCGATACTCCGGGCGATAGTTCACCAATAGGAGAATTTGAGCCGAAGTAATCCCCTCGCTCAGCGCGTCTAAGAAGCCCTGCGTCTCACTGTCGATCCACTGCAAGTCCTCAAAGAGCAGCACCAACGGACGATCCGCACTTTCTCTGAGACACAGATTCTTGAGTGCGGCAAACGTGCGTGTACGACGAATCTGCAGGTCCATCTGCTGGAACGGTGGCGGCGGCTCTTCGATACCGAGCAAAGCGAACAGATAGGGCAGCGTGTTCTCCAGGCTGCGATCTAAGGTCAGGACCTTGCCGGTCACTTTCTCCCGTCGGGTTCGCTCGTCATCTTGTGAGTCAATGCGAAAGTAGCTCTTGAGTAGCTCAATCACCGGCAGGTACGGCGAGGTTTTCCCATGCGAAACTGCGTAGGCGTGCAACACCAGCAGAGGCGATGCCTGCGTCACCCCGACAAATTCATGAAACAACCGCGACTTTCCTAACCCCGGTTCGCCACTCACGCCGACGATCTGGCCACGGCCGGCTGTGGCTTGGTCTAATGCCATGCGGAGTCGGTCTAATTCCCGCTGCCGACCGACGAAGCGTGTCAGTCCACGGCGCGCTGCCACCTGTAAACGCGTGTGCAATGACCCCACTCCTCGCACTTCGTACACCGAGAGTGGCTCGCTTCGCCCTTTGATCACTGCGGCTCCCAGGGTTTTGAGCGCAAAATACCCTTCCACCAGTTTGCGTGTATACTCGGTAATCAGGATCGACCCTGGTACCGCCATTTGCTCCATGCGAGCGGCCAGATTCGTCGCGTGACCCACCGGGATATAGTCGGTATGCAAGTCCTCTTTGCGAATCGAGCGCAGCACCACTTCTCCGGTGTTAATGCCGATCCGTATCGCCAATGGGACGCCATGTTTGAGGCGGATCTGATCGCTATACCGGTGCATCTCGTCTTGCATGCGCAAGGCCGCATACAGTGCGCGCTGGGGATGATCCTCATGAGCAATAGGGGCACCAAACAGAGCGAAAATGCCATCGCCTAAGGCTTGGGCCACATACCCTTCATAGCGATGCACGGCATCCATCATAATTTGCAACGCCGGATCGATGATTGCGCGGGCTTCCTCAGGGTCCAAGTCTTCAATCAGTGCCGTCGACCCCTTGAGATCGGCAAACAACGCCGTGATGGTTTTGCGCTCTCCCTCCGTCAGCGTAGCGGCACGAATCCGCTCGGCTAGATGGGTAGGAGTCCAGCGACTCGGGTCCTGGCTTTCCGTTTCGTTTTTTTCCCGTTTACCCGTCTCACCTCCCGCAAGGGCAAAACCACAGTCACCACAAAACCTGGCTCGGAGAGGGTTCGCAAAACCACACTGCTCGCACTGTAACCGAAAAGGCGCACCACACTCGGTACAGAACTTGAGTCTTTCAGGATTAGGACACCCGCATGTCGTACATCGCATACTGCCACTACCCTCAAAATTTTATCAGCGCTTCTGTATTATTCCTCTTACACCAAAAAGGTAATGACACGGCTTCTTCTCAGCGAGGAACCGGCTGATTCAAATACTCTCTGTCTCCGCAAAGAAATTACTTCGTCTTTCGCAGGTCCTCCTCACAACCGTTCGTCTCTACTTTTGCGACAGTGTCAGAGTGTCAACCAAAATTGACACCTGTCAACGTCTTTCACCACGCGGGCATTTCCCTGGTTGGTTCCAATTTTGAGATTTTTGCCAACTATTCCTACTCTTTCTTCCCTCTTGGGGAAACAAATTGGAGAATTTCCGCATCTTATGCAAAATAATTGATGGGCACTATATTTGCTTTTGGAGAAGGAGCACTCGGGAACGAGGAGGGCAATATCATGGAATGGATTGATTTGGCGATTTCGGTTGGGGTTCTTTGCGCGGCGTACCTTTTACTCTTCACTGCCGCAACCCCAGAGTAGCAACACTGCTTTTATTTGGGTCGTTTGCGTTGTCGGTGAACGTAGATCCAGCTTCAGTGGACAGCGATCATTCCCTGCGAACAGCTGTCTTTGTACGGCCGGACGAAACAACTTCCAGGGCGAGCACGCAGCAAGGTATCCGCGTAGCTCCTTTCTTCCTTCTGTCCAGACCCAACATCATTTCTTCGCCTTCCTTCAGGAGACTCTGCGTTCTCCTATCGTACGTGTTTTTTCTTAGTTGGCTGGAGGCCTTTCCCTTGCCATATTATACTTGTCTTTTGTTTTCTCAGCAGATTCTCGACAATGAAGCGAGCTGTTAAAGGAACAGGCAAACATATTGAAGAGTGCCGATTCATATGCATTTTTCCTCATATGTCTTATCCCCTTTTTTCCTACTGATTCCACTGTGCGTCTGCAATTATCTCGTTCCGGCGTGGGCCCAAACCGTCGCCCTCCAACCCTACGTCGGCGGGTTTTCTCTTCCAGTCGCCATCACACACGCTGGCGATGGCAGCCACCGTCTTTTTGTCGTTGAACAAGCGGGTACCATTCGCATTATCAAGAACCACACCCTCCTCCCACAACCATTTCTCGACATCTCCAATCGCACGACCGGCACAGGTGAACGTGGACTCCTCGGTCTTGCGTTCGCACCTGACTACAAGGATTCAGGCGTCTTCTATGTAAATTATACCAACCTGTCTGGGACGACGATCATCGCTCGCTATCGAGTCACAGCTAATCCAGACGTTGCCGACCCCAATAGCGAGGAGATTCTGCTGAGCATTCCTCAACCCTTTGCCAATCATAACGGCGGCCAGCTGGCCTTTGGTCCTGATGGGTACCTGTATATCGGCATGGGTGATGGGGGCGGGGGTGGCGACCCAGCCGGGAACGGCCAGAATCCTGCCTCTTTACTAGGAAAAATTCTCCGTCTGCACGTCACACCGAGACGTCCGTCGTATCGCATTCCCCCGAGTAATCCGTATCTCAATGCTCCAGGTTTTCGCGGCGAGATCTGGGCTCTGGGGCTTCGCAATCCCTGGCGGCTGTCTTTCGATCGCCATACCGGCGACCTCTATATGGGTGACGTGGGTCAAGGTGCATACGAAGAAGTCAATGTGCAATCGCTTACGAGCCCTGGTGGCGAAAACTATGGCTGGGACATTCTCGAAGGGAGTCACTGCTTCGACAATCCATCATGCACCCCACCCAGTGGTGCCGTCGCCCCGGTGCTCGAATATCCACATCAGAATGGCGACTGTGCCGTCATTGGCGGTGCCGTGTATCGCGGGGTCCAATATCCGCGCTTGCATGGGGTATATGTGTACAGCGACTTTTGTACATCACGAATTTGGGGACTCGAACGCGATGGAGCGAGTTGGCAGAATACCCTCCTCTTTGGTCCGGACAACAGCCACCGCCTTAGTGCCTTTGGGGAAGGTGAAGATGGCGAACTTTACGCCGCCGATTGGTTCGATTCCGGGGTTGGGAAAATCTTGCGCGTTACCGAAACCACGGCAGTGACAACGGCAGATCTTTCACTCGCCGGTGTGGACTTTCCAGACCCAGTCGCTCTTGGGAGCAACCTCACCTATTCCTTTACGGTCACCAATGCCGGGGCCGCACTAGCAACTGGAGGGCAACTCAGTACCTTGCTACCATCGAACGTCTCGTTTGTCTCCGCTTCAACTCCCTCAGGTTCGTGCATGAATGCCAACCCGGTCATTTGCACGCTCAATCCTCTGGCCAACGGAGCAAATGCGACCGTGACACTCGTCGTCATCCCAACAACCTGTGGAACCCTGAAGAATGTCGCATACGTCGCTGGCGATGAAGCCGATCCCACCGCCGGTAACAATACAGTTACGACAGTCACGGTTGTGAGCGGAAGCGGCTGTCACCCTCCCCCTTGCAACGGCAGTACGCGGCGGAAGTGTTTCTAACAAGATCTCTTTACCCTCCTCTTTCATCGGCAAGCGCCGCCTGCTCAATCAGACGAACCACACAGTGGCCACGCTGGGCATAGGTCACCAAGAGTTGATTGATCTGCTCCTGAGGAACACAGTGATCTCCGGATTCTTTGCCCACATACAGGTGTAGCGCTGACCCCGCAGCTTCGCGAACCAGTGCTGGGTGCACTAACCGATCATACAAAAGCACTGTCGCTTGACGAAGGATCGCAAGTCCGCGCACGGTCATCAACCCAGGATCTCCTGGACCCGCACCGACCAGATATACCTTACCTATCGTCATCTTTCGCTCTCCAGGAACATGCGTTTATGCGTCATAGATGCGGTGTAGCTGTGTCTAATACACATCCCGCAAGTAGCGCTTCTCGCTGGCCAGTTGCGTCAGATAGGCTCGGGTGTTGTCTTCAGAAAAGCCACCATAACGCATAACGATCTGCCGTAGCGTTGTATCAACGTCTTTCGCCATGCGTTGGGCATCCCCACAGACATACAGAGACGCACCCTCTTGTATCCACGCCCACAGTGTTGCCCCCTGTTCCAACATGCAGTGCTGCACATAGCGCTTTTCCGGCTGGTCACGGGAAAATGCCACATCCAACCGGGTCAGTACTCCTTCCCTTTGCCAAGTCAGCAATTCCTCACGGTAATAAAAGTCGGTGGCGGCGTGCTGTTCGCCAAAAAACAGCCAATTCTTCCCCCGACCTCCCTGCATGCGTCGCTCATGTAAAAACCCCCGGAACGGCGCAATGCCAGTCCCAGGACCAATCATAATGATCGGCACTGCCGGGTCAGAAGGGAGACGAAATGTCGCCGACCGCTGGACGAATACTGGAACATGTCCACTATCAGCCCGGTTGGCCAGAAACCCCGAGGCTACTCCTGTCCGCAGACGTCCCGTACGACTATAGCGCACCACGCCAACAGTGAGATGGGCTTCACGCGGGTGCGCCCAGGGACTTGAAGCTAACGAATAGAATCGAGGTTGCAGCCGGTTCAGTAACGTACTAAGTTCTGTCGCGTTAAATCTCACCTGTGGATAAGCATACAAGAGATCAATAAACTGTCGTCCCCACAGAAAGCGCTGTCGCTCTGCGTGTTTATCGTTGCCGAGGAAGCCTTTTAGCTCGTCATCACCACTCCGTTCAGCAACTTCCTTGAACAGGGAAGCAGAGACCGTGGTAATTTCACAGTGCTTCAAGAGGGCATCGCGGAGCGACACTTCCCCGACCCCGTTAATGCGTACTGCTGTTTCGCCGGCTAAGGCAAGGCGATGCAAAATCTCCGCAACCAACACCGCAATAGGGACAGGCAGCCTTGACGGTTCGCAGCCCCGTTTCCATTTTCGAGGCCCAGCTACCACTCAAGTATGATGTGGCCGTTTACTTCCCGCACCGGATACGTGCGGATGGTGGCAGTTTCCCCCAGACAGCGTCCAGTAGCAAGATCGAACTTCCAGGCGTGCAGCGGACACACCACTTTCCCTCCCCCAACCAGCCCGTCAGCGAGCGGGCCTTGCCGGTGTGGACAGTGATTGTCAGTCGCGAGCAGCTGCTCCGGCTGATGAAGAAAGACGCAGTACAGCAACAAACTGATGCTAGAGCAGCAGCTCTTTGCTTACCGTTCGCGTGCTGCATACGCGCTGATATTACGCTCATGCAGATCAGGATCAAAACGCCCCGAGAAGAGCCGAGCTGCCTTTGCAAGTACGGCGGGAAAAACGGGTAGCAATGTACGCTTCGCTGACGAGCGCCTCTTCAAGTCAACGCTGCCAACAACGTAACCGCACAGAGGGGGTGCAAGAGGTTGTGGCGGCTGCGGATTAGTGATAGGCAGCGAGCCCAGCATGGCAAACATTTCGCCACCACTGGGCATGAGTGAGGAAGACTGGAACGCCACACCG
>JBFWXH010000056.1:0-49662 GCA_050187625.1 Binatia bacterium
GTGTTGGACTACTTAACTGCGGCTTGCTCGGCAGCCATCTGCAAAAGCCCAGCCCCCTCGCTCCTGCCCCTAACTGCTCCTCCGCTCGTAGCACGGTAGCCTGCACCCCACGTGTGCGGTTACGTTCCAAGAGCCACCACTCCACAATCCTTGTTATTGGCCTTCATCAAGAAATTTCTCGATCTCCATTACCTTACTCTCATTCAACCAGTAAATTATTTCGGATTGGAGTGAGGAGCGACCTATCAACCACCCCTTGGACACGAGCAGGTCCAAGCTCGCCTTGATCTTCCGCTTTCCTAATCGGCCCGAGATCTGAGGTAACCACCAGTTCGTTATTCCTTGAATCGAGTCTTTTGCTGTGGGATTGGCAAGCAGGTACCGGAGAATCGCGACCAGAGACTCATCATACGGCAACGTCTCAGGAGCTTCTTGTTCCATTTCCCACCAGACAAGAGCTACGTAAGCAAAGCTGACGCCAAAGTGACAGAGCGGATTTTCCTACAGTTTATCCGCGCTGCACATAGCGAAGAGCGGCTTTTTTCCCGCAGCAAGATCCTCTTGGTTGGTTAGAAAATCACCTTTTTCGCGGGAGTTCACAGTGCGGTCGATTTGCCGCACCTGCTGCGGTGAATCCACCGCATGGGGTACGGAGAGTTTATCGTGAGGTGGGCAATGTTGCGGACGTGCGATCGAGGGAGTATTTGCTGACCAGGCGTTGAAACGAGCGCCGATCCTTGCCTGCGGCTTCTGCAGCTCGGGTCATATTCCCGCCGTGGATCGCAAGCAGGTTCGCGATGTAATTTCGCTCGAATTGTTCAATGGCTAAAGCCTTTGCCTGACGTAAACGGGTCCCCTCAGAGGCAGGTCGCTCGTCCAACTTGGGCAGTTCGAGGTGTTCAGCGGTTAGCACGTCTGAGTCGTGCAAAACGAGTGCTCGTTGAACAACTCCTTCCAGTTCCCGCACATTCCCCGGCCAAGAATATTCCAGCAGCTTTCTCAGGGCACCGTCCGAGAGCTGCGGAGGTCTCCGATCATGTTCTTGAGCATACATCGACAAAAAGTGGGCTGCTAACGGCACCACATCGCTGACCCGGTCACGCAGTGCGGGGATGGAAAGTGAGAGGACGTTTAACCGATAGTACAAATCTTCTCGAAAACGCTTGCTCTCCACACGTCGGCTTAAGTCAGCGTTGGTAGCCGCGATAATGCGGACATCAGCCACCACTGCTCGCGAGGAGCCAAGAGGCCGATACTCTCCACTTTGCAAAAAGCGCAGCAGCTTCACTTGCGTAGCGGAAGACAGAGTGTCCACTTCGTCAAAGAAAAGCGTTCCTCCTTCGGCCTCGGCAATTAATCCCTTTTCCGCAGATGACGCATTGGTGTACGCCCCTCGCACATGGCCAAACAGTTCATTCTCGAATAACTCGTCAGGGAGTGCACCGCAATTTACTGGAATAAACGGCTTTCCTTTGCGGGGACTTTGATAATGAATGGCGCGCGCGAAGAGTTCCTTGCCACTGCCGGTTTCGCCTGAGAGGATAACAGGCGCTTTCGACCGCGCTAAAAAGCCGACCTTCCGAAGCGCCTGCAAGAAAGTGTCACTTTCCCCCACAAGAGACGTGAATTCAGTGTTGGCGCCCCTCGCACGCTCAGGCGCGAGACGCAGCATCTGTTCTCCGTTCCTGCAGAGCCGTTTAATGCGAAGCACAAACTCATTCTCTCCATAGGGACAGAAAATGAAGTCATCAGTTTCGGGCAAAGCGACGAGCGCTGTTTCGTCGTCTTGTCCTTTGGGATCGCATATTACAGCAAACGTTCTTGCAGAGGCCCACATCCTTTTCCAAGACTGCGGGACTTGCTTAACCCAGTCCCGCAGAGAAAACTGCAGAAATATGATGAGAGCAGGAATGAGGTCGATAGCAGTCGGCAGAGATTCCATTGAGAATTCTTGAACATGAGCAAATTCCTGAGTGCCAAGAAGCAAAGGAAGCAATGATTCACACTGGTGTACACACGGGCGGACGCCCTTCCCTCTCAGAATCACTGCATTTCTCACAACGCTCTCCCCACGCTAAACTTGCTGTATGACAATCTTCACAATGAATTCTGTATGTGAATTCGAAGGTAAGATATGGAATTATCCGGCTTCTACCATGAAGATCCCGGGTGGCTTTGGGTGTCAGCATTACTTTTGAAAAAGCTAAAGAAGATTTCCGCATGCTCCGCACATGTAAGTAGTTGAATTGTTGCTCTCTCTCTGCATAGCTGTCGGACTGTACAATAACGTCACGACGAGTTGTGGCCCCTCCATAGCAACACAGATATAACAAAGTCAAGAGATAAATTTACTCCGAACGATGGATAAATTTACCTACAAAAGGGAACCATAAAGAGAACTCGTAGAGGTTCTCACAACATACCCAGCCCAAATGGCATCCCAAACATCGAAGACGAAGTACAGTACCGGTTGCCGTTCTCTCCACTCGGAGAACTGGCCTATCCGATTGTCCGTGCGCAGTTACAACGCATCTTTCATTATCGACAGCACGCCGTGCAAACGCAGCTTCGCACCACTGCACTTGAACAGCAACCAATCGTACAGTGCACTCGAGTGTTGTAAGAAAAATCCAGTTTGCTTCTCCTCCACTGCATTTTCTGATAGCGGGTGATCCTATTCGTTTGTGCAACCGTCGTGTAGGCGGCTGCAAATGAGAAAAGCAAGGACTGAGCATGCATCACGCCCTGTGGGATAACTTCGGCAGCTTCTGGCTAGCCGAGGAGTATACCCCTACTCTTCCCCTGACTGGTCAGGTGCGAGCTGACATCGCGATTATCGGTGGAGGGATTACCGGACTCAGTAGCGCGTATCACCTCAAGCGGCGCTATCCACAAAAGCATGTCGTCATCCTCGACGGGCAAGCAGTCGGCTTTGGCGCCAGTGGACGTAACAGCGGCTTTATCTCCCAGGAATACCACGGCTGGTATGAACGGTTTGAGCGCAAAGGCACCACCGCGGTTGAACCATACGCCCGGTACGCGCAGCGGGGCTACCAGCTGCTGGTTCAGACGATCAAAGAGCACAGCATTGTTTGTGACCTGCAAGAGAGCGGCGCCCTGCTGTTAGCCAAAAACGCGAACGAAGCACGGACGCTTGAAAAACACGTCCACGCATACAGCCAAATCGGCAGGTCTGTCGAGATATGGACGGGAACAGAACTAACAGCCAAGATTCAGACGAACTTCTACCCGGCTGGGCTTTTCTTGCCCCATTGGTCATTGCTTCATCCAGGAAAATTGATGCGCGAGTTGAAGACAGTTGTACAGCGACTTGGGGTGGTCGTATACGAACAAACGCCAGTCCTCCGTATCCATCAACACCGACCGATAGAGTTGGTGTGCCGATCTGGTCAGGTATGCGCAGAGAGTTTGATCCTCGCCACCAATGCTTACACTCCTAAACTGGGTTTTTTGCAAAACACGTTGATGCCGCTGCATCTCTTCGTCATCGTAACCGAACCACTTACACGAGACGAGGTCGAACAAGGCAACTGGAATGCTCTCGCAGGCCGCTTCGAATTCGATAAAACGCACACAGTCAGACTCACCCCTGATGGGCGACTCCTCATTCGCGCGGGGGCCCGCTACTACTACGACAACGGGATCAACTATAAAGATATTCCCCGCGCCTATCAGAACTTGTGCCAGCACCTACGGCAGCGATATCCACAGCTCAAGGAGATAAGACCGGCCTATGCCTGGAGCGGGGTGATGGCCCTGACACGCTCCTTTACGCCACTGTTCGGATATATCAACGACAACATCTTGTTTAGCGCTGGCTACAACGGGTTTGGCCTGGTGAACGGTTTTTACAACGGCAAGCTATTGAGCGATCTCTATAGCGGTGAGTCGCATGAAGACCTACAGCTCCTCACCTCGCCACGGGCGGCACGACGGCTCCTGCCTGAGCCCCTGCGGTACATCCATATGAATACTGGTCTGAAACTGCGCGGGTTTCGGTTATAGCCGACATAGCGGCAGACGTCTCGGTGATAAAAGAAGTGCCAGTGACCCCACTCACCCCTTTTCCTCCAGCCTTTCTTATGATTGTTGTATAGGCATGATCTCCATTGATCCTGCGTTACTAGGTAAAGAGCTGCCAGTTGGCAACTTCGTGGCGACGGAGGAAAATATCCGCGCGTTCGCAGTGGCAACTGGCGATGACGATCCTCTCTCTATTGATCCGGAAGCTGCTCAGAAAGCAGGTTACCCGGCTTGCATTGCCCCGCCGCTCTTCGGGATGAAGATTCGTGGGGTTCTCGCACTTCCCGAAGCCGAACTCGCGCCAGGATTAGTCAGCTTAAATGCCGGACTGGAATTCGAGTATCATGACGAGATCTACGCGGGCCAGACATACGTCGTGTCGGTGAAAGTCACCGACGTATATGAAAAAACCGGACGCAGCGGCCGGCTCGGCGTCTTCGTGCGAGAAATGCTCGTCAGGGACGAAACCGGGCGGCTTGTCGTTCTCATGCGAGAACGGCGTATGGTGCGATCGCCGGAGAGAAAAATTTAACGCGTAAGACGTAAAGCGTAAAACGTAACCACGCCCCTTCCCCATTTACGTTTTACATATTTACGTTTTACGGCGTACGTTTTACGCAAGCCGAGCAGACTATGAATGAGACGAGCTACATACCTTTCACCGATATCGAGATCGGCGACGAAATCGGACCGTTCACCTACACGCCAACCATTGACGAGATTCTGCGGTACGGGAAAGAGGTCCAGATGGTCGATCAACGCTTCATGAGCCAGGAGATCGCCCAGCAGCGGGGCTTTCAACATGCCGTCGTTCCTGGACCGTTGAGCACGACATTTCTCATCCGTATGCTCAAGACCCGGTTTCCTGGTTGGCGGTTGCAAATTTTCACCATCAGTTTTCGCGCGCCGGTCCGCCACGGCGACACCTTGACGTGCCTTGGCACCGTTACCCAAAAAGAAGAGCAGGCAGGCACTCCAATTATTCACTGCGACCTGGTGGCCGAGAATGCTCATGGGGACCGCTGCCTCGTCGGGACAGCCGTGCTCCGCCCCCGTTCCCTTATTGGTCCTCGGTCAGAATGACGTTCAGACCGTGACCGTGTTGGGGGAGAGGCTGAGTACCCACGTGAGGCAATGATCGCGGGTAACGTCGGCCATTCAATACTTCGCCGATGCAAGTTGCCCGCACCCAGTAATGATAGCTCACAACGGTCAAAGTTGTTGTCATCGCCAACACCAAGCCATATTTGACGACCGTGGGGAGAGGAAAATCAATCAAAAAGACCGGGAACGCCATCGCGAGTGGCAGATGCACCAGGTACATCCAATACGAGGCATCAGCCATATAGCGGGCAAGCGGGATGGGCCTTTCCAGATAGCGGAGAAACAACCCCATAAACGCATAAATAAAGAACCACATTGTCAGCGCCAGACTGGTCTTTGCCAACACCTGCAAGGTAAGCGTCGGCCCTAAGGTAAACGCCCGGCCAACGCAGACAACGTATATCCCAAAGAAGACACTACCAACCAGAAAGTTGCCCCAGGCCCGTTGAGGAAAAGAGGGGAGGAGCTGGCGTTGGTTGTACAGCAACCAGCCAAAGAGGAAAAACACGCCGTACGCAGCAAGAATTCGCAACGGCGGAAGAAAGGAGTCAGATGTGTCCAGTGACCACTCACGCATGGGATAGAGCGTCAGCAACGTTATCGCCGAAAAGAACAGGGGCGCCCATATTAGCGGGATGATCCGGGCGAACGTATCGGATACACGATCCCGGATGTTCTGCGAGACTCGTTGCACCAGGGGTATCACCAACAGAGCCGTACCATAGAGAATGAGCAAATCGTACAGGAACCATAGATGCATGAGATGATTCAGCAGGCGACCGAGAGTGAGATCCTGTCGATCAATGGCAATTTGCACACTACTACGGGTATATGCAAAGCCCGAAATAATGATAATCAAGGGGAAAAGAATCACCCAGGCGCAGGCCAGCGGTAAAG
The DNA here is from genome assembly GCA_050187625.1 of Binatia bacterium. Classification (GTDB taxonomy): domain Bacteria; phylum Desulfobacterota; class Binatia; order Bin18; family Bin18; genus JBFWXH01. The sequence goes on from JBFWXH010000056.1 coordinate 6,046, forward strand.
CAATTCGTTGTACCCGGTTCCAAAACAGCGCGTTTGCCCCACGCGTGACATAGAGAAACGCAGCAAAGAAGCCGGCAATGACAAAAAAGACCGGCATACGAAAAGTGTGAATGAACATCACTAAGAGATCAAATGCGGCATTGGGGGTAGCATCTTTGAAGGGCCACACCTCTTGGGTCGGAAAGGTCACATAGGCCATCGCCGCATGGAGCACCAGACCAAGGAGCATCATGACCGCGCGGAGACTGTCGAAGGCGTGGTAACGCTGCAGTTCTATGAGAGATGGCGTTGTGCTCGACGATTTCTGGCGTACATCCATACATGCCTCCTGACGTCGATGGGCAGTGTTGGCGAATAAGAGCAACGCGTCTTTACGTTAGCACGAACACAACCTTACTTTCGACCCGTGGCGTCACAGTCGCAGGCGGTTTGCCAATCACCAAGTATTTCATTGCCGTATCCTCACTTAGGGTTTTGTTTTCCGGAAAGACAGAAACGGTTTTATCCATCGCGATGGTAACGTTGTGAGCGGCTGCTCCTTCACAGCCTTGGAGTCCTCCTCTTCCGTTGACTCCTCTTCCATACTGTTCAGTAGCATCGTTGCCGCCAAGCCGATAATGCAGAGAAACACCACGAGTAGTAGGATCAGCAGATGGTGAGGCGATAACAGCAGTCGTCAGCTCGGTAGGTGGCAAGAGGTCGTACATGACCCGATCCTCTTCACAAGCGAAGTCCTAGCCCAACACCGGCACGGTCGGCAGATCGACAATGCCGACCGTAGGGCGATACTCCCGCAACTGCCCGGTAATTTCGACGTCCTTGAAGCGGTTCTCCTCGGCGGCCAAAGTTTCGAAGAGCTGATTCGCACCGTTCAACCAAAGCCGGTGATAGGGAAGGTCGGCTGCGCCCCTGGTGACCTCCATGACGAGATGGCCCAGGCGATGGTTGAGTTGATACAAGTGAGCAGTAGGGGCAGCGCGTGGTGTCGTGGAGACACTGTCGGCATAGAGGACTCGACCTTGGAACTGCACCCATGCTCCTCCCGAACTTGCACCTCGTCTTCCCCACATACAACTGTAGCCTTGCCCTCCCACCCCCCTCCACGGCTTCTCCTAGAGAATAGCTCCCTCGACCGGCTATCAGCGCCGGCACGGTCTCGAACTCGATAGCACCGTGACGGACGCGATTAACTCCATTCGTAGAGCTTGCCACTATACGACCGCGTAGCGAGATCGATTTCACCGTCAGAAGCGATAGTGCGACCATCGGAGAGCAAATTGATGCCACGCACGCGCCATTTGTGACCATCAAGACTCTCCCAGGTGCCCTCAGCTTGCCCGTGAAGGGCCTCGCTATTGTCCAGGTATGCCGTCCCCACCCAACTACACGTGCCACTCTTGGCACCTGGCGCGCCCACGGCAGTTAAGGTCCCTAAGACTGGTCCGCTCAGCCCTTCTCCCTTCACGGTTCCTTCAAAGTTCCCCTGCACAGTTCCCACGGCAGAGTAGGTTAACGACGTTGACTTGAACGAAAATTCTCCCATCTGTTTTCCCATTGCCATACTACGTCCTCCTTTGGTTGAAGATTCGGTTGAGATATATTCCTCTCGCTGCTCCTTCTCATAAGACCGAAGAACCCGGGTTATTTTTGAGGCGTAATAATTAATTGAACAAAGTGTTCATTTGCACTGAACAGAGACGGGCGATGTTGCTCTTATGAGCAGACTCTAGCGAGAACTTGCCGCGGGTCTTCCCTCGCATTCGTCGCGCGACGTTTCTTGACAGTGCACGCGAGGAAACGTAGGGGAAAAGCCTGGCGGAAACGTCGCCAATGCCATAGGAGGATGCGATGCTGCAACGACTACTCTTTCGCAACGCTCGTCTCATCGATGGGCGCGCTGATCAACCACAAACCAACGTGTCAATTTTGGTGACCGGAGAGCACATCACCGCCATTGAGCCGGGACCGTTAACTGCTCCACCGGAAACTGAAGTCATCGACCTGAATGGGAAGACGGTCGTTCCCGGGTTGATTGACACGCACGTCCACACGACGCTCATGGGAGACGACGGATTACCCCTCTTTATTGCGGCTGGGGTGACCAGTGCGCGCGATGTCGGCGGCAATCTCGACAAGGTCCAGCAGCTCAAGGCCGACCTGCGTAGCGGAGCGAAGTTAGGTCCACGCTTGTTTATCTGTGGTCCATTACTCGACGGAGCTGAGAAGAGCTTCGAGTACCCCGCATTCCTGGACATGCTGGATAACATCCCATCTCCCGAAGCCGTGCCGCAAAAGATCGGTCGACTGCTCGCTTCGGGTGTCGACGCGGTGAAGCTGTACTTTACGCTTCCGCCAGACACGGCTCGATCAGTGATCAAGTTTGTCGACAATCGCGTGCCCGTTACCGGCCATCTCGGCTATACCCATTCCATTGACGCCATCAAAGCCGGCATCAATGGCTTAGAGCATGTATGGATCTCACCGTATAATGAGTTTTGTGCGTTGGATATGCAATTCGGTCCAGGGGCTTCGATGATGAGTCCGAAATTCTGGAACCAAACCCTCAAAGGCTGGGAAGAGGCCGACCTTGAGAATAACCGGGCCCGGGAGTGGTTCGATGCGATGGTTGCCCACCAAGTCAACCTGGGAACCACCCTTGACCTCTTGTGGATTGCACGCTGTGGCCAGGAGGGCGTGCAACACGACCCGGATCGTCGCTACATCCCGCAACCGGCACTCGCCCGACAACGCGCGATGGCTACCCGAATCGGTGAGCGGCCCGATTGGGACATTCACCCTGGGTTTTTCGATCCCTATCAAGGAGGGAAAGCGCTGGAAAAACACCAATTGGTCACCCGCATGTTGCACGAAGCCGGCGGATTGATCGTCGGTGGCACCGATTGCGGTGCCCTGGCCTATCCTCCTCCTGGGTTTGCGTTATTGCGGGAGGTCGAATTATTGGCTGAGGCCATTGGAGCGATGGCCGCGATCAAGGCGGTGACCTCAGTCGCGGCGCGCTATCTACGCAAGCACGACGACATTGGGACTGTGACTCCTGGCCGCTACGCTGATTTTCTCGTGATCGATGGAGATCCGTTGCGCGACGTGCGCGAGTTACGTAAACTCACCACCGTTTATCGCGGTGGTGTTGCGCATAACCCACAAGCAATCCTGGCGCGGGCACCAAAGTCCGATGCGATACAATCTCACTAACGGTAGAGGAGGCACTATGGAATTCCTACACACCATGATTCGCGTCAATAATCTCGACGAATCGCTGAAGTTCTATTGTGATGCACTGGGGATGAAACTTTTGCGCAAACACGACTATCCCAGTGGCGAATTCACTCTGGCCTTCGTCGGCTACGGGAATGAAAAAAATAATACTGTGATCGAACTCACGCACAACTGGGGAACTTCCAGTTACGAACAGGGCACGGCGTTCGGCCACCTCGCTATTGGTGTCGATAATATCTACAAAGTCTGTGACGATCTGAAAGCAAAAGGGGTGAAGGTCGTTCGCGAGGCTGGGCCGATGAAACACGGGGGCGCGGTAATCGCCTTCATCGAAGACCCCAACGGCTACAAAATTGAGCTGATTGAGCGCAGTGGACCGCGCGGATAAGAGCGGCGCTGGGGGAAAAAGGGAAACGGCGAAACGGGAAAAAGGGGAGAAATCTTTCGAGCTTCTTTTTTTCTTTTCCCCTTTTACCCCTTCCCCTTTTACTCCCTATCGATTTCCATTTCTCATCGCACTCTTCATACGAAAAAGGGGACACGCTATGGCATTAAGAGCGGCCAAAGATTCTATTGATCTCGGCATTTTCGTCAGTGACATTAAGAAAAGCCTGGAATTCTACCAAGGGATTTTGGGGTTAGAAAAAACCGAAGAACTGCAAACCGGTTTCGGCACCCTGCACCGTCTCAAGTACGGCACGAGTGACATCAAATTGATGGACCCGAAAAAGGTACCACCGGCCGGGGCAATCGGCTTAGAGAAGCAACTCGGCATTCGCTACATTACCTTTGTCATCAAGGGCTTGACCGAACTCTGTGCCGAGCTCAAGGGCAAAGGCGTCGAGTTCACTATTCCCGAGACGCAAATCCGCCCTGGAACCCGCATCGCTATGGTCAAAGACCCAGATGGCAACATCTTAGAGTTTGTCGAGCGAGGATAACCAATAACCGGGCGCCCACGCTGGCTGCGCCCTTCCCTGTATCCCTAAACTCTCCACCCTTGACGCTCTTGGCTCGCAATTTGACTCCGGTACCACAAATCAGATAGTGTTTCAGCAACTTGAAGATTTTCTCTTTAAGAGTGCAAAGGAAAAAGCATAACCGCCGCAACCGCACGTGGTCAAAGATAGTCTCCGGTCTAGGCCAGCGAGACAGACCCTAGGGGTGGGTCATCCGGTTCCTAGCATGACGGAGTTGTGTCCGGTTACACGGGGAGAGCCAGGACGTGTTTGGCCTTGCTGGTCACCGAGCCACAAGAAAAGGCACCTCCAGGCAACTCCCTCGCCTAACCTCGCGAGCAGAACAGAAAAAAACGAACATCCATGGCAGCGGTTCCTCTCACTACACCATTGTTCTTCGTCGCAGGTATTGAAGGGTCTCATCTGACTTTGCGAATGCATTGATATGACACCCGTTCGCTTACGATAGGGTTATCTCTCAATAAAATTCACAAATAGACACTTTTCCGTAGCTCACGGACACAGCAACTGAATGACCACATGGCGCTGGACGACAACACCATGACAAGGAGGAGGAAGGAATGAAAGCAACCATACCGAATATCCCACGCTGGGGTCGCACCGTAGCCATAGGTGCAACAATGTTCGCTCTCGTTGCGCAGGCTGTGCTCTCTCAGGAAAACAACGGACGAGTTATCGTACCGCATAGCCATCCAACTGGCCATGTGCATGACCATGCAGATCAGACCTGGCCACCGCAACCCCCTGGGCTCACAAAGGTCGTCGATTTTTCAAATCCTGGTATCGAGCAACTACGGCACAAAGACCTGCAACTCCGGTTTGCCCAGCTTGAGCAGGTTGCAGGCACCCGATCCCCCCTCACAAAGGCCCTTGGTCACCGCTTCAGCCGAATCACCGTCATTGATGAGGCAGAAAAAGGCAAACCGCCTCACAGCAGCCGCTTCGTGTACTTCAGCCAGGAAAATAACAGCACCGTCGAAGTTACCTTTAATGGAGTAGCGATCCAGGCAATCAACACGATCGCTCCAAGCGAGTATCAACCCGAGATTACGGAAGAGGAAGTGCTGGCGGCCACTCAGATCGCTCGCACCCACTTCCTCTCGCTAGGACTGACACGGGTACAGGATTTACAGGGATACGGCATCCTCGCGTACCAGCCTGAAGGGAAAGGGTTTTATGATAGCCGCGTCATCTACATTTCTTTTCACGTCGATAATGATTCGCGACCAGAACTGGTCGCCTGGGTTGACCTCTCTCACCAGACAATTCTCGACGCCCGGGAGGAACGGTAATGCACGGCACAATACCGATAAAACTCTTTGTGCGTGTCTTTCTCTCTCTTCTCACTTTGTGCCTCGTGCATACCACGGCCGCAGCGCAAACAGTGACCTGGAATAACTGGACATTTGATTACGAAGTCAGCGGTAACTTCGATGGGTTGTCTTTACAGAACGTCAAATATGGGGGACGAACCCTGATTTACAAGATCAGCTTACCAGTCATGCGGAGCTTCTATACAAACAACGCCTGTGGGCCATATGCGGATCGTCTTGGTGGACAGTTGTCTCCGATTCCCTGGGCAAACAACGCCACCATTGCGCAACGCGAGTTCACCATCAATGGGCGCCAGTGGTACGAAATCGGTATTCGCGACCAAATCGGATCGCAAGACATTTATCAGGTGTATTACCTGAGTAATGATGGCATTCTCGATGCCCACATCTATACCAAAGGGTCGCAATGCGGCGCTGACCACATTAATTATCCCAACTGGCGGATCGACTTCGACGTTGATGGTTTCGGGAATGACATGGTTGAGCATAGCACAGGGACATCCTTTCAAGTTAACAACACTGAATTCGATGCGAATGTCACCACAGCCGTCAACCACGGCTGGCGTGTGGGCGATACTGGGACTGGCCTATACATAGATATTCTGCCGGGGTTTACCGACTTTTCGATTCCCAACGAGACCCATACCCCGACAATCGACTACAGCCAAAACACGATTTTCGGTCGGACCTACAGCAGCAGCGAAGACACTGGCTGAATGATACAATCGAGCATAACACCGGGACAGCGTTTCAGGTTAATACAGTAGAATTCGACGCGAACGTTACGATAGCCGCCAACCATGGATGGCGAGTACGAGACACCGTCAGCGGCTTATACGTAGATGTCTTGTCGGGATTCGCTGATTTTTCGATTCCCAACGCTGCCACGGAAGCAGTCACAGAGTATAATCACAACACGATTTTTGGTCGAACCCATAAGAGTAGCGAAGATGAGGGCTGGACATACGGACCCAACGTCCAGGTTCCATACAATGACGGAGAGAGTATCCTCAATACCGATATCGTACTGTGGTACGAAGGCTATCTTCCTCACGCAGCAGCGGAGGGGGAAAGCTTGTGGCACTCAACTGGTATCAGGCTCGTGTCGAACCTGGCAACACCGCCACCGCCTCCAGGAGATACGACACCTCCTGATGTCCCGACGAACCTGAGTGCCGATCCGGTCAGTGTCAGCCAAATTAACCTGACGTGGACCGCGCCAACAGATAATGTTGGCGTCACAGGGTATGAGCTCCAGCGCTGCCAAGGCAGTGGCTGTACGAATTTTTTGTCAGTTGCTACGCCTAGCGGAACCACGTACTCTGACACTGGCTTGGCCGCCAGTACTACGTATCGGTACCAGGTCCGGGCGCGGGACGCCGCCGGCAACTGGAGTGGCTACACGACTTCTGTAAGTGCAACAACCCAAACCCCACCGCCGGACACGCAGCCACCTACGGCTCCGGCAAGTCTCAGTGCCAATCCGGCCAGCACTAGCCAAATCAACCTCAGCTGGCCCCCATCAACCGATAATGTTGGAGTCACGGGATATAGTGTCGAACGGTGTCAAGGCGGTAGCTGTCTCAATTTTGTCGAAGTTGCGACCCCCAGCGGTACCACTTATTCGGACACGAATCTGTCAGCCAGTACCACATACCGCTATCGGGTTCGCGCACGAGATGCCGCCGGCAACTGGAGTAGCTACACAACCCCCGTCAGCGCGACGACCCCAGCACCGCCACCAGACACGGAGCCGCCAACTGCCCCAACGAGTCTGACTGCCGTAGCAGTCAGCAGCAACCAAATCAATCTCAGCTGGGTCCCATCGACGGACAATCTGGGTGTGACCTCATATTACGTCGAACGCTGTGCGGGTAACGGCTGCTCAGATTTCTCACTACTCGTAACACTGAACGGTACAATTACGACCTATTCAAATACAGGACTCTCTGCACGTACACGATACCGATATCGAGTGCAAGCAAAAGATGCTGCGGGGAATCTCAGTTCCTATTCAAATATTGGCAATGCCCGTACACAGAGATAAGAGGGAGGACGTGTAATCTACGTAGAAGTCGGCAACAGGGAGAAGATGCCTAGGCCGAGAGCAAAAGACTCGGCCTAGGGCGTTCTCTACTAAAAAGATCACTGCCCGAGGAAGCGCATCACTTCACAGTCATTTGCGTCAAAGGTGTCGGTATATCCAGAGACCACAATCCTCCTGTCTGTTTGTAAGGCCAGCGCCTGGGCAAAGTTCTCACCAGAAAGTCCGGCCACCCGAAAACCATCACGATCAAAGGTCGTATCCAAACTCCCATTAGCATTAAGCCGCATCGTTACGAAATCGTTGAGCCCAAAGAGCGTTGTATATCCCGCGACGACAATTTTGCCATCAGGTTGGACCGCGACAGCTTGCGCTTGCTCTTCTCCTCCAATATCAACAATTCGTACACCGCCCTGTCGTCGTCTTCCCAAGTTTGTCGGTGCGAACATCTGATCGAGGCTCCCAGTAGCAGTAAGCCGTATGAGCAGAAAATCGCTCGTCCCGAAAACATTCGACACTCCAGCAATCACCACACGCCCATCAGCCTGCAGCGCAATACTGTGGCCACTTTCCTGTCCAGTCCGTTGAGCGATAAAGATTCCGCCGTTATTAAAACTCCTATCCAGTGCGCCATTCGCCGTAAACTGCATCACCAAAACGTCCCTGGTGCCAAATACATCCGACGTGCCGGCAACAACAACACGCCCATCGGTCCGTACCGTCACGGCCTGGATACGATCATTCCCGCTCCGTCGCACAATCTGTACACCATTATTCGCAAACGTGGAATCAAAACTACCGTCGCTATTGAGCCGCATCACCAAGGCATCGTTGGTTCCAAACGTATTGCTATAGCCCACCACGACGATTTTCCCATCAGCTTGAAGCGCCACGGCTTGCCCACGCTCAGCCCCTGCTCGACGAGCGGCAAAAATACCGCCGTTCGAGAAACTCGAATCGAGACTACCATCACGGTTGAGTCGCACAACCAACACATCTTCTGTACCAAACGTGTCGGTGTAACCAACGACAACGATTTTGCCATCCAGTTGCACAGCAACGGCAAGGCCACGGTCCCGACCAGGACGATTGATAATGCGCCTCTGACCATTATTGAATGCCTGATCGAAACTCCCGTTTGCGTTCAGTCGCAGCACCAGAACGTCACTCGAGCCAGACACCGCGGTGGACCCTGCCACAACAATGCGACCATCGTTCTTTTGCACCGCCACCGCCTGACACTGGTCATCTCCAGGGCTACCAATGACGCGAATTCCGTCCCGGTCAAATGACGAATCCAGCGCCCCTGCCGCCGCCAGCGCCGGCGTGTCGTGGGCTGTAGTAAAGACAAGCGCCACGAGAAGCAACAATAGAAACAGACGACTATGGAAACCACCAAACGTCACGCGGATTCTTTGGTCTTTCATACTTCCTCCGATTCTCTCGCCCGCGGATGAGCAAAACCCTGCCATACAATCGAGAGGAATAATAGCGCGGCGTCCACGAGAAACAGACAATCCCTCTCGACTTGATCGTTGACCTACGACAGCATGGCCTGCTGTTTCGTCAGAAAATACGCCGCACCAGCAGAAATACCGACAGCGATCAGCGAATATACAATCCCAAAAATCAGATATCCCACACCTGGAGGTATCTCGGTCCGGATATTGAACATGACCAAGTTGATCCCGACGTACGTGGCATACGCGTACCCCATAGGCACCGCAAAACGCTTTCTTTTCCAGATGCCATACGCATAGACAAACAAAAACAGTCCAAAGACCGGGCCCGCAATCAAGTTCGCCGTTCCCGACAATCTTTCCCCCAAGAGTACGAATCCGGTTTGTTCACCGCCAAGTTGTAATGGTTTTAACGAATTCGAGACCGCAAGTACGGAAAACAGCACGGCAAACAGCGAGAACAGGCGAGTGCGTCTTTTTTCCTCCATCGCTTCCTCCTTTCGCGAGTCTCCTCTATTATCAAAGATGCTACTCGACACAACTGGCAAACCGGATTCTGAGAAGCACAACTATGTGTTATGAAGTCTACCTCTCCACCGATAGTCAGGAAGACCTGAGCACGCGGAACTCTCTGCTTGTTCGTTTCGAGAAAGTCACCGACACATCCGCGGTTCCTGCGCTTCGGTGTCTCGATTTCCCCAACCGTTGGTACGTGGGATCGAAAAGCCAGTGCAGTTGCACCTTCCGCCATCTCTACTCGGTCGATTTGGGGTTCGGAGAACCCGAAGCGTGGTATCCGGAAGAGCAGGATGAAATCGCGGCGACTCGTCAACTGTACGCCACGCTCACCTCACTGCTCTCCTCTGGATACCATGTCGACTTGCTCGACCAGTGGCACGGCACCCAACCAGGCGCTATTGTCACGCGCGAGGTTTCCCTGGCCGAGGTCTCAGAAAGGGCCTTTCGGCTCTTCGAGAATCACAAATTTAGATTGAAGTAATAGCGGAAATCGAGAGGAAAGATCTTTTCAGAGTGTATCGAGGCAGGAGAGAAACCTGTCGGTGCGAGAAGCTTGGAGCAACGAAACAATCTCGTTTTCAGGCAACGCTTGCTTCGCTGCGCTCGCAATGCCTCGTTTCCTTGGTTTTTCTCGACACCCTCTCATTGCCTGAGTCCTACCGGAACTCCTGTCGGAAACGTCCGTTTGAGTTCGTCTTGAAAACGCGCGGCACGGTTTTCTGGATTCGGGTGGGAACGGAAAAAGTCTGACCGTCGCCCACTTACAGAGGCACGGTTCAGGACCTCTATGAGGCCCATGAGGGTGCGTGGGTCATATCCTGCTTCCGCCATCAGACGCGCTCCTACACTATCTGCCTCCAGCTCGTCCTTCCGGTCAAATCTCATAACAACAAGACGTGCCACCAAATGCGCAACCTGTGTCTTCTCTTGAAAGGGATCAGTGGCGACAGCGGTATCCGCGAGTCCCAATGTTAGTTTCTGCTGAGTAACCCGCTTTGCCGAATGACGCCCAATGACGTGCCCAACTGCGTGTCCGAGTATCCCAGCCAGCTCCGCAGGTGTCCGTAACAACCGGAACAGTCCCTCAGTGATAAAAATCTGCCCACCCGGCAGCGCAAAGACATTAACTGTCTGTGGGTCAGCCAACAGATGGAAGGCAAACTGATACGGACTCTTTCTCGCGCTTGACTGGGTCACAATGTTGTCGCCAGTCTTTTTCACTAACGCGGTAGCATCGCGATCTTTTGACAACCCACCAAACTGCTCAGCCACCTGCGGAGCAGCTTGCACGCCGAAGGCAACCTCGTCCTCGATGGATAGGTTGAAGCGCTGCGCCTCGCTCGTTCCCGAGTTAATGCTGGATGAACCGTAGTAGGACAGCAACGAAAATAGCGCAAGAATAAGCCCGATCAACAACCGCCCTGGAACACGCATTTTCCCTTCCTGACTCCTCTCCAGTCACGCCTACGCTACATTCACACGTTACTCGACATGTTTCCAGGCATGATAGGAACTGCGGACCAATGGTCCAGATTCAACGTGCCGAAACCCCAGGACTAACGCCTGCTCTCGCAATTGGACAAACTCGTCGGGATGCACATAGCGCTCTACTGGGAGTTGCTGCTGCGAAGGTCGCAAATACTGTCCCAACGTGAGGATCTCACAGTCAACCGCACGCAGATCACCAAAGACGTCTAACAGTTCTTCGTATGTTTCTCCCAACCCCAACATCAAGCCGGTTTTTGTTTTGAGGTGCGGGCTGACTTCTTTCACTTTTTGCAACACCCGCAGTGAGCGTTCGTATTTGGCTCCAGGACGGACCCGTTTATAGAGCCGCGGAACGGTCTCGGTGTTGTGGTTGTAAATGTCGATCGGCGAACGCGCAACTGTTGCCACCGCGTCCTCATTTCCTTGGAAATCAGGGGTCAGCACCTCCACCGTGCAACGCGGATTCAATTCTTTGAGGGCTTGAGCAGTTTCAGCAAAGTGCCCAGCCCCACCATCGGGGAGATCGTCACGGTTGACCGAGGTCACGACAATATGCGAGAGGCCCATTTTCAGCGCCGCTTCCGCCACGCGACGCGGTTCTTCTGTGTCGAGGGAAGCGACATGGCCATGCGATACCGCACAGAAACGACAGTTACGCGTACAGACTTCGCCCATCAGCATAAACGTCGCCGTGCCATGCCCCCAACACTCACCAATGTTCGGACACTGCGCCTCCTGGCACACCGTATTGAGTTTGAACACCGACACAATCGCTTTCGTTTTGGTATACCCCGGTCCGCCAGGCATACGCACTTTGATCCATTCAGGATGTCGTCGCTTCGTCGGTTGGCGTGCCTCACCAGGCTCGGAGTTTACCATTACCAATTCGCGCTGTAGTTGTTCTGCCATATACAATCCTCGTACCCGAAAAACCGGGCAAATATTTCTGCAACGAGAGGTTTTATCTCACCGACAGTAATTGATTGTGACAAGATCGCTGCCATCGAGGTCATCCGCACCCCCGCCAGTCCGCACGGCACGATGTCACGAAAGAACGCAAGATTAGGCGCCACATTCAAGGCAAAACCGTGATAGGTCACCCAGCGACGCACCCCGACACCAATAGACGCAATCTTTTGCTCTCCAACCCATACTCCGGTGAGTCCCGTCTGTTGTCGTGCAGCAATCCCGTAGCGCGCCAGCATCGCGATCAGTACCTTCTCTAAACCGCGTAAATAGGCATGCACGTCGCGCCCATGTGCCGCCAGGTGAATAATGGGATAGCCAACAAGTTGGCCTGGACCATGAAAGGTCACATCCCCGCCTCGTCCGACCCGGTGGACGGGAACAGCACCCGGCTGCAACACGTTCTGCGGATTCCCACCCCGCCCAAGCGTAAAGACCGGCGGGTGTTCAAGCATCAACAACGTATCATCGATTTCTTCTTTCCACCGCTTGCTCACCAGCTCTTCTTGCAGCGCCAGGGCTTCCGTGTAATCAATCAGACCCAGGTCAAGACAATGAAGCATCATACCTGCTATGGTGAATTAAAAATGGAGATTTCAGAAGGCAGTAAGAACTTTTCACCTTGTTCAGTCTTCTTAGAAGTTGATCGCTCTGCCTTCTGCACTTAACGCCGCTTCCATAATCGCTTCGGACAAGGTCGGGTGTGCGTGGACCGTTCCTCCCAGTTCGGCAGTCGTCGCCTCCAACGTCCGCGCCAGGCCAATCTCGGCAATCAGGTCCGTCGCCCCATGGCCGATAATGTGGCAGCCCAGCACTTCCCCGTACTCTTTATCCACTACCATCTTCACAAAGCCTTCATCGTGCCCTTTCGCAATCGCTTTTCCTGAAGCCATGAAAGGAAATTTGCCAATACTCACATCATATCCCTTGGCTTTCGCCTGCTCTTCACTGAGACCTATCACCGCTACTTCAGGTTGGCAGTACACACACGCCGGGATCTTGAGGTGATCGGGCCCCTTCTCTCGCTTACCGATCATAAACTCAACCGCCGCGATCCCTTCTTCCGATGCCGCGTGGGCCAGGAGCGGCGGTCCGTTTACATCGCCAATGGCGTACACCGTGTCGCAGCTTGTCCGCATCTGTTCGTCCACTGTGATGTAGCCCCGCTGCAATTCGATGCCAAGTGACTCCAACCCAAGACCCGCAGTCAACGGGGCACGCCCGACCGCAACTAACACCTTGTTTGCCGTCCGACGCTTCATGTCGGTCCCGTTCTCCAACACCACCTCCACCCGTCCAGGAAACTTTTCAATGCTGTGGTATTTTGTCCCGGTAAGAATCTCTACTCCTCTCTTTTTGAAGGCTTTCTCCAATTCCACAGCAACCTCACGGTCGGTGCCAGGAAGAAGCTGACGTTCCATCTCAACGACCATGACCCGACAGCCAAACGCACTATAGACATAGGCAAACTCCACGCCGATCGCGCCACCACCAATAATCAGAATATCCTTTGGGAGGTCGGTATCAACCAACGCCTCATAGCTAGTGAGAATCTGTTTCCCGTCGACTTCCAGGCCCGGCAGGGTGCGTTCTTTCGAGCCGGTTGCAAGCAGAATACGGTCGGCCTCAAGCTGCTGCGTTCCTTTCGCCGTTTCGATAACCACCCGGTTTTTCGTCTCTAACCGACCGGTTCCGGCAATCAAAGGGACTTTGTTTTTCCGTAACAGAAACTCGACACCTTTCGCGAGACGATCTGCGACTTCGCGTGAGCGTCGAATAACGTGCGGATAATCTACGGAGATTCCTTGCGCCTTAATGCCGTAGCGTTCACCCTCTTTTAAGTCCTCGTACAATTCTGCCGAGGTTAAAATCGCCTTCGATGGGATACATCCCCAATTCAGGCAAACCCCGCCGGCCCGATCCTTTTCCACCACGGCAACCTTGAGGCCCAGTTGTGCAGCCCGAATCGCAGCCACGTAGCCTCCCGGACCAGCACCAATGACAACCAAATCATAACGTTCCATATTCGTTCTTCGTCTCCCCCTGTGTTTCCCGCTGTTGAGCCCTCACACCATCAACCCAACCGGGTTCTCCAATAGTTTTTTCAGTTCATCCAAAAACTGTCCGCCGGTCATCCCATCAAGAATACGATGATCGCATGATAACGTGACCATCATGGTATGGGCGGTCGTCACCTGCCCACCGCGCACCACCGGACGTTCTTTAATCGCCCCGACGGCAAGAATTGCCCCCTGAGGGGCATTAATAATAGCGGTGAAGTGTTCAATCGGGAGCATCCCCATATTAGAGATGGTGAACGTGCCACCAGACAAATCATCGCCAGCCGGCTTCCCAGTCCGCGCGCGCTCAACTACAGCATTCGCTTGCTCAGCGATCTCTAGAAGCGACAATTTGTTACAGCCATGCAGAACCGGCACGATTAATCCATCCTCCAAGGACACGGCGAGCCCAATATTCACCTCGGCTTTGTATTCGCGACCATCCTCCACAAACGACGCATTCACACGGGGGTGCCGTTCGAGCGCAATCGCCGCCGCTTTGATCAGGAAATGGGTATAGGTCACATCCGCGGTCACCCGGTCGCTTGCCTTAAGCGCCGCGCGCAGCCGCACGGCTTCGGACATGTCGATTTCGCAGGTGACATAGAAGTGCGGAATTTCTCGCATACTGTCAGCCATGCGTTTAGCAATCGTCGCCCGCATGCGCGAGAACGTTTCTTTCCGTCCTTCAAGTACCGCAGCAGGTCGTGCCGGAGCCGCAGAGGAAGACCGGGCCGCAGTTTCTCTGCTTGCCGGTGGCAGCGCCTCGCCTTGAACACTGCCTTGCGGGAGATACGCTTCGAGGTCTTGCTTAATGATCCGTCCACGCGGACCACTGCCCTGAATCTGGTGTAAATCAATATTATGTTCCTCGGCCATGCGTCGAACGACAGGGGAAGCAAAAATACGCTCTTGTCCCTCTTCACCTTCCTGAGAATCACGACGAGGTCGTGATTCGCGCAGGTCACGGACTTTCCGTGGTGGTGATGGCGTCGCTTCCTCACCAGAGGGTTCAGCGACCGCTCGTTCAGCAGGAGGTGTTTGCGGACGCGAGGCACTAGGCTTGGGCTCTGGTTCGGACGTAGGCGCTAGTGTTTCTTTCGCTTTTCGTGGCGCCGCGGCGACTACACCAGCGCCATCTTCACTCAGTATGGCAATAACATCGCCAACCGGTGCCGATTCGCCTTCCTGCACGCGAATCTCGGCCAGTATCCCCTCATCCAAGGCTTCCATTTCCATGTCCGCTTTATCGGTCTCTACTTCGGCGATGATATCGCCCATCTCGATTTTATCCCCCACGGCTTTCAACCACTTGAGGATCTTACCCTCTTCCATCGTGTCGCTCAGCTTCGGCATGACAATTTCAATGGCCATTCCGTATTTCCTCCACCCGGCTAGTATATCTATGATAGCAGAGTGGTTGAAAGCCCACTCTTGACACAAAGAACAGGATAAAAGGGGAAGAGCATAACGGATAAAAGGGAAAACACAAAGGAAAAGCACAAGGTCTTCCCTTTATCTGTTTATCCCTTTATCCCTGCAATTACAGCAACCGAAAGGACCGACGATGCACTGGGCTAGGACCAAACTGACGCAGGGCCTCACGATGGGCGTTGGTACCATACCCCATGTGGCGCGCAAAACCATACTCAGGATATTGGGCGTCAAGAGCGATCATTAACCGGTCGCGATACACTTTCGCGACAATGGAGGCCGCCGCAATCGAATAAACATCTCGGTCGCCTTTGACGAACGTTGAGTGAGGATACGGCAGATCAGGCAACGAGCGCCCATCGATCAGGACGTGCTCTGGCCTAACCGTCAGTTGAGAGAGGGCAAACTGCATGGCTTTCATCCCGGCCCGGTAGATGTTGATGCGATCGATTTCTTCGACCTCAACGACGCCAACGCCCACAGCTGGGGCTAAAGCACGGATCTCCTGGTCAAGACGCTCTCTGGCTTTGGCAGTGAGGGTTTTCGAATCACGTACGCCCTGCGGAAATAGCGGGGGAATAGTCTCATCGACACTCAGGTCACGGGGAAAAACCACAGCGGCAGCGACAACCGGGCCAGCTAACGGCCCCATGCCGACTTCGTCTACTCCGGCAACAAAGGTGACTCCTTGCTGCCAGAGCATTCGTTCTTCATCAAGCCGTGGCGGCACAATGCGCGAAGCCACTTGTAACCTCGTTCACGCAGTTGCTGCTTTGCGCGCCCACACCACATACAGCGGATCGGAGATGCCCGGATGGGGACTGAGGTCGGCAAACTGCGGCTCGTCGTACCCACCGGCGTACTGAAAGTAGGCACGAATAAGCGTCGCACGGCGTTGATCACCAGATATTTGCCAAATGCGTACGGCTTTGGTCGGAAACATCCGATTCGAGTAAAAAACCAAAAAGGGGGCGCCTGGTTTAAGCATACGCCGCACCTCGGCAAACACGTCGAGGGGACGGATGATGTACTGCACCGACACGGTCACGACGACCCCGTCAAACGTGTTGTCCGCGAAAGGCAGTTGCGGGTTTTCGTTCAGATTATGGACAATATACTCATCGAGGTCGGGATTATCGGCCATCTCTTCAGCATTTAATCCCACCCCCACCAGCTTCTGTTTGACGAACCCTTGCGGCAGATGCGATCGCCAACTGCTCATCAGATCGAGCAGCACCCCGTTGGGAGCAAACGTTTCCTCCATGAACTGGCCAACGGCAACAATGGCCGGATCATCGATGTGTACAACTTTTCGCGGGAACGCATAGAACTCTCCGTCGTTACTATCGTCCATGCGATCGAACATTTCCGGGGTAAAGGGATTGTCCATACGTTCTTCTCTACCTTCTGATGGTGTCCAACGCGTCCAACCTGAGGCGTATTACGTATTACCTGTTACGTGTCAGGCTCGAAAAAACTCAGTTAACGCTTTCACCGTTTCCTCTGGTTTCTCCAACGGCGGTGCGTGTCCGCATTGCTCGATACGAACCAATTTTGATCCTGCAATGCCTTCATTGTAGGCGTTCCCATGAGCGAACGGGATGAAGCGATCAGAATCTCCCCACACAATCAAAGTGGGCACGGTAATCCGATATAGGCGGTCGCGCAATTTCAGATTGCAAAAGTACGGATTCCACCCTACCCGTGCCGCGGCCTGTCGCGCCTTCATCATATTCTCGACAACTTCTGGTGAGGGAACGTCAGGAACAAACGTATACGCTAGGGTAGAATCGGCAGCGTAAAATACCAACTTGCGGGTTTCCGCTGGTGTCGCAGCAAAAATATCCGCCAGCGGTGCACCAGGCACCCGAAGCCCAGCCGCGTTAATGAGCGCTAATTTACGAAGACGGTGCGCATGGCGCGTGGCAAACTCAGCGGCGATCCAACCGCCAAGGGATAGTCCAGCCATGTAGGGTTTGTCTAACCCGAGGTGATCCATCACATTCAGATAATGAAACACCAAGTCTTCAATCGTGTCGATTTTCTCCAGCCCTTCCGATTGACAAAACCCCGGATGCCCTGGCAGATACACAGTATACTGTTGCGCGAGTTGTTCGAAAAACGGCAACCACGCAACTTCCCCGCCAGCACTGTGCAAGTACAGCAGTGGATCACCCGAACCGCCTTTGAGCATCTGGATCTTGGTACCACGAACATTGAGAAAGGTTTCTGCAAACGCCATTCGCTATGCCTCCAAAAACAGTAGGCAGAATTCAGGAGACAGAAGTCAGCACGAAAAACGGCGAGGCATTGCTCCTTTTTCCTACTGGCTACTGACTACTTTCTCCTCACGTATATATGCCCCCGTTCGGACTCACCACCTGTCCAGTGCAAAAACTTGCATCTTCGGAGACCAGGTACGCACATGCCGCGGCAATATCCGCTGGTGCGCCGATACGACGGACAGGGGACCGCTCCACGGTCATCTCCATAAACTTTTGCATGCGACCGGTAATGCGTCCGTCTTTCTGCAGAATCGGGGTTTCAATTAAGCCGGGAGCAATCGCATTGACGGTAATTCCTAGTGGTCCCAATTCCTGCGCGAGGGCGCGTGTGAAGCCAATGAGCGCAGCTTTGGCCGCAGAATAGTGCGTTAAGCCTGGAGATCCGCCCAATCCGGCAGTGGACGAGATGTTGACCACCCTCCCCCATTTCACCGCGATCATGTCTTGTACACACGCTTTGGTACAGAAAAACGTCCCTTTGACATGGATGGCGATCATCTGGTCCCATTGCGCTTCGGTCATTTGTGACAGCAGGACAAAGTTGCCAATGCCCGCATCGTTGACCAGGACCTGTATCGGCCCCAGTTCCTGACGGGTGCGCTGAACCGCAGCGGTAACCTGTGCACGATCAGTGACATCAACTGCGCAGGCAATGGCTTGATACCCTTGCAGACGGAGTTCATCAGCTACATTCTCAGCTCCCGCGACATTGCGATCGAAAATCGCAACATTTGCCCCGTCTCGTGCAAGCCGTAACGCAATCCCACGTCCAATGCCAGACGCCCCTCCGGTCACGACCACGTTTTTTCCTGACAGGCTCATATCTCTGCTTCCTTCTTGTTGTTCGCCCCGACCATTTTGGTGCTGCTCTAGCACATCGGCTTCGCTTTGCCTACCGTTCGCTCTGCGGCGGTAACATGATTTTCAGCCCGCGCGGTACGCTGCAAACCTGTACCGGCAATTGACCCAGGTGTTCTCCGTCAGCGTAAACCTCGCAGTCCTGCTCTGCACTCACAGAGATCACCTTTCCACGGACCGTGTCGATACCCGTGTGGTAAATATGGCGGCCAGCGAACACCCGCGGAAAGGTGGTCAATAATTCCCATTTTCCCATCCCATTCACAATACACGCGTCGAGCACCCCATCATCCGCCCGGGCGGCAGGGACCAGTGCCATCCCACGGGCACAGCTCCACGTATTGCCAACGGCAAGAAGCCAGCTATAGCACTGTCGCGTGCAGGCATCATATCGCAACGTAAAAACTTGCGGAGTGTCGAGGAATACCGAGGCTATCGTCACGAACGTGTAGAGCGCATTCATCCGGAACCGTCGAAACTGGTTTGCTCGGCGATTGACATTCGCGGCAAGCCCCATAACCGCAACGGAAAAAAAATAGCGATCATTGATCCGCCCGACGTCAACCCGCTGCACCTGCCCCGTCGCAATCACTGCACTAGCTTGGCGCACATCAAGCGGCATACCCACTCCACGGGCAAAATCGTTGCCGACGCCAGCCGGAACGATTCCCAGGACGGTATCGGTTCCGACTAACACGTTGCCAATTTGATTGACTAACCCATCACCACCAATTGCCACTACCAGTGCACAGCCGTCACGCACTGCAGCTCGTGCAAGTTCCACAGGAGCAGCAGGATCAGGACTCACGAGGAGTTCATGTCCGATACCATGGTAATGGAGGATACGGCTCGCCTCCTCGGCGACCCGCACCCCGCGCCCTTTCCCCGAGACCGGATTGACGATCAGTCGAACAGCCGCCTTCATCAACGGACGCCGCCACGTTCAAAGTGAGCCTGGAGGAAGTTCTGGCTGCCAGTGGTCGCCATACTCGCGGCAGCAGATAACTCTAAGCACAACGCAGTTGCGGCAACAATTTGGGCAAAGCGGTACACTTTGCCTTCACCAAGACAGTTCATCAGTTGCAGATAGGCCTGCGCATGTGGCAAACTTGTTCCTCCGCCAACCGTCCCCACCTCAAGTCCAGCGAAGCGGATCGACAAGTGCATGCCATCGTCAACGCGGGTTACCGTTGCCTGACTCATGCTACTGGTACCAACCATTCCAAGATCCTGACCCGTGGCGGCAAAGATCGCCGCCACGGCGGAAGCAGGGGTGAACGCAAATGACTGCATGCCACTGGCATGGGCACCATGCAACCCACTGTGTTCCAGGGCAACAACGTCGTCGGCTGTAACCCGCAGGACTCGTCGCAATACCGCCGCGGGCAGTGTTGCTTCCGCCAGAACCACTTTGCCATGTCCAGGAAACTGAAAAAATGCATGGCTCGGTTTTTTGTCCCCACCCATGTTGGTTTCCAAGAAAACACGGAGTGGGGTCAATCCCGTATCGCGCGAGAAACGTGCCACCACGAATTCTTGGTTGAGTGCGTAGGCATTCCGCGTCATCATGTTAGGACCACACGCGTCGCCAGTTGTGAAACGGTACAACAAGTGACACATCGGTCCGACGACGTGCGTGTCGACTGACCGGAGGACGGCATGCGTACTGATCAGCGAAGCCCGTGCGGCTGGTTCTGCCTCGCGACCAAGTCCGCGCAGTGGATTTGCCGGGTCACGTAGCCAGGCCATCAGCTCTGCGGTGTGGTCTTTTACCCAACGGGCAAGCGTATAGGCCTCGTCGGTCGAGCGAAAGACGAAACAGGAATCCCGTGTCATACGATCCGCCACCACATGCGTCGTTACTCCACCAGCGAGGGCCACCGCACTAATCCCGCGCTGAATTGACGCCGAGAGTCCACCTTCTGTATGCGCCAGCGGAACAAACACCCGCTCCTCGGTTCTCCCCGATTCTTGCACTTCTCCTTTGTCGTCAAGCACGTAGTCACCCAGGTTAAGCGACAGAGGACCAACGACGCCAACCGGAAGCACCAAGTGCGCAGTGAGACATTCTTGAAACGCCGCCAGGGTTTCAGCTGGAACCGGCCAATTCAGCACATGGTGGTGTTCTGGCGACCAATGCGCGAGGGAACGAAGGTGCTCTTGGCGTTGCCCTATGTGTTCCATCCGATTGGCCCGTGGCCAATGCGGTAGTGACCGCGCAGAAGCGGAGCGCCCGGACTTCACAGGACCTCACCAGGCTCCGGCTCAACTACGTGCAGACGGCGGGTCTTTTTCTCGATGTCACGCGTCACCGTCGCAATAAGTAGTGCACTGTCAAGGCCAATCGTATCGGCTCGTTCCTTGAGCGCTTTCTGCATGGCATCCATGAGCGACAAGAGATCGTCTCGCATCCGCAGGAAGGGCTTGCTTAACTCCGGGTTCTTGATCACGACCGATCGCAACGACAATTCCGCAAAGGCCAAGTGTCGCGCTTCATCGATCTGAATGCGACTCGCCAAGTGGGCAAAAAGCGAACCAGGATGGAGCTTGGCCAGCGTATGATAAAACTGCCGGGCAAAAATATCGCTGAGCAAAATCCCCCACAACCACTCTATCCGATCACGGGATTTGAAGAGCCGCGCCTGATAGCGAAAAATCTCTTTCAGATCACGGACCTCTAATGGTCGTTGATCCATTTTCTGATAGAAGCGCGTCAAAATCTCGAAATGGCGTGCCTCATCGAGGAGAAAGGTCGCCAGATACAATTGCGCTTCTGTTTGTTGCGCGGCAAAAAATTGCGGCAGAACAGCACTCGCTCCTAGCATCGCAGTCTGTTCGCCGAGATACACAGGCGTAAGCACATGGGCTAAGGCCTCTTGTTCTTGTTTATCCAAGAGTAAAGGCGTCTCCCACTCAATCTGCGTAGTCGACCACTGCCCGTCGACTCCCTTGCGGAAGAGTTCCATCAGCTTGGTATCTTCAACGCGAGGAAATACCCGAATCACAATCCGCCCCTCTTCGCTTTCTGTTCCGGTTTCGCAGAGATCAACAAGAAGCTCTCATATAGCAACCCTCTCCCTGCGGTACAAGCAAAATACGACGGGAGGCCGAAGTTTTTCTAGGGTCTCTTGCTGAGCGCTTTCTACGCCGAATACCGCTCACGCTGGTCGTGACTATCAGTGTGAAGTTCCCTCTTAATGTCGAGCGCTGGTTCCTCATCCTGAAAATTCAACCACTGAAAGGCACGTCCGAGGTATTGCAGACCAGATACCGTCGTCGCTCCCCCAGCGAAAATCAGCGCACCGTACCAAAGTATGGAAAAATACCACGCTGGATTATGGAGGAAGACTAAGGCCTGCGTAACCGTTAACAATTGAAAAAAAGTGCTGGCCTTGCCGATAAACGTCGGCCGAATAACGATAGAACGGCCAGTGATCATAAATAAGACGCCGAACCCAAGCAAGATGATTACGTCACGAGTAATGACGAGTATCGTCAGCCACGCTGGGATATGTCCAAGAAACGTAAGAATTAAGAATGAACTGACCAGCAAGAGCTTATCTGCCAGCGGATCGATATACGATCCCAACGTCGTGCGCGAATTGGTCAGACGCGCAATGGCACCATCAAGCGAATCAGTCACTCCGGCGAGCGCAAAAATCACTAACGCTTCAGTATAGCGGTGATCGGTCAATAAAATGAGGAACAGTGGGATCGCACAGATCCGCAAGAGGGTCAGAAAATTCGGAATATTCAAGATGGCAGAAGGAATCACGGCTTAATCTTTCCGCGCAAAACTGACATTACCCGGCGCTTATCATCGCTACCCGCTTACGCAGCTGTCCAGCAACTTTGCTGGACACTAACGCCGTCACACTGATCGCGTCCTCTGAGTACGCCTCTTCTACCACTTTACCGCTGCGACGCAACCACGCCACTACTTTTCCCGCATGAAGCGGCAGCTCATAGTGCACCAGTTCTCGCTCCCGATCGAGTTGTCTTTCAAGTTCTTGCAGTAACGGTATCAAACCGCTGCCTGTCAACGCAGAGATGCCAAAGACGGTCGGTTCCTGATCGGTAGCCTCATTCTTGTCCCAGAGGCATCGAGGCAAGTCAGAGCCTTCATTCTCAGGCAATACACGATCAAGTTTATTCAAAACCAAGAATGTCGGTTTCTCTCCAGCCCCGAGTTCGGTTAAGACCTGTTCGACCACCGCTTTTTGTTCAGCCCAGCGAGGATGGGTGGCATCGATGACATGCAACAAAAAATCGGCTGTCCGTACTTCTTCCAACGTGCTCTTAAATGCGTCCACGAGTTGGTGCGGTAGCTTATTAATAAACCCAACGGTATCAATCAGGATTGCCGGTTGGCCGCCCGGCAAATCGAGGCGGCGGCTCGTGGGATCAAGCGTCGCAAACAGTTTATCCTCGACTAATACGCCGGCATGCGTCAAAGTATTCATCAGCGTCGATTTGCCGGCGTTGGTGTATCCGACCAATGCGACGCAGGGAAACGGCACTCGCTCCCGTTCTTGTCGCTGCAGTGTCCGCGTGCGCTCGACATCCAGGAGCCGACGACGCAGGGTAGCAATACGCTCACGGACGCGACGGCGATCAACTTCTAATTGGGTTTCTCCCGGCCCCCGAGTTCCGACACCTCCCCCAAGACGAGACAGATGGGTCCATTGCCGGGTTAAACGTGGCCGCAAATACTCAAGTTGGGCTAACTCCACTTGCAGTTTTCCAGCTAAGCTCTGCGCACGTTGGGCAAAGATGTCGAGAATCAGCTGGCTCCGATCAATCACTTTCACGCCGAGCGCTTGCTCTAAGTTGCGCTGCTGGGCTGGCGAGAGGTCATCGTCAAAAATGACCACATCGGCGTGTGTTTCCCACACCAGGTCTTTCACTTCATTGACTTTGCCTGAGCCAATAAAGGTCGCCGGATGCAGTCCTTCACGAAGCGGCTGACTCATAGACGCACCGACAACGAGTCCGGCTGTTTCGCTCAGACGAGCGAGTTCTTCTAACGATTCCTCAGCGATAAACTGAGCTCCGTTTGTCGCCCGAGCAGTTGTCCGTGACCGTTCCACCCCCACCAAAATAGCCCGCTCAGGGCCTGTGGATCGCGTGAGTTCTCCTGGCGACCGAGTATTGTCTGGCGGAAATTCCCGACGACGCCCCATACTTCTACTCAGCGGAACGATGCCACGCCACTCCCGAATAATCGTTCCACCGCTACCAACATCGCGCGCGTCGGTGAAACACTCAAGCCGGCAGGAAGGGCAATGACCGTCTCGGTATAATCTGGCCGCATAAGATGGAGGAAGGTTTGGCAACTCCCCTCATGCTGTTGAAGAACGTCCTTCAGCGCCACCAGGTCTTCCTTCGTTGTCACATCAGCAGGAACCTGAATGTGCACTTGCCGGACCTCGTTTGTCGCGACCGACTCTAACGGGACCACCTCATCGGCGATGATCTGACAGCGGTCATCATCGAGATCAAGCGCGCCACTCAAACACACGGGAATATCAGCATGGAGGGTCGCCTCGTGTTGACGATAGGCCTCGGGCCAGACAATCACTTCCACCACGCCCTCTTTGTCCTCCAGCGTAAACGTGGCGTAACGATCCCCTTTCTTGTTGTTCTTGAGCTTGAGGGAATGAACAACTCCGGCGAGACGGACTTTTTCTTGATGTTGGCGCGTCTTCAACGAATCCGTAGTTAACGACACCACGCCGTGGAGGCGCCCGACATATTTATCCAGAGGATGCCCAGTAATAAAAAATCCCAGCGTCTCCCGCTCATGTTTTAATTTATCCGTGTCATTCCATTCGTCGACGTTCGGCAGGAGCGGACGACCATCACTGGTGTGGGTTGACAAACTGGCAAAAAGCCCCATCTGCTTCGTATCAATACTACCGTTACTTTTTTGCTCAGCCCACTTCATCACCTCTTCTAATCCAGCGAGGAGCTGGGCACGCGGAGTTTGAAACGAATCGAGCGCGCCACATTTCACCAAACTTTCCAGCACGCGCTTGTTCACCTGAGGTCCGCGGACACGCGAGCAAAAGTCGTAGACATCCGAGTAGGACCCATCAGCCCGCGCGGAGTGAATAATCTCAATGGCCTTGGAACCGACGCCTTTCACCGCCCCGAGTCCGAAGCGAATCGTTTCTCCACTGACAGTGAAATCTTCATCACTTTCATTGACGTCGGGCGGCAGCACCGAGATGTTCTGTAGGCGGCACTCGGCGATATTTTTATAGGTCTTATTGGTATCACCCATTTCGAGGCTCATGAGTGCAGCCATAAACTCTTGCGGGTAATGGGTCTTCAAATAGGCAGTTTGATACGAAATGAGGGCATAGGCAGCGGCATGCGATTTGTTAAACCCATACGCCGCAAACGTTTCCATCTGATCGAAGATTTCTCCGGCAAGCTTTTCCGGAATCTTCTGCTTCGCTGTTCCGGCCAAGAAGCGTGCACGTTCTTCTTGCATCACCTCTTTTTTCTTCTTACCCATCGCCCGTCGCAAGTTATCGGCATCACCAAGAGAGTACCCCGCCAGTATCTGGGCGATCTGCATGACCTGTTCTTGGTAAATGGTGACCCCATACGTCTCGCGCATAACCGGTTCGAGCAGGGGATGCGGATACGAAATCGGCTCTTTGCCGTGTTTGCGACGGATAAACTGCTCGGCCGCGCCGCTGTCCAGCGGTCCCGGACGAAACAACGCAATAACGGCAATAATATCTTCAAAGACACTGGGCTTGAGCTGGGTAATCAGCTTGCGAATGCCACTGCCTTCCATCTGGAACACACCAACCGTATCGCCATGCGCCAACCGTTGATACGTCAACCGGTCGTCGATCCGTAGGGTGCTCAGATCAACATCAACGTTGCGACTCTTTTTGATCCGCTTCACCGTATCATCAAGTAACGTCAACGTTTTCAGACCGAGAAAGTCAAACTTGATCAGACCGATCGTATCGACATCGGGCCCCGCATACTGGGTCAGCACATTGCCTTCTTTATCGACAAAGAGCGGGAGGTGTTCGACCAACGGTGCCGGCGAGATCACGATTCCGGCGGCATGCTTCGAGGCATGGCGTAGCAAGCCTTCCAGTTTCAGTGCGTAATTGAACAGTTTCTGTTCTCGCTCGCCTCGTTCACGCAGTTCGCGTAGGCGCGGCTCCATGTCCAAGGCGGCTTCGAGAGGAAAATCCTTACCCTGCTTGGGGGCCGGGTACAGCTTCGCGATTCGGTCGGTATCGCCATACGAAAACTCCAAAACCCGGCCGACATCCTTAATCGCCTGCTTGCCTTTGAGGGTGCCAAAGGTGATGATCTGCGCAACTTTGTCGGAGCCGTACTTCTCTTTGATATAGCGAATGACCTCGTCCCGCCGCTCGAAGCAGAAGTCGACATCAATATCCGGCATGCTTTTCCGGCCGGGATTGAGAAACCGCTCGAACAGTAATTGATAACGAATCGGATCGACGTCAGTAATCTTGGTACTGTACGCCACCAAACAGCCTGCGGCAGAGCCCCGACCAGGGCCCACCGGGATACCTTGCGACTTCGCATAGCCAATGAAATCAGAGACGATCAGGAAGTACCCGGCAAAACCCATGCTAGCGATCACTCGCAGTTCGAATTCCAGACGATCGTGATATTCCTTCTCCTTATCCGCATTCCAGTCAGGTGTTGTCGCACGAACCTGCACAAGCCGTTCTTCCAGCCCGGCGCGCGCCTTCTTCTCCAACGCTGACTCTAACGTTTCCTCTTTGGGTACGCCATAGACGGGAAACAAAAAGTTACCAAACGATAATTCGAGGTTACACCGCTCAGCGACATCGAGGGTGTTGGTGATGGCTTCCGGGCAATGGGCAAACTCGGCCTGCATCTCTTCGGGCGATTTCACATACAACTGGTTGGTGCCAAACCGCCAGCGCTTCTCATCAGACCAGACTTTGCCGCTTTGCACACACAGTAACACTTCATGCGCTTCGGCATCCTCGGCTTTGAGATAGTGACAGTCGTTGGTCGCCACCAACGGTAGCGAAAGCTGCCGAGCGAGCTCGATCAGTGCTGGATTGATCTTTTCCTGTTCCGCGAGATGGTTCGACTGCACCTCAATATAAAAGCGATCAGAGAAGATTGCCGCATACTGTTCTGCTGCCTCACGTGCAAGTTGCTCTTTTCCCAACAGCATCGCCCGCGCCACTTCACCACTCAGACAACCGGACAGTGCCAGTAGTCCAGAGTTATATTCCCGCAGGAGATCTTTATCGACCCGGGGTTTGCGATAAAATCCTTCAGTATATCCGGCGGAGACAAGACGGCAGAGGTTACGGTAGCCGTCGAGATTCATGGCCAGTAAAATCAGATGAAAATTCCCGCCATGCTCATATTCATCGTTACCTGCGCCGCTGCTGTGCTCTAAGCGGCTCTTGGGAGCCACATAGACCTCACAGCCGATAATCGGCTTGACCCCGCTCTGGGTCGCAGTCCGGTAGAACTCGACCGCGCCAAACATATTGCCATGATCCGTCATCGCAACGGCTGGCATGTTATACGCTTGCACCTGCGGCATGAGACTTTTGATCTTGTTCGCACCGTCAAGCAAACTGTATTGCGTATGTAAATGCAGATGAACAAAACCCATCGACTACGCCTCCCCAACTTCACTGATGAATGCAGAACGATGAATGATGACTGAAAGACTAAGAATACGGCCCGACAACGTTGCTCGTCTGTTCATCCTTCATCCTTCATCCTTGTCCTGTTCACTCCCATTCAATCGTTGCCGGTGGCTTCGAGGAAATATCATACACCACCCGGTTTACACCATGCACTTCATTCACAATTCGTGTCGATATACGCCCCAAAACATCATACGGAAGCTTAGCCCAATCCGCGGTCATCCCATCAACGCTGTCCACAACCCGGAGAGCGATGACCTTTTCATAGGTGCGTTCGTCCCCCATCACCCCGACGGTTTTTACCGGCAACAGCACCGCAAAGGCTTGCCAGACACGATTATAGAGGTCCGCCGCCCGAATCTCTTCTTCAACAATAGCGTCGGCTGCACGCAGAATCGCCAGCAAGTCAGCTTGTACCGGCCCAAGGATGCGAATAGCCAATCCCGGCCCCGGGAACGGATGCCGTCCAACAATTTCCGTGGGCAACCCCAGCAGTTGACCGAGAACACGGACTTCGTCTTTGAACAGTTCGCGCAGTGGCTCAATCAACTCTAAGCGCATCCGTTCGGGCAGTCCACCGACATTATGGTGCGACTTGATGGTCGCCGAGGGTCCCTTAAAAGAGACAGACTCAATCACATCTGGATATAATGTCCCTTGGGCAAGAAAGCGCACATCTGGCAAGGTGCTTGCCGCGTCGTCAAAAACTTCAATAAATGTATGCCCGATGATCCGTCGCTTTTTCTCCGGGTCTTCCACGCCCGCAAGTTTATCCAGAAAAGACGTGGTCGCATCGACATGGCGGAGATTAAGCCCCAGCTGCGAAAACACCGACACCACCTGCTCGGCTTCCCGTTGGCGCAACAGACCATTATCAACGAACACACAGGTCAATTGCTTGCCAATAGCCTTATGGATCAACAACGCCACCACAGCAGAATCAACGCCACCACTGAGACCACAGACAACGTGTTGAGGTCCTACCCGCTGACGGATCTTTTCGGTCTCCCGCTCGATGAACCCGGCCATCGTCCAGTTCGGCTCGCAGTGGCAGATCCGGAACAAAAAATTTCTCAGGACTTCCACACCCCGTTCGCTGTGCACGACTTCCGGATGAAACTGCAAACCGAAAAACCGACCGGACCGATCACGTCCAGCGGCAATCGGTGAGTGCGGCGAGTGCGCGAGCACTTTCCAGCCCGCGGGGAGCGATTCCATCTTGTCACCGTGACTCATCCATACCCGGGTCTGGCTATGCGGCGAGAAGCCCGCAAAGAGGTCAGCGGTGTCATCGACATACAGTTGGGCAGAGCCAAACTCGCGGTAGGTGGCTTTAGTGACAACCCCCCCAGCTAGCTGGTGCAACACGTTCATGCCATAACAGATACCAAGGAAGGGCACTGGAACGTCAAGGACTTGTTTCTCAAGCATCGGTGCCCCTTCGGCGTAGACACTTGCGGGGCCACCTGAGAGAATAATCCCCTCGGGTTGTAAGTGACGGATACGTTCAAGCGGAATGTTATATGGATGAATTTCGCAGTAGACATTGGCTTCGCGCACGCGCCGCGCGATTAACTGTGTGTACTGGCTGCCGAAGTCGAGGATTAAGATCATAGCTGTCAGTCGTCAGTCCTTAGTGGTTATCAGTTGTCAGTTAGCACATTGCACTATTGTGATTCTCTCTCCTGACTACTGAATGCTGACTACTCTAATCGATAATTCGGCGCTTCCTTGGTGATAATGACATCATGCACGTGATTCTCACGAAGCCCGGCGGATGTCACCCGCATAAACTTTGCATGTGATCGCAAATCAGCCAGCGTTGGACAGCCCGTATAGCCCATCCCTGCCTTTATCCCACCGACCATCTGGTCAATGATCACAGCCAGGCTGCCTTTGTACGGCACCCGCCCTTCGATCCCCTCAGGAACCAGTTTCCCTGCACTATCCTCATCGTCCTGGAAATAGCGATTGCGGCTGCCTTCCCGTTCTCGCATGGCTTCGAGTGATCCCATGCCACGATACACTTTATATGATCGGCCTTGATACAGAACGGTTTCGCCCGGGCTTTCCGCCGTGCCTGCAAATAAACTGCCGATCATCACTGCATGCGCACCGGCAGCCAGCGCTTTGACAATATCCCCAGAAAACCGAATCCCACCGTCGGCAATCACCGGAATTCCTGCAGCAGCGGCCACACGGACACTGTCGGCAATCGCCGTCAGTTGTGGCACGCCTACGCCAGAAACAACACGAGTCGTACAGATAGACGCCGGCCCCATGCCGACTTTGATTCCATCAGCCCCAGCTTCAACCAGCGCAGCGGTTCCTTCCTCGGTAGCCACGTTGCCCGCCACAATTTCCAAACCAGGGAACGAGCCTTTCAGCACCTGAATCGTCTCGATGACACTGGCGGAATGTCCATGCGCCGTGTCGATGACGACGACATCGACCCCTGCGCGGACCAACGCTTCCGCCCGAGCCTCACGATCCTCACTCGTCCCCACCGCGGCCCCAACCCGCAGTCGCCCTCGGTCATCTTTACACGCCTCGGGAAACTGAATGGTCTTTTCGATGTCTTTCACGGTAATCAATCCCTTCAGGCGCATCCGTTCGTCCACCACCAACAACTTTTCAATACGGTGTTGGTGGAGGATCTCTTTCGCCTCTTCGAGACTGATTCCCGGTCGAGCAGTGACGAGCCGTTCTTTGGTCATGACATCCGCAACCCGCCGATCCAAGCGTTTTTCAAAGCGCAGATCGCGGTTGGTCAGAATACCAACCAGCATCCCCTCTTGCGTCACCGGCAAACCCGAGATGCGGTAACGCTCCATGATCATGCGGGCTTCGGCAATAGAAAGATCCGGGGGGATAGTCACCGGGTCAGTAATCATCCCGCTCTCGTATTTTTTGACCTTCTCCACTTCTGCCGCTTGTCCGGCGATGCTGAGGTTGCGATGAACGATGCCAATCCCACCGGCCTGGGCCATGACAATCGCCGTTCGCGCCTCAGTGACCGTATCCATCGCCGCGCTCGCAAGTGGGATATTGAGCAAGAGATTGCGAGTGAGCAACGTCGAGACATCGGCATCTTTGGGCATAAAATCCGACATCGCCGGAACGAGCAGCACATCATCAAACGTGAACCCTTCAGCAATCACCGTCGGAAGCATACGTTATCCTCTCACACTGGTGCATACAAAAAAGCCCATCTTGTCTCCAACGAAAGACGGGCTCCTTCTGCGTATGTTCACTTAGAATTGCTAGCATGTTCTCTCTTAACAAACCCCTATCCATTTGACAAGCTAATCATTCCATCCACAAGATATTGTGGGGAGGGGGATTCTTCAATATTAACCCTAGTGCTTGCAGCCCTCACGAAGGTCATGGTAGGCAACTATGTAGCGTGTCATCCCACAGAACTCTAGAGGAGTATATGCACGTTGACATTAGTTGCAAGAAATGTGGCCAGCGACAACGAGTTGATCTTGGCACCCCGGATCGTAGTACAATTGACGAATATCTGCACGTGGTACGTGAGCGGTTGAGTCATAAGCCGAGTTTTGAGTGTTTTGGTGGTCACTTTGAGTTTTCTCCTCCGCTTCCACAATTTTGGGAAATCCACTGGGAGACGCTCACAACCTAACGGAGTACCGATACAGACTGAAGAAATCTTGTGCGTGCCCGATTTCTTTCAGGCACGTAGGCAGTCGCTGAAACGGAGTCACTATGGCAGAACAACGTACCCCTCCCTCAGAATTCTTTGACCAAGCGACTGCGCCACAAGCCTCGCAAGAAGTCGAGCGCTGGCGTCGGAATCCGTTGTACGTGCCACCGTTTCGCGTCATCCGCTGGCGCGTGGTCGATGAGGAATGGGAAGGACGGACCGCAATTGATGCTGTAGTGGTCGTCGAAATCGAAGGGCACCAAGACTTTGGCTGCGCTCAGGGGGTTGGCGGGGTAAATGCCCTGGATATGGCATTACAACGCGTTCTCAGCAAACATTTTCCGTTTCTTGAGGGCGTACGAGTCATGGAGTCCTATACGCACCGTGGAGGCGAAGGGACTGCAGCCGAGGTCGTGTCAGTTCAAAAATTTAGTGATGGCCGTCATCAGTGGAGCACCATGCGAAAGTCCCGTGACTTGCTCGCGTCAGCGTGGCTTGCGTTGGTCGATGGGTACGAATGGATCATTACAAATGGCTTACAAAAAAAACCATAGATAGGAGAGAAACATTGTATGGCCAAGACTGTCGATTGGTATTATCACCGCCCCAGTTGAGTCACCTGTGGGAAAACGCAAGAGTTTCTTGCGCACGCGGGAATCACCGCAAAAACCATTGTTGATGCGCGAAAAGAACGACTCGGCCCGGACGACGCGTTCAAGTTGACCCAAGAAGTATCAGAAGTCATCGCCGCAAAAGGAAAGAAGATTGTGCGTTACAACCTGGCCAAGGATAAACCGAGCCGAGATGATCTTCTCGCCGTCCTCCTCGGCCCCTCAGGTAATCTCCGCGCACCAACCCTCCGGAAAGGGAAAAAATTATTGGTTGGCTTTGATGCGGCGACTTACAGTGAGGTGTTGGGGTAAACGGTCGGATAGGATCAGGGAGAAACGGATAAGGGGGAAGGGAGAAATGGAGCAATGGATAAACGGATAAAGGGAAAAGACTGACAACTGAGAGGCCCCCCTATGTCAACAGCAGAACCAAATGAGCGTCGATGGACACGGGACGAGTATTACAAAATGGCTGAAATAGGAGTACTGCGTCCTGGAGAACGCGTAGAGCTGATCGGGGGAAGAATCGTCACTATGGTACCGCAGAACAGCCCGCACTTTACCGCTATTAGCCTCGTAGAAGCAGCGCTCCGCCCCATTTTTGGGGTTGGGTATGTCATAAGGGTACAAGGCCCATTGGATGTCAGTCCCTCGTCTCAGCCTGAGCCCGATATCGCCGTTGTCCAGGGAACCGTGCGAGATTATGCTAAAGCGCATCCAACTACAGCCGTGCTAGTGGTCGAAATTGCCCAGTCCACTCTCCCCTTTGATCGTGAAGAAAAAGCTAGCCTCTACGCGAGCGCGAGCATCCCTGAGTATTGGATCGTCAACTTGATCGACTGTTGCCTAGAAGTCTACCGCGAGCCGATTCCTATCCCTGGGCAGCCATATGGGTACGGCTACCGTACCCGTACCCAGTTATTCGCGAACGATAACGCCTCACCGCTCTCGGCTCCCCACGGAGCGATTCACGTTGCGGAGGTGCTACCGTAACGTGGATTGAGGCATTAGGATTTGGGCATTAGGGACAAACAACTGCTCAATCCTAGCGTCCAAAGCCCAATTCCCAACTCCTAGAGCCCAACGTCAAAATCCTATTTCCCGCCTGTGAATGCCGTTCCCCACTGATCAAGACACGCAACCTCTTCAACTGACATCCGGGTCACAGGTCCAAATTTGCCGTAGGGATACCCGATGGGAATGAGGGCATAGGTCATCACATCATCCGGCAGTTTGAGAATGGGTTTCAGTTCTTCTTCATGTAAAGAGGCAACGGTCGTCAGCGTCGCGCCCAGGCCAAGGGCACGACAGGCCAATAAAATGTTCTGGACCGCCGGGTAAATACTTGACCCCGAGAGGCGCGAGAGCTTGGCCGCAAGCTGTGGGGGCATGGGGCGTTCTTTGAGGCAGGCAATAATCAAGACCGGAGCCTCAGCCATATGTTCGGCCAGATGCGTTGCCGCATCGAGAATGCCGCGGAGTTTCTGTTCTCCCAAATGCTCCGGCGCGGGACGATTTCGATACATCTCCTGCACTTGCGCCCATCCTTTGAGATAGACCTGCTGCACTTGTTTCTTCACCGCCGGATCCTTGACGACGATGAAGCGCCAGTTTTGGTTATTGCCCCCACTCGGCGCGCGAATACCCGCATCAAGGATTTTATATACGACCTCATCCGGCACCGGATCGGTTTTCAATCGCCGCATACTCCGGGTGGAAAACATCACCTCAAACAATCCTGGGTCCGCCATAACTTTCTCCTTTCCTTTCACTCAGGGTATGCCCTCCTTGTCGGGCTTGTATTGCAACGCTAGAGTGCCGGGCTTAATGCACGCATCAATAATGTCGGATAAAGAACCCGCACGCCAAGCTGTCACACAGACAGCTTGCTTTTTTGTTAAATCAGAGCAAGCGCGAGAACGCCAGAGCATCCCTCATACAAAAAGGAGAACAAACCAATGGCCCAACGGATAGTCGCCGGTGGAGCATTGTTGCTGCTGTTAATGTCCTTGGCGGCCTGTGGTCCTTCAGGGACCAGCCTCACAGCTCAGCAACTGCAAGAGCAAAATCCGGAGGCAAAATATGTGAATCTTGATGGTGTGTCATTACACTACACCCAAGAAGGTCTCGGCAAACCATTGGTTTTTCTCCACGGCTTTCTCACCAATTCCTACCTGTGGAGAAACATTACTCCAGGATTAACCTACGGCAAAACCATCTACAGTCTTGATCTGATGGGGTCCGGAATCTCCGAAAAACCACAGAATCAGACCTACAGCATTGAGACGCATGTTGCTCAACTCAGCAAGTTCATCTCTGATTTCCATCTCGACAATGTCATTTTGGCCGGACATGGTATCGGCGGTTCCATTGCCGCGGTGTACACCGTCAGAAATCCCCAGAATGTACGAAAACTCGTGCTCATGAATACCCCGCTGTACCCAGGGTATTCGGCAACTGGGCTCGGACTGCTGAAAATCCCCCTGATCGGTGGACTGTTAACGAACGATTGGTTTTTGGAGCGCACCCTCCGCGGCGGAGTAGCCAAACCCGACAAATTTTCCGATTTCCTGGTCAAGACATATTTACAGCCGTATCAGAACGACCCCGGGGCACGAGTCGCGCTGCTCAAACAAGTGAAAGAGTTAAATCTGGATACAGTCTTAGAAAAAGAGGTGGTCCCGGCCCTCTCGACATGGCAAGTTCCGACGTTTTTAATGTGGGGCGATGGCGACCCCTATGTCCCACTCGACGAAGGAAAACGGGCAAAAAAGGATATCCCCGACGCCAAAATTTACGTGGTGTTAAATACCGCACATTACTCCATCGAAGAGCGCCCAGAGGACGTGCGGCAAGCGCTCAAAGAATTCCTCGATCAGAAATGACCGGCGGGGTTAGGGCTGGTCACAACTTAAGGGAAAATCCCTGTGTTTTGAGGTGTAGCGCTGCGAGTATGGGTTCCTTCTCCCCTCGGGAGAAGGACAGGATGAGGGAGTGGCAGAGTGGGATTCCTTAGTGGCTCCCCTCGCCCTCTCCCGGAGGGAGAGGGAATTATGCTGCTGCTAACGGCCT
The DNA here is from genome assembly GCA_050187625.1 of Binatia bacterium. Taxonomy (GTDB): domain Bacteria; phylum Desulfobacterota; class Binatia; order Bin18; family Bin18; genus JBFWXH01. The sequence continues at coordinate 40,766 of JBFWXH010000056.1, forward strand.
TAGTTCTGTGGTGCGCGAGCGCACCCTACAATTACGAAACCTCCACCTCCCCCCGGCTATCATCCACGCGCAGTTCCGCGACTTCGCTTTCCTCACTCAGATTCCCCAATTCTTCCAACAAGGCCTGTGCTTCCTGTAGGTCTACAGTCTCAAATCCTTCAGAGAACCAAGAATAAATACCATCTAAGAGCACATACGCCTCGTCAATTCTTCCCTGGGCCCGCCACAAACGACCAAGACTTGTGGCCGCACGCAACTCAAAGGTCTTCGCTCCGTGCCGACGAGCAACATCGAGCGCTTGCAGGAAAAATGCCTCGGCGGCGTCGTGAACGTGACGAGTACCATGTTGGGGGTCCGACGGAACGTGGCATGTAGCAGGTGAAACGTGAAACTTTTGTAACAGCAGCTCTCCCTTGGTCCGCGCCACTTCCGCGAGATAAAAACTCTCGCCATGCTGCGCAACCAGGGCTTCAGCCTCTGCCAGAATAGCAAGCCCCTCCTCGGCACGACCATCGTTTCCCAACGCGGCAGCGTAGAGCACAAGCCAAGCGGACATACCAAGACCAGCACCGTGAGACTGTAACGCGGCGATCCCTTCTGCCATCAGCGGGATTCCCTCCCGGGTCTCTCCTTTTACGACATATGCCGCCCCCCGGAAACATTTTTCCGCCGCGATATACATCGCAAAATTGTGCTCACGCGCAAGCGCTAACAAGGCCGCAAGATAGGTCTGAGCCGTATCTCCGTCTCGCCGATTCACCTGCAGCCAGGCAAAAAGACTCAAGATAAACGTCTCGCTATATGGTTGTGCTTGTTCTCGCGCCCAGGTCAGGGAACACTCGCACTTGCTCAACGCTTGTTGGGGATACCCGAGCAACCATAATGCCAGGGCATCAAGAGCAAGCCCCGTCATTCGCGGGTCGAACATAAAACAGGGAGACGAAACTTTATCATACACCTCAGCTGCGTCCTGCAAATGATGACGGGCCTCCTTGAGCTCTCCCTGGTACAGTAGGCTAATGCCTAACGCATGGTGAGCCCATAATCTCGCTAGCGAATTGTTCTGGGTCTTGGCGCGCGAAAAAAGCTGCTCAGCTAAGGCACGGGATGCCGTAATATTTCCACGGACAATCTGGACCGCCCACAGTCCAAAGAGAATCGCAAACGGCGGCTCGGATTCCGGTAACTGTTGATATAAATGAATAATGCGCGCATACGTGGCCTCAACCTCAGGAGCCGACTCGCCCTTTAACGCCATGAGCGACCCGACCATTTGTGACAGCAACGCTATCTCCTTCCGCATCCGCTCCGGCGTTTCCGGCAACTGGTGGATCAACTCGAGCGCTTTCCGACAATAATTCCGTACCTCCTGAAACGCAAAGCGTCGCCGCGCCGTCATCGCGGCGTGGTGCAGATATTGAACTGCCCGCTGGGTATCGCGCCCACGTGTAAAGTGTTGCGCAAGTTCCGCAGCCTTCTCCGGCGCAGTGGTGCCGTATCCTTGTTCCAGTCGCTCGCCGATCCTTTGATGGAGCCGGCTTTGTTGCGCACTCGTCACCCGTTCATACAGCACCTGGTGGTACAAGGTATGGATAAAACCATAGCGGGTCGCCACAGTCCCATCTTGCCACTCCTCACTATCAAGTCTGCGGAGGAACCGACCATAGCGGGACAACTCTCGGCACTGGTTCTCCACGTCAACAACGTCAAGGCCCATGGCCGCGGCCACTGTCGCGGCAGAAAAGGCGACTCCGGCCACACTCGCTACTTCCAGTAGCCCTTGGTCCGCCTGACTCAAGCGATCAATCTGCTTCTCGACCATTTGCTGAATGTTCTCCGGCACCACCTCCAACAGTTGCTCCAATGCTGGGAGCGATGCACCTTGCAGGACATCAACATCTTGGGCTCTCAGGTAGTCCACCACATTGGTCAAGAAGAGCGGGTTTCCTTCTGTCCGTCGATGCAACAGCGTGGCGATCTGCTGCATGACAAATTCGTCCTGAGCTAAACGCGGCAGCCGCGCCCCCAGATACGCTTGCACCTCGGCTTCGGATAACAACGTCAGCGGCAGTTCTACACAGTGACGGTGACGGGCCAGCTCCTCGGTTACCGTAGCAAGCGGATGCCCACTCCGTAACCCCTCTGCCGGTCGGTAAGTACCAATCACGAGTAAGCGAGCTGGCTCCCGTCGGCGGGCCAGAAACGCCAGAAAATCAAGCGTCGCATAGTCACACCAATGGAGATCTTCTAACACCAGAATCTCGGGACATTTGGCGGTAAAAATCTCTACCGCTTCTGCCATTTCACGGAGCATCCGTTCTCGCGTCGCACCGGTGGTTTTACGCTGTAGCTCCTCATCCTCTGCTTTGTTGAGAAGCCCAGGGAGCTGCATAAACCACGTCGGCGCATATTGGCGCAGGATGTCAACCAACCGTTCTCCACCGGGCTCACGACATAAACGGCCCGTAATGTCGAGCAGCGGTAAATACGCCTCTCCAGAGCCATGATGTTCTATGCACTGCCCATGCCCAATCCACGGCGTCGCCAGCGGTTCGGAGTTCGGAGTTCGGCATCTTCCGTTCGGCGCCCCCAGCCCTTCACGATTCCGAACCTGAGCCAAGAACGTCTCCACTAGTGCGGTCTTGCCGATCCCGGCCTCGCCGGACACGAACACGATCTGGCGGTCCCCTTGTACCGCTTTTTTCCACAAGGAATAGAGCTGAGCCAGTTCACCTCGACGACCAACCAGAAGAGAGCTGTGAGGCTGGAGGCTCGAAGCTAGAGGGGAGGGAAAACTTTCCTCCAACTCCGATCCTCCAACCCCATTTGCCATTGGCATTCGGAATTCGGCATCCGTAACTGTCTGCGGGGCGGTCGTCGTAATGGCAGCGATGAAGCGATACCCCCGCCGCGCCCGTGTCTCAATGAAACGGGGAGCCTCAACTTCGTCGCCTAATGCTTTACGCAACTCCCGGATACAAACGATCGGAACAACGTCACTGACGGTGGTGTCTCCCCACACCGCGTCAAGCAAATGGTTTTTAGAGACCAACTGTCCAGCATGGGTCACGAGATGACGTAAAACCGCAAACGTCTTGGGTCGCAAAGGAATCTCCTGGGTTCCCTGCCACAGCTTCTCGTTCGCCAGATCGAGACGGAAGGGATGAAAAATGACGATATGTCCGTCTGGCACGCTCCACCTCCTTTTTGAAGTGAACCTGAAGATAAATTGAAATCAATTTGAATCGTTTTGTTATGACTTTTTTCGCCGACTGTGTCTAATTGCCGATCGCGGTTCTGCTCTCCCCTGCGGTGAACCGTGTGGCGGTATAGCACAGGGCAAGGAAAAAAAACAATAGGAAAATGCGGGAAAGGAGGAAAATCTATCGAGAGAAACACATTATTTTTCGCATGTGTACACGGACGTGAAGTCCGGCGAGGGAATCTCAAGTGATGACCCTGAAGAAGTATACGGTCAAACTGTGAGGCGAGGGGTAGAGGATACCGGTGGCACTACCAAAGCACCTATCTATATCTTGGCCACAAACGGTAAGGACAGAGGGAGTGAGGTTATGAGGGAACAACACAAATTACGATTCTTTGTCAGTCTTTTTCTTTTCGTCGCGAGTCTTTTTCTCGCGGTCTCGATGTCCTGGGCATCGACCCGGGTTGGCAACGCCGAATTGCAGATGTGGTATCGCACCCGCAATACGTTCCACACCGACGGTGGCAGGCACGTCAATTGGGTGCAATGGCGTAACGAGATCTTTTTCTGGCTGGTCTACGACCGACTGGTCGACAATGGCAGAGTCTTCGGACAAGAAAAGCTCGAAGTACCGTTTGTGAAGAACGCCACGTTTAACGCCCGCTACCGTTTCCGCGCCGATCCGGTCTATTCGATCCGCAAACACTTCGACAATATTTATGATTCAGAGGAAAAAGAAAGCTTTATCTTTCCGGAAAATGGCTTTCGCGATCTATTCTTGGACATGGACTTCGGCAAAGTTGGGCCTGGTAGTTTGTCACTCCGCTTAGGCAACCAGCAAATCGTCTGGGGTGAATCAGACCTGTACCGGTCAATCGATATTATCAACCCGCTCCGTATCGACCAAAATCAAGGAGCGGGCGAGAAATTCGATGAATTCCGGACGCCGATCTGGGCGATTAAAGCCCTCTATAACATTGGTAACGTCGGTTCGTGGTTCTCCAACGTCTCGATCGAACCGTTCTGGAGTCCCCGCTGGCGTTCGGGCACCTCGGATCTGATCTTAGAAGGTGGCTATCGGTTGCCGATCCATCTGCGTGGGTGCCTTAATGAACGGAATGAAGAAGTCCCGTACGATCCAGTGACTTGTGCGCGCTTACGCTCCGCCAATGGCGAACGGGTTTTTACCCAATACCGCCCGGGCTGGCTCGGCCAGGATCGACGCATTAAGCACCCGTTTAGCTTCTTTTCTGCCGGTCCCAATGCCCAACAGACGCCTGATTTTGGCTGTGTGAATGCTCGCTGTAGCCCGGAGGTTTTCGGTGATCGTCGCAGTTCGTTCGCCAACTTGAAGAAAGGGTCGTTCACCCATGTGTTGAACGGCGCCTTCAACAAGGGGCAGGCGGGAGGTGTCCGTATCCAAGGCACGAGTGTTTGGGGTGTCGACTGGTCACTGGTCTATATGTTCCTTCCCAGTGGGGAGAGCGGTACCTATGACTTCAACAGCTTTCTCAATGACGCTGAAAGTCCGACGGGAACCGCCATCTATGGTGATCCAGATTTGGTACAACAGTATTTTCCTGGAGCGCCAATACGTGGCACCTTTGAAGAGGGGTTACGGCGTTGCCTGAGTGATGGCGGCAAACAACATCAACCTGGACGCAACCGTGGTTTCAACGGTGCGACGACCTTAGTCGGCGCCGATCTCTTGGGCTACAATAATCCACAGCGGTTCCGCGCCAACAATCGCAATGGCGCACTGGACGCCAATGGCAATGCGCTGCCAGGGAAACACAATGCGGCTCGCGAACCGATTACGAGCTGCCTGGCGGCACAGCACGATTACGTGTGGACCCATGTCCCAGGGTTCACCCTCACCTACAATGACTTCGATTACACCGGCATGGTCTTTCGGGTCGAGCAAAGCTTTAGCACCAAAGAGATTATGCGCAAGAATCCGCTCACACCGGGCGTGACGCTCAATCTCGTGAAGGATAACTTTGATCGTTACACTGGGGTCTGGCGCTCGATGGTCGGTTTTGACTTACTGAAGTCGGTACCATCGTTCCGGTATATTCCCTTCTTGCATCGTTCGTTCGCTGACCAGGCGTGGTTCTTCACCGGGCAGTGGCTGATGCAAAATCACTGGAACAATCAGTCAAACAGCCTGTGTCAGAATGTCGATGATGCGGGTATCCGATATACAAAGGAGCAGGTCGCGGCGGATCGGGCCAATGGGATTCGCTCGTACGTCAACCACGCGTGTCGCCGCTACCGCTGGAATCACCTGTTTACCATCGCCGCAGTCAACCAAGGCTTGTTCGCCAGCCGCGTAGAGACCCGCAATGCCTTTGTCTACGAACCGCGCGAGACTCAGACGCTGTTCTTCTCGCAGTGGTGGTGGCGGAACGTCCTCGGCTATCGCAACGTGGAGTTGTCCGCTGGCGTGGCCTGGTATACGGGGAGTAACCAAAATCATAGCTGGTCAAGTATTCAGCACTTTGCGAATCGTGATCAGTTCTGGTTTGAGTTTACGTATTATCTGTTGTAACAACGACTCTAGCGGGGCAACGGTCACGTTGCTCCGCATCAGCAGGCAGTGAGAAAGAACAGGATAAGGGATCAAGGAAAAAGGAGAATGGCAAAGCAGACAAATAGCCGAGATATTGGCCCTTTCTTTATCCTTTATCCTTTATCCTTTATCCTTTATCCTTGTCCCTTTCACCCGGCTTAGAGCCTTCCGAAGCCATGCGCCAACGCAAACGTGCCACCTGGCCGGTTACTGTATACCGCTACTGGGTACAACCTGAATTCGACACGTGGGAGACCTTGCCTGCGGAAGTGAAGCAGGAAGCCGAAGCGATGCGGGCACTATGGAATCAGTTAGTCAAAGCGTTTGAGCAACGGCAAGCTTCCTATCGGCAACTCGTGTCGTCACCCGCATCACAAATTTCCGCACCCGCCAGTATGAGCCTTGCTCGTCGTGAGATTCACCAAACGTTTCTTACGGAAACCCAGCGTCTCAGCAAAGAGTCGCCAGTCACCTGGTCTAACAAACAGCTGGTGGTGACCCAGTTTCTCGCTGCCCTGTCACGCTTCTTCAAAAAGCAGAGCGGCCCGCCGCACTATCAAAACGACCCTATTCGCGCTGTCCATTTTCATCACCGCTTCACGAGCGGCGGACTCCCGATCGGGGGGATTTTTGGCCGCAGTCACCGCTTGAGTTTAACTCCGGTTCCGCTTGACGCTTTTTCCGCCTCACATTCACAACGCCAGCAAAAACGGCAGGCTCGCACCTCTGGTGCGTTTCAGGTTGGCAATATTTCCCTCGGGTTCCGTACTATCCTTCACCGCCCGTTACCGCCGGACGCTTATGTAAAATCTGCTGCCCTGATTGGCAAGCAAGTGATCCGCAGTGGCTATCACCAAGACAAAAACGGTGGACACCACACACCATCTCGGTGGCAATGGTCACTCCAATTAACCCTGGAAATCCCACCGCCGGCTGTCCCTGCCCTTCCCGACACCACGTCAGCCGCAGCGCTCTTGGTCGCCAGCCAGTTGGTTGAGAATGACCGCCTTCGTGTCGTCCTCCTCACTGACGCCACTGGTCGAGAAGAGGCGTTCTTTCTCCCGGACGCAATTCTCAACGCGTGGCAACACAAGTGTCACTTACAAAGTCAAGCCGACCAGCTGATCACAGAGACTAAAGCCCGGCTTCAACACGTCCATGCTTCAACTCCTCTTCCGTCTTCTGTCCAGGCAATTTTCTCGCAACTCAGTGCACTCCGTGCTCCAGGGTTGTGGCGTCTCTTACGCACCCTGGACGAGATCGACGTTCGTGGCGAGATTGTTGAAATTTTGCGTGAGTGGGCAACAAAGACAACGAAACTCTGGCGCGAAGCCCGCGGCCTTGAACATCGGTATCTTGGCTATCGCGACTGGTTCTACCGCAATCTCGCCATGCAACTCTGTGATCGCTACCACTACCTGACCCTCACGGTTACAAATGGCGCAGCGGAAACTGCCCACCAACAATTAGTTGATGCAACCCTCCCTTCAGATCAGGGAACCTACCGGCACCTCGCTGCGCCAAGCCGTTTCATCACCTTTCTGAATCAAGCGGTAGCGAAGACCGGCACAACGTTACAGTCAGATATACGTGCTGCTGCCCGTGGATGACGTGAGACCCAGTTCAGCGGGGAAAAAGCTGAAACTATAACGAGAAAACCGGCGAAAGCAGGTGTGGGGAAACCCCCTCGTTTCAAGGGGAGATTTTGACCAAGAAAGCGCAGAGCCGTCATTCCCTGGAAAAAGAGACCGGCGGTTCAGGGGTATCATTGCAATGAGCGCCAGCGACGAAGTAATCTCTGCAGAAAACAAGGATTGCTGCGCTGCTCAGAAACAAAATCCTCAATCCGCGTTAGATGCTGATGGCAGTCCGTCATTCGGGGTCGCGGCCTGCGCGGGCGTGACGCTTACCTCCCCAGAAAAATCACGTGGACAGAATACTAGCGCAGAAACACTCAGCATGGACGGCAGGTATGCACCGGTCTCAAGGTTTGCCCGTTCATCCTGAGCATACCCCGAGCGGAACGTCAGCAGCATAGAAGGCCGCACCTTACGGAGGACACCACTAACATAACGCTCTTGTTCGATTAACTCCCAACTTCTAATTACCGACTACAGACTTTCCTAGCTCCCCAATTCTTCCTACCCCTCACATTTTTTTGCCTTATTTTCATGAATTCACATTAGATGAAGTTAATTTGAATTAAAATTGAAAGAAAATCCTTGAAATTTCAAGGATATATTTTTAATTGAATCTAATTTGAATAAAAATTGAATCTAAATTGAGCCATTTCGATATAGATTTTCTCCCTGACACTGTCTATTTGTCGGCCTTGATTAATTCCCTTCCTGAAAGGATCGAGCAAAGAGCGACCTCGTAAGGGAAAAGTAAGAAAATAGAGAAGGGAGGACCATTTATCGAGAGACAGGCATAGCGTTGTACGCATACAAACCAGAGTGCAGCAAAGAATACCTGTACAAAGGAAACAAGCCCAAAATTTGGCAAGGGTGCAGATCATGCCGGGGCAACTTGGATGTCGGCACATGATCTCTCTACACACGGCAAGACAAGAGGGAGTGAGGTTATGAGGGACAGACATAGAATACGATTGATTGTCAGTCTTTTGCTTTTTGTCGGGAGTCTCTTTCTCGCGACAACTATGACTTGGGCATCGACGCGGGTGGGGAATGCCGAATTGCAGATGTGGTATCGGACCCGCAATACGTTTCAGACCGCGGGGGGGGACAATCTCAACTGGGTACAATGGCGCAATGAAGTGTTTTTCTGGCTCGTCTATGACCGGTTGGTCGAGAACGGCAAGGTTTTCGGGCAAGACAAGCTTCCGCTTCCGTTCGTCAAGAGTGCGACTCTCAATGCCCGGTATCGGTTTCGGGCCGATCCGGTGTGGACGATCCGTGAAGCCTATACCAAGCGGTATAGTCATCACGAGCGCAAGAGTTATTTGTTTCCCGAGAATGGGTTTCGGGATTTGTTCTTAGACCTGGATTTTGGTGAGGTGGGGCCTGGGAAACTGTCGATGCGGATTGGCAACCAGCAGATTGTGTGGGGGGAATCGGATCTGTATCGCTCGATTGACGTCATTAACCCCTTACGGATTGA
>JBFWXH010000057.1:0-48887 GCA_050187625.1 Binatia bacterium
CGCTGCCGCTCATTGAGATGTGGCCAGACCCTCTCATACTTCTGGAGCAACCGGTTCTCGTCTGTCATGATGCTAGCCTATAGTCTTACTCTTCAGTTGTCGAGGTTATTTCGTACCAATTCCTAACCTCGGGACCAAAGTAAGGGGGAGTCAATTCTTCAAGTAACGCCTTGGCTCTCTGTAACCCGGGAGTCTCAAAACCTTCAGTGAACGAACCATAGGCGCGAGACAAGACGTCGCGTGCTTCCGCGATTTTCCCAAATCGCTGCAAAAAGTGACTGAGACTGACTGCGGCTCGTAGGACTAGGGATTGGGCATTCTGCCGTTGAGCAATATCAAGTGCTTGTTGCAAAGCAGTCAGAGCCTCCGCTTCGACGACATGCGCATAAGTTTTGGTTTTTCGATTCCGGCTTTCAATTCCCTCTGTCTGAAGTTGCACTTGCAAAAGCAGTTCACCCCGAAGCCGGTATAATTCAGCTTCCCACCAACACTCACCTGTACGACTGGCTAAGGAAAAGGCTTCGGTTAGTACATCTAGCCCATTTTGCGGTTCTCCGTTCTTCCCATAAACTTCAGCAAGGAGGGAGAGAAAATACGGCAACGAGATTTCTGCCCCGATCTCACGCCAGGAAGTAATACCCTGTTGTATAAGGCTGAGGCCTTGTGAATACCGCCCTTGCATTGCACTACCCCATCCCTGCAAAATTTCGCCTACCGTTCTCCAAATCGGGAATTCGTAATCCTTTGCAACGTGAGTCACAACTTCAGCCTGTTCATAGGTTTCCCGCACTTCCCAACGCAGCTGACGCAAGATTACGCTAGAGCTCAACGCATACGCTAGACTGTGGGGATGTTCATTTTTTTTAGCAAGGACGAGAGCATCACAACTCTTACTCAACGCATGGTCTGGATATCCCAAAAGCCACAGGGCGTGAGACGTACGACAAAGACAAGCTACCCCTGGATCCTGGCCGTAGATTACCTTGTGAGACTGATGTTTATCAGGATCGTAGAGTCGAATTCCCTGTTCCAAGTGGTCGAGTGCGGCACGAAATTCACCAAGACTCGACAACGTTCCTCCTAATTCTTGATGGGCTTCCAAAAGGAGAGATGGGTCCCCCTCCTCTTGTGCGAGCCGCAGAATACGTTCCCCGATTTCCCGCGCTGTTTGTAATTCAGCACGAACATAATAGAAAGCAGCCAGACCTTTTAACACTGGTATGAGCTGTGGAGTTTGCCCCATCTGCTGGCACAGCTCACGCGCGCGGTCATAGGCCCGCTTGGCTTCCGGGGCTGCATAGCCTTTAGTTGCCATCAGCGCAACGCCAAGGCTCACTTGCCACTGCAGTTCCTGACGCATACGCTCGGGCGAGTCAGGAAGCTGCTGGAGCAAGGACAGTCCCCTTGTCAAAAGACTCACATGTTCATGATACGCAAAACGTGCATTGGCATTCTCTGCCGCTTGTCGCAGGTACTGGATTGTCCGTTGGGCATCACGCCCGTGCTCAAAGTGTAAAGCCAGCTCAGCGGCTATTTCTCGGGTCCGCTCTCCATACCCCTTCTCCAGCCGTTCTCCGATACACTGGTGCAATTGAGAACATCTTGCAGGGGTCAACCGGGCATAGAGCACCTCATGGTAGAGAGTGTGGAGAAAACCAAAGCGTGCCGATACTGTACCATCAGGCCAGAGACTGGTTCCTCGTCCGGCAATGAATCGCTGCTGACGAACGAGTCCAGCGCAACGCTCTTCAACCTCTAGAACATCGCTTCCTATTGCCGCGGCAAGAGCTGCCGCAGTGAACTCCTCTCCCTCGACACTCGCGGCTTCCAACAACTGTTGGTCCGCAACACTCAATTGCTCCAGCTTCTGCTCGATCACTTGGCGGAGACTCTCGGGGATACGAAAATTTTCAATTCCCCCCTGCAGTTCCCACTGAGATTCTTTTGCCACCAGCAGTTTCTGATTAGTCAGCGCGTCGATCACATTGATCATAAAGAGGGCATTTCCCTCTGTACGACAATGAATCACCCGGGCCAACGCCTCAGGTACTTCTCGCTCAGGAAATCGCTTGCTGAGATAGGTGGCAACTTCTTGCTGACTGAGTAACCCCACCGCAACTTCCTGACACTGCCGACGAATCTCAAGCTCATGCTTGATCCTTTTGAGTGGATGAGCATTGAGTAAATCGCCTGGTCGATACGTGCCAATCACGAAAAGGCGCGTCCGCGACTGCCGTTGGGCAAGATAGGAAAGCAGTTCCACCGTCGAATGATCACTCCAATGGAGATCTTCGAGCACGAGAACAAGCGGACTTTCTTGAGAGAGTGCTTCTAGGGCTTCGGCCATTTCTCGCAGCATCCGCTGTCGGGTTGCACCTTGCACCCGTTGCTGCAAGGTGGTCATCTCTGCTTCGGTGAGCAGTGCAGGCATTTGCGCCAGCCACGTGGGCGCCTGCTGTCCTAACAGCGCTTTCACACTCTCTTGTCCAGGCTCGCGACATAAGCGTCCTAACGCATCAAAAATCGGTAAATACGGCTCTCCTTCACCATACTGCTCCAAGCACTGTCCCCGGCCAATCCGGATACGGTTCTCGGTCTGAAAACGCCCCAGGAACAAGTCAACCAGGGTAGTCTTGCCGATTCCCGCCTCGCCAGTGACAAAAACGATTTGCCGTGCGCCGCGCATGGCTTTGTCAAACCATTCATCAAGCTGCCGTATTTCTGGGGCGCGACCGACAACATAGGTAAACCCCTCTTGAGAACTCGCATTACTAAAGAGGATCTCGTTCGCTTTCAACGCACCAATAAACCGGTATCCCTGTCTCCCCACTGTCTCTACATACCGTGGAGATTTCGCATCATCCCCTAACACCTCACGGATTTCACGAACGCAGACTTTCAATACGGTCTTGGTCACATACGTGCCTGCCCAGACTTTTTTCAGGAGCTGTCCCTTTTCAACAACCTCGCCACTATGTTCGACCAACATTTGCAGAACAGACACCGCCATCGGTCGCAACTTGAGGAGTTCCTCTCCTCGCCATACCTGTTTTTTCTTTGGATCCAACCGAAAGGGCCCAAAAACAAGCTGAGCCGGGTGCTCCATATTTACTCCATACCTCAACATAGGAGAGCTGAACGTCGCGCGCGCTCCTCTACCCCAATTCTTACCGTGCTCGGAAACCGACCGGATCAAGATATTCGTCGCCTGGGCCTCTCGCCCTCATACCATTCGAGCGCATGTTCTTCATGGACGCAGGGTATACACGTTATGACGCTCGATCCTCCGCCTTCCTCGGTAGTGAACCATTATAACCAGTCGGCCTACGTACCTCGACCGGCTGCATTGTCCGCCCAATCACACATCTCCGCAATAAGGCTGAATTTTTGTATTGGAAAAGACAGGCTTGCTAACTACTTTCATCGTTCACATACCGAAATGGGCAAAATCCGAACCATAATTTAACCATAAAAGCACTAAACTTGAACCAACCTCCTGCATAGAGTTTATCTTGAGGAAGGAGCGAGAAGAGCTTTCTTACCAAAGGCCTCCGCTCAAGCGTCGTGTCGGCTCAGGGTGGAACGCTCGCACGACATGGATGTTTTGCAGTAAATAATGCTGGGGGTGTTTCATGTATCTTGATACCCAGCTTCTTGATACCTCCCTGGAACAAGAAAGCTGGCAGCATCAGTCACAAGAAATTGGGAGCAGTACGCTTTTATACTCTCCACGCCCCTCTACCGAATGTATCTTTCGCGAATGCGTGCCCGTTTCGTCCATAAGCACTGAGAACTGCGCCATCGATGGTGAAACCTACAGTCTGTTACAGCACCTGATCTCTGCGTACAAAACCCTTCCGAACAATAGTGTGCTCTTAGATTTTGCTGGCGGGACGATCTTATACCCCTTGTTTGGCGCTGTTCCACATGCACGAGAGGTCCATTTCTGCGATTCGCTGAACAAGAATCTGAACGCGATACTGAAGTGGGTACGCAAGGACAAGGACGCATTTAACTGGCAACCGTTCGTCCGCGCCACATTAGAATTAGAACACCACCGTCCATGCTCGACAGATGACATACTGCGACGGGAAGAGATGCTGCGCCAACGACTGACACATATTACTCGTTGCGATATGCGTCTCGATCCACCACTTCGTGGGGCACAGCAGAAGTATGATGTAGTTATTAGCCACTTGAACCTTGAACTCACGAGCGCGAACCGTAAGCAATGGCGTTACTACCTCAGCGTTCTTGCCTCACTCCTCAAACCAGGAGGGGCCTTTCTTATTTCAATGCGTAAGTTTGCAAAATCATACGCAAAAAATCGGAAAAGCCTGTCAACCCAAGGACTGAAAGAGGCTGACCTGGCGTGGGGGCTACTCACGGCGGGATGCAATCCCAAAAGTATTGTTATCCGCAGCATCCAGGGCAACCGAACAACGCATCCCGATGGCGGCCTGTTGTTTGGCATTGCTGAGGCGTGCTGATTATTAATTCGTGTGTACTGTATAAGGAACAAGTGACCATGGACACCTCTTCGCTCTCCCCTTCACTTCTGGAATCACCCCATACCATTGCTTTACCTCCCACGTCGGATTGGCGAGGGTTTGATCCACGCGCATACCTTCACGAATACTATGCGGACCTTGGTGAAGAGAATCTCGCGATTCTGCGGTTTTACGTGGATGTATTCCGTCAACTGCCACAGCAACGGATTGTCCTTGATGTCGGAAGTGGCCCCACCATCTACTCGCTCATTTCTGCTGCGACGAAGGCTGGCGAAATTCACATCGCAGAGTATCTCGAGGCCAACAGAGTGGAAATACGCAAGTGGTTGAGCGGCGATAACACAGCTTTTAACTGGCGCCCGTTCATTGCGCAGTCGCTCTGGTTTGAACAGACTGGGCCGTGTTCGGCATTTGATATCCGCCGACGGGAGGCGGCAATTCGCAATCGGGTCACATATATAACTCGATGTGATCTACGTCAAGTACCGTCGTTTCTTGGCGGGCGTCAAACTTATGATGTTGTCATGTCAAATTTCTGCGCCGAGTCCATCACCGATGATTTTGAAGAGTGGCGCTTTTTTGTGGCGAACCTCGCTTCGTTAGTCAACGTCGGGGGGACGTTCGTCATGACAGCGCTGAAAAACGCGACGTGTTATGCGGTCGGGCCCATGCTCTTTCCTGCCGTCAGCATTGCCGAAATCCATGTCATGCAACGGCTGTTGGAGCTGGGGTTTTCTCGAGAAAATATTGTTATTCGCAGTGTTCCCGCAGATCGTCCGAGTCGACATTATGAGGGGTTGATGCTCGTAGCCGCCGTTAAATAACTCTTTCAATACACGCACTATGTCTGCACAATCTCGCCTCACTCTTATTGTTATCACGCTAACCATCCTCTCCGGTTGGTGCGACTCCTTAGGGTTCACGTACGCCGCACGGATTTGGCAAGAGGGTCAGTTGCAGTGGCACAACCTCGCGCGTTCAGCCCTTGGGTTCGCAACCGGGATTAGTCTGTACTGGGGAACAATCCGCTACTTTTCAGCCCTCGGGATTGTCTCTGCTGAACTTCAGACCCTGCTATGGTTCGGCACGACTATGCTCGGGGTCGCTCTGCTAAGCGGGAAGGCCCTATACTGGAGACCGATCGATCAATTCGTGGCCGTCCTCGTTCTGATTGGCATTGCCTGGTTGTTCGTTCACGTGGAGAACTAAGAGCGATGACACAACAATCACAAGGCGAGATCTCCCAATTCGAGATAATAGATCTTCACATCGTGGAGAAGAATCGGGAGCTGGGTGTTTTCTAATACAACACGTAGTCTTTCTTGATCTTCTTTTAGCGGACCATTGTCTTTCGAATCCGTAATGGTCAGAAAGACTTTCCCGTCTTTCTTCAACCGCTTTTCCAACATCCCTGATTGTTTTGCTACACTGGCGATTTCATCAAAATCCGGCTTGGCAACAATTTGATGAGCAAGGAACCATTCTTTGTTATTGCCAAAAAGAATATAGTTCTGGTGTTCTCGTTTTGTCGCATCAGCAACCAATCTCTTAAAGAAGAGGAGCCTTTTGATGTTGACAGGGACATTACCCGCAATGGGAATTCCCCCTCTTTCAAAATGGCCGCGATAGAGTGTGGCGGTAAAAGGTCTGAGGGTTTGCACCATCTCTCGCAGGACAAAGGGCAACGGTTCCAAAGTGTAAACCCTTTCCTCGGGATGAGCTTTCCTGCTTTTTCGATACGCAGCCTCCGTATTCCTATCAAACTCCGCAGCCAAAATAATTTGATAATCGTGTGGAGGATGGAACATAGGAAGATGGGATAAGTAGATCTCTTCAGTCCCGAAGACGAGCATTCCATGAACTTCCGGTAGATCCTTGGAGGATAGAGATTCCGTATTCCTCACCAGCGTCGCAAAAATCAGCAGCACGAGCACCACAGGCAGCAGGAGGTGGTGTTTCATTCCCTTGTTCCCTTATTTCACAATGCGCAAAAAGCCGCGCCCTGGAGGTCCACTGGTGATGCCAGGATTATTCACTTGAATGTCTCGCGGTCCTACCGGCGCGTCTTTGGTAACGGAAACATCGAGATTAAAAATCGTAATGATGCCATCGAAATCGCTGGGTTGCTGTTTTACACTAGTTACTTTCACTGTCACCCCTCGACCTTCTACAACCTGAACGACAGCGTTTTTGCTAGCAGCCCGGCAGGCAAGACCTAAGCCTCGAATAGTTTGTCCCCGCTTGATTGACACTGGAAACCACGGGGTGTCACGATCAACAGTGGCAAGAGCCTCCAAGATATCGAATCCGGCAATGAGGATAGGCTGCGCCAAAGGGGTTTCGCGCTCTTTTACATCGGGAAGAGGTTGAGGTGTGGTCATCCTTTTTTGCGGAATTGTCCGGACATTCATTCCGACTTTGAAAGTTTCTACAATCTGCGCGGCCCAATGAATCGGGTTACCATCAATCCGAATATCACTGACAGTAAATCCATACGCTGGAGGCACGGCAAAGATCACGTGCAAGGCATAACCATTGGCTGAACCTCGATCAACAGTCCAGAAATCCTTCGCGGTTATTTCCTTGGGAGCCTGGGCCGGAAGCGTGTAACGAGAAAAGTCAGGTTCTTGTATATACAGACCTACCGGAGAGGCGAGAGAAACGCGTTGGTTCAGATTTTTCACTAATTGATTGACGGCAAAGCTTAGGTGCGGGTCACTGTTGCGAAAATACTCCCCGTACTTGAAAGCACACAACAGCTCATGCGGCGTTCTATCGTTCTTGCGTAACCGAGACGCACTGGCTGCGATATAGATTTGCGCTCGTAGGGTGTTGGGCGAGCTCGTCAAATGTACCGCCCCCCCACGATCCGACAGCGTCTGAGTGCCATTATTCCATTTGTTAGTCACGTCGTAGGCGGGTTGGCTTGTTATGGGATCGATAACCACCATGCCATTTTTTCGCAAGTACAGGTCTTCCTTCATTACCCGCGGATTGCCGAGAATTTTTCGATACAAGTCGACGACGAGACCAGGATCGACGTCCCAGAGGCTGCGCCAGTAATCCGGATTTTCGGCGGTAAACATAACGCTCAGAATGTTATTCGTTTGGGGATCTCGTTTCACACTCCACTCACAATACTCGTCCTGCCAACCACGCGGGCCGATAGGAGTG
This sequence comes from Binatia bacterium, assembly GCA_050187625.1. GTDB lineage: Bacteria > Desulfobacterota > Binatia > Bin18 > Bin18 > JBFWXH01. The sequence continues at coordinate 7,686 of JBFWXH010000057.1, forward strand.
TACGGTTTCAGAGGTGAGGAGAGATCAATGTCTGGACAGACCCTGGAGGGAATTTCCGGGAGCCCCCTCCCATCAGACAGCTTTCCGTTATCCGCCAACTCGTACAGTTCTTCCGTGGAAAACGTATCCCCAAAATACGCTTTGAAGCGATTGGGAAAAGGAAACCAACTGACACGAACAACCTTCGATTCGTCGGGTTCCGGTGTGGTCAATGGACTATAGTAAGCGGGGCGTGGACTGTCATAGAAAGTCGTCCACGGGTCGCCTAAGATCGCTTGTTCAGTCCAGTGTTGAACATTGTTCGACCACAGTTCCTCAAATTTTTTGCGCGCCGCTTCTTTGTCTGGAGGAAAGTCATTAATGTTCGCCGGAGGCGCAAAGATCCTCCGGGCAGCAGAGCGATGAGCCGTGTCTTCAAGCGGGGCAGGTTGTGAGGCTAATGTTCTCACAGAACTGAGCAGAAGCAGGAGAGGAATGATTCGACAGCTGCGAGTAAGAAATTGCAGGCTTCGCATATTCTTCTATTTCCCCTTCACGGTAGGATGACATTGCTCGGCCAGCAGTGTTGGATCGCAAGCCTTAGCAAAAACAAAGCTATAATCCGCACCCCAGCGGGGAGAGGGATCGCTCACTGTAGGGGCAATCGCTGCATAGGCATGACAATCAAGACAATTTTTTTTCCCAGCTCCGGTCTGGACATAGGTTTCAATCACCGTATTCGCCAAGATAGTGGGTTGAACTCCCCCGTTCGCCAACGGGACTTTGGCACCAGCACGAATAGGTTGTGAGGAACCAGGCCACATAACATTGACCAAATCGTAATACTGCCACACGGAGTCCGGATTAGCGGAGCGAATAGCTTGATGGACGCGAGCATTTAAGGAGCGTACTTCTTGAGCAAGAGGGGTCTCGCGGACAACTTGAATGGGATGAAACGGCGTGCAAGCATTGCTTGTATCGCAGACCGGTTTCCGGTTTACCTCACATGCTGGGGAGGACGGAGGACCACAGCGCGGGTTATAAAATGTATAATATGGACGAAATTGACGAGAGTGTACGTCCCGGTGGTCCGGAGCGTTGTCTACCTGCTCAAAAGTGGCCCATATCCATTGCGGTGCGGTTGGGGTTTTATGAATGATGTGCAGTCCCACAAGCCCCACCCGCACTTTCCGGCATGGGGATGACGTGGTGGGATCATAAACAATCGCATCAGACATCTTAAAGCGTGACCAGAGTGCAGGATCATCAATCTCAATCCACGCCGCTTTAATTTCAACCGCTCCCTCATGACCGTAACGGGTTCTTCCTGCTGGTGCGTTGATTCCCGGACCACCGTCTTGCACCGCCAGGTATTGGTGCTGAGCATTGTAGAATTTATGCTCTAGTATGAATTCGAACATGTCCCGATTGATATAGATCTCGAAAAATACTTTTTTTCCGTTTTGGCCCACAAGCCACGAGGGTGGCGGCACTCCTGCCTGATTCGTCTCATGAAGGAGGGAGAGATGAAATTTCTCGCGGGACACGAGCGATCGGCATTGATCAAGAGCGTCCCCGTCCCCACGTTGCTCCCAAGGAGACGGAACCTTGGCCCCAGGAAGAAAAACCTCTTCGACATTTTTATACGTTTGCCACACAAGAGGCCGAAGGTCTCCTGGTTGACCAAATTCGCTTGAACCTGTGCCCACATCGGGTTTTCCTCGTTTTTCGGAGGACGCTATCCAATTCAGAGAGAGAAATTCTTGCCAAGCAAAACAGTTCACCTCGGTTTGATCGAGAAGGGGAAGAACCTCAGACGGAAACAGCTCAGGATTCAATGCTGGTGGCCGCCGGCAATCAGTCCCAACCGACTCTTGTGGGGAGAAACTTTGCCTTTGTGCTTGGACACTTCCAATAAGGAGACCAACCAGCAGGAGACCGCCAAAACCGAGACTCGATCGATAGAAACACAACCCGATGGTGATCCCACGGTCTTTCCTATCCATACGCGGAGAACGCTTTTCTTTCTACCAGTGTTCCTGGCGTTTCCGGTACTCTCGTGACAACCACTTTCTCGTCGCCAGGAACGAAACTTTACTCTCTAGGTCTTGTCAACTTTACCCCTAATCTTATCTTTCATAATAACGTCATGCCAGCAGAGCAAAGGTGCTTATAAGTCCATCTCAGCCTGAACCGTAGCCATTTCCCAAAACCTACCCATTGCCGTTTTCCATCTCCCGAATCAGCCGTACCTTCCCTACGACCCCCTCTTTCCGGTTCGCGTCCTTTCCCCGTTCTCACTTCTCTCCACAAAACAAATTTTCCTTTTCCTCGCTAACAATTTCCCACCTTCCACCGATACTGAAGGTAAGACCAAAGGGGGTGTCTTGGTACTGGGCTCACCAGAATGTGACTGTCCCCCTGGAGAAAACTTCAGGATGGAATCTCATTGTCAGCTTTTGCAACGGCTTGGGATCGCAGTGCGCATTACTCTTTCTTCCGCTCGGCGATTCTTCGTGTCCATTTTTCTCGGTGGCACTATTCTTCTTATCGGAAGAGAAGCATACGCTCAGGATAACCTTTCGTCCGTTGTGACGCCCAGCAGCGAAGAGGACATCTTGTTCGCAGAGATCCCCTCGGTGTACAGCGCTTCCAAATACACCCAGAAAGTTACGGAAGCCCCCTCAGCTGTCACCATCATTACGAGTGACGAGATCGCAAAGTATGGCCACCGGACACTGGCAGACATCTTGCGCACTGTCAACGGCTTCTTTGTGACATACGACCGGGATTACAGTTACCTTGGCGTACGGGGATTTAATCGCCCTGGTGATTTTAATTCCCGAGTTCTGCTTTTGATCGACGGTCATCGTCTCAATGATAACCAATACGACCAGGCAGGCTTAGGCACCGAAGGCGTCGTCGATGTGGACCTGATCGAGCGGATAGAAATCATCCGTGGTCCCAGTTCCTCTCTGTACGGCACGAACGCGCTTTTTGCCGTGATTAATATCATCACCAAAAGAGGGCGAGACATCAAAGGCGTAGAGCTTTCCACCGAGATCGGGAGTTTCGACTCCTACAAAGGCCGCGTCACCTATGGCAATCGCTTTCAGAATGGCCTCGAAGTTCTCTTCTCTTCCTCTTTTTATGATAGTCGAGGACATCGTCGCCTCTTCTTCAAAGAATTTAACACTCCGCAGACCAATTTTGGCATTGCCAGGAAGGGCGATGATGACCGCTTTCCCTATTTCTTTGCCAAGATGTCATACTACGACTTCTCACTACAAGGAGGGTTTCTCTCGCGAGAAAAAGGCTTCCCCACGGCAACTTACGGGACAGTTTTCAATACCACAAAAAATCGCTCACTTGACGAACACGGCTATGTCAATCTCAAATATGATCATGAGTTCGACCCGTCACTGCAACTGAGCTCTCGTTTCTACTATGATCGCTTTTACTATCATGGACGTTATCTCTACGACTATGGGACCGAAGATGCACCAGATCTGGTCGCCAATCAAGATTTCGCATTGGGAGAATGGTGGGGAGCAGAGACACAATTAACGAAGCAGTTGTGGCAACGGCACAAGATTACCCTCGGCGCGGAGTATCGCGACAACTTCCGACAATCTATGCGCAATGCTGATATTGATCCTTTTGCCCTCTACCTCAATTTCAGCAAAAGCGCGCGGAACTGGGCAATCTTCTTTCAGGATGAAGTCCGGTTGCTTGATAATCTCTTGCTGAATGCAGGGGTTCGCTATGATTATTACAATACCTTCGGTGGCTCAATAAATCCACGTATCGCGCTGATCTATAATCTCAAGCAGACGACCTTCAAAGTTCTTTACGGTGAAGCGTTTCGGGCTCCCAGTGTCTACGAAAAGTTTTATGTTGGCACGGGGTTTAAGGAAAATCCCCATCTTAAGCCGGAAGAAATAACTACCTATGAAGTTGTCGTCGAGCGGGATCTCAACGGCTCTCTGCGCGCCACTGCCTCTGGATATTATTACACCATCAATGGGTTGATTACCCAAACTCCAGACCCACGAGACAACCTCCTCGTTTTCCGCAATGTCGAGTCTGTCGAAGCCAAAGGGTTAGAGTTCGCAATCGACGGGAAAGGCCCTTTCGGCCTCGAGGGAAAACTCGGCTATGCACTGCAAGACACGCACAACCGGAAAACCGGCAAACGACTAACCAACTCTCCTCCCCACATGGTCAAATTCAATCTCATCATTCCGCTGTTACGGGATAAGATTTTCGCTGGCATCGAAGCTCGGTACTTGAGCGATCGTCACACGCTCGCAGGTAACACGGCCAGTGATTATGTCACTACCAACTTGACATTGTATAGTCAGAATCTCATCCCGAATCTGCAAACAACGCTCAGCCTCTACAACCTCTTCGACCAACGCTATGACGATCCGGGTTCGGGCGAACACCGGCAAGACCTCATCGAACAAGACGGGCGGACGTTTTGGCTCAAGCTCAAGTATTGGTTCTAGACGCTTTTTCACAATGTACGCCCTCGCCTCCCTTCTCCTCTCAAGTCGCACTGTGGTTGCCGCGTTGTTGGTGATCGGCCTCAGCGCGCCTCTTGCCCTGGCAAAGGACGGAACAATCCTTGTCATTACCAGCCAGGATTCAACTCCTTATCAACAAGTGATCAGCGGGTTCCGGCAGACGCTGCAAAAACAAGGGGACACCACAGAGATGGTCGAACATTCTTTACAAGAGGCTCCCGCTGACACTTGGCAAGCTATCCAAACCGCTGAGAGCGCGGGTGTCAAACTGCTCTTCACGATCGGATCTCGGGCAACCGAAGTCGCCCAGCGAGAGACAACGGAGATTCCCATTGTTGCCAGTATGGTGCTCAATATCCCCGACCTCCGCCAGACCAAGAACATCACTGGGGTCGTCCTCGATTTCCCAGTGACAACACAGTTCGAGTGGATTCACAGACTTTTGCCCGAGCAAAAGTCTATCGGGGTCCTCTACAACCCGAAAGAGAATCTTGAAACGATACAAATGGCAAGACACGTTGCACAACGTCTGGGACTCTCTCTCGTCGCGCTTGAGGTGGAAACCCCGCAAGCGCTACCAAGCGCGCTAGAGAGTTTGACGAAGGAGATTGATGTGCTCTGGGGATTGACGGACGAAGTAGTGCTTTCCCCGCAGACAGCGCAACCTATCCTCCTCTTCTCTTTTCGTAATCGGATTCCGTTTATTGGTCTGTCAGCACCATGGGTCAAAGCAGGTGCACTCTATGCCCTAGACCGCGACTATACGGACGTTGGGAATCAAAGCGGAGAAATTGCGCTGAAGATCTTACGAGGCACTTCAGCCAGTACCATTGCCCCCGCACCTCCCCGCAAAGTTCTCTATTCCGTAAATCTGAAAACCGCCCAACACTTACGACTCCGACTGGCTGACTCAGTCGTGACTGAGGCGCAGCAGATTTTCCGCTAGAAAGTATCCTAATCGTGGTACGCAGGGTACGCATTGGTCTCGTTACAAAAATTAATCTTTTGGCAATGAGCCTCATCTTGCTCACAGCCATAAGCATTGCCGGCTTTCAGAGTCGCCAAGCGTCGAGTGCCAGTTATGCGAACTTGCTCCACCGCGGTCGCCTCACCGCGGCAATGATCGCTCAGAACAGTGAGTACGCTCTGTATACCGAAGATCAACAAGCGCTCGAACAGATCGTCGCCAGCCTCCGAGTGGACCCCGATATTGCTTACGTTGCAATTCTCAACCGAGACAAATCCGTCCTCTTACAAAAACTCCTGCGGAAAGACGTCCAAATCCCGTTCTTCCCTGCCGACACGCCAGGGCTCGATACAACAATTCTCGTGCAAGATACTACGAATCCGAGTGATCAAAAGCGTTATATTGACCTCTCTGCGCCGGTCCTGACGACTGCACGAGAGCAGGCGTCTGAATTCTTTATCGAGCCTTTTGAATCAGCTCTGCGTTCCACGGTGATCGGCTATGTTCAACTGGGGTTCGGTCAGGAAGAACTCCAAAAGAATATCGCAGCCTCTCTCTCGTCCACGCTTATTCTTACCCTTGCAATTGCGCTGATCGGGGTTCTCACGACGATTCTCTTAACACGTCGGATTACTGCGCCGATTGAGACCCTGGTCCAGGTCACCCATGAAATTGCCGACGGGAACCTTGAACAGGAAGTTGAGATCTCAACGAGTGATGAAATCAGCGATCTCGCCAAAGCTTTTAACGTCATGTTAACGCGCCTGCGTACATCTCGCGTCCAGGTCGCGAACTACCAACAGTCGCTCGAAACTAAGGTTGAGCAACGTACACGAGAGTTACAGCAGGCAACAGAGAAAGCTATTGCTTTAGCTCGTCAAGCTGATGAAGCAAATCAGGCCAAGTCTCAGTTTCTCGCCAACATGAGTCATGAAATCAGGACCCCGATGAATGGCGTACTGGGGATGACGGAACTCCTGCTCGACACAAAATTGAATGAAAAGCAACGACGTTTCGCTGAAACAGTCCATAGTTCCGGTGAAGCGCTGTTGAGTATTATCAATGATATTCTCGATTTCTCAAAAATTGAGGCAGGGAAACTGGAACTTGAATATATCGATTTTGACCTGCGACAAATCATCGAAGAAGTGACGGAACTCTTGGCCGACCGCGCCCACAAGAAGGGACTGGAACTCGCCTGTCGCATTCACGATGATGTCCCACTTACACTCAACGGTGACCCCTATCGTCTGCGGCAGATCATTACCAATCTTATCGGCAACGCCATCAAGTTTACCGAACGAGGAGAGATAGTCGTCGAAGTTTCACGGTTCTCAGTCGCCGACGCATCTCGTTACACCCCAGCTTCTGCTGACCTCCAAGAGCACAAGGTGGGCACGGGAATCTGCGGGTTGCAGTTCTCCGTACGTGACACCGGTATTGGCATCTCGCCAGAAGCACGGGCGCGACTGTTCCAACCATTCTCCCAAGCCGATGGGTCAACCACCCGTAAGTATGGTGGAACGGGTCTCGGGTTAGTCATTGCCCAGCAGTTAGCCCAGATGATGCGTGGAACCATCGGGGTGAACAGTGCACCAGGAGAAGGATCGACCTTTTGGTTCACCGCCCAACTGGGTGTGGTTCGAACGACGACTTCTCAAGATCATCCCATCGATAGACAGATGCCCAAAGCGCGCGTGCTTGTCGTTGACGACAACGCGACGAGTCGCGATCTTCTGCAACATCAACTGTCGGCCTGGGGTCTCCACACCCAAACTGCTGCAGATGGAGCCTCTGCTTTACGTACCCTGCGTTCAGCACTCGATCAGGGAACGCCTTACGATCTCGCTCTTATTGATGCCCTGATGCCCGAGATGACTGGCGTTGATCTTGCGCGCATCATTACGACGGACGCTGAACTCTCCTCCCTCCAGATCGTTCTCCTGACTGCTGGACAAAATGGCGATTTAGAGAACCTGCGCCAGTTAGGCATCACACGTTCCCTGAGCAAGCCAATTCGTCACAGAGAACTGTATAATACCGTGCACTTAGCGATCACCGCTCCGGAAGACCAGGATGCCACTGCCACAAGACGAAACGTTCTATGGTCTACGGGGGCGGGAGAAGAGAAAGTAACGCACCCACAGTTTCACGCTCACATCCTCCTTAGCGAGGACAATGTCGTCAACCAGGAAGTCGCCCTAACGATGCTCGAACAGCTTGGCTGTCAGGTCGATATTGCCAGCAACGGACGAGAAGCCCTCAACGCTTTACAGCAGTCCTCATACGATGTCATCTTGATGGACTGCCAGATGCCGGAGTTAGATGGATTCGAAGCCACACGTGCCATTCGCACCCGTGAAGCTGCAGATCGAACAGGCTCAGCGCAACATATCCCGATTATTGCTCTTACGGCCAACGCGATGTCCGGTGATCGTCAACGTTGTCTCGCGGCAGGTATGGATGATTATCTCAGTAAGCCATTTTCACAGGCGCAACTGATCGCGGTGCTCTCACGTTGGCTTCCGAAGGACCCACGTGCCACCGTGTCGCCGCATACTTCACCCCAAACAAACCAAGACAGCGCAGCGGGAGCAAAACAACCGCCAACGCCGCCATCAGACGATACGAGCCGCCAGGCGTCAACAAAATCATCCCCCGCTGCGTGCAACACAACCGAGCAAGAGGAGCCTACAGATTCACCTATCAATTTTGCCGTCCTGAACCAAATTCGGGCGTTGCAACGTCCCGACGGACCGAACATCGTGCAGAAAGTCGTCTCTAGCTATCTCAGTGATGCCCCACAGCTCCTCGAAACCGCGCAACGGGCAATTATCGAAAACGATCCACCGTCGTTGCAGCGTGCCGCGCACAGTCTCAAATCGACCAGCGCGACACTTGGCGCGGTCACGCTGGCAAACTTGTGCCGACAACTCGAAGCAACAGGGCGTGCGCAGACAACGGAAAACGCAGAGCCCCTACTCTCCGCTATTGAGCAGGAATATACACAGGTCATAGAAGTCCTAAAAGCTGAATTGTAAACGTCTTCCCCGCTACCTCTCTTTTTCCTGCACGAGAATCGTGCCACACTAAGGGATTATGTGACTTATGGAGGGCTTTGCATGGGCAAACAGCATGCGATAGTTATTGGTGGCAGTATCGCTGGCATGTGTGCAGCCCGCGTGCTTAGCGATTATTGCGACCGGGTTATTGTCGTTGACCGTGACACCTATCCCAGCGGTCCTCAGGAGCGTTCCGGAGTTCCACAAAGTCGACATGTGCACGCCCTACTCGCCCGCGGACGACAAGAATTGGAGCGGCTCTTTCCGGGTTTTGATCGGACAATGCTCGAACGCGGCGCTCACGAGATTGACTTTGGTCTAGACTTTGCCACCCTCCGACCGACAGGGTGGGCCCCACGACAATCAGATGGCCTCCACTTGCTCTTCGCCAGCAGAACGCTGCTGGAATCCGTTGTCCGCGAGTTGTGTCGCAAGAACACCAATATAGAGTTCTTAGAGCGGACCACTGTCACCGGCCTTGCTGTCGCCAAGAACGGTCGCCTGCGGGCCATCGGGGTCCACATGACGTCGCAGGATGCGGAGATACCTCCAACACTTGAGGCTGATCTGATTGTCGATGCCAGCGGGCGCAACTCGAAGTCGCCAGAATGGCTGCAAGACCTGGGGCTTACTCCGCCCGAAGAATCCGTGGTGAATTCCCATACCGGTTATAGCTCCCGTTGGTTTGCCCTCCCCGATGCTTCACAGTGGCCGCAGGAATGGTGGTGGAAAGGCATCTGGATCGATATTGCCGCGCCTGATCACATGACAGCTGGAGTCCTCTTCCCTGTCGAGCATAACCGCTGCATCGTCACGCTTGCTGGGGTTGCTAAACAATACCCTCCGAACGATGAAGACGGGTTCATGCAGGCACTGACAACCTTGCGGAGTCCGATAGTGGCAGAAACACTCCGCTTAGCCGAGCCGATTTCGCAAGTATATAGTTATCGTTCGATGGCGAACCGTTTTCGCCACTATGAACACTGGAACGCGCGACTAGACGGGTTTGTCGCACTAGGCGACTCGACGTGTGCCTTTAACCCTGTCTATGGGCAAGGAATGACCACAGGGACACTTTCTGCGCTCTTACTGGGTGACTGCGTCAAAAGGCATGGCATCCTGCATGCTGACTTGCCGCAGATTTTCTTCCGCGAACAAGCACAGATGCAAAAAGATCCCTGGACGCTCGCCACGGGTGCCGACTTTCGCTTCCCAGCGACGGAAGGACTACGGCCCAAAGGGGCAGGAGTGCTCGATCCCTATATGCGCACGCTGATCACACTCTCAAACCAGGATCGAGTCCTCCAGCGACGCGTTGGCGAGGTCATCAACATGCTTCGGCCGCCCTCAGCCTTATTTGCTCCAGTCATTATTGGCCGTGTTGCCTGGGGGGCACTGCGAAACTTCTTCAACAGGACCCCAAGCCACGCGCAACAGGTATCAGCAATGCCCCCGGTTCTGATGTCAGTTGGATAACGCATCACCTGTTTCTCGCATTTGCAATGCGATTCCCCCCTAGACCAGCGTGCACAGCCGCGCTATGTTTTCTGCCCGCGACGAGATTGCAACGGAAAATCCTAATGCTTTCAGTCGCTTGGTGGATGAATCGCGAGGATGGCGGAACTGGCAGACGCGCTAGTTTGAGGGGCTAGTGGGGTAACACCCGTGGGGGTTCAAGTCCCCCTCCTCGCATACGCATTGGAGCAGGGAGTATTTCCCTGCTTTTCTTTCTTACCGGCGAGCTCGTAGAAAGGAAACAGTCGCAACAACGCTACTTTCCTGCTCCGTTAACCGCTCGACTGGTAGTCAATACCTCATCACAACCTCCATAATCGATAACACCGCCCCCCTAAGAATATCCGCAGGTGTTCGTCATTTGTCCCGCCCCCCTCCGGAGAAAAGCATCCATGTTTACCTCTCTTTCCTTGCGTCACATGAGGAAAATCCTCCTCTCAGGTGCCCAAAAAATTGTGCAATGTCCGTGAATTGACTCCCTGTATTCGTTGTGAAACACAGAAGGAATATGAACTATACACTTCAAGGTATCGCCCCTTCCGCCTCTGCCACCAATCGCGAGATCTTCACCCTCAACAATGGTTTACGAGTGGTCATTCAAGAGGACCATTTCGCCCCGGTTGTGGCCATTCAAATGTGGGTAAAAGCGGGAAGCGCAGATGAGACGCCAGACGTTGCGGGTGCCGCCCACGTGCATGAGCACATGATCTTCAAAGGGACAGCGCGGAGACCAGTCGGGGCTATTGCCGCCGAAGTGGAATCTTCTGGTGGGCAGATTAATGCCTTTACAACAGCCGATCACACTGTCTATCATCTTGTTCTGGCCTCACGCTATTTTACGACCGGGTTGGATATTCTGGCCGACGCGTTACACAACACCGCATTTGATCCCCATGAATTGAGTAAAGAACTGCACGTCGTCATGGAAGAATGGAAGCGGGGAGAAGACTCGCCTACTTCACGCGCGGCAACCGAGCTGTTTCGTCTTGTTTATTCTACTCACCCCTATGGGCGACCGGTCATAGGCTTTCGTGAAACCATCGAGGCACTGAACCGCGAGCGCGTCCTCAATTTTTACCAACGTTGGTACCATCCTAACAATATGACCCTGGTCATTGTTGGCGATGTTGATCGTGAAGAAGCGCATCGAGAGATTGTCAAACTTTTCGTTGACCGACCTGTCGCCTCTCTCCCGACACGACCACGAGACCCGGAACCACCTCAACGGTCGATGCGGCTTTCGGTCCTCGACATGAACGTCGAGGAATTTTACCTCTATTTAGCTTTTCCTATTCCCTCAGCAAAGCACAAAGATGTCTTCGCACTTGATATCTTGAGCTATATCCTTGGCGGCGGGGAAAGCTCTCGGCTCGTGCAGAACCTCCAAGCCGATCGCGAGCTGGTCAATTGGATCGTTGCCCATGCCTATACGCCGCAAGATGCAGGGATGTTTATCGTCAGTGCTGCACTTGAACACGACAAGATCAACGCAACACTCGAAGGCATTCTCGCCGAGATGTTTCGTAGCAAACAAGAACTTGTTTCCCCTGCTGAACTTGCACGCGCACGCATGAATCTGGAGAGCGATTTTGTCTATCGACGCGAGACCGTCCAAGGCCAAGCCCGACAATTGGGATACTTTCTCACGGTATTCGACGATTCAGACTATGAGCGAGTGTACCTCGATGGGTTGGCCAACGTCACGCTGCATGATGTTCGCGCGGTCGCACAACGTTACTTGACCCCAGAAGCCCTCTCGACAGTGTTACTCGGGGCAACGACTGATGTGACGATTCCCTCGACGGAGGATATTCAAGCACTGTGCCGTCGTCTCGACACTCCCCAACTGTCACCAACAGTGATTACGCCAGCCGCTGCGGCCAAGAAAGAAGACGCCGAGGTTGCCTTAACCGTATTAGACAACGGGATACGTATTTTGGTCAAAGAGCATCATGGTGTCCCAGTCATGTCGATACAAACAGTGATGTTCGGGGGCCTTTTATTTGAAAACGATCAGAACATCGGCATCAACAACTTCCTCTCTGGTATGCTCACACGAGGCAGCGAACGCTTTTCGCGCTTAGGACTAGCGGAAGCAGTGGAATCGGTGGCCGGGAGCCTCCGTGGCTTTTCTGGGCGGAACAGTGTGGGTTTGTCCGGGTCATTCTTAACTACCTCCCGCATTGATAACGCCCTGGCGTTGTTTCTTGAAACACTTCTGCACCCAACGTTTCCAGAGGATGAGGTTGAAAAGCGGCGGCGCGAGATTCTCTTAGCCCTGAAGAATCGTGAAGATGAACTTGCCCAGATAGCCTTCGAACTTTTTTATGGGACTGTTTTTTCCTCCCATCCCTATCGTCTCCCTCTCCTGGGGACAGAAGACACCGTCCGAACAATGGCGCGTGCAGACATGGCGGAATATTACCGCCTCTTATTGAACCCGCAGCGTCTTGTTGTCAGTATCGTTGGCGATGTAGATACCTCCCAGGTCGTTCAACAATTACGGGCATCGCTGGAATCGCTCACAGTTCCCTCGCACATCCTTGCCTTTCCCCCCCACGAATCTCGCCCGGAAACAGGCCGCCAGCAACGAAAAACGGTTGAGAAACAACAGGCCCATATTGTCCTGGGGTTCCAAGGCGTTTCTCTTGCGCACCCAGATCGATACGCCCTCAAAGTTCTCGATGCGGTTCTGTCACGCCAAGGCGGACGGCTATTTTATGAGGTCCGTGAACAACGCGCCCTTGCCTATTCAGTCACCGCGTTTAGTATGGAAGGAGTCGCCCCAGGGGTCTTCGGCATTTATCTGGGCACCGATCCCAGTAAGGTTGAGGAAGCGATCTCCGCTGCGCGGTCCGAACTGGCGCAGTTGCGCGAGTCCCTGGTGAGTCCAGAGGAGCTGGAACAAGCCAAGAAGTATTTGACCGGCAGTTATGAAATTTCGCTGCAGTCAAATGGTGCGCAGTCCGAAGAGTTGGCGTTTAACGAGCTCTATGGACTCGGGTACGACAACAGCCAGCGTTACCTGGCAGCGTTGCAAAAAGTCACCGCTGAAGACTTGCGCCGTGTGGCACAGACCTATTTCGCTGCGGATACCGAAACGCTGGTCATCGTAGGGCGATAAATCAGGGATGAGGGACTCGGTGCTAGGGACAAAAGAGAGCAGAGAACACGTTACACTCATGGATAAGCACGCAGGTCAGCAACCCTCTTCTCGCCCGCAAACCCCTCGCACCCAGCCCCCAGCACCCACATTGCAGTCCTGGCTCTGCTTATCCATTCCGGTTCCCCACGAAGCAGCGGAAACGGTAGCACGTGTCTTAGTCGAACTCGGCTCGATCGGGGTTATTGAAAGCGAGCGAGATTTCACTGAACCAGCATCTTCAGTGACAACGGTGCAGGGATTTTTCCCCTCCTCATCTGCGGCTGAAGAAATCACTGCAGCTCTCGCCAACGCGCTTGAAGGAATCGAGGAAGCGTTTCCTGGGGTGTGCAAAGCGCGCCCGCAAGTGACCGAGGTCAACAGCGAGGCATGGGCTGAACAGTGGCGCGGCCACTTTCCACCGTTACGGGTTGGCTATTCCCTGCGTGTCCTTCCACCGTGGGAGTCCGTCCCAAACGAAGACAGTCAGATTGTAATTGTCATTAACCCCAGCATGGCCTTTGGCACCGGTCATCATGCAACGACCCAAGGGTGCCTACGGGCGATAGAAGACCACTGCCGCCAAGCTGGGCCACCAGAGCGGGCGCTCGATATTGGTACAGGCTCTGGCATTCTGGCCATTGCGTTAGCCAAGTTCGGGACTCCCACCATCTGGGCTACGGATATCGACCCGATTGCTCTTGATGAAGCAGGTAAAAACATTGTGGCCAACCAGGTTACTGCAGATATTCGTCTCAGCGAGGCAACCCCTGATCCGCTCTCCCGCCCTTTTCCCTTTGTGGTTGCCAACCTCTTCTCGTTCACCTTGATTTCCTTAGCGTCAGACCTGGCACGTCTCGTTACGCCTGCGGGCTTTGCCGTCGTATCAGGGATTCAGCTCGACCAAGAATCAGACGTCCTTGCTGCCTATTCAGCTCCAGCCTGGCAGCTGGTCACACGCTATCCGATCGAGGAATGGGTCACATTAGTATTGCAACGCACGTAGGTTTTCCACTTGTCACGTGACACGTATCACGTAATATTCTTCACGATATTCTTCATTCCTCATTATGCGTCGCTTTTTCGTCCCATCGACTCGTATCCACTCCTCACAAGCGATTATCGACGGGAAGGAATTTCACCACCTGCGTCATGTCCTGCGGTTGCGTATTGGTGACTCAGTTGTCGTACGAGATGAGCGTGGTCAAGAACACCACGGCCAGATTGTCTCTTTCTCTCCCAGACTTGCCGAGGTTGCACTTGACAGCACGACCTCTCCGTCCGAGCAATGCTTTTCACTGACTCTTGCCGTCGGCTTACTGAAGGGACAAAAAATGGACCTCGTCGTCGAAAAGACAACTGAGCTAGGGGTTTCTTGTCTGCTCCCTTTTACTTCCGCCTTCACCGTCGCCGAGCTGCCGTCATCACGACAACACGAACGACTCTCACGCTGGCAGCGGATTGCGCAAAGCGCCGCGAAGCAATCAGGAAGCGTGGTTCCACAGATCTTGCCCCCCCAACCGTTCGAGCGGCTCCTCACATACCACCCGTCAGATACACAGAGCCTTCTCCTGTACGAACACGAACACAACCAGAGCTTAAAGACCTTCGCCCATCAACATTCACACCTCTCCTCCCTCTTCATCATTGTCGGTTCAGAAGGCGGTTTCACCGCAGAAGAAATTGCCCTGGCTCGTCGTGAAAAGGTTGCTATCGTCGGCCTGGGTTCGCAGATCTTACGGGCAGAAACGGCAGGGATCGTTGCCGTCGCCCTGTGCCGATTTCTCTGGGGAGATTCTTTTCTTCCCCCCTTGCCTGAACGCTGACGAATGCCATAGCATGCCGCACCGGAAACATAGAGTACAAGCAGTAACCCATAAAAAAAGGGAACCTGAAGATATTGCTTTTTCTTCTTACGTTTTACGTATTACGCATCACGTTTCGTGCGACATGTTGTAATCATGACCACTAATTTCTTTCATCGAGGGGAATGACCATGCGCTTCGCCTTTATCATGGATCCAATCCAAACCGTACTGATCGATAAAGACACCACCTTCGTCTTCATGTTGGAAGCGCAAGCTCGGGGTCATGAGGTCTATTACCTGGAAATGCACGATTTGTTTGTCCATCGGACGGGGGCGATGGGGCGGGCACAACGGATAGAACTACGACGGGAATACGACCAGCATTTTACCTTCTACGAGGAGATTACCGGACCACTGGGCAACTTTGATGCCATCTTTATGCGTAAGGATCCGCCATTTGATATTCCGTACTTACACGCTACCCAGTTACTCGATCTCGCGCAGCAAGACGGCGCGTTTGTCGTGAATAATCCAGCCGGGCTACGCGCTGCGAACGAGAAACTCTTCGCCCTGAACTTTGCCAGTGTCATTCCGCCGACCATGGTGTCGCAAGACGCGCACCGCCTCAAAGCGTTCTTGGATGAGCTGGGCGGGGAAATTATCATCAAACCGATTGACGGTCACGGTGGACATGGCATCTTCTACGTGCACCGCGACGATCGCAATATCAACTCATTGATAGAAACGATGACGCGGAACGGACGGGAGCCAATTATCGCGCAGCGCTACATTCCTGAAGTCCGACAAGGGGACAAACGGCTGATCATGCTCAATGGGGAACCGCTGGGCTGTACATTACGAGTACCGCGAGCGGACGAGCACCGTGGCAACATTCATGTCGGTGGCACCTGCATTAAAGCAGAGATTACCCCACGCGATCGAGAAATTTGTAACGCTGTCGGTCCGCGCCTGCGGCAGGAAGGGCTCTACTTCGTCGGGCTCGACATTATTGGAGAGTACCTCACAGAAGTAAACGTCACGAGCCCCACTGGAGTACAGGAAATCAATGCCCTCAACGGCGTCAAACTTGAGACCCAGGTGATCGAATTCGTCGAGCAACGGGTGAGAGCACGCCGCCAGTAACAAAATTCAGAGACCGATCGTCACGACCCCTCCGAGCCAAACTTCTGCTTAATCCAGTCTTTGATCGCTTGCATGACAGCGAGGTCAATCGGAACTGTTCCAAAATAGCCGGGCCGTGCTTTGAACATCTTTCCGTGCTCCTCACTCGCAACGGTATCAACTTTTCCCTCGGGGCCAAGTCAGTGGACAGCCATTACCGAGACCAGAGCAAGCCAAGACGAGAGCGGGCTTGACTCCCTGAAAGGCATCCAGTACAAAAACCGCGTCATCTCAAGAGGCCGTCAGGCCTCTCGTTTTTTCACCCCAACGGGCAGGTAGCTCAGTCGGTAGAGCAGAGGACTGAAAATCCTCGTGTCGACGGTTCGATTCCGCCCCTGCCCATCTTTCCGTATTTCGCCTCTGCGTCGATAGCAGAGAAGATCTCGACAAGAGACTATCGCTAGACGAGCTGGCCTACCTTCTCTAAAACAAACGAGACTGTCATCATCGAGGTTGTCATCGTTTTGTTTTCGGAGTTGACAGGATGACTTCTTCCAGTTGCCAGTCAACTGTCGTGCCCCAGAAAGAAAGTGAGCGAAAACTGCGCATGATTAAGGTGCTGCTAGGACTGCTGTTACTTATCATAAGCGCCCTATCAGCGGATGCAGCCTCAGTGAAAGAGCAACGCAGTGAAATACGCAGCATGGCAAAACATGCGCTGGCGCGTTTATATAGAGCGAAACCCAAGGCCAGGCGAGCCATTCAGTCTGCAGCAGGATACGCTGTCTTCTCCAACTTTGGAATGAAAATCTTCTTGTTTGGCGGTGGCTCGGGAAAGGGAATGGTACACAATAATCGCACCAAAAAAGTAACGTTTATGAAAATGATAGAGCTGCAAGGAGGCCTGGGATTTGGCGCTAATAAATTCTATGAAATTTTCGTGTTCTCGACTGACCGTGCGCTGCAGTCGTTCGTCAGCTCTGGCTGGGAATTGAGTGGTCAAATTACAGCGGCAGCCAGACTCAAAAATGCCGGCGGCTCACTTGAAGGGGCATTATCGGTGTTGCCCGGGGTGTGGGTATATCAGCTAACAGAAACTGGTCTTGCCGCCGAAATCACTGTCAACGGGACGAAGTATTACAAGGATGGCGATCTCAACTGAGCGTACAGGTACATAATGGCATGTTCATTAACGGGAACCCTTTTGGGCGCTTTGAATAAATATCAGCCTGTTGCCATAGCAGTCCCTAAGTTTGAACGTGACAAGGTGCTCCCCTGGATTTCCTCGAGCAACCGCAGAACTCCCTTGTTTCATCTCGGTACCGCCTATACACTCCCTCCCCGTGTCACAATCAGCACCATCTTTACCATCACAATCAGAACAAGCGCTTCCCTCGACTACCATATCTGTTCCTGAAGCGCTGTTTACTCGCGATTTCCTTCTGATCTGCCTCAGTACATTCTTGTTTTCCGGCAGTATGTTTCTGCTCTTCGCCGTACTTCCGGTCTTTGTCGTGCAAGAGTTACATGGAGCAGACTCCGACGTCGGTATGATTATGGGGGCATTTGCTATATCAGCAGTGCTAACTCGTCCACTTTCTGGTCGTCTCGTGGACACTTGGAGCCGCAAGGCGGGCCTGAGTATCGGCGCTCTCCTCTATGTCATCTTTCCTGCTCTCTACACACAGGCAACGACGGTCTTCATGATGCTCGCGCTGCGGTTTTTTCATGGAATTGGCATTGCCATCTATACGACCTCTGGCAGTGTGCTGGTCGCGGATATGGCTCCACCCGCTCGCCGTGGTGAAGCAATGGGCTACTACGGCATGGCCATGAATCTCTCGATGGCGGTCGGCCCAGCCTTAGGTGTTGTCCTTGCTACACGTATCGGTTTTGCCGGGTTGTTCTGGTTAGCGTCTATTCTTGCCTTGATCAGTCTCTTACTCGTCCAATTTCTGCGCGAACCAGTGCGCCATGTCGCAGGACCCAGCCATGCGCCACACGAACGACCGGCGTTGTTTAGTCGAGTCGCCTTATTCCCCGGCTTTATCGCTATGTGTATGACCATGACGTTTGGCGCGGTCGTGTCGTTTCTCCCGCTGTTCGTTGAACGGCACAATCTCGGGAATGCGGGCTTGTTCTTCACCATCTATTCATTTGTCGTCGTCGTTCTGCGCCCGATGTCTGGACAACTCTCCGACCGGTTTGGTCGCGTGGCGATCATCCTGCCAGGAATGCTGTTTCTCGTCCTGTCGATGGTCACATTGGCCTATACGACGACTATGTATGGCCTCATTTGGTCAGCAGTTCTGCAAGGGGTGGGCTTCGGTGCAGTGCACCCGTCTCTGATGGCGATGGTTGTCGATCGCTCAACTGCCCACGATCGCGGGCCCGCACTCGCCACCCTGATGATGGCGTTCGATATTGGGGTGGGCTTCAGTGCCATCGTCCTTGGCCAGGTTCTCGAACGGTCGGATTTTACCACGATGTACCTGTGGGCAAGTGGCATCGCACTGACAGGAACCATCGCCGTATTCCTGTCTGCCTTGCGTCATCGCGAGCCCTAAATCGCGATGACGCGTCTTCTCGTCCCGATCAGCACAGAAGAACCGGAGCTTAGCACGGCCACGGGGCAAGGCTCCGTGGCCGTGTGTCCTTCTCCGTGATGTTTCCTATTTATGAGGGGTTTTGTTTCGCTTTCTTTTTCTTGTAGTTCACCACAAACTGGGCAACTGCGCCCCCAACGGCAATGAGCATAAGCAAGCCCAGCAATTTAAAATTTCCGGCCATATTCTGCCTTCCTTTCGTTAAAATGAGATTTTCTCTCCCACACGGTAAAAAAGCTAACTATCTCCGCGCTTTCGGCTTGCTGCTCCACCACATCAGGGCCCCGGCAACTGCCGTCGCACCAAAAATAATGGCAACCCACATTTCTGGACTGATATCCATACAGACCTCCTTCTGTCTGTAAAATTTTTCTCACACTGAGTAGGAAACGGAGTCCGGAATGGTTCCGGCTCCGCCCGAATTACGGCTGCAACAGCCACTTCACTGCCAGCATGATGGCTGCGGGCAATACAACGAGCCAAAACAACGCTTTTGCCGCAAATGAGAGATGCGTCTCTCCGCTTTCTTCCGTTGTCTGGACAGGATGGTTCTCAGGAGCATGGGCCTGAGTGGTTGCACTGTGCGAATGAACCTCCGCCATAATGGAATCCTCCATCGCGATCCGTTATGCGTTCTTCCCGCTTGCCAGGAACGAACGCACGAGTAAAAGGACCTTCCCCACCGCACAAAGGGCGGTGGGCACGAAGGGAAATTCGACTACCGTCGCAACGGCAGTATGTAGCGGTTAGTTCAGAAAGGGATCGTTAGATGTTGAGGGGGGAGAAATCTTGCGGTGAAATAGTACCTGCGATAAAGGCACAACGAACCCAGAAGGTACTGGGTGCACGCGTTGCCCTTCTGCGTCGGAATGAGTCTCTGTTAAGCGACGCACCAGGAGGTGAGGCTTCTTGTTCTCTCGCTCGCTCTTGACATTATATTCTTGCGACAGAGAAGCGGCATTTTCAGCGAAAACCTTCCCATCCGGACGGTCAGGACGAACCAACTCGGGGATGGCAATGGCAGAAGTTGCCATGACAATCGGCCCCTTCGCGAGGTAGGCTATGGCCCTGATGTCGATAAGGACAATAAAGAGAAGAAGCCAAATAATAACAGCAGGAGTAAAGCGTCGCACAGTCAACTCGTTTTTGTGACAATAATTTTCTTCTTCCGTATTCTTCTTGTCAAGAGGAATCTCGTCTCTCTGTCCGGCGCGATATTCCTCTTCTCGCACTCACACAGCCCCCAACACCCGGAGATGAGCAACCTCTTCAGCATTATAGCCAAGCAGGGAAGTCAACACCTCCTCAGTATGCTCCCCTAGCAACGGAGGCGCTAATCGATAGGTCACGGGCGTAGCGGAAAGCTTGAGCGGAGAGCCAGCAAGACGCACTTCGCTTGCCGTTGGATGTGCCATAGTCAACAGCATCTCGCGCGCCTGTATTTGTGGGTCAGCAAATACCTCGTCGATAGTCTGGACTGGTCCGCAGGGAATTCCTGCCGCCGAAATCTCATGCAGCCAGTAGGCAATATCCTGCGATTGGAAGACTCTTTGGAGGATCGGAATCAGAATGTCGCGATGCTGCACCCGCCCAGGGTTGGTGGCGAACCGGACGTCGTCCGCCAGGTCTGTACGCTTCAGCATCCGGCAAAGACGCTGCCACTGCCCATCATTCCCGACCGCCAGACAAAAGAACCCATCTCGGGCACGAAAGGATTGATACGGCACAATGGTTGGGTGGCCATTGCCAAACCGCCCTGGGCGATTCCCGGACACCAGGTAGTTACTCGCGACATTAGCCAGCCAGGCAACTTGAGCATCCAACAGGGAAATATCTATTGCCTGCCCCATCCCGGTTCGAGCGCGCGCTAGGAGTGCGGCTTGGATGGCGTTAGCCGCATATAAGCCCGCTGAGATGTCAACAATCGCCACACCTACTTTCATTGGCTCACCATCCGGTTCTCCTGTGATGCTCATCACTCCACCGCGCCCTTGGATAATAAAATCATACCCCGGCAAGTCTTTGTCTGGACCAGTCTGTCCATAGCCGCTTATCGAACAGTACACCAAGGCTGGATTCAATTTTCGTAGATCCGTATACCCTACCCCGAGTTCCGCCAGTTCCCCAACCTTGAAGTTCTCGACCAGCACATCGCTCATCGTCGCCAGTTGACGAACGATGGCTCGCCCTTGGTCAGACTTCAGATTGGCCGTAATACTTTTTTTATTGCGATTGGCACACAGATAGTAAGCACTTTCACCTGCGGCAAATGGTGGCCCCCACGCTCTTGTATCATCTCCCGTTCCAGGCCGTTCAACCTTAATCACTTCAGCTCCGAGATCACCGAGCAGCATGGTGCAATAGGGACCAGCAAGAATGCGCGAGAGATCAAGAATACGATAACCTTCTAGCGGAGACACAAGAGCCATCGCAGTTCCTTCAGGAGATATATGCCGCAACCCTTACCGGGAAGCCACTGAACTGGCAATGGGAGGTGGTCGGGAAATCTCGCGAAAAGGTCGCGAAGGACCGACGAGGTTCTTGCATAGGTCTGGACAATCACATACGACCTGAGACCCAAGGAGTTTTTATGGACACATTCTCGACCGGGACTCTCCACGCCAACGGTCTCCGTTTTCACTTTTTGGAGCAAGGGCAAGGCCCATTAGCCCTTTGCATGCACGGGTTTCCCGATTCCCCG
The DNA here is from genome assembly GCA_050187625.1 of Binatia bacterium. Classification (GTDB taxonomy): domain Bacteria; phylum Desulfobacterota; class Binatia; order Bin18; family Bin18; genus JBFWXH01. The sequence goes on from JBFWXH010000057.1 coordinate 29,116, forward strand.
TGGACTTATCGTTATTTGCTCCCTACCCTTGCGAACGCTGGGTATCGCGTAGTTGCCCCGTTCATTCGCGGTTATGCGCCAACCGCAATCCCTACCGATGAACAGTACACAACGCAAAACCTTGTCGCCGACGTCAATGCCCTTCATACCGCGCTGGGAGGCGGGAGTGATGCGGTACTCATCGCGCATGACTGGAGTGCTGTGGCCGCCTATGGTGCACTGGCCGCGGAACCAACGCGCTGGCGTCGCGCCGTGATTGGGAATGTTCCCCCGTTATCTATCTTTGGGCAGGTGGCATTTACCTACGCCCAGATTAAGCGTTCTTTCTATTTTTGGTTTTTTCAAATGGCCGTCTCTGACAGTGTGGTAGCCGCCAACGATCTCGCGTTTATTGATGGCCTGTGGGGAGACTGGTCTCCTGGTTACGATGCCACCTATGATTTAACCCGTCTCAAAGAGTGCCTCCGCCATCCAGACAATCTGAAGGCGGCAATGGGCTATTACCGCGCCTTGTTCAACCCTTCCAGCTTTGGCTTACCCGAGGCGATGGCCACACAGGCGTCCATATGGGGCCGTCCAGTGCCCCACCCGGTGCTCTATATTCACGGGACAACTGATGGCTGCATTGCCCTTGACGCTGACCTTATGCAAGAGGTCCCGAAGTTCCTGGGGCCAGGGTCAGAACTGGCACGGATTGAGGGCGTTGGTCACTTTTTTCTCGTCGAGAAGCCACAAGAAATTAACGAACGGATTGTCCGGTTTCTCGGTTCGCGCTAGCACAGCCCTAAGGGACAGGAATACGGACTCCTCATCGGCACAATTTCCTATGCAGCTGACAACCGGAACGACGGATGTTCGTGCGCTTGCGACCAACCTCACACAAACTGAGAACGGCATATGGGTAGCGACTGATCGCTCGGGAGTATCCTACCCCGAACGGGGTAATGCGTGGAGTCGTTGCTTGGAGGAACGCTCCTTTTGGTTTCCCCATCGCAACCACTGCATTGTTGAAGTCGTCCGTCAGCATCCCCCCACCGGTCCGATCTTTGATATTGGTGGAGGCAATGGGGTCGTCTCTCTCGCCTTACAGGAATCGGGCTACCCCGCGATTCTTGTCGAACCAGGATTAACGGGCGCACAGAACGCACAACGACGAGGGCTGCAGACAGTGATATGCTCAACTCTTGACCACGCTGGCTTCAAAACCGCGGCCCTTCCCGCCATCGGGATCTTCGACGTTATTGAGCACATCGAAGACGAGCGGGGATTTCTGTCTACCCTAGCTCAGCTGCTGCCTCCGTGCGGGCATCTGTATATAACAGCTCCAGCATACAACACGCTGTGGTCATATGAAGACGACTATGCTGGTCATCATCGCAGGTATACCCTTAGCTCGCTCACGACAAGTCTGCACCGCGCCGGTTTTACTGTCGAGTTTGCAACGTATCTCTTCTTTTTTCTTCCTCTCCCGGTGCTGTTATATCGAGTGCTTCCGAGCAAACTAGGAGTGCGCACTACCGTCAGTCTCCAACAGGAACAAAAGGAACACACCCCCCCTCGCGGAGTCTTGGGCCGTCTCCTGCATCACCTTCTCCAGGGCGAATTGCGCTTTCTCAGGAAAAAGTGGCCTGTGCCATTTGGCAGCAGTTGTTTACTCGTTGCAACAAAACGTTGAGGAACAATTCTCCCGCCTTGCCCTCCAAGGAGGGCAGCACCACCGCTTTAGCGGCGTTCCCCTACCTCCTAAAATGGCACGCCGATCGACAGGTAGACCTCGTCTTGTTCTTCGTCCCCACGCCCATAACCGACAGCAATCGGCCCAATGACACTATCGATCCCAACGCCAATACCTCCACCATAACGGAGGCGAAAATGGTCTTCGACGGCGTTCCAGGTTCGCCAGATGTTCCCGCTATTGAACACCAAATGCAGATAGGTTCCTTCTCCCACGCCGGTTGGCAAATCGAATAATTTGTAGCGATATTCGAGTCGCGCCACTCCCATGTAAGCGCCACGCAGTTCTTCCCGCGCGTACCCAACAAAGTATTCCGGTCCGCCAAAGAGGAATTCTTCCGAGACCGGCATGCGGGTCCCGGCCGCCGATCCCAGTCGTAAGCCAAAGAGCAAGGTATGATCTGATATCGGTGATATGAACTCGTGATAGCCAAGGTACAAGCGTGTAAAACTCACATCACCACCGAAGGACTTGTCGGCCACGCTCGCTGACAGAGTTAATGCATGCCCCGTGCGTGGGAACGGGAACCGATCGAGTGTGTCAACGTATGACCCAAGAGACACTGCTGCGATGTTGCCAGTGAAGCGACGAAAACCACGTCCGCGGCGATCAGGAACGAACGAGACAGAGCGCCATTGATAACGACCGGTGACTTCTCCGATATTGCGAAAGGTGTTCCCAACCGCGAGTTCGAACCCCCCGGCCCGATTTTTGAACTCCCCCACTTTCCGGTTGTTGGCATAGATCTGCTGAAACTCGTCACGATAAAAGACCCGTGGTTGAAAAAACAAGCCGGTATCGAAGAGTCGGTACTGCAAATACGATCCCTGGATACCGAATACCCCACCAAATTCGAGATCGGCAGACAATAACGCGTTTCGACGTTCCCATGGTCGGAGCGTCAGGCCGGTCAAACCGACCCCGTTGTTCTTGTCATCGTAGCGCACGCCAACGTGGAGGACATTGAGCTCGCGTTCCTTTACGTCAACTTTGAGAACATACCCACCGCGTTTCCCTTGTCTGATGCCAAATTTCACCGATTCAAAAAAGCCGCCACCGAATATACTCTCGATACGTGAGGCCAGGTCCTGCACTTTGAGTGTTTGTCCTTTCTTGATGCCGGCGTCTTTGAGTAACGAGAGATCGCGTGTACTGACATTCCCGGTGATGATAACTTCTTCAATCGTAATAATTTTCGGTTCAGAAGCTACGTTCTGCGCATCAGCAGCAGGCGCAGACGTTGTGACGGAGGCACGGTGCAGCGCGTCGGCGAGTTGACGCAGGGCCCCAGCCTGTGCATGCGCTGCCTCTTCCCCACGCGCCATAATAGCTTTTGCGGCAACGAAATCTGCCGACGAGAACTCTTGGAGATCCGGCGTAATCACAATGTCGGCTAAGCCCACCTGCTGTTCCGTCGAGTGTACGATCTGCAAGGACATCGTTTGATCCATAATGGCAACGAGTGAGCGCAGATCTTCTTTGCTGCGTAGCGGGGTTGAGACATTGACAGCAATGACAATCTCCGCCCCCATGTTCCGGACAATATCGACCGGAAGATTTTTTACTAACCCACCATCAACCAACAGCTGCTCACCGAGTTCTACCGGTGTGAAAATCATCGGGACAGCCATGCTGGCCCGAATCGACTCGGCCAGTGACAGCTGACTCCCATCTAACACCACCTCACTGCCATCAACGATGTTGGTCGCAAGCGCACGAAAAGGAATCGGAAACTGGTCAAAGCTCTGTAGACCCGCTGTTGACAAGGTCAACAACGAAAACAGATTTGATATTTTTTGCCCAGCGGACAAGCCACTCGGAATATCCGGCACCAGTCCTCGCAGGCCTATTTCAAACAAATACCGAGAAGAGGTTTTTTTCTGGGGAAAGAACAGGGCCTTGTGAGCAGGTTTCTCGTTAAACAGATCACGCCAGTCTATGGTCGTCGCCACTGCCTCAAGTCTTTTGATGTCATAGCCCGACGCGTACAGTCCACCGACAACACTGCCCATGCTCGTGCCGGCAACGACATCAATTGGGATCCCCTGCGCCTCAAGCACTTTCAGCACCCCAATATGAGCAAATCCACGCGCACCTCCACCACTTAGAGCCAACCCGATTTTGGGGCGGTGACCTGTCTTGTTCAGGAGCGATGTCAACGATGGGCGCGATTCAGCAACAGCCGCCCTCCCCCATCCTAACAACCCTAGAACCACAATCCCAACCACGACCCAACGAGAAGAAGTATGTCCATTCATGCAGCTCAGCATAGAGCAAAATCATGATGGGAAAAATCTGCTTTGCTCCACTCACAACGAGCGGAAGGAGCGCAAAAGAGGAATCTTACTGAAATTTAGGGGACATGATACTTACTGACGTTCTCGGCATGGCGGTTTGAGAATTTCCGTGCGTAGCCAAGTGTCCAACGCGTGCTGGAGCTGGACGGCAAGGGTTTTATGCTCAGCAATCACCGAACGCTGTTCTCCCGGGTCAGCCTCAACATCGAACAATTCAGGTGGGTTCTGTTCAGTCACAATCAGTTTAAATTTTCCTAACATGGCCGCCAGTTGTGTAGAGCCGTCTCCCCGCCACTCCCAGAACAAGATCCGCTCGGGAGCTGCACGTTTGCCCTGCCACACTGGTAGCATATTCCTCCCATCCACTTTCCAGCGTCGTTGCGGACGAAGCGATGCCGCCGCTAAAAAGGTCGGCATGAGGTCAATCATGCTGGTGACGACCGAAGACCTCCGACCGGCGGGAATTTTTCCCGGCCAGCGCACCACGGCGGGAACTCGAATCCCGCCTTCCCATAACGTTCGCTTCTGCCCACGGAACGGGCGGTTACTGCTGTGATAGGCTGAGGCCCCTTCGTTCTCCTGCTCGAACGTCGCGCCTTGATCACTTGAGAACACAACAAGGGTCCGTCGCGTGAGGTTGAAAGACTCCAATGTTTGCAAAATCCGCCCAATCTCTTTATCCATCCGCGTGACCATGGCGGCATAGATGGCATTGAACGGTTGCCGTGGATCTTTCTCGGCAAACTTACCCCGGTATTCAGCGACATCATCTTCCGGGGCTTGAATGTAGAAATGCGTGGCAATGTACGGCACATAGAGAAAAAAAGGCTGCTGGTGATGCCGCGAGATGAAATCAATACTCCGATCGGTAAACAACGTATTCGCGTACCCGGAGACCGGCTGGTGTTCACGTCCGACCCAGAGTTCTTTCGGGAATTGCTCCCAGGCATGGCGCGCATCGGTAAAACCAAAGAACTCGTCAAATCCTTGGTCCATAGGGTGGGTAAATCCGTACATCGGGGATGACTCACACCCTCGATGCCATTTGCCAAACAGCCCGGTCACATACCCATAGGACTTGAGTGCTTCGGCGATGGTCACCTGGGTGTCTGGTAAATCGTCCAGGTTCCCCGTCACCCCGTTATGAATAGGATACTTGCCGGTAAGAAACGCTGCCCGACTCGGTGCACATACCGCCGCGGCAGAATACCAACGATCAAAGACCATCCCTTGCTGCGCTAAACGATCGAGATGTGGAGTCTGCCATTCCGTGCGGCCATTGAATCCTACATCACTCCACCCCAAATCGTCAGCATAGATCATGACGATATTCGGGGGCTGGTCCGCAGAGGCCGACCCACCACCAAGGAGCAGGAGCAACCAACAACATCCCCACACACGACCCCTCAGTAGGCGGCTCACTACGGTTGGCGGACGTACGATAAACCAGGCACCGAGCAAGGCTCCGGTCACATTCGTGCACACATCGGTCATCGCGGGGGAACGGTTGTGGCAATACACTTGAAAAAACTCAACGCTGAGAGAAAGCAGAGCCGCATAACCTGCGGCTCGCAATACGCGACGCCTCCCGGAGCGGTGGGGCATACTCAACACACCACATCCGCCGAACGGCAGGAAAAGGACGATGTTGCCAAAGAAATCGAGGATAAACCACCAGTGGAGGCTTGTCTCAGCAAAAGGAATCCAATGGACCCTCTGCCAATGGGCATGCCCGACAAAATTGCTCCACGGCATGGTCGTTACGCCTAAGATCACCAACGTCCACAGAAAACCACACACGCTCCACCTCATGCGCTTGGATCGGGCATACCCAAGACACGGGGCCGCGGAAAAATGCTCGTTAGGTCTCCGCGGTCTCATGGACTGCGCAGGCGCTGCTATCGTCGTCTGTACGTCATTCATATGATTGGAAAAGCGGGAAAATTCGGTGAAAAGATCTAGCTCCTCATGCGGCTCGGCTCTCCGCAGGTACTGGCTAGCCTATCGCTCGCAGTTGCCGACCACCTGTCACATGGAGGGACATGTCCTTAGCTCGCGATCCGCTCCTGAAACAAAACCGGCGGAGCTGCGCACTGTACCATTACCACTAGTCTGTCACCAGATGGCAGATACCCCGATGAAACGTCAGCAATGTATTCGCTCTTCCCGAATCGGCGAAAACCAAAGCTTCTGTAGCATTGCACAGCTCTCCATCCACTATGAACGCACCGAATTCCGAGTTGTCGCGGGGCCATATACGCAAACAACAGATCGCACTCATGACGGCGATGTGCTACTCTTTTTGTCCATCAGCGCAATCTTTTTCATGAGCAGACGACAATGACCGTAGCTTATACGATTGAGTGGGCAAGACCAGAACATCTCTCTTTCCTCCCTGAAATCGAACACAAAGCGGCACTGTTATTTCGCGACTGGAACGTTCCTCCGTCCGTGATCGAGGAGAACACTCCGATCGAGGATTTCCAAGAAGCACTAGACGCTGGGCTCTTGTGGGTTGCGCTGTCCGCACAGCGCCTCCCGGTCGGGTTTGCCCTGGTGGAACTCGAAGAAGACTGCGATCCGCATCTCGAGGAACTCGACGTTCATCCTGAACATGGACGGCGGGGGATCGGCACGGCGTTAGTGAACGCAGTGTGTGCCTGGGCTGAGGCTCACGGGTATCCGGTGCTCACCTTAACCACCTATCACGATATTCCGTGGAATGGTCCATTCTACACGAAGCTGGGCTTTACTATTCTGGATAAGTCCGAGTGGACACCCGCGCTCCGGGCACGAGTCGCGGAAGAAACGGCACGAGGTTTGGAACCTCCATGTCGTGTCGCCATGCGCAAGACATTAACTCCCTCTGAGTGAGTAGTGCACGACCAAGCGCAGTACCTCTTTTCTTTCTGCTCCAGGCGCCACGCTTCCGACTTTACGTTCCACGTTTCACGTCCTGTATCGATCGTATTGGCGTCCCCTCTTTCAGTGCAATGGCCCGGGTCACTGAGCGTGTCATCGCCCCAAATGTCGGCATCCAACACGAATGACGGCCTGGGCCACCGACCACAATGATCATCAGGTGCGCCGGGGTACGGATCAGCGGCAGCGCTGCCTCCCCTGGAAAAAGATTATCCGGGCCAATGCCCATGCCAAACATTCCTCCTGCTTCCCACTGCGCACGCGGCACTCGGGCGTGGCGGAAGACATAGTCACGAATATCCTCTTTACGAATCCCATCGCGAGCCAGAATTTCTGCATGTTCTGGCCCCAGGGCCAGAATCGGTTCGCCAAATGCGTAGGCATTGTTTGAGCCCATTCCAGCCATCGTACTGGCAATGGTAGTCAGGATACCCGGCGCAGCCGTGCTCACATGATCGTTGATATTATGGGGGCCTTCGGCTCCACACACAGTGACGGTGCTAACGTCAGCCGGAAAGCCTCGTTCCACATGCAGCGGCTCCCACGGATTCTCATCTTCGTTTTCAGCCACACAATACGAATACTTCCCCGGTTGGCCTTGGGTCGCACGATCAAGGATACCCGGCGCGCCACCACCAATATTCAGTAAGACCAGCCGCAGAGCACGGCCAATGGTCGCATTAGGACGCCAGCCTTGACCAAAGGCATTATACCGGGCATTCAGCCCAACTTCACGCGCCAGCGGTCCATTGACGATGACCAACGGCGCACACGGATGGGTGGTACTCTGCACCGCGTACAGGTTGAACTGCGCCTCAAGCAGGGCCTCAACCGCTGCAATAACGATGGGGAAGTATTCCGGCAGGCATCCCGCCATGACGGCATTGATCGCCATTTTCTCGATCGTGGCAATACCGTACTTTGGCGGTATCGCGCCCAGTTCGTCTTGAGAGTCACGATCAGTCCACGCCAAGATCTTCTCGACTCGTTCAGCGGTCGGCGGCACGATGGGGAGTCCATCGGTCCAGCCTTGATCGTAGAACCAGTCGTTTACTGCTTCGAGAGAATCGTTCAGAGAGATACGATCGGAACGGAAGTCCATATCCTTTGCTTTCAGCGATCAGCAGCCAGCATGCAGTAGCCAGTAGGGAGATTTTGGCTGGAAGCTGACTGCTGACTCCTTTCTTTCAGGCTGTTGCCTTCCGGATCTGTTTTCCTGCCGGCTTCAAGAAGGTCCCGCGGTATTGCGCGAGGAGCTTTTCTGCGGGCTGGGTCAGAATAGCGAGCACTTCTTCGGCCACCGCAGCCGCCTTTCGTGCAACTTCATCGGCCTTGTTGCTGGCCAGGGGATGCGGAATCACGGCGATGGGCACTCCACCCATACCCAGGTTCTGCGACTCAGCGCGACCGAGGGCTGCAAATTCGTCGCTACAAATGACAGCGGTCGGAACACCGCGTTTTTCTAACTCGATGGTGTCGTGGAGACCCCACGACGTACATGATCCTCAATCTCCGATCGCGACAATCGCCGCATCACACAAAGAGAGCTTCGCCATAACTGAATCGGGGGCTGGCATTGCGGCGTTCTTTTCTCCTTTAACGACAGAAAACTCACCGCAGCGCTGCCGGAGTAGTTCTTCAATTTTCTCCAGTAATAGCCCAGCATTAGCTTTACGATTATTCAAAAAACCGATCGTTTTGCCGCGCAAATCACCCTGCCGCCGCGCGAGCGGTAGTTCCTTCGCCCGTGAGTCGGCAATCGGGTTCAATACTTCGATGAAAGCCATAGGCATCTCCTTCGCAAGAGCTATTAACTGCTTATAATCCAACCCTCTTGCTCCTGCAATGTCGAGCGGGCTACTGTGCAGATCATGGCGAATGTCCTCATCCCTATCTATTATGACTACGCGTCGTCGCTGTGCTACATCGCCAAGCAAGTCATGGAGCAGCTACAAGAGCAGTTGGCTATCGAGCTGTTGTGGAAAGGCGTACAGATCTCTCGCCGTCACCAAGGCTGGAAGAATGGAGAAATGATCGGTGACGAAGCCAAAGGAAAGATTTTTCGCGTCGCCCGGGAAACCGGTGTCACCGTACGAGTGCCGGAACGGTGGCTTGATTCCTCCCTTGCTCTCGAAGGGGCTGAATTCGCGCGCACCCAAGGAAAGTTCGCTCAATATCATGACGCAGTTTTCCGTGCCGGATTCGAAGACGGGCAAGATATCGGCAACCTACCGACTCTTCTGCGCATTGCCGAACATGCCGGTCTTCCCGCTCGGGCCTTACATGATGCGCTCCAAGCCGGAACTTTCACGGAACAGGTCAAAGAGACCGAAAGAGAGGCAGCAACGTTTCAGGTGGTTGGCTATCCGACGTTCATGCTCGGTACCTTTCCGTTGATCGGCATCCAACCGGCTGAGACCATGCGTCTCCTGATTCAGCGCTACATAGACCAGGCGCGCGAACAGGTCGGTCATTAATGCAGGGCGTACCGCTAAGACAAAAAAGGCGACCTCTTGGGGCCGCCCTCACCACATCCTCATCAAGCAACCTACGGAAACCTACGCGTTTGCCGCTTTCGACGCCACAAGAGAATCCGTATCCTCGAGGCCCATCGCTTTGATCGACGCCTCAAAGCGTTCAGTCATTACGGCATCCTGATCAGTAAAGTCACGCGTGAGGCAGCAATACTCCAATTGGAGCCCATTGGGATCTTTGAAATAGATCGACTTCGCCCAGTCATGATCGACAACCTCAGAAACAGCAATCCCTTTTTTGAGCAGCTCTTGCCGTTTTTGCTCTAGGCCAGCTTCCGTTCCAGCTTCAAACGCAAAGTGGTAAAACGCACTGGGCACCCCTAACCCACGGTTAATCCCGGCATCGTACTCCGCCGGCACCCCAGGAACTTGGCGGGCTTCCATGAACGCAATCAGCTGGTCTCGGCCAGTGTCGAAGAAGATGTGACGGATATGACCACCTTCCTTAATCTTAATCGTATCGCAACGCACCGGTTTGAACCCCATAATGTTCTCATAGAATTCGCGGGTTTTGTCGAGATCCAGCGTAGAAAACCCTAGGTGAGAGAAGCCTTTGTGTGCCATAGCGTCAGTCCTCCTTGTTTTGTTATTCGATACTCCGCTCAACCAGCCACTTCAGCGAGAAGATATTCTGAAACCTGCTTCTAGCATCATTCCGACTCTTTCGGAAGCTTTTTTCGTTATCGCTAAGTAATGCGGCGGACTTTAACTCAGAACTGTACCTGGAACCCTTCACCTTCGTCATTCTCTTTATCGACGACGGTAGTCCGGGCTGAGGTATAATTTCCCCCTGGATAGAACAAATACCCGGAGACAGTCTGTCCTGGAGCGATGGTCATCTCACCTTGCAACGCTTTCCCTTGCCCCGCAGCCGGTGGGGCCATAGGAGTGACGCGCCCACCACTCGCCGACATCGCAAACACCTGGCTGGCATCAAAGCCATATGGTCGAGGACTGTTGTTGGTAATCAGTACCTTCACCGGCTGCACTCCGCTCGCAGGCAAATCAACACCAAACTCAATGCGCGATTCGACGCCGTTGAGTTTGCTCATCTTCACACTGAAGCCTTTTTCCGACACTTGCTCGGCACGGGTCTCGCTCTCCCGGACAAGAACAAAACTGCGACGGAATTGATTATAGAACTTGTGCGGATTGTCTCCACCGACAAGTGACGGAATAGGAAGTCCACCTTCGAAGCCTTCGACCGAAGCCCCTCCACCAGTGTGGCACTGAATGACGACTTTCCCACCGCGAGTGCCTTCTCTCTCCGCTATAATCTCTCCGGTACCACCAGGCGTCGCCACGGTCACAGAGGTAGCAGTATAGCCCATGACGTTCACTGTCTTATAAGCGATACGGTTAGCCTCTTCGCACGACAGAGTCGGATCATCAATTTTTGTCGGCGGAGGTGGCGGTTTTGCTACTGTCGCGTGGTGTGGCAGCTGGGACGCACAGCTAGCCAAGATCGCCGTACCACCAATAATCAACATCACTATACTTTTTCTCATCAACGTGACTCCTTACTCTCTAAGGCTATTTTTGTTATATCAAGTTTCATCACCTTCGTTGAGGAGGCTCAACCGTGGAGTTCAAAGAAGTCGTAGGACGGAGGCGTTCGATACGTTATTTTTTGCCCTGGAAGCCGGTGCCACGAGAGAAGATTCAAATAATTCTTGAAGCCGCGCGGCTCGCCAGCCGCGCAGGCAATGCAGATTTCGCCCGCGCTATCGTGGTTGAACGAGATAAGATGTCGAAGGCTGACCTTGAAGCGCTTACCCTGCCGGTAAACGCCGGGATGATCGAAATGGCGCCTATCCACATCTACTGGTGGGGAGATCTGCAAGCATTCACGCGGGACATGCCGTCCCGTGCAACTGAGCAAGTCAACATGGGGGTCCTCAATATCAGTCACGGCTGGACCCACAAATTCGTGAACGAAGTAGCGTACCCACAGGTGGTGCAAGTGTTCAGTGCGGACCCAGTCCTCAACGCCAAGGTGACAGGATGTGAAACTGGGCTGGCCATTGCCCAATCACTGCTCGCAGCGGTCGACGAAGGTCTTGGTACGATGCTGTGCACCTACCCGGAGGCAGCGGCACGGCAGGTTTTCGGGGTTCCTGACCATTGGACAGCGTTGTGGGTACAATTTGTTGGGTATCCAGCAGAAGGTTGGGAAGCCGGAGGGCAACGACCACGACCACCGCTGGGCTCTCTCTTTCATGACGGTCGCTACGGAACACCGTTCCGTGGCTCAGAAGAGGTCGTCGCGCAACTCCAAGCGCAGAAGATGCTCCAAGAACCAGCCCCATTGCCGTGGCGGAAAGAAGAAGTGCGCGCGGTCAGCCGGATGCTCGGCTTGCCAGAGGAATAAAAAGAAAGAGCCAAGGATGAGCACCTCCTTGAGTGAAAGTACCACCGTCAAAACGTGGCTCGCCGGTGTCCACGAACAAGCTGGTGTTTCCCCCGACGCTGATGCCAAACGCCTAGCGGTGCTGGCGGAATTCTGCGCTTTCGTCGAGAAGGAACCTGACGACATGATCGACGATTGCCTGCGCGGGGTTGAGGGGGGCAAGAAGATTCGCGTGAAGGGGCGGCGCTTCTATGCCGACAAAATCAACGAGTTCGAACAACAGGCACCAGGGACTACAGGTGAACGCCGCCAGAAAGCGAATTACATTCGCAGTTTCCTCATTCACAATGGGGTTCTTTTGCAGACGAGTCCTCTATCCTGACAGGTAGAGCACGCTGATCAGCTACAACCTGTTGCCTAACGCCAGCTCCGAGGTAACTCGTCATTCCGAGCAAGGCCGCAGGCCGCGACCCGGAATCCTGGGAGAAAACCTGGATTCCCGCCTGCGTGGGAATGACGTCCCAGCCAACATTTCGAGTTTCTCCGTCTACCGTTAACGTTTTGCATTGAGAAAGGAGCGGAACCAAGAGAAAGTCTTCATGTTATACCTCTCCCTTCACCGAGCGGAGATACGCGCGCAAATCCTGCATCGCCGTCACAATCTGCGGGAGTGAGTAGTTGGCATTACGAGGGCTCGTCGAGGGAATAACAAAAACCGGCGAACCACCAAAGTGGTTGGCTTTCTCTCCGAGTTTAGGCTTGTCCCCACAGCAAATGCGGTACCCTGTCAGTCCAACAAAACAGACCACTAGTGGTTGGTAGCGAACAATTTTTTCCTGCAGGGTTTTCGCACCGAGACGGAATTCTCGTTGTGACACTTCATGAATGCCGCTCGTTGGTCGCTTCACGATATCCGTCAAGCCGATTCCCCAGCCTAACAAGCGGCTATCGTCTTCTGGTCCGACCGGTTCAGGCACAAGCCCCGACTGCGACAACGCCTCCCAAAAGCGATTATGCTTGTACGCAAAGTAATGGCCAACTTGGGCGGAGTAGAGCCCCGGATTCAATCCGACAAAAACCACGTCAAGGCCATCGCGCAGGTAGTCTGGGAGTGTCTCGCCATTCCACGTCGTTGTTTTTCTACTACCCACTGCGTTGATCCTTCTCCCCGATCATCAAGCGACACTCGTCCCTGGCGGCTACCATTGCTCAGGCGGTCTGTCGGATGTCGGCCTTCCCTGGCTCAACGAGCCCTCCACTCGCCAGCAACTGTTGATAGTAACGGTCGAGAGCCTGGTTCGACCCAATCACCGCCAGAGAACGAAATATAATTCCGTAAACCTGACCCCGGGTTATTTTGATGCGTATGGTGGGATTGAGCAGATCCGGCGAGCGACGCACAAGAGCCAACGTCGAAAGTCCAATCAACAACGGCCACGCGCAGGCAAGACGTAGCCGCCACTCACGCGGAGGAATGGCCAGCGTATACTCCCAACCGTCACGGTAGTAACTTAGCGTCAGTTCGAGTAAGTCATCAAGCAGCGGACGGATACGCTCAACTGTCGTAGGCTCGCGTAAATCTTTCGGCTGGACACCAAGTGACATAAGTTCGCGACGAGGGAAATAACACCGTCCCACACGGATGTCGTGAGCGAGGTCACGGAGGATGTTCGTCATTTGCAGCCCTTTGCCAAAATGCATCCCTTTTCGTTCCATGCTCGGGACATCCCACTGCTGCAGCCTCGGCACGTGGGCACAGACAACTCTGGTCCAGAACTCTCCGACACAGCCGGCAACGAAATATGTATAGCGGTCAAGATCAGTCTGCGCTTCCAACGCACCGACACGACCTTCGGTTTCTCCTGGAAAGAGGGTCAGATCAAGTTGCATTCCCTGCGTTAGTGTGGTGACCAGCTGACAAATGTGCTGTTGGTCATCCGGGCTCAACTCACGCAGAAAACGAAAGCAGTCTGGTAATCGCCGCAGGAGTTCACGCTCAGCGACGTTGTGTTGCACCTCAGTCAAGTGCTGGTGTATGTTGCCCAGCGCTACAATCTCACCCGTGGCAAAAACCGTGCGGTACTGTTCAAGATACGTTCGTCGCTGTGCACGTGGCAGGAGTGCCGTGTCAGCAATCGTATCCGCAGCCCGACAGAACAAATAGGCAAGTCCAATGATCGGACGCAGACTGCTGGGTAAGACGCGAACACTGAGATAAAAGGAACGACTGACACGCGGCAGGAGGTAGTAAAGCAGTTGTTTTGGCGATGCGGAATGACTCATGAGGGACAAGAGATATGCCCCTCTTTCACAACCGTCAACCAGTAGCGCCGGGGAATCATCCCCGGCTGCCTTAGCTGAGCGCTTAATCAATCAAACATGCCCGGACGAGTTCCGTATCGAGGTATTCCTGCATTGCCTGGATTTTCCCACCGGAAATCCGCCAGACACGACAATAGGTATTGTTGTAATCTTTCCCGTCCTTTGTCCGGGCTTTCCCACGCGACTGCTCGGCCACATAATCACCATCGGCGATCAGGTTCTCAATCGTCATGGCAATCGCTCCGCCACCTTCCAGGCGCGCCCCAAGCGCATTGCGCAACCCTTTCAGAACCTTCTGTTTTCCCTGAATCGGTGGAATCACTGCCCCCATCACCGACAACGTCACATCGTCAGCGGCATCGGCCATGAATCCATCCAGGTCGCCACGACTGATCGCAGCGATCGCCCGACGCACAATCGCTTTGTTTTGTTCCTTGGTTTCTTCCGTAGACATGCATCCTCCACGAGAGGTCTTCTAGTCGCCGCTGGCCGGGCCAAAGGAATCGACCGCAATCTGACGTGACTTAAACTTCCACTCGCCGCCGACTTTGGCATATTCGTCATTATACCAACCAGACATCAGCATTTTTTTCCCATCTCGCACGAGCCGCACTTCGACATAGCAGGTCCCTTTGGCCTTATCTGGTCCCTGCAGTTCTACCACATGATTATGAATAAACGGTCGTGGTTTTAGGGTGTCGAGTTGTTCACCGATCATCTTGCGCAGATTGGCACGTCCCTCGGCGCGCGGCAAAGACGGATCATTGGTGGCAAACCATCCATCATCGGTAAAAAGATTGGCGTATCCATCCAGATCCTTCTGCCACACACAGTGACAATAGCGGACAGGTAACGTGCGAATTTCCTCACGATCAATCATTTCCTGCAGTTGTGTTTCCTGACTCTTCGTCGCCATATATGTCTCCTCCCTCTACGGCGTTCCTCCATCGGTTCCACACGACCAGCGGGTCGGTTTACATCTCTGGCGGCGCAAAAATAGTGAAGCCAAACATTGGCTCGCTGCCAGTACGGAGAGTGTGAGGAGCACCGGCGGGAATCATCAGCAGATCGCCAGCCTTGAGGTCTTGTTCCTTACCAGACACACGGGCGGTCACCTTCCCATCAATGATGTAGATAATCTGGTCGCCTTTATGCGTGTTTTCGCGATCAGCACTGAAATTCGCCGGAATGGTAAATGCGACGGTCTGGCTTTGCGGTGTCGTCTGCAACGTCTGCGAAGCCACCTTCGTCCCGTCACCTCGGTGCGCCAGCACATTGGCGACATCAAGGTTCCCATTGCTCTCGGCAATTTCTTTCATCTGCGCTTCGAACAGTTCGTCAGAGATCACTCCCTTGCGATACGCCTTCAGCAGTTGCTGTACTTCAAAATCTCGTGTGGCCATTACGTGGACCCTCCTTATAAAAATTAAAAACTATTGAGCCTTCGCCATACCGCCACAGCGTCAGTAAAGTCAAGACTAGGGATAGTCCCGATTGCCTCATTGCCTCATTGGGCCATCGGGTCATTGAGGAAAACATTTCTTCAATCATTCAATTCTTCAATGGCACGATGACTCAATCGCCCAATTCCTCGATCAGCGCCTTCGCCTCCTGCAAATCCTTCGTCTCAAACCCCTCCGTGAACCAGGTGTACACCTCGGACAGCAGTGTGTGCGCTTCTGCTCTTTTGTCTTGCTGCTGCCACAACCGCGCGAGGCTGGTTGCCGCACGCAGTTCCCACGATTTGGCGTGCTGCTGACGGGCAATGTCGATAGCTTTCAGGAAACACGCTTCGGCTTCGCCGTGGGGGTCGGGATTTAGGCTCTGGTAGGTAGGATTTGGCAAGTTCGCCTCTTCGCCTTTTTCCCTTTGCCCCTTTTCGCCTGCGCGCAGCGTGAGTTCTCCTTTGAGGCGATACAACTCGGCTTCGTAATTACGTTGCCCAGTTTCGTGTATGCAAGCCATCGCTTCCTTTACTACCTTTAGGGCATCTTCTGCCTGCCCTGTCTTTCCATAGGTCTCGGCTAGAATGGCAAGAAAATATGGGCGTTCTATCTGCGCACCAGTGGCCTGCCAAGCTCCCAGTCCTCTAATCATTAGTGCAATTCCTTCTTTCGACTGTCCTTGTTCAGCGAGTGCCCAACCTTGAAAAACACTTCCTCCAGCCAACAAAAAGGCAAATCCGTGCTCACTTGAGAGAGCTATAGCTGCCTCTGCTCGTTCTTGGACTAATTGCTCTTCCCGACGAAGTTTATGGAGACTGGCAACAAGGGCCAAAGCAAATGCTTGGCTAAAGGCGTGTGTCCCTTGCTGAGCAAATGAGAGAGCTTCAAGAGCACCCTGCAATGCTTGATCCGGATAACCTAGGTACCATAGAAGATTTGCATTTACGCATCGACCAAGTACTCCAGGATCCAGCCCATAGCGGAAAACCAAAGCGCCGTGCGTCTTAGGGTTATAGAGAGCAATCACCTGCTTCAAGTGCACTTGTGCTAGAGTCAATTCTCCCATGAGGAACAAAGTGATTCCCGCGCCTTGGTGGCCCCATGGCAGGAGGTCTGGCTCCTGCACGTTGTGCGCCAAACGCAACAACTGCTCCTCAAGTTCACGCGCTGTCCGAAACTCTCCTCGCGTAGCAAAGAACAGCCTCATCCCCCAAAGAACCGGGAAAAGATGGGGGCTTTCTCCCATCTGCTGACACAGCTCTCGTGCGCGGGTGTAGGCCCTTTCCACGTCTGGTGCAGCAAAACCTTTAGCTGCCCATGAGCGGTGCCCCCAAGCTGACTTGCAGGGTGAGCTCCTGTTCAACGCGTTTCGGCGTATCCGACAGCGTCTTGAGCAGTTCTAACCCCTTGGTGAAATGATTAATTGCTTCCGTATGAGCCGAGCGTTCGGTCGCTTTCTGTCCCGCCTGCTGCCAATACGGAATCGCCTGCTCAATCAATCCCGCCTCGGTGCAATGGTAAGCGAAGAGTTCCGGTTGGGTTTTTTTGGTTTGGGAAAACCGCTCCTCCAAAACCTGCGCGATCTGCTGATGATACTGCTGCCGGGTGCTCTTGAGTAGTGATTGATAGGCGGTGTCTTGGATGAGGGCATGCTTGAAGACGTACCGTGCCTGCTCGCCGATGCCACGTTGGTAGAGAATCTCCGCCTCCACCAGCTTGGCAAGAGCAGTTTGTAAGTCCACTTCGCTCATCGGCGCAACGGCGAGCAGCAGTTCATACGCAAATTCGCGTCCTAATGTCGCGCCCAGTTGTGCCACCTGCCGAGCGGTGGATAACCGATCGAGTCGCGCCAGCAACGCTTCCTGCAACGTCGCCGGAATCGCTAACTGTAGGGGCGCAGCATGCTGCGCCCCTACACCTGTGGCGGACTCAATCACGCTTTTGGTTAATTCTTCGATGAACAGCGGCACCCCATCCGTCTTGAGGCGGATCTGCTCAATCACGTCTGGAGGGAGCTGTTTGCCCGCCGCCTGCGCAATCATCGCCTCCACCTGCTTCTTCCCCAACCGATTGAGCACCAGTTGGGAGATATGCGAACGCGGCTTCCACGGTGGAGTAAACTCAGGACGGAACGTCAAGACAAGCAAGAGCTTGGTCGTGGCGATCTGCTCAATGAGTAAGGAAAGGAATTCGAGTGATGACGGATCAGCCCAGTGCAGGTCTTCCCACACGGAGACTGTGGCTTGTCGCTCGGCCTGCGCCAGGAAGATCTGCACCAAGGCTTGGAAGGTTCGCTCCTTCTGTTTCTGGGGAGTCAGAGTGAGGGGCGGATACTGTGTTGGCGTGGATAACGAGAGGAGCGCCGTGAACAGCGGGAGCTTGTCTTGCATCTCGTACAACATTAACGTCTGCTCCAGCTTGGCAACCTTGATCTCGTCTGTGTCCTGCCGAATGAACAGCAACGTCCGCTGTAAGACGTCGATCAGCGGATACAAAGCGCTCTGCTGATGATACGGGGAACAGCGCGCTTCATAGACTAACGAGCCTTCACTGGTCACGTGTTCTTTAAGGGTGTAGGCTAACCGTGATTTGCCGATCCCCGGCTCGCCACTGAGTAACACCACCTGCCCTTGTCCTTCCTTGGCTTGCTCCCAGCGATCGATAAGGAGGCCCACTTCCTGTTCACGGCCAATGAGGGGAGTGAGCGTGGCTCGGCGTTCAAGCGCACTCCCACCCTGCCGTTCACTCTGCACCTGGTAGACCGCCACCGGCGTGGCGATCCCTTTGAGAATATGCGAGCCAAACGGTTGACTCTCAAAATATCCCTCAATGAGCCGCTGCGTGGCCGCACTGATAAGGACGGTGTTCGGCTCGGCTAAGCCTTGCAGCCGCGCCGCAATGTTCGGTGTCTCCCCCAAAGCGAGGAGTTCTTTCTTTTCTCCTCCCCCTATCTCCCCAATCACCACTAGCCCGGTGTGTACGCCGATGCGCACTTGCAGAGCTGAGGGAATTTGGGAGGTGGACAGGGCACGGCACCGCCGTGCCCCTACGTCGTTGGGCTCTTGACCGTTGGCCAGGGACAAGGCGGTGATAATCTCCAAGCCTGCCCGCACCGCTCGCCGCGCCTCATCTTCATGCGCGGTGGGATAGCCAAAATACACCAACAACCCATCGCCCCAATGCTGCGCCAGATAGCCGTGGTGGCGCTCAATCACCGCAGTGGCCGTCGCTTGATACCCCTGCACCACCGCCCGGTAATCTTCGGGATCCAGTTGCGCTGATAACGCCGTCGATCCCACCAAATCACAGAACAACACCGTCAACTGCCGCCGCTCGGCTAGGGGCTGGGGGCTGGGGACTCTCGGTTCGCCTTTTCCCCCTTTCCCCATTTCCCCTTTATCCGTTTCCCCTTCCCCTTTATCCGTTTCAGGGTTGCCCACCCACACCAGTACTTTGCCATTTTCATCCGCCGCTACTCGTTTGGCCTCGATCAACTCTTCCTTGAGCGCATCGAGCATGTCTTCAGTCAGGTCGAATTCTAGTTTGAGGGCGCGATATGAGATGCGTTGGTCACGCTCTAGCCACGTTCGCACTTGTTCGAGCAATTCTGAAAATTTCACAACGCTCTCCCACTACCATTCCAAGGCTGGAGCCCTAGTCCGCATTGGCATCCGACGACACTGGTTGTTGTGAGAGATATTCGACCACTTCCTGCTGTCGTTCTTGTAATTGGAGCAAATACGGTACTGCTAATCGTTGATAATCGAGCGGGGAATGCGTTTCCCGTGCCGCTTCGAGAAACCGCCAAATCGTTTGGATATCCGCTTGCGCTTGGTGCAGTTGTTCGTCTTTGGTAATCATAATGTCACCTCAATAATTGGTTGGGATGCTCCTTCACGATTTCGTGAAAACACGCTGAGCATTGCTTCCACATGCTCTTTTGCGACAGCTCCGGTGACCCAGAAAACGTCCACCTGATAGCGCAATCGACACACATCGTGTTGAAAGACTTCCATGTGCGGAGGCGTCAAATGCTCCGTAGTAAAGAACCTCGCAGCAAGCTGCGAGGCATTCACGAAAACAATTCTAACTGCAACGGTTGCTTGTGTAGCTGCTTGTAGTCCTGCTCTTGCCCCTGGTTCCGAATGTACGCCGCAATCACTTGCT
>JBFWXH010000058.1:0-48559 GCA_050187625.1 Binatia bacterium
CACTGAATCTGATCTCCATCCTTTAACGGTAGCAAACTCTCTCCTCTCCCTCCTCTACCAGCCTTCGGCTGGCGGCTTTCACCCCCGGGCTCACGCCCGGCGTCCTCAGCCGATTTTCTGATAGATAACGTTTTTGTTGGGATGGACTGCGGGACCCGACACTACGACCTTTCCCCACAATTAGTGCAGCAGTATGCCGATGCGATCCATGACCACAATCCATGGTACGTTGGCATGTCTCCGTTCGGAGGGCCAGTCGCACCAGCGTTGATTCGCCATTCGGAGATGTATGTTGATCGCCGCTGGTACCTTCCCTACATTTACGGCAACTTACATGCCAAACAAGAGTGGGAGTTATTTTCCCCCCTGAAGGTCGGGGAATGTATCTCCACGCACTCGGTCGTGACCGACCGTTACGACAAACGTGGGCGTGATTACGTGGTTAATGAAGTCCTGATGCTTGGTGCCGATGGTCGTGTCTGTGTACGCAGTCGGACACATCAAAGCTTCCTGCGTGAAGTCGTTTCGACAGGAATGGTTTTCGGGAAAGAACGAGAGAAAGCACAGGGTCGCAGTTTCACCGTTGGCCAGGGGATAATACTCGAAACGCTTCCTTCAATTCAGAAAGAAGTTGACCTCGACATGTGTATGCGCTTCTCAGGACCAGGGAAAAACTACCACACTGACCGTGAGGAGGCGAGCAAACTTGGATTTCCTGAGGTTGTTGTGCAAGGCATGATGTCGATTTGTTTCATATCCGAATTGCTGACACAGCGTTTCGGGGAAGGATGGTACTGCGGCGGCAAGATGAACGTTAATCTTGTCAACGTTCTCTGGGGAGGAGAAACTGCCACGACACACGGGGTTGTTAAGGAAGTTACTCCCGAAGGCAACCGTCAACGGGCACATCTCGAAGTGTGGTGTCAGAAAACTGATGGGACAGTGATCACAGTCGGGAGCGCAAGTGCGGTGGTAATAAAGTGAGAGCTGGACTCTTTGCGCTTCCCTTTTTCACCCCTTTAAATGAGGGAAAAGGTGCGATGGCGTCAAAAATTTTTGCGCTCTAGGAAAGTCGATGATATAAGCCAGTACGCAAAGTAGAATAGTACATTCGGTGTAGTGATTTCGCATAGGCACGAGTAGTCAGGATAGTTGGAAACGAATTTTTGTTTCCCCTTTTTCGTTGAGCTAGGATGTTGTTGGTATGAGCTTGGGTCAGCACCATTCAGACGCCTCTCATCTTCGGCCGTATCTTGTTGATTGCGGCTATCAAACGTCGCAGTTGGAGACAAATGTCGAGGTGGCAGATGATTGCAGAGTTCCTCTTGCTGCCTTTGCCCGTCGCCCCCATGATTCTCGCTCTGCTTGCATAGCAGTTCTTGATAATGTCTCCGACCCTGAGGTCACGGTGAGTAAGTGTCGTGACCTCGGTGCCCCGGTCGTGTTTGCCTACTCGGCTGACTCCTGGCTCTTCTGGAAGCAAGGTACGAGCAAACCGCAATTTCTTCAGCGGATACTCCCTGCTGAGTTACCCAAGTTTTTTCAGGAACACAGAGCAGAACTTGCTCCTGAAGCGATTTACCGAGCCAAAACCTGGGCGCGATTTGAAAAGAGTTATCAACTCGATTTTATTGATGTCGGCCTAATGCCATTGGTAGAGGAACAAGCAGGTCGTAAGCTAGCTGAGCTGATTGAACGGTGTGTAGCGCTTGTGAAAACCCGGCTGCATTGGACGGAAGTTTCACAGCCTCAGGGACACTGGTTGTTAAAATCTAACTTTTGGCTCTTAGCTGCGAAAATACTGAAGGATAAACGGGTTCCTACCTTTGCCGCACTCGACCTTGAGGATGTACAAAAAGTATTTGCTCATGTGACACGCCACTACGGAGCTGTTGAACCAGTCCAAATCGAGACACAACGGCAGGCAAATGCTCTCAAGGAGTCAGCACGAGAAATATCACGGTGCAGTCATTTAGGCTTGGTCAGTACCGATGCGTTGGGCTACTTGTATGAGAACGCGCTGATTACGAAAGAAGTTCGTACCACTTTAGGGACCCATAGCACTCCTACGTACCTGGTCGACTACATGGTTGGCAAACTCCGCCCATGGATTGAAGAGATTCCAGAAAATCAGCGTCAGGTTTTTGAACCTGCCTGTGGGCACGCGCCGTTTCTCCTTGCTGCAATGCAGCTCCTGGGAGATTTGCTTTCTGAACGTGAGTCTTCTTCCAGTAAGCGACGTGAATATCTCCGTAAGCGTCTTCATGGCTGCGATATCGACTCTTTCGCTTTAGAAATTGCTCGACTCAGACTCACCCTCGCAGATGTTCCTAATCCTAATGGATGGGATTTGCAGGTTAGCGATATTTTCACAGAAGGTGTCTTAGCTCGCGGTTCACATGGAGCCAATATCATTCTGACGAACCCACCGTTTAAGAATCTGTCCGTTGCAGAGCGACATATAAACAGTTCCAGCTCTACGCAAACTCAGCATGTGAATAAGGCCGCTGAAATTTTCGGCAGAATTGTCACTCACATGCAGCCCGGTGCGGTATTTGGTGTAATTCTTCCGCAGGGCATATTGCACAGCAAAAATGCGACCTCGTTACGACAACTGCTTGTGACACATTTCGAGATCAGTGAAATCTGCCTCCTGCCGGACAAAGTCTTCTCCTCTGATGCGGAGTCGGTAGTGATCTTGGGACGACGACTAGAGTCGAACCAGAGAAATACGCATCCCATTCTCTATAGGCGAGTACGTGAATCAGGCATAGAAAATTTCAGACGGTCCTACGCAGCAACATATGAGTCTGAATTCCAACCGAGGCGATTTTCGGCTGCGGATAAATGGAACTTTTTCGTTCCAGATTTAGAGGAGGTTTGGGAATACTGTCAAAACCTTCCTCGGTTCGGCGAGATAGCAACCATAGGGAAAGGGTTCGATTTCCTCTCTCATACAGATCCTGCCTTTCCCTCAAATACATTAACGATGTCTACGGAACCTCGGCAAAAATTTGTTAAAGGATTCGTAAGATTGAATTCCTCTCTACAAACTCATGAGTTGCCCGAAGCAATATGGATTAACTTAGATTCCTCCGTAGTTAAAACACGACGATATGGAACTACAACTGGGATTCCACAGGTGTTGCTGAACTATGCGCCAGTTAGTCGTGAGCCGTGGCGGTTAAAAGCATGTCTCGATAAAGCAGGACATCCTGTGACGAGCCGTTTTCTTGTGATTCGGCCTCGGGATACGCGTTGGCCATTAGAAGCGTTGTGGGGAATCTGCAACTCTCCATTTGCGAACGCCTATTCGTATGCCTTTTCTACGAAACGAGATGTATTGGCCGGGTTAGTGCGCAAGATGCCTATTCCAGACGTCAACTCTGTAAATGTGTCACCCTTAGTCGAGGCAGTTACGGCTTACTTAAAAGCTACACATACCGTAGGAGTTGCGAATACTCCAGATAAGTTGAAGGTGCTACATTGGCGTATTGATGCTGAGGTCTTACGGCTTTACGCATTGCCGCCACATCTCGAACGACAACTGCTCGACTTGTTTGCTGGAGTCGAACGTCGCGGTGTACCTTTTGTGCAGAAGGAATATTTCCCCAAAGAGTTCACTGACCTTTCAACACTGAGTGAATTATTGGCCATCACAGTCGATTGGGATCATACGAACGAGCGGCGTGCGCAGCTTATCGAGAAAAAAGTAAAAAAGCACATCGCGAGTGAAGAGAAACGCGAACTTGATTATTTACAGCAACTGACAGATGCGAGAATCCAATTACTCGCCCCGCTTCCTATCAAGCAGCTAGAAGACATACGGGATGATCTCAAACGGAGAGGAATATGGGTAGGCGAATAGGAAAGCCTTCTAACCCCTTTACCTATCCGGTAACACGTCACATTCGGAAACATGGACCTTACGGCTATACGGATTACGAATCATACCGAGATTGGCTCCGTGATGAATACAGCTTTCGCTGTGTGTTTTGCCTCAAACGAGAACAATGGGAGTTGACGGGAACTTGGGATATTGATCACTCTGCACCTCAAAGCAGCCATCCTCAGGACAGGCTGAATTATGAGAATCTTCTTTATGTCTGCCACCGCTGTAACATCACCAAGAATGTCCGAATAGCTCCAGACCCATGTCAGATAGCCTTTGGTCAGTGTCTTCAAGTTCACGAGGATGGAACCATTGAGGCGTTGAACCCGGAGGGGGAACTCCTTGTTGCCAACTTGAGGCTTGACAGCGCAAAACGTACGGAGTCCCGCTACTTAATTATTTCCTTACTCCGCTCTCTATTTCAGTCATCCAAACCTCAAGATAAAGAACTCTATATTCAATTGATGCGTTACCCTGATGATTTGCCTGATCTGAGCAGATTGAGGCCGCCAGGTGGCAATAGGAGACCCGAAGGCGTTAACGAGTCTTTCTATGCGCGTCGAATGCGTGGGGAGTTAGAGGAGACTTACTGATGTGCACCGGGAAACCCGTCTCACAGGTTTGGTCGCTCCATGTCTAGAAAGGTCTGTCAAGTGAGGTGGGCTGTTAAGGAAAAGGACGGGACTGCAAAGATAAGCAAAGTAGCAGTCCCGTCGCCTGAACAACTACTTAATCGCCTGGGGATTCACCGGCGAGCCGACCGCGCCAGTAATCGGCAGTGGCGGGGCGACGAACATAAATTCATACGCACCGTCGTTGGCGCAATCAGTGGCCAGGCCTTCGAGGTCAAAGATTTCACCAACGAGCATGCCAGCGTGGACGATGAGAATCATATGCAACGGTTGGAAAACATCTGGTGTTTCGTTTGGGATGACTTCCGTACCCCAGGTGTCGGTTGCATAGCCAGCAACTTGCTTGTCGCATAGCCACGCCGCACAGGAAACCCCGAGCCCCGGTGCCGAACCGCCACTATAATCGCCCCAACTGCCACGTGAGCGGACTTGAGCAATCTGGCCGGTACGAATGAGCACAATATCACCTTTGCCTACACTGACTTTGCCCATCGCCGCTGCGCCATCAAGATCTGCCGGATAAATTGCCTCCCCTGGTTCAAGCCACTGTTTTTCTTTGTAGCGCGGAATATCCAGGAGAACACCACGAGTGATGATTTTGTTGGTGGCGTTTTCGATCCCGTTTTTTTTGGCACCGGAGCTAGTAACTTCACCTGCCGAATAACCATTATACATCTTATTTTCGTACATGATGTGCGACAATGCGTCCCATTGGGTTGCGCATTGGAGTGGCATCGTTACCGCATCGTCAGCATAACGAATATTGGGGAGATGGTTCTGCGCACCAGCGATAACATCGCAGCCATCTTGCAACATAAAATGGATAGGATTGAAACGTCCGAACGATCCCGTCTGTGGTCCTTTGTCGTCGAAAGGGATCGCAAGAGAGATAACTTTACCTTGCTTCACGAGTTTTGCGGCGTCAACAATTTTTTCTGGTGAGATGTAGTTCAGGGTACCAAGCTGATCGTCAGGGCCCCACTTTCCCCAGTTTTTGTACTTCTCGGATAATGCCCGCACATCATTCATAGTGTATTTTTCTGGCATGATGAGCCTCCTTCTGGTCCTCGTCTTTCCACATCACAAGGGAGGTCGTCAACCGTGTGGGCTGACACCGAAAACAACTCCCGGTGTCAGCATGTGGCCGCGGAGAAACTCATCGACTGGCAGTCGTTTCTTCCCTTCGAGTTGCAACTCTTGCAGGGCAAGCCAGTCTCTCCCAGTTGCGATCACAAGGCTAACCGGGGTTACTTCTACGATGGTACCAGGGCTCGCAGACTGGCCCCGCGAAGGGGGAATGAGTTGGGCAGCGAAAATCTTCAGGAGCTTGCCGTTCAGGGTTGTAAATGCCGAAGGCCAGGGATTGAACGCGCGAATGCGACGCTCAATGGACTCCGCGTCCATTGTCCAGTCAATGCGTCCGTCCTCTTTCTTGATAAGCGGAGCATACGTTGCTTCTGCCTCGTTTTGTACGCGTGCGGTCAACTGGCCCTTTTTTAACAAGGAGAGAGCCTCGCGGAGAGCCTCAGCTCCGAGGGGTGCAAGTTTATCATGCAGCGTGCCACCGGTATCATATGGCAAAATCGGCGTTGCTTTTTGTAGCAAAATATCGCCGGAATCCATACGTTCACTAATCCGCATAATGGTAACACCGGTTTCAGTTTCCCCTTGAGCCAGCGCCCATTGGATAGGACCGGCACCGCGATACTTGGGCAGTAATGACGCATGGACATTGATGCAACCAAGCGGTGGTAGATCGAGAATCGTTGTTGGAAGCAATTTGCCATACGCAGCCACGACGATGAGATCAGGCTGCCATTTTTGGAGGTGTGTAAGCACACTAGGGACACGCAGTTTCGCTGGTTGGAAAACCGGAATGTCGTGCGACTCAGCAAGGACTTTCACCGGTGGCGCATGGAGGGCCATACCACGTCCAGCGGGTTGATCAGGTTGCGTTACCACCCCTACAACACAGTCGTCCCCGTCCAGCAACACTTGCAGGGAAGGCACAGCGAAATCTGGTGTACCCATGAAGACAAGGCGAAGGGATTGGGGATTGGGGATTGGGGATTGGGAAGAGGACATTATGGGTGGAATCTACTAATTAAGGGAACAGAAGTGGGAGTTATTTCCTCTTAACCCCCACTTCTTAAATCCCAGGATTTCCTGTCTGCGCTTTGAGCGGTCGGCCTTCGCGGAGCAATTTTTTCACACGACGAGTATACAGTTCTCGTTTGAGTCGGCTGATGCGGTCAATAAAAAGCTTTCCATCTAGGTGATCAAGTTCATGTTGCAGCGCAACGGCCAGAAGTTCTTCCGCTTGCAGCGTAATTTCTTTTTCGTCTGGCGTCCATGCTTTGACCTCAACTTTTGCCGAGCGTTTGACCTCTGCCGTATAGTCAATAACACTCAAACACCCTTCCTCCCAGACGATTTCACCCTCACGAGCAGTGACGACAGGATTGATCAACCTCAAAAGGTCTTTTCCTGGTTCCTCGTGGTTTGTATCGAGGACAACAATACGCTGCGGGACGCCGATTTGTACAGCAGCAAGCCCAACACCGGGAGCATTGTACATCGTCTGCACCATGTCATCGACAAGTTGCACAAGGTTCCCGGTAATATTGGCGACAGAGGTAGCAGTTTCTTTGAGACGAAGGTCAGGATAATGAAGAATTTCTCTGATCATCGTTGTTTTATAACATGTCGTACGGATCGACATCAATGATAAGGCGAGTCCCCGTGGCACGAAAGTGCGACTGTTTCTCTGGACACGCTTTTTTTACTAGCTCATGTAAGACACGTCGGTCACGTCCTTTGATCAGGATCTGCCACCGCTGTCGCCCATTCACTCGTTCTAGTGGAGCTGGGGCTGGACCGAGAACAATGGGCGTATTTTCCCGGACCTCCTGCGAGAGCACGCCGACCTTCTCCGCAATGTGTTCGAGACATGCTCGCACGCTGTCCCCATCTTTGCCTTCACATCGAATACTCACCATCCGCGCAAATGGTGGGTAGCCCAACTGTTTACGGTAGCGTAACTCATAAGTGGCAAAACGTGAGTAATCGTGCTGTACAGCAAACCGCAGGGAGTAGTGCTGCGGAACATAGGTTTGAATAATCACGCGTCCAGGGTCGTGGCCACGACCGGCTCGTCCGGAGACTTGGGTCAATACCTGGAACGTCCGTTCTGACGAACGAAAGTCAGGAAAATGAAGAGAGCTATCTGCTCGTAGCACACCAACAAGTGTCACATTTGGAACATCATGTCCTTTTGCAACCATCTGTGTCCCAATAAGAACATCAAATTCATGTCCACGCCAAGCCTTCAGAATTTGCTCGAGAGCGCCACGGCGACTCACACTATCGCGGTCGAGTCGTGCGGCTCTGGCATCTGGTAACAAGCAACGTAACGCTTCTTCGACTTGCTCCGTCCCAAACCCTGATCCGGTTAGCGAGGACTCATGACAGGCTGGACACTGGTCAAAGGCAGATTGACCGAATCCACAATAATGACAGCGCAGGATGCGGCCACGGAGATGAAATGTCAGCGAGACGCTGCAACGCGGGCACATCACTACTTCTCCGCAGAGATGACATTGCAGGTAGTTTGCGTATCCGCGCCGATTGACAAACAAAAGGCTTTGCTTACCTGCTTGATAATTCTCTACCAGAGCATGTTGGAGGGACCGAGAGAAAATAGCATCGGTATTGCCGCTCTTTCCTTCTCTTCGTAGGTCGACAATCTCAACCGTTGGTAGCGGTCGATCCTCCACACGCTCCGGGAGTGTGATGACCTCATAGCGTCCTGTTTGACCATTGACGTGACTCTCAAGGGATGGAGTTGCCGAGCCAAGAACGACAGGGCACGAAGCAAGCTGTCCCCGCATGACAGCAAGATCTCGAGCGTTGTAACGCATCCCATCTTGTTGTTTGTATGCAACGTCATGCTCTTCATCGACTATGATGAGTCCGAGGTGACCAAGGGGAGCAAACACCGCGGAGCGGACACCAACGACGATTTTTGCCTCTCCGCTCGCGATTCGTCGCCACTGCCTCCACCGTTCACTCGCCATCATGCCACTATGTAGAACAGCCACCTGCGCTCCAAAGCGTTGTTCCACTCTTTCAACAAGCTGAGACGTCAGAGCAATTTCTGGGACAAGGATGAGGACACTTTTTCCCATAGCAAGTGCGTGGTCTGCAGCGTGCAAGTACACCTCGGTTTTTCCACTGCCAGTCACACCATAAAGAAGGAAGGAGCGAAAACTTTTTGCCTGTAGTGCCGCATCAATTTGTTGCACTGCCTGTGTTTGGGCCGAAGAAAGAAAGATTATCTGAGAATCTCTACATCTGTTCTCTACAGAAAGAGAGGAGGAATTACCCCTTTGAACAGCACGACGACGCGGGAGATGGTCTTTGATTTCGATCAGCCCCCGTGCCGATAAGCGGTGCAAGGCTTTGTGAAGAGGGGCTGAAGGAAAATACCGATTCAGGGTTTTCGTTGCGACTCGACTCCGCTTGGCAAGAAAAGCTAGGATCTCATTTTCTATAAGAGAGAATACCCCATCTCGTACGGCTACTTCTTGTTTGGAAACGTGTTCATCAATTGATGAACACATGTGCTCCCCATTCCTGATGCGGTTCTTCTTCGGCTCTCTTTTGAGTCGAACTATCCTTTCGCTTTCGTTCCGTATTCCTCCGGGAAGCATGACATGCAGCATCTCTCCTGGTGAGGTGAGATAATAATTCGTTGCCCACTTCCACAAACGCATTAAGTCACTAGAAAAAACACAGCCTTCTCCTACTATATCAAGAATATACTTTATGTTAGTTTCAGAAAGAAGGTTATCTGGTAAGCCAATGGAAGTCACTATTCCTGTTATTTTTCTTCTACTTACAGGAACAACCACACATGTTCCACAGATTATTCGTCCATGTAGCTGTTCTGGAATACGATAGGTAAATTCGACGAGGGGAGTATAGGGAATAGGTACCGCTACCGATGCTAAGGAGGGAAGAGAGAAATTTTCTTCATTTAACATTTGACAAATTGGTTTTCGTATTGCATAGTAAGTATTCGAAATACATTGAGTTGTAAACCTTATGGCACCCCCCACCGGCAGCCTGATAAGCTCTCTGACTTCATTCCTCCCCTTCGGAGACAAAAGTTATCTGACCGTCGACATTGGTTCAAGTTCAGTGAAGGTTCTTGAAGTCAAAGGAAAAGGGCGGTCCTTACGAATCCTCAAGGCTGGAATTTTTCCCCTCGACGAAAATGTGGTACGCGGAAATGTCGTCGAAAATCCTCTCAGTGTAGCAAACGCGATCCGCAGCATCGTAGAAGATCACGAGATAAAGGCAACAAACGTAATTACCGCAGTGCCCGGCCCTTCGGTAATCATCAAAAGGGCAAATTTCCCCGCTCAAGATCAGAAAGAGCTGCAAGAGACAATCTTATTCGAGGCAGGAAACTTCATCCCTGAAAGTCTGGAGAATGTTAATCTTGACTATCAAGTCTTAGACTCTGATCCCGACACTGGAAATGTTGATGTTCTCCTCGTGGCGGTCAGAAAAGACGTTATCAATAGCTATATCACTGCCATTAATGAAGCAAATCTTACTCCGGTTGTAGCAGATGTCGACTACTTCGCCTTAGAAAATATGTTTGAGTTGAACTACGGTCCTGAGCCGGACGAAATTGTTGCTCTTATCAATATCGGTGCCCATTACTCTCTCATTAATGTCATGAAGGGAGGAAGGTCAGCGTTTACGGGTGATGTTCCGGTAGGAGGTCAACAGTTTACTGACACGTTGGCAAGGGATCTGGGTCTTGGATCTGATCAGGCGGAGGATGCCAAAGTAACCGGATTTGTTACCGGCTATAATCAGGAGGATATTGACCGGGTTGTTTCCGTAGCTTCGGAACAACTCCTTGAGGAAATCCAACATGCGCTCAGTTTTTTCGGGTCGGGTGCCACAGAAGAGCAAATTAGTACTATTTATCTGAGTGGTGGTACTGCTCAACTTTCTGGGCTTGCGGCAAATATGAGTCAGCGATTGCACATTCCAGTTGAAATCATCGATCCGTTTCGGCGAATTAGTATCAGTAGTCAAGATGGGGAATTCATCCACCAGAACGCCTCAAGTTTTGCAGTGAGTGTAGGCCTAGCAACAAGGAGGCCGGGCGACCGATGATTCGCATTAATCTTATTTCTACAAGGGAAGTTGAAGAGGCCTCTTCTCGGAAATATGAACTAGCGTTAGTGAGTTTAGGGCTTGCTGCCGTCTTGGGATCTACGGCATGGTTATATTTTTCTCAGCAGGAAGATTTGTCTGCTGTTACAGCACGTGTAAAAGAACTTGAGACTCGGGTTGCGATGATTCGCAAGCAAAATCAGGAAGTTCAGCAACTTGAACAGCAAAAAAAGACAACAGAGGAAAAGCTAAAAGTCGTCCGACTCCTCACATCGGCGGAGCGGCGTTCAGCGCCCATACATATTCTTGATGATCTAAGTTCGAGCGCTAAAGAGTATTTATGGCTTATTGCTTTCTCCGAAGTAAACGGTTCAGCGAAAATCAATGGTCAGGCTGTCGACAACCAGACGATTGCCGAGTTTGCTCGAGATCTAGCACGGTCTAAGTATTTTCAAAGGGTAGAAATTCGCGAAACCGCGCAAGAAGACCCAGGAGAGCAGAGGCGGGGACGGGGGGGGAGACGAAGCCAGGTCCGCCCAACAGCATTATCAATACCAGTCAAGCGTTTCCTTATTGAAGCAACGATAAACTATCTTCCTAGTGCATCACAAGTAGTAACGTCAGAAGATGCAGAGGCAAAAAAGGAATCTGTGTCGAGACGGTAATGTCAGAGCAGAGAAATAGTTGATTATGTTGGAACGTTTTTTTGATCTGCCTTTTCCTCAGAGACTTCTTAGTTATGGGCTGCTCGCAATCATTATTGTAGGTAGTTACTGGTATTTTTTGCACGCGCCAGTAGCCAATCAGATTGTAGAGCAGGAGACCAAACAGCAGGAATTGGAAACTGAGCAGACAAAATTAAGCACCGCGATAAAGGACCGGGCCGCGTTACGAGAGGCTCTTACTGAGGTTGAGGCTCAGCTTAAAGAAGCAACCTTGCAACTACCTGAAGAGAAAGAGATTCCAGAATTACTACGTCAGGTTTCAAATCTCGGTCGCGACTCAGGTCTAGAAATCACACTGTTTCGCCAAAAAGGAGAAACCCTCAAAGATCTCCATGCTGAGGTTCCTGTCGAGATGGCAGTTCGTGGCAGCTATCATCAGGTCGCATTGTTTTTTGAAAAGGTACGCGAATTAAATCGGATCGTTAATATCGGCGACATCTCTATGAAAGATCCAGAAATGAGAGATGGTCGCTTGCAAATAGATGCGGCCTTTTCCGCGACTACTTATCGTTTTCTCACTGAAGAAGAACAAGCTCGCATAGCAAAAGAAAAGGAAGAAGCTCAAAAGAAGAGCAAGGGCAAGAAATAACTATGAGCACCATGCGCTTCTATAAATGCACCCTTTCCCTTGCGTGTTTAGGGTTGTCTTTCTCTGCTGTTCCAGTAAGGGGACTTCCTTTTGCCCATGCCCAGGAAAATGGCGGAGAAGAAGCTTATCATTACAATCCGACTGGAAAACGAGATCCATTTTTCTCTCCGCTCCATCGTGTCACTGAACAGCCAGCTGCTCCTGATGAAACAAAGACTCCGTTGCAACGGTTAGACTTAGGGCAGTTCAAACTTGTCGGGGTTATTCTTGATACCGAAGAACCGAAGGCTTTGGTCGAGGATAATAGTGGGCTCGGATACATTGTAACGCGAGGAACGCTCATTGGATCAAAAGGCGGAATGATCAAATCAATAGAATCTCGGCGAGTACTTGTCGAAGAATACGAAACTGATTTTTTCGGGAAACGCCAGTCGCTTGAACGTGAACTGAATTTGACCGTTGGAGATTCTAGTCCTGAAATGGAAAAGTAACGCTTAATAGGCACGTATTTGCACGGTGGGGGAATGAGGGGATGAGGAAATTACGGGATAGTTATAAAACTAAGGGGGCAACGGCAACATTGATGGCTTTTCTAGCAACATCAGCCTGTGCCCCACGTGCAAGCCAGAGTCCGATGAGCACAGCGCCAGCAGTTTCCTCCGAATCTGCAAGTGAACCAGCAGTAAAAGCCGTTCAGGAAAGACCGGCTTACAGCGATACTTTGGATCTAAATGAGGTTCGTCTGACAGAAACCGCAGGTCAGCGGAGTTTGTTATTTCGCTTTTCTCGTCCACCAGCAGGGGTTGACTATTTTCCCCTAAGAAATCCTAGCCGCTTGGTGATTGACGTGAAAGGCCCAATTGAGACACCCACAAAAGTTTCTACTTATAAAGCCATTGATTCGCAAGTTGCGTCCGTTCGTGTCGGTTCCTATCAAGGACGACTCCGTTTAGTCGTTGATTTGAAAGGGGATTTAGTTCCTCAGTTTTCAGTAGACCACTACGAAACTCTTGTTTCCGCATTCCTTGGAGAAAAAGACCCTCAGAAGAGTTCTTCGCAGAGCAACAGCCAAATCCTATTTGCAGCCACGACAGATACTCAGGGGACACAAGGTATAATCGCAGCTCCTGCTGCTGCCGAGAAAATAGAGGAAAAAGCACTAGCTCCTTCGGAAACTTCTATAGTGCCCTCAAAATTAGAAACTGAAAAAACGAAAACTCTTATTGCCGCAGAAGCTCTACCGGAAGAGCAATTATCTACAACTGTTAGAACGGCCCCTCAGTCAGCACCTACGCCGACTCCTGCAGCACCGCCGGCACCAATTGTAGAGAAACCTCGGTTCGAAAAACCAATTGATGTCGCTCAAGTGTCCCAAGTCCCGGCAGAAAAACCAGAAATAGAAACACCGCTCGAAGAGAGAAAACCACAACCGCGGAGAATTAAAGAGGAAAGGCTCTCGCCCGTCAGTGAAGAAGAAAGGTTCTCTTCTGATGTGGCAGCAGACTTTAGGCCAACTTCGATAAAACAGTACTCAGGAAGGCAAATTTCACTCGATTTC
This sequence comes from Binatia bacterium, assembly GCA_050187625.1. Classification (GTDB taxonomy): domain Bacteria; phylum Desulfobacterota; class Binatia; order Bin18; family Bin18; genus JBFWXH01. The sequence goes on from JBFWXH010000058.1 coordinate 13,595, forward strand.
AAAAATGCTGACATTCACGATGTGTTCCGCATTCTCGCTGATGTAAGTGGACTAAACATTGTGGCAACCGATGATGTCAAAGCGCGAGTGACCCTTCGCTTAGTAGAAATCCCATGGGATCAAGCGCTCGATGTTGTGTTACAAGCAAATGGTCTGGAAAAATCTCGCGTTGGAAATGTGATCACTATTTCGACGACGAAACGTCTTGAAGCAGAGCGGAACGCAAGGTTACTTGCTCAAAATGCTCAGCAAAAAATCGCCCCGCTCGAAACTGCATACATAAGAATTAATTATGTTAAAGCAACTGACGTCGTGTCGATCATCACTCGAGAAATCGAGCAACGAGCGTCAGGTAGTGGTGGGGCGACAGCGCGAGGAGGAAGTGGTAAACAAACACAAATAGCTATTATGTCTCCGCGTGGCACGATTGCTGCCGACCCGACAACAAATGTTGTTATTGTCCGCGATTCAGTCGACCGTATTGCTGCCGTTAGAGAACTTATCAGAAACGTTGATGTCCAAACTCCACAAGTGGTCATTGAGTCATACATCATAACCACCAATGAGAATCTCAACCGAGACTTAGGAATTCAATGGGGATATCAATACACTGCTAGTCCTGAAACTGGTAATGCGACTGGTATGAATTTTCCGGGCCGTGTAGGTCTCGGTGGTGTCCCAGGGTTGCTCAATAGCGGAACAGGGGGAGTTCCCTTTATCGTAGATTTTCCTTCCAGTGCCCAAGCGGGACAAGGGTCGGTTCTCGATATCGCCTTAGGGTCATTGAGCGGAAGCCAAGCGCTTAACCTGCGGTTAAGCGCACTCGAAAGTCAGGGAAAGGCGCGAGTCATTGCTCGACCACGAGTAGTCACTCTCAATAATAAGGTTGCAGAAATTAAATCTCGTCGAGTTGTCCGTGTTCCTGTTGTGTCTGGACGAACAGCGATCGTTACTGGTCAAGGTGGCTCAGGTGGACAAGGCAATGCTTTTGAAGAGTTCGACGTTGGCGTTACTTTGAAAATTACTCCACAAATTTCTTCGGACGGGTATGTACTTCTTGAAATCGATGCGGAATCAAGTGAGCTGACCGATCCCAGCATTAGCGTTGGCGGTAGTGGGAATGCGTTTCCTGTCATCCCAGACTCGCTTTCTCGGACCACAAGTTCGAGTGTGCTGATTAAAGCGAATGAAACGTTTGTCCTTGGCGGTATTTTCCAGGATAACATGCGGCAAACTGAGAGAGGTATTCCGTATCTGAGAGATACCCCAGGACTAGGTTGGTTATTTCGGAGCAATCTGAGAAACAAAAACAAAGATGAACTTATGGTGTTCATTACTCCCAAGCTTGTGCCAGGCATTGCCACGGCAGGATTACCTAGCGCACGACAATTGTGGGAAAACCGTCCAGGGGAAGGTTCACAAGCGAAGAGTGCTGCAGTAGTGGCCCCATAAAGGAAAAAGAGGAGGAGAGGAAGAGAATCTAGAAGTCTAAGAGCTCAAGGATGAGGTGGACGTGGTTGGTGGATGATGAGGAGAGCTCTTAGACTTGTGGGTTACTCGGTTGAGAAAAAATTAGATTGACACACGCGGGGAAAGATTTCCAGTACGAACTCTGTAACTAAGACCGGCCGAGACGATCGGGGGCTTGGCAGCTAGAAGCTGACACGCTTACGGTGGTGGAAGAAGGGCGGAGTGGTGGAAGCGAGGGACGGAACGCTTCCTGGCTTCGAGCCTCCGATCGTCCCTGTCGGGGGTGGTGGTAGAAGGGGATGTGGCAGGAACGACAGGACGGATATGGGGGTGGGCATACGAACTGCCGCCCCTATCTCTCTTTCCGATTGATTCTTGACCTTGTTGACATAGTATAAAAAGAAGAGGATTGAAAAAACGGTGGTGGAGCAGGGGAAGAATTATAAGTTACAGGAAAAAGGACGAACAGGTCATGCTCCGTTTCTTTACCGCCGGTGAGTCTCATGGGCCATGTTTAACGGCAATTGTCGAAGGCATGCCAGCAGGGATACCTATCGACACAAGGAAAATTAATCGTGATTTAACTCGCCGCCAGCAAGGATATGGGCGTGGCGGGCGCATGAAAATTGAAAAAGATGAAGTCCGTATTCATTCGGGAGTACGCTGGGGAGAGAGTCTCGGTTCTCCGATCACGCTGGTAGTAGAAAATAAAGATTGGAAGAACTGGGAAAAACGCATGTCACCATTCGACCAAGACCGTGATGAGAAAATTGCGGTGACTCGTCCCCGTCCCGGGCATGCGGACCTAACAGGAGCCCTCAAATATAATCATAGAGACGTCCGGAACGTCCTCGAGCGCGCGAGTGCCAGGGAAACTGCGGCACGCGTAGCTGTTGGTGGCCTAGCCAAGGCAGTATTAGACCCGTTTGATATCCGGGTAATGGGACACGTAGAAGAAATCGGCGGAATCTTCGCTAATCATTTGGATATGATGCCAGCCGAAGTCTTTGCTCGCGCGGAAGAGTCGGCAGTACGTATGGCAGACCCTGCGGCTGAGGAACGTGTCATTGCGCTTATCGATCAATGTAAGAAGCAAGGCGATACTCTTGGCGGAATTGTTGCAGTGATTGTCACAGGAGTTCCTCCTGGACTTGGTAGTTTTGTCCAATGGGATAGAAAACTTGACGGACGCTTGGGCCACGCTCTTCTTAGTCTACAGGCAGTAAAAGGAGTAGAAATTGGCTTAGGGTTTGGTACTGCTCGTGTCCCTGGTTCTCAAGTACACGATGAAATAGCTTTTGATCCACAGAAGGGCTTTCTCCGCTCTGGGAACAATTCTGGCGGAATAGAAGGTGGGATGAGTAACGGTGAACCGTTACAGGTACGGGTTGCTTTTAAACCTCTTTCAACCCTCATGCGTCCACTTCGCTCGGTCGATATCCGGACGAAAGAGCCTGTTGAAGCAACCATTGAACGGTCCGACGTGTGTGCGATTCCCGCAGCAGCAGTTATTGCAGAAAGTGTCGTTGCCTGGGTGATTGCACAAGCTTTTCTCGAGAAGTTTGCTGGTGATTCCTTGTATGAAATTCGTCGCAACTACGAAGGATACATCGAACAAGTCCAACAGTTTTAAGACAGTGAGTAAACAAAACAATATCGTCCTCACTGGCTTTATGGGGACAGGAAAGAGCGTTGTTGGTAAAAGATTAGCTTCTCGGCTTGGTTATCGATTTGTCGATACAGATGAAGTCATAGAGAAAACTGAACGCGAATCCATTGCTTGCATCTTCGCTACAAAAGGGGAACCGTATTTTCGTGCGTTAGAGAAAAAGGCCATCGTTCAGGTATGTCAAGAAAAAGATATAGTCATTGCTACTGGTGGAGGAGCAATAGTAGATAAAGCAAATGCTACTCAATTGAAGAACTTCGGAACAGTGATATGTCTTATGGCAACTCCAGAAACGATTCTTGCGCGCATTGGAGGACAAAATAATCGCCCGCTCTTACAAAGCGACAATCCGCTGGAACGAATCCGTTTTCTTCTTTCTGAGCGTGCGGACGCATACGCAAAAGCTGATGTAATAATAGATACCTCTTACCTCAGTATTGATGATGCGGTAGAAGCGATACTAGCGGTTATGCAAAAGGAATAAGCAGCGACGTTCATCATGGAGACTGTTACCGTCAATCTTGGCTCGCGTTCATATCCGATTATGATCGGAGGGGGACTTCTTGCGCAGACTGGAAGTTTGCTGTGTGAGAGAGGTTTACACTCTCGTCGCCTTGCCATCGTCACTGATTCGCTTGTTGGGAAGTTATACGGAGAAAAGGTCGTTTCCTCTCTGCTCGCATCACAAGTTGACCCCCTCGTTATTGAAATCCCTGCGGGGGAAGAACAGAAAAACCTCACTTCGCTTGCTTTTCTGTATGACAAGTTTATCGAAGGACGGTTAGATCGTCGCTCTCCCATTCTTGCACTTGGTGGTGGTGTTGTCGGTGACCTTGCTGGCTTCGCTGCGGCGACCTTTCAAAGAGGGGTACCGTTTGTACAGATACCGACAACTCTCCTTGCGCAAGTTGACGCAAGCGTTGGAGGAAAAACAGCTATAGATCATCCAGCGGGGAAGAATCTCATCGGCGCGTTTTACCAACCGAAGCTCGTTGTCATTGACGTCTCAACTCTTAACACTCTTTCTGAACGAGAGCTTCGTGCAGGACTTGCTGAAGTCATCAAATATGGCGTCATCCTCAGTCCTGATCTGTTTCGTCTTCTCGAAAAGCAGATTGAGGGACTACTGCAACGAGATATTGAGTTACTCACAAAGATCATCTCTATCTGTTGTCAATTGAAAGCTCGCGTGGTGGAAGCAGATGAAACTGAAAGTGACCGTCGGGCGATCTTAAATTTTGGTCACACCCTTGGGCATGCTATAGAAAGTGCGTCGGGATATACACGATATCTACACGGTGAAGCGGTCGCTATAGGTATGGTATTCGCCATGTCTTTGTCGCAACGACGAGGGCTGTGTAGCGCTGCTCTTAAGGAACGAGTAGTTCGCCTGCTAAAAACTGTAGGACTCCCTCTGGAAGTCGAGCCCGACCTCAGCGTTCAGCAATTACTTGCGGGGATGACGACAGACAAGAAAATGGTGGAAGGAAAAGTCAAATTCGTTTGCGTTGAGGAGCTAGGAAAAACTCGATTTGAACACATTGCAGTACAAGAGGTTAGCACATATTTTTAGGAATCGCTGAAATAGGACGGTGAGTCTAGAGAGAATTTCACCTCTAGATCCGCGGAGTAGGAAGGAGGCGTGGTGTGGGAGCGGCAGGACGCAGGTTGGGGACAGCCCTTTTATTGGGTTTAATGGTGGTTGGGTGCGGAAACGATGGTGACAACGACAATGGAATTGCTTTCCGCGCTGTTGGATTTTTTCAAGGTCAGGTCCAAGATAACCGTTGCCAGGTTCCGACGTCAGACAGCGCTATTGCTGACCAAAGTGTAGATATTGAACTCGACAGTTCGTTTGTTGACTCTGGCTTTCCGCAAGGAATTTTCTTGTGCCGCGCGTATATCTGGCTAGAAAACAACTTGCGCAATCAAAGTATTGTCATTGATCGGCTCGACTTCGAATACGAAATTCCTGGATCCCGTATTGGGATTCCTGCGAACTCCTCATCCGTTGGTATTCGGTTGAATCCGGCAAATGCCAATGCAGATAATCAACCGAGTCCTTTTGGACCAACGAATGTCTATATTGGCCAACCTGAGGCACAAATAGTGCCAGCGAGTGTCGTACTTTTTCTGCGACAAAATCGCCAAGTGCTTCCTCAGCTTCCTTATACGATGATCGTACGCGTGGTTGCTCGCGGTCAGACGGATGCGGGACAACGTCTCACCAGTAATGAGCTTCGTTATACGATCCAGTGGAGTCAAGAGTTACCTTTCTAACGGAATTCAGCAGAGAGAAACAAAAAGATTGGGAATTTGCCAGGCGGATAGGAATGCTGAGCGTCGAATTATAGAACGCTTCATACTCTGAGAGGTGCGGTATGGGATGTTGGGGTGGATGGTTAAAACTAATAGTGGTGTTGTTTCTAACTACGTTGATAGTGAGTTGTGGCAATACGGACAAAAAATCAACTAGCTCGGGAAGTCCGTTTGTCTTTCAGTCACGTGCACGACTCAATTTAGTTGCACGAACAACACAAAATGATCCTACGGTCTTGGAGCTGATCGCAACGCTTCTCGACCCGCAGGGGAACCCGTTTCGCAACCAACGGGTGACATTTGAGGCTGAGTTTCCTGATGCAACCCTGCTTCCAGCAAACACTCCACAAAATCAGGCGCTGGCCTGCCGTAACCGCAATGGTACCGGCAATGCAACACGTTGTACCAATAGGGGAGCAGCCATCACGGACGATAATGGACAAGCACAGGTTACGCTGGTTGCCGGTTTACTCACTGGGCGGATGCGCGTAATAGCAGAGGCGCCAAGTTCATTGAATATCGCTAACGCCATTTCTGTAACTATTACAAATAGAGGATTTCTTGGTGGCGTTGATCTTGCAGTGTTTCCTGATGCCGCAACTTTCATTAATCCCCTCGTTCAACCTGGGACAGACGGATCGATGGTAACATTCGAAGCGAAAGGAGGAACTCCGCCGTATTGGTGGACGAACAACAATACGGATCTTGGCAGAATCGATCTTGTCGGAGTCATCTTGGTGAATGGACAACCCATTAATGAAAAAGCCAAATATACACTGACGGGACCTATCCCAACCGATCAAACCGGGGCCTTACAAGACACGATTACTTTAACTGATGGAACCGGCGCCTCGGTAACTGCAACGATAACTGTGATCTTTGCCGACTGCACGTTAGACGCCGATGGAACTACTATTAACATTGATTTGGCAACGGGAGGAGAACCTTTTCAAGTTGACGTCGGAGACGGAGTTCCTCCCTTCACAATAACTGACCAATTTTCTAATACGTTTTCGTCAGCGGTATGTAATAGTGTACAAAAGGTCTGTTCCTTCACGCTTGCGACACCCCCCCCATCGGTAAGCCCAGACAATATTCTCATTCGCGATTCTCGGGGGTGTACTGCCAATGTTCAGTTAACCGTGACCCCTCGTTGTGGCAATGGCACTGTTGATCCTGGAGAGGCGTGTGACGGAACGAGTTTTGGTGGGGTGACGTGTGCTGACATTCTTGGGAGTTCAGATGCGACCGGAACTCTCCTGTGCTCCACTGACTGTAGTACAATTGATACCAGCTTCTGTCGGGTCCCGCCGGCTGATCCACTTTGCGGCAATGGCACTATTGACCCTGGAGAAGCGTGCGACGGTACGAACTTCAGAGGAGTAACTTGTGCTGACATTCTCGGCGATTCAGATGCTATAGGAACCCTTCTGTGCTCGTCTGACTGTAGTACAATTGATGATGGATTCTGTCGGGTTCCACCAGTTGAGCCGCTCTGTGGCAATGGCACTATTAATACCGGAGAAGAATGCGATGGTACGGACCTGAGAGGGGTGACCTGCGCTGATCTCCTGGGGGACCCGGGCGCAACGGGAACCCCGCTGTGTTCCGCTGACTGCACATTTGACGATCGCTTCTGTCAGTCTCCACCGGCACCTTAAGAATGGAACGTCAACGAGAGGGATCCCTCTCGTTGACGCCACACGTTGACGTTTGTAGTGTGGCGATGTGACATCACGATATTTTTCCACTAATAATAGACAACACGGACGACGAACCCCCTCTCGCCAGCATGATTCCTCTTCTCCAGATACTCGCAATAGAAAGTTCGAGCAACATTTTCATGGCGAAGAACATGACTTTTCGGAACGCAAGCCGCCCGAGAGATTAGCAAAGGAAAGGCGAGATTCGAGCACAACCGCAAAGCGCCCACCGTGCCCCCATTACCCTGCATGTGCAAGTTGTCCTTTCATCGCTTTTCCATATTTGCAACAACTCGAAAAGAAGCGCGATATTGTTGTACAGGCCTTACGCACCTCTCCGAATCTTTCTGCGGTCCAGGTTCCGCCGCTTATCGCTTCACCGTATCAATTTGGCTACCGTACACGAGTCAAGCTGGCTGTCCGTCGTATTGCTGGCAAAGTCGTCATAGGTTTGTATCGACCAGAAACACACGACGTTGTTGACACCTCGAGGTGTCCCATCCATCCAGAACCCGTGAACGACATTATTCAGTTCCTGAAGGAGGCAATCGAGAAGCTTGATATTGTTCCCTATGATGAGATACGGGATACTGGACAACTTCGTTATATCGATATTCGTTATAGCATTTGGCAAAAACAGGCGGTCGTCACTCTCGTTACTCGTCACATGCATTTCCCACAGGCACGAGAGTTATCGTTTCAGATTGGACGATACTGCCCTTTCGTTACCGGACTTGTCCAAAATATTCATGACAAACCGGGAAATGTGATTTGGGGAGAGCGATTTCACCCGCTACGTGGAAGGGACACCCTTCTTGAGCGAATTGGACCGTTCCGCATCATTGTTCCTGTAAACGCATTTTCTCAGGTAAACCCGCCAGTAGCCCGCCGGATTTATGAAACCGCCTTTGAATGGCTGGAAATGACGGGACAAGAAATCGCTCTCGACCTGTATTGTGGGATTGGACCAATATCATTGTACCTGGCAACACGAGCCAAGTTAGTGATCGGAATCGACGACAATGAAGGTGCCATCAATGTTGCCAAGCAAAATGCGCGCAAAAATGGTTATCATAATTGTCGGTTTTTTGCCGGTGATGCCGCAGAAAAACTGAGGGAAACCGCGCTTTCTCTTCCACAAATTGACGTCGCTATCGCTAATCCCCCACGCAAAGGGTTAAGTCCGACGGCACTGAAAGCGGTAGTAACAGCAAACCCGCAAAAATTGGTATATGTTTCTTGTGATCCGGTTACGCTTGTCCGCGACCTCGACCTCCTTTCCAAAGAAGGCTATGGATTGAAAAAAATTCAACCCTTCGACATGTTTCCCCAGACGGAACAAGTAGAGACGCTGGCCTGTCTCGTCCGCCACAAGGTTGATGGTGAATCACCGTTCGAGCCAGGGGACCAAGGAATTGCTTCTGCCTCAACAACGTGAAGACATCATGGTCGCTCAATCTACTTCTTCTTTGCCATCACCACCATTTTGGCTACAAGCTGAAGGGTGGAGTCAATTTCCTCAGCTGATTCACGGATTTTCTTCGCGGGTTCAGGACCGGGAAAAAATTCGCTCTCAGCTTCAGGACACTTATGGCGAACTGCATACAGTGAAACAAGTTCATGGTGACGAGATTATCATTGTTTCACAAAGAACTTGCCAAAACGTGCCGGTAGAAGCAGATGGAATGATAACAGGGCAGGTCGGTAGACTTCTAGGAATTGTCACCGCTGATTGTGTACCGGTCTTGATGGTCGCTCCTTCACATCGTGTGGTTGCAGCTCTCCACGCTGGTTGGCGTGGAACGTTAAAAGGGATTACTGCCCGGGCGCTAAACCGGTTCGTAACTTTCTGGAAGATAAGACCTGAAGACGTCTGGGTCGCTATTGGCCCATCGATAGACCCATGCTGCTATGAAGTAGATTATGAAGTGGGGAACGCGCTGTATGAGAAATGGGGAAAAACGAACTCGGAAACTTGGAGGCCAGAAGGAGAAAAGGGATTATTGGACTTGCGCACCATAAACCTGCTGCAGTGTAAGCAAGCCGGAGTTCCTCTCCAGCAAATACAGTTCGTTGGCCCATGCACCTCCTGCACGTCAGCTTTATTTTCCTCTTATCGCCGTGAGGGAGTCCACGCAGACCGTCAGCTCAGCATCATCGGGTGGCAAGTGGTGGAGTAAAGATCACTCCGTATTCGAGAAATTTCTACTATGCGTATCGCTGTCATTGGAGCGGGAGGATGGGGTACTGCTCTGGCAATGCTGCTTTCAACCGCTGGCCATAACGTCTGTCTATGGGTGCGTAGACCTGACTTGTGTGAGGCCCTCATTCACTCGCGAGAAAATGTACCCTACCTTCCACAGATTTCTCTCCCTGCTCCCCTCATGTTCTCGTCTTCTCTTACGGAAGCTGTCATACAAGCAGAGATGGTCGTTCTTGCCATTCCCTCTCATGCTCTACGTACGATCAGCCAACAACTTTACCCCTCGCTCTCTACCAATGCGCTTATTGTAAGTACAACGAAAGGAATTGAAGAAGATACGCTCCTCACCATGACTGCCGTCTTGAAGGAGGAACTCGCCCCTCTTTCTCATTCTCATCTTGCCGTCCTTTCTGGGCCAAGCTTTGCGGCGGATGTCGCACGGGGATTACCAACGGCGGTCACTGTTGCTGCAGAAGAAGAGAGTTTAGCTGCCACAGTGCAGCGGATTTTTTCGTCTCCTCGGTTCCGCGTGTACACCACTAATGACGTTATTGGGGTTGAAATTGGCGGAGCTGTAAAAAACGTTATAGCAATTGCAGCTGGGGTAAGTGATGGATTAGAGTATGGATACAGTGCGCGTGCTGCCCTGATTACCAGAGGGTTAGCTGAAATTACTCGTCTCGCGGTTGTTTTGGGGGCGAATCCTCAGACACTATCTGGTCTTGCTGGTATGGGAGACCTTATATTGACCTGTACAAGTAACGTAAGCCGCAATCATACCGTCGGCGTTCGGATCGCAGAGGGAGAAAAGATTACCGACATTCTTGCTGGTATGAAAATGGTTGCCGAAGGAGTACGAACATGTCGATCCGTCTTTGCTCTTGCCCAGCGTCACCGTGTTGAAATGCCCATTGTTGAACAGGTCTACGCGCTCTTATATAGACAAGAACCCCCTCAGCGGGTGGTGACAGAGTTGCTCGCGCGGGAAAATAAACCTGAATTTCCTCGCTTTCTCCCCGGAGAAAATTGACATCCGCTTTGTAGTATGGTGATATGCCCCTTCCTACCAAAATAACGGGCAGAGAATCTGCACGGATGGATCTCAATAATGAAAAGAACATATCAACCGAGCAATCTTCGTCGCAAACGAACTCATGGATTTCTCACGCGTATGAGCACAACAGCGGGCCGCGCCGTTCTCAAAAGACGACGGGACAAAGGACGCAAGCGTCTGACAGTCGTGGTTCCACCCAAACCGTCTCGACGTTAACTTCTGAAGAGCAAGAAACGCTTCTCACGTTCCCGAAGGCTGCCCGCTTGCTTGAACGTCGCGACTTCCTTTTCTTACAGCAACGAGGGAAAAAACGTCATAGCCAAAACTTCTTGGTTATTACGGCTCCAGCGCAGCAGCAGCGCAGTCGTCTAGGGATAACTGCATCGCGCCGCTTCGGAAACGCTGTTGTCCGGAATCGTATGAAAAGATTATTGAGAGAATTTTTTCGTATCCATCAAACGCTCATTACTCCCGCCCGCGATATCATCGTCATCCCAAAGGCTGGAGCCCAGCATCTTACCCTTCTTCAAATTGAGGAAGAGTTAGGAAAGGCGCTTTCCATTGTCAGGAAACCGAGATAGAGCGCTCTTTTTCCCTAAGAAAACCCTTACGAGTGAAATCGCTTCATTTGGAGTGACTTTCCTTAAGGGGAGTATTCACCTCTATCGTTGGACAGTATCCCCGTTTTTAGGTCCGATCTGTCGGTTTTCTCCTAGTTGTTCCGCATATGCCCTAGTAGCGCTACAAAAACATGGATTGTTGCAGGGAAGTGCGCTTGCGCTCTGTCGCTTATTGAAGTGCCATCCCTGGCACCCGGGAGGCTTTGACCCCGTCCCGTAGGTGAAGTTTCTGCACGAGGCATCGGTTCTGTGGACAAAAGAAGTTTTCTTGCTATCGTTCTTTCCCTTTTCGTTTTACTTGGCTATCAGTTGCTTATCACTTCTCTGTATCCTCCCTTGCCGACCCCTGAGAGCCTGCCGCCCGAGCAACCACACCCCCGAACTCCCCAGGATCCCTCCCCTTCGTCACAACCTCCGCCATTGTCTTCTTCAGACAGCGCAGCTCCTGCACCTACAGAGAAGCCGAGCCTAGAAGGCAAGGTAATCACCGTTGATACGGAGGATTATATAGCCGAGTTCTCTTCGTATGGCGGACGTCTCAAAAGTTTTCGGCTGAAACATTACCCCCAAGACGGGGAACACAGTGATATCCCTCTAGAGATGGTTCAGACGGGATCGCAGGGAGAACTGCCTCTCGGAGTGCTCCTTGAAGGAAAAGGAATTACAATTAGTGATCATGATATTGCCTACGTCGTAGACCGAGACCAGCTGACCCTTCGAGGAAAAAACGAGGCAACGCTCGAATTCCGTGGACGTACAGCGAACGGGACAACTATTACAAAAACCTTCACCCTCTTCGGGCAAGGATACGGCATGACTCTCGCCCTAACGACTGCAGATTTGCCCCCTGAGGTCACAACGCTCTCCATTGTCTGGACGCATGCCTTTGATCAACACCATAGTAGCTATTATAGCGAACCAGGGCCCGTAGCATTGGTTGGGCGGAAGTTTATTTATAAGGCGAACTCAAGCATTGCCAAAGATCCACAAACGCTTGGTCCTGACCGCATTCGTTGGGCAGGATATGCTGACTCCTATTTTCTTGCCGCGATAATTCCACCTGAAGGCGACAATCATACGCTCTACTTTCGTGCCAATGATGGCAATGTGATAACCAAGCTTGCTTTACGTGGGAATGAAAAACAGCCAGTGATCTACACTGTCTACGTTGGCCCTAAAGAAGTCGACGCCCTCAATGAGGTTAATCCGTCTCTCGATCGCGCTATTGACTTTGGGTGGTCCCATTTTATTGCGCGCCCGCTTCTCTCCCTCTTACGGTTGTCTCATACGCTCACCGGGAACTACGGACTTGATATTATTCTGCTGACGGTTCTTGTAAAACTCGCGTTCTTCCCCTTAAGTAACAAGGCATTCAAGTCCATGAACGATATGAAGAAAATTCAACCGCAGCTCGAACAAATACGCGAGCAGTACAAAGATGATCGTGAAAAACTCAATAAAGAAATGATGGAATTGTATCGGCGGAACCACGTCAATCCGTTCGGTGGGTGTTTACCGATGCTGGTCCAACTTCCGGTATTTATCGGTTTATATCAGGTTTTGTTGCACGCAATTGAACTACGGCAGGCACCATTTTTTGGGTGGATTCAAGATCTTTCATCGCCCGATCGTCTTGGCGATATCTGGTTACCACTCGTAGACCCCCCAGGCATTCCAGTATTAACTCTACTGATGGGGGGAAGTATGCTCATCCAGCAGGCGATGACCCCAACTCCAGGAGACCCTACGCAACAGAAAATGATGATGATCATGCCGGTAATTTTTACGGTGATGTTTGTCAATTTTCCTGCGGGATTAGTGCTATATTGGCTGGTAAATAACGTGCTGAGCATTGCCCAGCAGTACGCGTACAATAAGGGGCTCGTGTAACACTGAGAGAAGGAAAGAAACCGAATGAACGCTGTTGAAGCAGAAGGGACTACCCTTGAAGAGGCTATTGCCAACGCATTAAAACAACTCCAAGTGGAAAGAGATCGTGTCGAAATCGAGGTTGTTGCTCAACCGACACGCGGATTTCTGGGCATTGGTGGAAAAAAGGCCAAAGTTCGGGCAACGCTCCGGGCTCCGCTTTCATTGCGTACTACAGAAGTCCCCCCAGAAAGTCCCCGCCAACGCGAACAAGCGATTCTGCCACGGAAAGAAAGTGCCCCCCGTCCAAGCTTTGCAGTCTCAGAAGAAATAGGCGAGAAGGCCTGTATCACTCTCACAGAAATTCTGAAGCATATGGGCATTGACGCCTCACTGGACCTACAAACGCGCGAGGAAGAAACAGTTATTGCCATTACCAAAATTGCTGACGAGGTTGAAGGAGTTTTGATCGGCCATCGCGGACAAACCCTTGAGGCCATCGAATATCTCCTGAATAGAATCATAACAAAAAGTGACGATATTGATGCCCACATCGCAGTTGATGTTGAAGGATATCGAGATCGGCGATGGAAGAATCTAGAAAATTTGGCTCTGCGTTTGGGCGAGCGTGCAAAACGCCGGCGCAAACCGGTCACCTTGAGTCCGATGAGCCCACGCGATCGACGGGTCATCCATTTGACACTGGAGGATGATCCGCTGGTCACAACACGGAGTACTGGACGAGGATATTTTCGTCAGGTGTGCATTGTTCCAGAGGACGTGCAGCGGCGAGAAAGAAACAAAGGATCGTTACGCTCACAGTCCGCAGACTCATGAGCTGTGTACGAGCACGATACTATTGCTGCCGTCGCGACTCCTCCTGGGCAGGGAGGAGTCGCGATTGTTAGTGTCAGTGGACCATCAGCAGATGTTATTGCACAACAGATCTTTGTCCCGCGGCATCCCCGAGAACGGTTTCAAACCCATCACGTTTATCATGGTAATTTAAATCAACCACTCAACAGGAGGCCTATCGATAATGGCCTCCTGGTGATCATGCGCGCACCTCGCAGTTACACTGGTGAAACGGTTGTCGAGTTTCATTGTCATGGCGGCAGTTTGCTCCCTCGTCGGATTCTTGAGGCAGTTTTACATCAAGGAGCACGTCTCGCGGGACCGGGAGAGTTTACCAAGCGTGCTTTTTTAAATGACCGGCTTGATCTTTCCCAGGCCGAAGCTGTCCTTGACCTGATTCACGCCAAAAGCGACCAAGGATTAGCAATCGCTTGGGAACAGCTTTCTGGGCGCTTATCCCAGGTGTACGGCTCTCTACGTGAGAGGCTTGTTAGATTGATAGCCCATCTTGAAGCGTTCCTTGATTTTCCTGACGAAGATATTCCAGAAAAAGATCAAGACGAAATCCTACAGGACATACAGGTTCTTCTTAAGGATATTGTCGAGGTGGCCGCAACTTTTACCCACGGGAAAATATTCCGAGATGGAGTTCGTACAGTTATCATTGGTAAACCCAACGTGGGGAAATCGAGCCTCATGAATCTGCTTGCGGGGACAGAACGCGCCATTGTCACAGCAATTCCGGGAACCACGCGGGACATACTGGAAGAAACCGTTGTGGTGAACGGGATTCCTCTGGTTGTTTGGGATACTGCTGGACTCCGTTCGACGACAGATGAAGTTGAACGTATTGGTGTCGAGCGAGCGAAAGTGGGAATCCAAGAAGCCGAACTTGTTCTTGCTGTATTTGACTCATCGCGACCTTTTGATCTGGAAGATGAAGATGTTTGTGCTGCGATAGGGGACAAACAAGCGATTATAATACTGAACAAGGTTGACCTTCCCACAGCATTTGACACGAATGAAATCAAACGACGCTACCCCGCTCGCCCTCTTGTTCATATGTCCGTGACGAATGCAATAGAGATTGACACGTTACGAGTTTTGATACAGTCAACTGTGTTTGGAGCATCATCTTTGCTGAAAAACAATAGCCAAGAATCTGGAGTTATCGTGACACAGATACGTCATCGGGATGCGCTGACGAAAGCCGCACAGTGCCTTCGGCAAAGCCAGGAAGGCTTGCAAATCAATATCCCGCTCGATTTGGTAGCAGTTGATCTTCGTGCAGCGCTTGATCACATCGGTGAGATCACCGGACATGTGAGCAGTGAGGACATTCTCGATCGCATATTTCAAGAGTTTTGTATCGGTAAGTAGGGGTATGAATTATGGAATATGATGTCATCGTTATTGGCGCTGGACACGCGGGGATAGAGGCAGCTCTAGCTGCGGCACGACTTGGTTGGAAAACGCTGATGCTGACGCTGAACCTTGATCACATTGGACAGATGTCCTGCAATCCAGCTATTGGCGGTATCGGCAAAAGCCACCTTGTGCGGGAGATTGATGCGCTGGGCGGAGAAATGGCGAAGGCGATTGACGAAACTGGGATTCAATTTCGTGTTCTTAATACCCGCAAAGGTCCTGCCGTTCGTGCTACCCGCGCCCAAGCTGATAAAGCGTTGTATCGCCAGCGAATGAAACATGTCGTAGAAACAACTGATAATCTCACTCTTCGTCAAGGCTGCGCAGAACGCTTACTCGTTGAGAATGGTGAAGTGAAAGGAATAGAAACACAGATCGGAGAGATCTTTTCCGCAAAGAAAGTGATTCTCACAACCGGCACCTTTTTAAAGGGATTGATCCACGTTGGCTTAAAGAACTACGCCGCTGGGCGTGCCGGAGATTTCTCAGCGGAAGGCCTGAGTGACCATCTACGGACACTGGGATTCCACGTCGGCCGCCTCAAAACTGGTACATGTCCTCGTCTTGACAGTCGGACAATCGATTACAGCGTGACAACTCCGCAATATGGTGACACACCTCCTCCTCCCTTGTCGTTCTCGAGTGAAAAAATTACCCAACCCCAAGTTCTGTGCCATCTTACGTATACAAATGCTGAGACCCACGCAGCAATCTTGTCAGGTCTCGATCGCTCTCCGTTATACTCAGGAGTGATTCAAGGCAGAGGACCGCGGTATTGTCCCTCAATTGAAGACAAAGTTGTGCGTTTCCGCGACAAACTTCGTCATCAGATTTTTCTGGAGCCCGAAGGAAGAGACACGGTTGAAGTATACCCAAACGGACTTTCCACGAGCCTGCCTTTAGATATCCAACTCCGCATGGTTCGTTCCATCAAAGGCCTTGAACAAGCAGAAATTATGCGTCCTGGGTATGCCATAGAATACGATTATGCTGACCCAACACAATTGTTTCCTACATTAGAGACAAAAATTGTGCGGGGCCTCTATCATGCCGGACAGCTGAACGGAACGACTGGATATGAAGAAGCGGCGGCCCAAGGACTCATGGCCGCGATGAATGCAGTATTGAGTTTACGTGGAGAACCGCCATTGGTTTTTTCTCGTAGTGAAGCCTACATAGGAGTCCTCATAGACGATTTGGTAACGAAAGGAATCGGTGGGGAACCCTATCGTATGTTCACCTCACGAGCAGAGCACCGACTATTACTACGGGAAAACAACGCCGACCTGCGCTTGCGGGAGATTGGATACAAAATCGGGTTAATAGGTTTTTCAGATTACAGGAAGACAACCGAGAAGAAGCGCGCGATTGAAGAAGAGATTAGACGACAAGAAGAGACCATGCTTGTACCGAATGAGGTCAACAATGCACGCTTGGCAGATTTGGGGACTGCGCCACTGAAGACGCCCCTTCGTCTTGCTCAACTGCTATGCCGACCAGAAGTGTCTTTTGCAACGATACAGGAACTCAACCCATCTCCCGTACCAGTGTCTCCTGAGGTTGCCGCTGAAGTTGAGATAACGATCAAGTATTCTGGCTACATCCGGCGACAAGAAGACGGGGTCGAACGGATGCGCCATATCGAAGCCTTCCGTATCCCTGTGGATATCGACTACAGCGCGATTCAGAGCTTATCGGCTGAGGTCCAAGAAAAACTCGTCAGTGTACGACCGCGGTCACTGGGGCAAGCCTCTCGCATTCCAGGAGTGACTCCAGCGGCTATTTCTCTCCTTGCGGTGCATCTGAAACGGATGGGAGCGATATGACCCTTCTTCCATACTTATGAGCGAGCCTGAACGCCTTCTTTGGGAAGGCGCACAAATTCTTAGTATTCCCATAACGACCACTCAAGCGGGGCAGCTCTCTGTCTACGTGGAAGAGTTGTCCCGCTGGTCGAAGGTCGTCGACCTCGTCTCTCAGACCGACAAAGAGACAATTGTCCGCAAACATTTTCTCGATTCACTAGCTGTGTACTCTCTGGTTCCACAGTTCGGGTCTATCCTTGACATTGGGAGCGGCGCTGGGTTTCCCGGACTCGTCCTTGCCGTGGTCAAACCGACGGTCTCCTTTTTCCTCCTCGAACCACGTCGAAAACGTGTAAATTTTCTTAAAGAAGTTATTAGAAAAACGGGGATTACTAACGCTTCGGTATACGAAGGACGAACAGAAGATATACTGAAGAATGGGAAAAATCGTGGGGCATTTGACGTTGTAGTAAGTCGAGCTACGTGGAATCTCAAGCGACTTCTCCCGGCTGCCGCTCCCTTTCTCAAAAGTGGCGGCAGCCTGTTGACCATGAAAGGCCCACATCCACACCAAGAAATCGCAGACACCGCACAAGTTTTGAGAGAGAAAGGCTTCGTTCTCCAAAAATCCCTCCCCTATGCCCTGCCTTTTGGCAACGAAAAAAGAGCAGCGCTCTTATTCACCAAGAAAAGTTTCACGTGATACATGACGGTGAAACAAGGAAATATAAAACAATAAGTCGAGACACTTAAACCGGCAGGTTTCAGCTTCTCACTGTGAGTCTTTGTCTGAAAAGCTACATGTTATGGCAAAGAAAACCATCTGTGCTAAAGAAAACGATTACTCTGTTGAATGTCAACCATAAGGTAGAGCGATATCGGGAAAGCACCCGACGAATAGGCACAAAAGAGGAGAGTTTCACGTGATACATAACGGTGAAACAAGCGAAAAGGAGACTTTAGGCGCTCCTTCTGGAGTTTTTGGTGAACACCTTTCCCACCAAGGATTGCCTCCGTTCTCTTCCGGATTGCTTCTCGGGCTTCTTATTGGAGAAGGACATTTTGGTGGAGATGGGAAGCAGCCACAAGTGACACTACGCATGCACACTCGTCACGAACAACTCTTTCGTTGGTTGCTTACCGCCTGCCCTGGTGGCAAATTGTATGGTCCGTATAACCATGGTGGGCGGCATTATTATCAGTGGATGGTGCGCGGAGAGACGCTCAAGAACGTACTAGTCCCGCTTCTTGATTCGCTTCCATTTGCAGAACTCGACCCGTATTCATACGAACGCTATCAGCAAATGAAAGAGCGCTACAACTTATAGTGGTGTACGAAATGAAAAACCTGTTGTTGCAAGATCGGCGAGGGCGCTTTTCTTATTGCTATCCATGTGTTAGGGACAGAGCGCAGTGAGCCGGATCATTTGTGTAGCAAATCGCAAAGGTGGGGTGGGAAAAACTACCACTGCTATCAATCTTTCTGCGGCGTTAGGCGTGGCAGGGGAACCTACTCTCCTGGTCGATTGCGATCCGCAGGGAAACGCTTCGAGCGGAATCGGGGTGAAGGTGAATCAGCAAACTCCCACAATTTATGAAGTTCTCTTGGGAGAATGCGAACTCCATGAGGCAGTGCAGAAAACAGCAATTGAACATCTTAATGTCCTTCCCGCTACGCACGCGCTAATCGGTGCAGAGATCGAGCTTCTCAATACCGAAAATTGGGAATACCGCTTGCAGCATCTCCTGAGACAATCGCGCGAACGGTATCATTACATTCTGCTTGATTGTCCACCTTCGTTAGGGTTGCTAACGGTCAATGCCTTAACTGCAGCAGACAGTGTCCTGGTTCCGGTACAGTGTGAATACTATGCCCTTGAGGGGCTCCGTTCGCTTTTAGAGACACTCTCATTTATCCGTGAGCGCCTCAATCCGGAACTGGCAATTGAAGGTATTCTTCTTACGATGTTCGATGCTCGGAATAGGCTCTCTCACCAGATCGTCGAAGAGGTGCGCGGGTTTTTTCCTGAGAACGTGCTGCAAACTGTTATTCCACGAAACGTTCGTCTGACGGAAAGTCCTAGCCACGGCTTACCAGTCATCTTGTACGATCCGTCCTGTCGGGGAGCGCAGAGCTATATCGAGTTAGCAAAAGAAATCACTCACCGGAATCCGTTTGCCTGGGCTGCTCTACCCCATCCTGAGGGAGCATAACGATGAGTGAGCCAGCAAGTCTCGTCAAACGTCGAGCCCTTGGTCGTGGCCTTGGAGCCCTGATTCCCGAAAAAGCTTTACTTGCACCCCCGGTTGAGCGGCGTATTTCCATTGCTGAGATTCGCCCCAATCCCCGACAGCCACGGAGGTATTTTGCCGACGAACGGATTGCCGAACTTGCCGAATCGATTAAAACTCAAGGTATTTTGCAGCCTCTGGTGGTACGCAAGATCGATAATGGCTACGAACTGATTATCGGTGAGCGGCGATTGCGAGCTGCGCAGCGTGCCGGGCTCGATAGAGTCCCGGTGGTTATTAAAGAAGTATCTGACGCCCAAAGTATGGAAATGGCGTTGGTAGAAAACATCCAACGAGAAGAACTCACCCCAATCGAAGAAGCTCTTGCCTATCGTCAGCTGATGGATGAATTGCACTTGACCCAGGAAGATGTTGCTTCTCGGGTGGGAAAAAGTCGACCGGTGATCACCAATTTACTGCGGGTGCTTAATCTACCGGATGAAATCAAAGAAGAAATTGATCGAGGGAGTCTCTCTGTCGGCCATGCGCGCGCTTTGCTTTCTCTGGGAACACCAGAACAGCAGATCGCGATGGCGCGCCGGGTTATGCGCCAAAACCTGTCCGTACGAGAAACTGAGACCCTCGTTGCACAATCGGTGGCCGCGCCATTAACGGAGTCGTTCTCTGACCCAGCCCCCGAGGACCCCAGGGAGACGACGGCGGCACGCCATGACCTTCACGTAGCAGCACTCGAAGAAGAACTCATTCGGACCCTTGGCACCAAAGTGCGCCTCCGCCCCCGTAAGAAGGGCGGACGTATTGAGATTGAGTATTATTCGAACGAAGAACTCGACGGGCTTCTCCGGCGATTGCGAGGATAGTGTCTCTCTGTTACACTAAATAAGCAAATTTACTCACTGTTAGTTATTATACAAAAAAATCAAGGAGCTTGTCGCGGTGCTAGCTATCGACAATACATTATTTTTCCAAATCGGGCTATTTATTGTGTTGTGGCTATTTTTGCGCCACTTTCTCTTTGCTCCTCACCTCGCAGTGGTGGAAGAACGGACACAGCGGAGTGAGGGAGCGCTGCAGGAGGCGCGCCAAGTACGAGCGGCCGCTGAAGCTGCCGGCGGAAAGTACCGTGTTCAGCTGACAGAAGCGAGAACCGGAACGATGCAAGATGTGGATGCGGTATATCGTGAGGCCGAAGAGCAAGCCCGGCAGGTGACGGAATCGGCTCGTACCGATGTCGCACAGACACTGGCCACGATGCGCGAGAGCTTACGCGACGAAATCACTGCGGCTCGCCAGGAACTTGAGACCCGTACTCCGGACTTCGCGCGCAGCATTACAGAGACACTACTTGGGAGGCCCTTGACGTGACTATGAAGAGCCATTTAAAGGAATGGGTCGGTTTTGCTCCCGTGTTCCTCTTACCGTTTTTCCCCTCTCTTCTCTGGGCGATGGAGGAAGGGCAGGGAGGACATGAAGCGGGCAGCTCGCATCTGTGGGGATTAGTTTTTCCTGCAGTCAACTTTCTCCTCTTCGTTTTTGTCTTGCGCAAATACGCGCTCCCTGCGGTCCAAGACGCCCTTCGTCAGCGCCAAGCCAAGATCGTAGCCGCGTTGGACGAGGCAAAGCGGGCAAAAGAAGAGGCTGAAAGTCTGAAGCGTGACTATGAGCGAAAACTTGCTGGGCTTGCCGAGGAACAACAGAAAGTGCGGGCTCAAGCTCTTGAGTCGGCAGAACGAGAGCGGCAACGCATTATTGCTGAGGCCCAACAACTGGCCGAGCGGATGAAGAACGAAGTGCAACATATTGCGCAGAGAGAACTTGAAGAAGCGCGCCGGGTGTTACGAAAAGAAGTGTCTGAACAAGCAATAGTGATGGCAACAGAGCTTCTCCAGTCCCGTCTCACCCCAGCTGACCACAGTCGGTTTGTTCAAGATTTTGTCACCGAGGTACAGAATGCTGCAGTCCCCAGCCGCTAGACGATACGCGAAAGCATTGCTTGATCTTGCTACCGTTCAGCAAGCAGAAGAAATCATTGGCACTGAGCTATCACAGATTGTTCAAGCCCTTACGGCCCCGGACATCGCAAGAGTCATGGCGCTGCCAACTCTGCCAGGAACAACGCGAAAAAATAATGTTGAAGATCTTGTCTCATCGCTACAACTACACCCGCACCTGAGCAACTATCACCGAGTATTGGCAGATAATGACCGCTTAACCACGCTGACAGATATCTACAATGCGTACCAACGGCTTCTCGAGCAAGCGACGGGAAAAGTGCGCGCGTATATCCGCTCAGCCGTCCCGCTATCGGACGAAGAGCTTACGACTATCGTCGAGGCTTTTGGTCGTCTGACACAAAGAACAGTGCTGCCTACAGTAGAGGTTGACCCTCAACTTCTGGGCGGAGTTGTCGTAGAAATTGAAGGCCGTGTGTATGACGCGAGTTTACAGGCGCAGCTGCGCAGAATGGGTGAAGCGCTCGTACAACAACTGTAGCAACGCTAGACAACAAAGAACAATTAGTCATATTTTTAATAAAAACAATGTGTCCTTTTCCTCTGTTATCGAAGGACACAAAAACGATACCCAACGATGAGGATGCGATGGAACTGAAAGCTGCCGAAATCAGCGAGATTATTAAGCGACAGATTCAGGGCTATGATAAACACGTCGAAGAGCGCGAGACTGGTACAGTGCTCTCCGCTGGCGACGGAATTGCGCGAGTCTATGGACTTGATCGCGTGGCTTCTGGTGAATTGTTGCTTTTCCCTCACGATATCTATGGTATCGCGCTCAATCTCGAAGACGACAATGTTGGCGCTGCGGTCTTTGGTGAAGTGCAAGCGATCAAAGAAGGAGACGAAGTACGACGGACCGGGCGTATTGCTGAGGTCCCGGTCGGGGACGCGCTGCTTGGTCGTGTCGTGAACGCCTTAGGGCAACCGGTTGATGGAAAAGGACCGATCTCAACCTCTGAGACCCGCCGTATTGAAATCAAAGCTCCGGGAATCGTTTTGCGTCAGCCAGTAAAACAGCCACTACAAACAGGAATCAAAGCGATTGACTCCATGATTCCGATTGGACGTGGGCAGCGGGAACTGATTATTGGTGACCGTCAGACGGGAAAGACTGCCCTGATTATTGACACGATCCTTAACCAAAAAGGTGGTGACATGCACTGCTTTTATGTCGCCATTGGCCAGAAACGTTCGACCGTCGCGCAAGTTGTTGAGCGCCTCACCCGCGCCGGAGCAATGGAATACACGACGGTTGTCGTCGCTACTGCCTCTGAAGCAGCTCCGCTGCAGTTCATTGCCCCATACGCTGGGTGTGCGATGGGTGAATTTTTCCGCGATACGGGACGGCATGCGTTGGTCGCATATGATGATCTCTCCAAGCACGCGGTAGCCTATCGTCAGCTTTCTTTGCTGCTCCGTCGCCCACCAGGCCGCGAAGCTTACCCTGGTGACGTCTTTTACTTACATTCCCGCCTCCTTGAGCGCGCGGCCAAGATGAGTGACGCTCAGGGTGGAGGATCGCTAACAGCACTGCCTATTATCGAAACCCAGGCCGGTGACGTGTCCGCGTATATTCCAACCAACGTTATTTCTATCACTGACGGACAGATCTTCCTTGAGACGGATCTTTTTTATGCCGGTGTCCGCCCGGCAGTGAACGTCGGTATCTCCGTGTCCCGAGTGGGAGGATCAGCTCAGATCAAAGCGATGAAACAAGTGGCGGGCTCTCTGCGATTAGACCTGGCACAGTTCCGAGAAATGGCGGCGTTCGCCCAGTTCGGCTCCGACCTGGATGCAACCACCCAACGGATGTTGTCGCGCGGGTCTCGGTTGGTGGAAATCCTCAAACAGGGGCAGTATCAACCTCTACCGGTCGAAAGACAAATCCTACTGCTGTATGCTGGTACGAACGGTTTTGTTGATAAATGGCCAGAAAGTGCACTGAAGAAATATGAGGCTGAACTGACTCGGTTTGTGGAAACTCGCCATCCTGAGGTCTTTGAGGATATTCGTACGAAGCGCGATTTGACAGACGATGTGAAAGAAAAAATGAATACCGCGCTCAAGGAATTCAACGAAACTTTTACTGCGTAATACTCATGGCAACGCTTAAAGCAATACGCCGGCGTGTCGCTTCGGTCCGCAATATCCAGCAAATTACCAAAGCGATGAAGATGGTCTCCGCCGCCCGGCTTCGCCGGGCTCAAGAGGCAGCTTTTGCTGCCCGACCATATGCGGAGAAATTGGAAGCGGTACTACAGAATCTGGCGTCTCAGGGACAGGATTCTACGCATCCTCTGTTTGCTGCCCGCGAGGAAAAAAACATCGATCTACTGATTGTGACATCGGATCGTGGACTTTGTGGCGGATTCAATTCCAATCTCATTCGGACGGCTGAGGCTTTCATCCGGGAACATGCGAATCAAAAGACTACGATCTCACTCGTGGGACGACGCGGGTATGATTACTTTCGACGACGTTCGACCCCGATCTTAGAGCATCACATCAATCTGTTTGGTCGTCTTACTCCGACGCTAGCGCATGAGATTGGCAGTCGCATGAGTCAACGGTTCGTTAATGGTGAGTCCGATGGCGTGTATATCCTGTATGCGCGCTTTCGTTCTGCCATCTCTCAAGTCCCGACAATCGACCGAATGCTTCCGGTCGTCGCCAAGGAGCACGAAGCTACACAGACGGCGCTTGAGTATGTCTACGAGCCACGTCCCCAGGAGTTACTCGAGACTTTACTGACTCGATATGTTGACATGCTGCTTTACCGCGCGATGCTTGAATCGGTGGCCAGTGAGCATGGAGCGCGGATGTCAGCGATGGAGAATGCCACCAATAACGCGGTGGATATGATTGGCAGACTCACGCTCGATATGAACCGCGCGCGACAGGCGAGTATTACGCGTGAGTTGCTGGAAATTGTTTCGACCAGTGAGTCCTTAAAAGGATAGAGATAGGGTCTACTAGTTATTAGTTGATACGAGTCATCGGCTAGCAATGAGGAAAAAAAACGTCTCAGAGGGCTAGTGATGAACGACGGAAAAAAGAGAGAACACGCATGAATGTCGGAAAGATCACACAGGTGCTCGGAGCTGTCGTCGATGTGGAATTCGAAGATAGCGCACTTCCCCCTATTTACAATGCACTCCAGGTAACAAACCCGACTGTGAGTGATCAAGAATGGAACTTGATTCTCGAAGTCGCTCAACATCTCGGCGAGAATACCGTTCGTTGTATCGCGATGGATAGCACCGAGGGGTTAGTTCGTGGCACGCCAGCACGCGATACAGGCAACGTGATTACCGTTCCGGTTGGCGAAGAAACGCTGGGACGTATTATCAATGTCGTTGGTGAACCAGTGGACGAAGGGGTCTCGCTCGACCATGTAAAGCGTTCCCCAATTCATCGCCCGGCACCAAGTTTTGCTGATCAGTCAACCGAGGTCAAAATTTTGGAGACAGGGATCAAAGTCGTTGATCTCCTCGCGCCGTATCCGCTGGGCGGAAAGATTGGCCTCTTCGGCGGTGCGGGTGTAGGTAAGACGGTTATTCTTCAAGAGCTGATCAGTAATATCGCAACACAGCACGGTGGATATTCGGTCTTTGGTGGCGTGGGAGAGCGTACCCGTGAAGGCAACGACCTGTGGTTGGAGATGAAAGAATCAGGGGTTATTAATAAAGCTGCCCTCGTCTACGGACAGATGAACGAACCGCCCGGTGCCCGCGCTCGTGTCGCACTCTCGGCTTTGACAATTGCCGAATACTTCCGAGACGAAGAGCATAAGGACGTGCTCTTGTTCATCGATAATATCTTTCGTTTTGTCCAAGCCAACTCGGAAGTCTCCACACTTCTTGGCCGTATTCCCTCTGCCGTCGGCTATCAACCCACGCTTTCAACTGACGTTGGAGATTTGCAGGAACGTATTACCTCAACCAAGAATGGATCGATTACCTCTGTGCAAGCGATCTATGTTCCGGCTGACGACTTGACCGACCCGGCTCCAGCAACAACCTTTGCCCACTTGGATGCAACAACCGTGCTCTCCCGACAAATTGCAGAGCTGGGTATTTACCCGGCGGTGGATCCTCTTGATTCGACCTCGCGTATGCTTGATCCCAACATTATTGGCGAAGAACACTATCAGGTCGCTCGTCAGGTCCAAGAAATTCTGCAACGTTACAAAGATCTCCAAGATATTATCGCTATTCTTGGCATCGACGAACTTTCGGAAGACGATAAAGTGATCGTGGCTCGTGCACGAAAAATTCAACGTTTCCTGTCGCAGCCCTTTAACGTTGCCGAGCAGTTCACTGGAACTAAAGGGGTGTACGTGAAGGTACAAGATACTATCCGCAGCTTCAAAGAGGTTGTGGAGGGCAAACATGACGACCTGCCCGAGCAGGCATTCTATATGGTTGGTACCATTGAAGACGCAAAAGAAAAAGCTCAGAGACTGGCCTCGCAGTAAGGCGTGATAGTGGAGCGGTAGAAGGAAAAGGGAAAAGGATAAGAGAAAACCGAGCCCGGGCTTCTATCTGACACAGGACTTTTTCTCTTTGCTTCTCTCTCGCGTGTTTTGATGACAGAATACTAACTATTGGCTACTAAATTCTATGGCAGATACTCTTCGACTCCGTATTGTTACCCCTGAGCGGCAGCTCCTCGATGAAGAAGTTGACGAAGTCACTGCTCCAGGAGCGGTGGGAGAATTTGGCGTGCTGCCGAATCACGTGACCTTCCTTTCTGCACTACAGCCCGGTCGGTTGCTGTACAAAAAGAGTAACCAAATTCACACTCTGGTCGTGGGTGGTGGATTTGTCGAGGTGTCAAATAACATCATGACTGTTCTTGCTGATAGTGCAGAACTTGTCAAAGACATTGACGTTGAACGTGCACGCATAGCCCTACAACGAGCAGAAGAGGAGTTGCGGACCTTGGACCCGACTCAGCCAACATTTGCTGAGGTTGATACCGCTCGTCTCCGTGCTCAAGCTCGTATTGATGCAGCAGGAACGGCCCGCTAGTTTCAGATTCTGAAGTTATTGAGGCCCTGCACTGAAATACCCGAGCACCGGAACGGTTAACTGCGGGAATTGTGGGTCATTGGTCTCAATAAAAATCGTCCCCCTGACCGGCCCTGGTTGCAATTTTTCTTCCCTCAGCGAGACCGTGACATCGTAGCGATTCTTTATTTTCCCAGGTTTCACTTCCAGTTGTAACATAGGAAGCTCGCTGCTGGCCGTGGCGCGAAAATCTGTTCCTCCAACCTGGTAGATTACGAGGGTCTGGGTTAATTGCTGTAATAGTTGAGGGTGTCTCTGCAAGTCAGCAAGAGGGACCGCGCCCATGTGAATTTCGTCTGGTACAGTGTACACTCGTTCCCGCAGATGAGTATAGGCCGGAATGGTGAAGCTGGGGAGTGCGGGACTAGATGTCTTCACTACTATAGGCTCGGTTTTCTTACCGCCGGGTCCATTTGGTTTCAATCTGAGACGTAATTGGTAACGTCGGCCGGCTGTGAGAGTTTCGAGAGTAGTGGTGAAACGATCACTCGCATGCTCAACCGCTGTTACTCGCAACGGTTGAGCTTCGTGATTAACAATCTCAATGGCCGACTCACTACTCTGCCCCCGCTGGCCAGTAACGAAAAAAACTGGAATTGGGAGGAGTTCAACTGGAGAGGTCGCTTTCCCGTTTAGGTAGGATTCTGAGGACGGAGAATCAACAGGCTGTTGGTCTGCACCACATACAGCGCCCACGAAAAATAGGAAAAAGAAAGCTATTCGCCTTAAGTAGATCATGGTCGTGGACATAGAGTATTAATAAAAAAGTATATCGTGAATGCATGGCGATTCCCAAATGCCGATTCTGAGCGACGCGACACCGTCTATTGAACCCTCAGGTTACCGGTGACCGGAACTGGGAGTTCGGGAAATTCCGAGGCGTTCCGCGTGATAAAGACTATTGTTCTCAGAAATACCAGACCACAAAGGCCAAGAGATTGAGGGCCTGGCGAGAGACCTGAATGGTTTAGTTCAATATTGAAATTATGAGCGACAAAGGGCACCCCACCCTGCCCTGCTCAATGCTCGTCACGCTGAGTCACTATTCGTTCTGATATTGCTGGGCTCTCGTTTTCTTCTTGAGACGATTCAGCTCACGACGTTGACGATTGATCTGACGTTGCTGGGCGTTGATCTGCGCTTGTTGGGCATTCTGCCGGTTTTCTATACCTTGCAACTGATCGCCAATAATCCCGCCACCTGCAGCCCCAATCGCCCCACCAATCGCGGCGCCAGCCCCAGGATTACCAACCGCAGCCCCGATGATCGCACCAGTAGCCGCACCAAACCCACCACCGACAAGCGCACCTTTCTCACGCTTGTTCAGAGGTTGAGAACAGCTGGCCAAGAAGGTGAGTAACAGGATGCCAACAATATTAGTACGAACACTTTTTGTGAAGATCATCTCAGGGCTCCTCTCGGATACTTGCGACATTGTTGACTCTATCGGAGCTTCGCTAAATAACCAAAACTGGTCTATCCTGAATCAACCCATACGATATTCACACCTCGCCGATCGAGCCCCTTCATTCTGTAGCCTGATTTTCACATGATGCCCCTTTCTCTGCTGCCACTGTCACGCTACAGTTTTCCCCTGATGCATAAACTGATGTCCGGCACTCTCGCGGTGAGTAGCGGTCTTCTTCTTGCCCTTGCCTTCCCGAAGATCAACATAAGTATTTTGGCATGGAGCGCTTTTCTTCCTCTCCTCTGGGTTATCCAAAACAAAACAATACGACAGGCGTTTGGTTACGGTTTCCTCGCAGGGATGGGGTTTTACCTAAGTACCGTATACTGGGTAGTGCATACGATTGGCCTCTATAGCAACATCCCTCCGCTTATTGCCGTTGGTCCTTTGGTTCTCATGTGTATGATCTTGGCGTCTTACACCGGACTCTTCACCGCGGGAGTATGCTTCGCCCAACAACGGGGCATAGCCCCTTTTCTCGTTGGTCCGTGTCTGTGGGTTACCCTTGAATGGCTGCGCTCGTTTTTTTTCATTGGGTTTCCGTGGGTCAGCTTAGGGTACTCTCAGTATCCGTTTCTCAATCTCATCCAGTTTGCTGAGTTTACCGGTGTCTACGGTCTCTCGGCACTCGTTATATTCGGCAACCTCGTGCTCTTTGCGCTTCTTGAGCAACAGCACTCTCACCAGTGGAGACTGTTTCTCTCTGCCGTCCTGCTTATTACCGGATTGTCCTTGTGGGGCATGTGGCGACGTACACAACTCGCTGAGCTTCCTCCTACTCGTCATCTGCGTGTCGGTCTGATCCAAGGAAATGTTCCGCAAGATACAAAATGGAACCCCGACTTTCAGGAAGAGACGATGGCCCGCTATGAACGCTTGTCTCGTCAAGCCGTGGACCGGGGCGCAGAGTTGTTGATCTGGCCGGAGACCGCAGCGCCGTTCTTCTTCCAGTCTCCGCAACCACCCGATGCCACATATCGCAACCGACTTCTCCGCCTTGTCCTCGAGACACGAGTTCCTATTCTTTTTGGCAGTCCGGCGTTCCGACGCCACGGTATGGACATCGCGCTTTTCAACCGCGCCTATTTATTATCCGCAGACGCAGAAGTGCTTGGCTCGTATGACAAAATACAACTTGTTCCCTTCGGTGAGTATGTTCCGTTTCATAGTGTTCTTTTTTTTCTCGACAAACTCGTGGAAGGAATTGGCGACTTCGCGGCCGGAACCGACACAACTGTTTTTGCTCTCCCACACCTGAAGTTCAGCGTACTCATTTGCTATGAAGGAATTTTCCCGGCGCTTACTCGACAGTTTGTCGCACAGGGCGCTGAACTCCTGGTGAATATCACCAACGATGCGTGGTTTGGTCGGACCTCGGCACCGTACCAACACCTGGAAATGGAAGCGATGCGTGCGGTAGAGAACCGCGTTCCGCTGGTGCGATCCGCGAATACCGGTTTTTCTGCTGTCGTCGAGATTGATGGGCGCATTCGTCGTCGCACCAAACTTTACGAGGAGGCGATTTTAGTCGAAGAGATTTCTTGGCCGCAGGTCACCACCTTTTATACCAGATACGGCGACGTTTTCGTGTGGTTCTGTGTCGTGAGCGCTGGGCTCATGCTAGGATATGCAAAGGGTCGTAACAAAAGAACTTAGGAAAACACATTTTTTTAGGGAGGATAGCATGCTCGCAGAAGCAAAAGAAAAACTGACGCAACTTCGTGTTCGGGTAGACACCCTCGGGAGGCGTCTTTGACATTGCCGGCAAAGAAGCCCGCGCGGCTGAACTTGAAGCATTAACGGTCTCAGAAAATTTCTGGCAAGATCAGGAGAAAGCCCAGACGATTCTCAAGGAACGGGCGGCACTCGTTGACACGATTACCCAATGGAAGCAGCATCAACGTGACGTAGAGGACGCAGAAGTTTTCCTCGAAATGGCTGAGGCTGGCGATGAAGAGGCAAGCAATGAACTTGAGCAGCAGGTTACTCAGCTTGAACGAGAAGTTGGGCAGGCTGAGTTGGAACGTATGCTCAGCGGCGAACACGATGCCGGCAATGCCATCCTGAGCCTCCACCCTGGAGCTGGCGGATTGGAAGCCCAAGATTGGGCTGAGATGTTACTTCGCCTGTATCTGCGTTGGGCAGAACGAAAAGGGTTCAAGGCCGAATTGGTCGATTACCTGCCCGGTGAAGGCGGCGGACTCAAGAATGCTACGCTGACCGTTGAGGGACCGTACGCCTATGGTTACCTTCGAGCCGAAGCAGGTATTCATCGTCTCGTGCGTATTTCACCGTTTGATGCCAACGCTCGTCGGCATACCTCTTTTGCCTCAGTCTTCGTCTACCCTGACCTCGATGAAACGGTAGACGTCGACATTCGTCCAGAGGACTTACGCGTCGACACGTATCGCTCCAGTGGCGCTGGCGGCCAGCATGTTAATAAAACCGACTCTGCAGTGCGTTTGACTCATCTTCCTACTGGCATTGTTGTCGCCTGCCAAAACGAACGGTCACAGCATCGGAATCGGGCGATGGCAATGAAAATCCTTCGGGCGCGATTGTATGAACTCGAACTCGAGAAACAGAAAGAGAAGATGGAGGATTTACACAAGAGTAAGAAAGATATTGCCTGGGGAAGCCAAATTCGTTCGTATGTGCTCCATCCCTACCGCATGGTAAAAGATCACCGTACGGGGGTTGAGGTAGGCAATACCGACGCCGTGTTAGATGGGGACATTGACGCGTTTATCGAAGCGTACTTGCTGCAGTGAATTGCCTCGTAATACGAGCGCGCAGCACTGGCCAGGCTAGAAATGCCAGATCATGGGTTAGCGAACTTCATGTCAGAACAGCTGGATAATAGACTGAGGGGACGTCAGGATGGCAAAGGAGAAGATGGCCGAGGATAGCGAACAGGAAGAAGCCGTTCCTGAGGTCACGCTTTTGTTGCAACGGGCGCGGGAGAAAAGAGGGTTATCACTCCATGAGACGGGAATCGCCACTCGCATTCCCGTTCATTATTTGCAACTCTTAGAAGGTAAAGGAGACCCTCGCCTCCTGGCCGATGCCATGTATTTAGTCCCGTTCCTTCGGACATATGCGTTGTTTCTTGGTATTGACCCAGCCTATGCAGTCGCACAGTTTATCCAACTTGCCCTGAGCAAAGAGGCTGCTGAGAGTGATCTCGGAGAAACTCCTCCTCCCTCCCGCTCGTATGTCCAAGCAGTGATCGTGACCATTGTTGTGGCCAGCCTGGCGTTGCTGCTATTGCTATGGATGACTCGCTGGGGTCTCATCCCTTGGCAATGAGGGGAGAAGTAGGTAGACTCCTGCGGTTCCTAAGCAGCTCCGCAGCTTTCCTTGCTCCTGGAGCATTTCCTCAGGAGGGATAGCCATGAGTGTAATGACAATTGAAGAAATTCCAGTGCTGAAAGACCCGGTGTTGATTGTAGCCTTTGCCGGCTGGAACGATGCGGGCAATGCCGCGACTCACGCGGCACAGTTTCTTGTCCAGCAACTTCAGGCCCGTCGGTTCGCCAGTATCGACCCCGAGGAGTTTTATGACTTTAGCGAACTCCGTCCGCAAGTACGATTACGCGACGGCCTCTACCGAGAGATTAGTTGGCCAGCCAACGATTTCTTCTCCACTAACGCGTCAATGCTTTCTCGTAGTCTCGTCATTGGGGTTGGCATTGAGCCGCATCTAAAATGGAAAACCTATTCAGCCGCCATTCTTGATATGGCCAGGCAATGTGGGGTCCAGATGGTGCTGACCTTAGGCGCGTTACTCGCTGATGTCGCCTATTCTCGGCCAGTACGGGTGGCTGGCTTCGCGAGTGATCCAGCGGTCGCTGCACGGCTCCAGCTCACAGCCTCACGCTATGAAGGTCCGACAGGTATTGTCGGCGTGTTTAACGATGCCTGCCGACGTTCGGGAATTCCGTCTGCGAGCTTCTGGGCAAATGTACCGCATTACATTTCTGCCGCCCCAAACCCCAAAGCTGCGTTGGCGTTAGTCAAACGAGTCGAGGAGTTCTTGGACTTCTCTCTGGATACAACGGAACTCGCCACCCATGCCGCTGCGTTTGACGCAAAGGTGTCACAAGCCGTTGCCGAGAATCCGCAGATGGCTGCATACGTGCGCCAACTCGAAGCCCGGGACCAACAAGAGGAGAGTCTGGCAATGGAACCTGCCCCGAGAGGAAATGGCGGAGGGAATGGGCACGCGAACGGTAAGGATATGGAAGAGGAGTTACAACGCTTCCTGCAACAACGCAAGAATAAAAAAGACGACGATGAATAGGAATTGGGAGTTAGAAATGAGAAAGGTATGAGACAAAGTTCGAAATATAGTTTGCATCCTAACGCCTAATGCCCAATTGAATAAGGTAGACAATGGAGAAAACGGTGTACATGGTCAACCTTGGCTGTCCAAAGAATCTTGTGGACGGTGAGGTGATGTTAGGAGTCCTCGCCCGAGAAGGGTATGCCATCACGCTTGATCCCGACCAGGCCAGCGTCTTGATGGTGAACACCTGCAGCTTTATCAATGAAGCCAAAGAAGAATCCATCGCCACGATTCTGGAACTCGCTCAGCATAAGGAACGTGCGCCAGCAACCCAGTTAATTGTGACCGGGTGTTTAGCGCAACGTTATGGTCAGGAACTGCGCGAAGCTCTCCCTGAGGTTGATGTCTTTGTTGGCACGGGAGAATTTCTTCGTATTCATGAAATTCTTCAACAAAAACGAGGCCTTCTACAGAGGCCGGCAACATATATTGGGGCCGCGCACGTACTTCACGACCATACGGCTCCACGGATTGCCACGACTCCGTTTTACACGGCATACCTAAAAGTCGCCGAAGGCTGTAATCATAAATGTTCCTTTTGCATCATCCCAAAGATTCGGGGACTCCAAGAAAGTCGGCCGATCGATTCTCTGCTTGCCGAGGCGGAAACTCTTGCTGCGCAAGGAGTGAAAGAACTGAATCTCATTGCTCAAGATCTGACCGCTTATGGTCGTGAACGGCGCGATGGCACAACACTCCTTGCCTTAGTACGTGAATTGAGTCGGGTCGACGGCCTCGCGTGGATTCGCTTGTTATATTGTTACCCGAATTATCTCGATGAAACCTTTCTCCGCTATATTGCAGAAGCAGAAAAAGTTTGCTCCTACATCGATATGCCGCTTCAACACATTAGCGACCGCATGTTACGAACCATGCGTCGTGAGAAAAGTGGGGATGGTCTTCGCCGACTGATCGAACGTATTCGTACGCATATCCCAGAGGTTGTGCTTCGTACCTCGTTCATCGTTGGATTTCCCGGTGAACAAGAAGACGACTTCCAGCAGCTTTGTGACTTTGTTGCAGAAGCGCAACTCGACCATGTTGGCGTATTTCGGTATTCACAAGAAGAAGGAACTCCGGCAGGTGTTCTCCCCCATCAAGTTGCAGAAGAGGTGAAGGAAGAGCGTTGGCATCGACTGATGCAGATCCAGGCGCAAGTTGTGCGTCGCAAGAATCTGACACGTATCGGGAGTGAACATGAGGTTTTGGTCTGCGGTTACGATGAACAGGGACGGACTTGGGGACGCACTCGCGGACAAGCTCCAGACATCGATGGCATCGTGCTGTTAGGAAAAACGCCGGCAGAAACAGGAGAGATCCTGCCAGTTCAGATTAGTGGTGTCGCTAGTGGCTACGATTTGCGCGGGAAAGTCCTTCAGAGAAAGCAGAAAAAACATCCGCAACCGATTGACTTCGCGAATCTTCCCCTCTAGATTTCTCCACTACCTTTCGTCTGAGAAGGAGTGGGGTATGAGAAAGACTTTCCTGAAAAAGGCTCGCGATGCGCTCAGTGCACAAAAAGAACAGATCATGAAGCAGCTCAATGAGGAAGTCAAAGAAGGCCGAGAAGCTGCTTTAGATGAGGGAATGGACACGTACGACCTCGCGAGCGAAGAACGCACGCGAGAGATTAATCTCATTCTCAGTGATCGAGACCGAGAAAAGCTTCTGGCGATTGAAGACGCACTCGAACGAATTGAGGCAGGAACATACGGCATCTGTAACGAATGCGAAGAAGAGATTGCGCCTGAACGGCTGGAAGCGCTGCCGTTTACTCGTTTGTGTGTCTCATGCCAGAGCGATATGGAAAGGGAGGCGAAACAACACCGTCGTCCAGATGACGACCGCGGTCATCGTCGAACGAATTTTTCCGATTTCGATGAGGATAACTTCTAATCATCCCTTATAGCAAGTTTCTCCTTGTTGCGACCTACACATAGCAGATGACGGGCAAAGACGTGCCCCCACACAGTCTTTCCGTACTTCTTCTCTGATAAGGCGACTGCAGATAATTGGTCAGCAGTCGCCTTACCGTTTAGGCGTGGGGAAGCGGCGAAAAATGGCAGCTGACGATCTTCCATTGGTTGCCGCGTTTGACGAAAACAAGAGTTGTTCGTCCATGCAAGGTTTGCACTTTGCCGTCTTTGGTGACGCCGGTAAACGCGTCATAGGCATTGGCAATCCCGGTATTGTCGTTAAACACACGACAGGAAAGCTGGCGAAAGCTAAAATCGCTTGACGCCAGTCCTTTTATCGCTCCCTGAAGAAAGCTGACGAACTGCTTCTTGTTATCGAACCGGTAGGGCACGTGGTCGAAGACTTCCAAATCGTCGTCGAGCATCTCTGCAGCTGCAGCTACATCTAAACGGTTGAACGCATCGCAAAAGGCTTGGGCCGCCGCTTCAATCTGTTGTACACTCATAATCGTTCCTCCTTTTCGTAAACCATCGTCAATCTTGCCTCTCCTTATAAAGCGACCAAGTTCCTGTCAACAACTAAGAAGGGGTGTCCCTCTTTTACAACTTGTATTGGGGGAACGGCATCAAGAACACCAACCTCACTGCGCTTACTGACAAACTGCGGATGCGTCTCGATCAATTGAGCGAAATGCGATCGCTCTTCGCTCGGCAAGGTCGTAGGAATTGGGCATGACGGCATCGCCAGCGTGCGAGTCACTGTTGTCCTAGGGTAGATACCCACGGGCTTACGCCCGTGGCACTTCCTCAGAACCCGAAAGTGAGTTGCACTTGCCCTCTATCTACCTTTTCTTGAAATTCCACGTACCGCTTAATCACGTCTTCATTGATACCGACC
>JBFWXH010000059.1:0-46846 GCA_050187625.1 Binatia bacterium
CCCATTGTCCAACCGCCACCCCCCGCCCTGAAAGACTCCCACAGTGTTGTCATTGACCGCCGTCGTATACCAAGTGTCGAAGCCTAATACACTTTTGATTACCGAGGCACGCGGTCCTCCTCCTTCCCCACATGTAACACTAACCCAATTTATCATACCAACG
This sequence comes from Binatia bacterium, assembly GCA_050187625.1. Classification (GTDB taxonomy): domain Bacteria; phylum Desulfobacterota; class Binatia; order Bin18; family Bin18; genus JBFWXH01. The sequence goes on from JBFWXH010000059.1 coordinate 164, forward strand.
ATGCGCCCATTCGAATCAACCACCGGAGAGCCACTGTCGCCTAATTGAAAACAGTAGTCTATCGGTTCATATGAGATTTGACCGTAAAGAGCCTGACCGGTTCCCGGAACACAGGGGTTTTGGGCGATATACTGTATATAGCTAGGAAAAATCGCTTTAACTTCCGCCTCTAGTATGTGAACTCCGCTCCCAATAGGGTCACCAGTCACTACAGTCACGGTATCACCCACTTGGACGGTTCCTTCTCCTGTGAATGGTGATCCTTCTAGGGTTCTATTTGCGTTCAAAGAGCCATCTCCCTCAATGGTGTTGTTGTCTAAAAAAGCTGCTGCTACGTCACTACTGCTGGGACCAGGAGGTGGTACATTTCCAGGTTGAGGATCCCATCGAGGAACAAAACCTACACGTTGAGGATTGACTGCCCCAAGCCACGGCTGCCACATTTGATCTGTACCAAGATAATGAGTGCAGGAATTAAGAATCGACGCCCCTTGTGGTGGCGGACTTCCTAATGGTGGCGGACACACTGAAGATAAGCTACAAAACGCTGAGGAATTCGGATCAGACGGATTGATGGGTGCACTTAAGAGGTGGGATGGAAAGACCATCCAAGGTTTTCCTTGTGATAAGACAATGCCAGTCAAAGTACCAACAGCCAGTGGGTAGGAATCCCCAACTACAGCCCCTCCATGCAAAGGCCTGAGAGGTTGATCTAGTGTATGGTTGAGAAACTTCCTCTCTTGACGAGGCCGCGTCTCGATTGGTACCCCTTCAATGCTTGTTGGAATGCTTGACGGATTATCAGTCTCAACCACAATTCCATCCAGAGTCATGTAAACGGTTCCAAATCCGGGTAGATGGATAAAATCATCCTTGTGCCGTTCTAAAATATTAAGAGCTTCCTCGAAGGGAATCCCAGCAATGGGAGGTTGCATAAGGGGGGGAATTGGCTCTGGATTCTTCGGGTCGACACAAAAACGCCACCCTCCCGCCTCCACCGTTTCTACAAAATCCGGCGGACACGAGTCTGCCTGTTGGCGAACCTTACCTGGCCGTAACACAATGACTCCCGACGGTGGCGGAAGAAATTTTGTAGTCGACTTTGTAAGAGGCACGTTCCGTCGACACCGCCCGACTGTGGGATCCCACCGTGCCATGCTCCCACAGTCCTGTGTAGGGATTTGCGTGGTCGAAGCAGGAGGATCTTGCACATGTGGCGGTTTAGGTAGCGGAGGAGACTCGGTTTGCGGTGGCAGAGGCCCCCTCTCTTCTAGATCTGCATGTGGATTTACAGGAAGGATCGGAATCACTGGTATCCCCTCAACGGAAGGTGGTAATACAGCTGGATTTGCCGTTTCGACAACGAGGCCTTCCCCGGTGAAACTGACTGACACAACTCCTGGCAGCTTGGACAATTCCCCTACGTTCCGATGATAGATTGCTAGGGCATCTTCCACAGAAATCCCTGCAATCGGCTGACCCGGTATAGCCAAGTGAAACTGCTGCGGTGGATCTCCCCGTGACGGTCCTGGTTGCGCCCCGGCATACGCCACTACCAATATTGCCCCACAACATACTGCGATGACGAAAAATTTCCTCATAGAACCTCCTGTTATCTCTGCCATAGCACTGCACGAAAATTCCCGCCATCAGCGTAACTCCTAAAAAAGAAAGGAGAAAACATATGTAGCGTGACAAAAGCAGGGGGTGCGACGGCTCACCGGTATAGGTCCATGGTGTTAAGTTAGGAAAAAGCTGTCATTGCGAGTTATCCAGAGCGCGGGCGCTAAGCGTGGCAGCAGAAACGGTGGGCGTTACCTGAATCGTCATTCCCGCGCAGGCGGGAATCCAGTTTTCTTTCCTGGATTGCGCAGAGTTTATCCTGAGCGGAACGAAGTGAAGACGAAGGGCTTCATCCAGGCTACTCCACTAGCAGTCAGGCACTTCAGGGCAATCGGCTCACCGCTTTCACAGCGAGAGACTTGAGGTCTACCGTCCCCCTACTACCAGCTTTAGATATGAGCAACGTGAGAGAAAGAATAACCTCGTTTTTCAGTACGATAACGGCAGAGGAGTCAATCGAGCAGGCCCGATCTCCAATGCCAGAGAGCGGCTGAGAGGCCCGTGGCGGGTGATCCTTTCCACTACAAACCCGCGTGAATGCCTTCGCGGCCATTGCTTTGTTACGAGCTCGACCTAGCGAAATCACGAGGCGATGTGCCGGATAGGCGCCGAGATCTGCGGCGATAGCATCAGGGAGATCATCATACTCACATCGCGTTTCTTCAACGAGGAACGAGAGGTCTATCCCGGTCTTCTGCACATACTGCCGCAGCTCCTCCTCACCCAAGAAAGTCCTTAGATGCTTGATTGCCTCTAGGCTGCGGTACGAATTTCTCACATAAATCACTGGTCCGCCGAACACCGCTTCCACGTCAGCTGTAGTCACTAAGGTGCAAACGTCAATAGGACCTCCTGCCAGAGAGCTTGTGACGGGGACGAGTAAAAAAGTGCCACACAGAATCAGTAAGAGAGAAAGACCGAGGCGGCGTAAGCCGCCCATCTTCTGTTGTTGCCAGCGGTATAGCAACTTGCCCTTGTCCTTTCGACAATCTCCAATTATTTTTCGACGTGGCAAACAGTCACGGTCGTTTGATCGTCATCCCTAAGATGTTATAGCCACCGTCGATATGAATAATCTCGCCGGTAATTTTCTCAGCCATCGGGCTACATAAGAACAGCGCCGCTTTTCCAGCGTCGGTGTTGAGAATCTCGCCTTGCAGTGGGGTGTAGGTCTTCATGTGGTCTTGCATCACCGAGAAGCCTGGAATGCTGGTCCCTGCTTTTGTCGCCGTCGGCCCCGGTGAAAGTCCGTTCACACGAATGCCATGCGGGGCCAGGTCGAATGCAAGGTTCCTGATGATGTTATCCAGCGCCGCCTTCGCTACGCTCATCAGCTGATACCCCGGAATCACTTTTTCACTGGCAAAGTAGGTCATCGCCAAGATACACCCACCACGCTCTTTCATGTACGGAAGCGCCCCGCGCGCCAGGGCAATGAGCGAATATGCACTCACATCAAGTGCCAGAGTGAAGTCAGCACGGGCAACGTCGACAAAGCGCTTCTCGAAGGTCTGCGGCGGCGCATAGGCAATAGAGTGAATAAGAAAATCGATATGGCCAAATTCTCTGCCCACCTCCGCGCACATGCGCTCTACTTCGTCGTCTTTGCTCACATCGCACTCGACAATCAGTGGATCGCGCAGTAGGCTCGGCACATTTCCCATCATCCGCCGGACTGCCTTGCGCTGAATCGACAGCGCGATGCGCGCCCCAGCATCGTTCAGATACTTGGCGATCGGCCAGGCAATCGAGTGTTCGTCTAGCACGCCTGCCACCAGTGCTGTCTTGCCGGAAAAATCCAGAAAATCACTGACCATATTTTCCTCTTGTGTCATGCTGTTATTCCTAAAACGTGAAACGCAAAACGTAACCACCCCACCACCTTCGCCACTATATTTTCGTATTACGTTTGACGCATTACGCTTTACGTCTTACGCCTTAGTTCTTAAATTTCTCCCGATGAGGAAACACCAGAGCCAGAAGCAGGTTCACCACCACGATATAAAAGAATGCGAACTTGATACGCTCAAATTCTTGGTAAACAGTCATCCAGACGGCAATGGAAATGAGCATATAGCCGGCAACGAACTGCGCGAGCCCCCATGCCCACTCCCGCATCGTCCACAGTCCATACGCCAGGGCCATGGCCACAAACAGTTGGGCCATATGCGCCATCTGCGCCCAGATGCCAAACACGCGGATACCAGCAACTACACTGACCGGTCCCTGCGCGTATGGCCGTTCAAACGGTGCAACTAGATCCCAGGCAATAACCACTCCCGCATATAGGCCAATGAGAATCGCAGCAATAGTAATGGTCCCTGGACGGTCGATGGACTGATTCATCTTCTCTCCTTGATCCCCACTTACCGTCCTTTGAACTGCGGCTCACGTTTTTCCACGAACGAACGAATCGCCTCTTTATGGTCCTCGGTCACGAAGCAATGCTTTTCCAATGCCAACGAGGTATCCAGTACCAGATTCGCCGTATCACGAAGAATCTTATTGACCGAGACCTTTGTCCAACGAATCGCTTTGGTGGGTCCCTTGGCCAAACGATTGGCAAACGCCATGGCCCTATCCATCAGCTGATCAGCGGGCACGACATGATTGATCAGCCCGATCCGTTCGGCTTCTGCAGCGGAGATAATATCACCGGTCATTAAGAACTCTTTGGCACGGGCAGCGCCGACCAGCCACGGCCAAATAATAGCGCCGCCATCACCTGCGACGACACCAACTTTGACGTGCGGGTCGCCAATCTTGGCATTGTCCGCCGCAAAGATCACATCCGAGAACAACGCAAGCGTGGCTCCCAGGCCCGTGGCTGGACCATTGACCGCAGCGACAATCGGTTGTTCCACTTCAAGCATATCGATAATAATTTTTCGCGCTTCAGCAAACAGGGCATCGAGCTGTGGCGTGGTCATGTCTTGGAACCATTTGATATCGCCACCAGCACAGAACGCACGGCCCTTGCCGGTAAGCAGGACAACCTCGGTCTCCTGGTCCTGGGCAATATCAGCGAAGATCTGCGAGATCTCCGTATGCAGCTCGGCGTTAATGGCGTTCAGCGAGTCCGGACGATTCAGGGCGACAACGAGCACTTTGTCCTTGCGCTCGACACTAAGGTAGTGATAACGGCTGTAGTCCATAATTATGTCTCCTTCTTGTTGTCGGCGATGAGCCGCTGCATTATTTGCTAGCCAACAAGAAGGATCAAGGGATGAGGGCTACATATGCGTATTTACTTTTGCCGTGAAGGGTTGAATTCCATTATGGCGATTCTGCAGCGCGAGTTGCCAGACGATCAGGTACTGTGCTGTGCGCCAGACCATGTCGTCACTGCCGCTCGCGAGGCCGAAGTGTTGATCCCTACGGTGTCCCCGATCACTGCCGAAGCACTCAGTTCGCCAACAGTGAAGCTCGTGCAGCAATATGGCGCCGGGCTCGACACCGTCGATATTCCCGCCGCCACGCGTTCGGGCATCTATGTCGCGAACGTGCCAAGTGCCGGCACTGGGAACGCAGAGTCGGTCGCTGAACTGTCGATCCTGTTCATGCTCGCGCTCGGGAGAAAATATCCTCAAACCCAAGAGAGTCTCCGCCAGCGGAAATTAGGAACACCGATGGGCCAAGCTTTGAAAGGGCGCACTGCGGCTATCATTGGCTTTGGCGGCATCGGGCAAGAGTTGGCCCAGCGCCTTCGTGCCTTCGAGATGAAAGTCTTGGCAGTCTCAAAACGGGGGCCCAAGGAAGGAGACGTGCCGGTCGATTTTCACGGCGCGCTGGACGCCTTGCATCCCGTGTTACAACAAGCAGATTATGTCATTGTCGCGCCTCCGCTGAATGACGAAACCCGGGGAATGATCGGTCACGCCGAGTATGCCTGCATGAAACCCAGCGCATTCATCGTCAACGTGGCTCGTGGACCAGTGCTCGACTATGACGCGACTCTCGCAGCACTGAAGGAAAAACGAATCGCCGGTGCTGGGCTCGACGTATTCTGGCAAGAACCGTTTGACCCAACCGACGAGATCTTCTCGTACAATGTTATTGCCACGCCCCATATCGGTGGAGCAACAGATCTGAGTCTCCAGGGGATTGCCAAGAAGGTCGCAGACAATATCAATCGCGTGCGGCGGAGAGAGGTGCCGCTCAACTGTGCAAATGCAGGCGAGTTAGCAAAAAAGAGATAGCACGACAGTTCACAGGAACGAGAGCAAGAACGGCAGAAGCACGCCCTTGCTCCTCGACATTCTTCACTCGGAACTCTCTGGTTTACTGCCGCTGTTCCACAGCCCTGTACGGCTGATTGTGGGTGCCTGTGTAGATCTGATCTGGCCGGAAGATCCGATTATTACGTAGTTGCTCTGCCCAGTGCGCTAACCATCCGGCAACGCGAGCAATGGCAAAAATCGGAGTAAATTGATCGATATCAATCCCGAGTTGGTCGTAGACAACCCCAGAATAGAAGTCGACATTCGAGGCAATGCCTTTGGCTCCAACATGCTCGTTAATCACCTCTTCCACAGTTTGGGCGACTTTGTAGAGCGGATGCTCACCTTTCACTTTGAACAGCTGTTGCGCAAGGCTTTGTAACGCCGTGGCACGTGGATCTTTGACTTTGTACACGCGGTGACCGACACCCATAATCCGTTCTTTGCGTTCCAACTTGCCCTTAATGAACGGACGGACGTTGTCGACGGTTTTTATCTCACGGAACATTTTCAGCGCTTGTTCATTCGCGCCACCATGAAGCGGCCCAGTCAACGCACCGATCGCCGAGGCGACAATCGTATAGGGATCAGCGAGCGTCGAACCAACAACAAGACCAGCAAAGGTGGAGGCATTCATCGTGTGTTCGGCATGCAGGATCAAGCACACGTCAAGAATCTTCGTTTCGAGCGGATCCGGCTCCTTTTCCGTCATCATCCACAGAAAGTTGGCAGCATGTGACAAATCATCACGCGGACGTACGGGCTCGTCCCCATGTCGCATCCGTTCAAATGCCGCAACGATAGTTGGCAACTTAGCAATGAGGCGGACAATCGACCAATAGTGTTTCTCCTGGCTAAGAACGTCTGTTCCCGGCGGAGCCTCTGATGCGTCGATCTTGGCCGGGTAAAACATGCCCAGTGCCGCAACTCCGGCCTGGAGCGCGTCCATTGGATGGCCATGTTCAGGTAGACACTTAATAAGATCAACAAGGCGATATTTGATTCGCCGATGCGTACGAAGGTCATGATCAAACTTGGCTAACTGTTCGCGAGTTGGGAGCTTTCCCCACAGGAGCAAGTATGCCACCTCTTCATAACTACTTTTTTCCGCGAGCGTCTCAATCGGAACGCCTCGATATTCGAGAACACCCTGCTGGCCATCGATAAAGCCGACTTGCGACTCCATAATCGGTACGCCTTCGAGTCCAGGAATAAGTTTCTCCATAGTTAACCTTTCCAGTACATAGTATTAGCGCAAAAAATTGGTCGTCTGTCCTGGGTGTTGGTCACCACCGGCTCATCCGCCCATTTGTTTCGTGAAGCCACCGAGATCGAAATAATCACGCCACGCGGCAATCCTCCCATTCTTAATTTCGAATACTCCAGCCACCGGCAGTTCTACTTTCTTCGGGCCCATGACAAAACGGTCGACTCGCTCATTCATGACCACATTATCGGCAGAGGTCGTGTGTTTGATTTCGAATTCCGCCGACTGCGCGTCTTTCAAGAAGGGTTCGACAAACTTACGGATTGCGGCTTTTCCTACACACGGGTCCATCGGGATATTGTGATAAAAGCAATCATCAGTGAGATACGACAAAATTTCTTCAACGTTCCTACGCGACCATGCTTGGCAAAAATCAGTCACGATTTTTTCATTCTCAGCACTCATCGCAGTCCTCCTTTTCCTTTATTGAGTGACCAACTACCCCCCTCTTCGAACAGAACGGAATCGTCCTTTGTTTAGCGGAAATGACCTACTACTGGCAAGCCTATTGCCAGGCCGTTACCGGCACCGCTCAAAAGATTTCTTTCACTGCTGTTCCGTCTCATTTTTACAATTCGGTTTCTAGATCGCAAATCTCTGCCCCCTTCGCCATTTTCACGTAATTCGCCTCAAAAAAACGAGGAAAATACTGAATCAGCCAATAAGAGCCCTTGTTGTGACAACCGGACATTCCCCGCATCCTCAGAGAGCAATCCTTCGGCAATCAACTCCTGCGCGTGCGGAAATACCGCGAAGAATTCTTGCCCGAACCGTTCAACAAAGGTAGCAAGTGACAATCCGACCAATTGTCGCAACTGAAGGAAGACAAACTCGCCCATCGCTTGGGATTGCGTTAATGTTTCTTCAAAGCTCCGAGGGTTTCCGCTCGCTAACGCTCTCTCTATGTAGCGACGAGGGTTGCGCTCATTACTCCACCGTTTTCCCCATCCTGGTTCATTGGCAAAAGAATGCGCGCCGGCCCCCAATCCTAAATAGCTACGGCCGTTCCAATAACTTGCGTTGTGTCGGGAGGTATACCCCGGACGGGCAAAGCTAGAGATCTCGTAGTGCAGATACCCAGCCGCGGCGCTCCGCTCCTGCACAAGCGTATACATGGCAATTTCTTCGTCCTCTTCAACCGATTGCAGTTTGCCTTTTTCCCGCAGGGCAAAAAACGGAGTTTTTTCTTCATACGTCAGGCAGTACGTCGAAAGATGTTCAGGCATGTACGCAAACACCCGTGAGAGATCAGCCGCTAGATTTGCCTGCGTCTGTCCGGGCACAGCAAATATCACATCGATGCTCAGATTGGTAAAGCCTGCAGCTCGTGCCCAGAGTATGGTGTTTTCGGCATCCATCGGACTGTGAATTCGCCCCAAGGTCTTGAGCAATGCCGGCTGAAAAGATTGTACCCCAAGGCTTAAACGGTTCACGCCAGCTTCGCGGTAACCAACCAGCTGAGGATAGGAAACCGACGCAGGATCGCCTTCCAAAGAAATCTCGGTATTGGGAACCAACCCGCACTGATCGGACACCACCGTGATGATGCGCGCGATGGAGGACGGCGCAAAGAGCGACGGTGTCCCTCCACCAAAATAGAGCGTTTCTATCTTCCGTTCCTGCCAAACTGGTTGAGCAAGAGAGGCCCGAAATTCCGCCTCCAGTGCCGCAACATACTGCTCCTCGGGCCATGACGTTGCCGCATAAGCGTTAAAGTCACAGTACGGGCATTTGACGAGACAATAAGGGATATGGATGTAGAGAGAGAAAGACATCAAAGGCTTTAAGCTTTAAGCTTTAAGCTTTAGGGAAGCAAAAATATTCTCCCGTTAGCCTATAGCCTATGGCCTGTTTTTTTATTATTTTCCGTATTTCCGCAGCACCGCGACCACAACACCACGCACTTCTACGTCTTTACCACGAACGATAATCGGTTGCATGTGAGGATTCGCAGGCTGCAAGCGGATGCGCTCCCCTCGTTCTGGATAAAACTTTTTCACCGTGGCCTCCCCGTTGATTATGGCTACAACCGTTTCTCCCGTTTCGGCCGATGCCCGTCGCTCGACAACAATGTAGTCGCCATCGAGAATACCTTCTTCAATCATCGACTCGCCTTTCACCCGTAAGGCAAATGCGGCCTGTGAACGACGAAGCAGGTCAACCGGAACGGTTAAAGTATCATTTACTTCGACCGCTTCGATCGGTGCGCCAGCGGCAACTTGCCCAAGCAATGGCAACTCAATCGCTTCTGCGGCTTTTCGTTGTGGCGGAATTTCAATCGCTCGGCTGAGATTCCATTTTCGCGTGATTAATCCCTTGAGTTCAAGATTCGTCAGATGCTTATGGACGGTGGCTAGCGAGGAGAGGTGAAAGTGAGCACCGATTTCCTCAAGCGTCGGTGCGTATCCGCGGGCTTCGATGTAGGTACGCAGATAATCCCACATTTCTTTTTGTCTACGGGTAAGAATCATGACTAACCTCCTGGGGTAGTTATGCCAGCGAAAAAAAAGCGAAGCAAGCCTGACAACACAGATTAAAGACAGAGAAGGCACGATCTCGTTCACTCAAGCAGCAGTCTCCACCTACCTGGGTGCTGCCCTCCTTGCGCTGAGTCGCGTCCACAGGAAAATGAACGATCATGAACAAACGCCAGAAAGAAACTCTTACACCCATAGTTCCCGTGCTCAAAACCTCAACTGCGGCCTGCCAGCAACATGTCCAGAAGCTTTTTCTGCGGGGTGATACCGCCAGTAACGAGGTGGAGACTCGCGTACGCACTATTCTACAGAACGTGAAAAAAACCGGAGATCGTGCCCTGTTGTCCTACACACAACAGTTTGACCATGTACGACTCACGCCAGCGACTCTACGGATAGATAAGGGAGACATGCGACATGCCCTCGCGTCACTTCCTAAGGCTGACCAAGTCGCGTTACAAACTGCCGCGAAACGCATTTCAACGTTTCATCACAAACAGCGCCAGACCTCGTGGGCCTATCGTGACCCGCTCGGCAACAGACTGGGACAACTCATTACGCCGCTAGAGCGCGTTGGGGTCTATGTTCCAGGTGGCAAAGCTGCGTATCCATCTTCTGTTTTAATGAACGTGATCCCCGCCAAGGTGGCCGGCGTACAAGAAATCGTCGCCGTCTCCCCCCCATCTCCGCAGGGATACCACCCGGGCATCCTGGCGGCAGCATATATTGCTGGGGTCGATAGTTTCTTTCGCATTGGGGGAGCGCAAGCGGTCGCGGCACTCGCCTACGGCACCCAAACCGTCCCGCGTGTCGATAAGATTGTTGGCCCCGGCAACATCTACGTCGCAACAGCAAAGAAACTCGTCTTTGGCCATGTCGCTATCGATATGATCGCTGGCCCCAGCGAGGTCTTAGTCGTTGCCGATGACAGCGCGTCCCCTCACTATGTCGCTGCCGACATGCTGTCACAAGCCGAACATGACGAGTTGGCTGCCGCACTCTGTGTCACGACGTCCGAGTCAGTGGCAACTGCAGTCGCCCACGCGCTCACCGAACAGCTTGCTACCCTCACACGCCGCGAGATCGCGACCGCCTCGCTCAAACGCTACGGCGCGATCCTGGTCGCTCGCGACCGCACGGAAGCGATCGAACTCGCCAATGCAATTGCTCCCGAACACCTCGAGCTCGCGGTGCGTAACCCGCGCACCTGGCTCAAAGATATTCGTCATACCGGCGCGGTCTTTCTGGGGCACTTTTCGACAGAACCATTTGGCGACTATATAGCTGGCCCGAACCATGTTTTGCCTACTGGTCGAACAGCGCGCTTTTCTTCACCACTTGGCGTCTACGACTTTCTCAAACGGACGAGCGTCATTGAGACGTCTCCGCGTGCCCTGGCAAAACTTGGACCGCAGATTGTTCGCTTAGCAGAAATGGAGGGACTTGAGGCGCACGCACGCGCAGTGCAGTATCGTCTTAAGGGAGACACAAGCAATGGCCGCAAACGCGCGCAAAACTGAACTGCATCGCAAAACTAACGAAACCGACATCCACGTATGTCTCAATCTTGACGGGCAAGGCACGTATCAGATTGCCACCGGCGTACCGTTTCTCAACCACATGCTCGAATTGTTTGCCCGTCATGGGTTCTTCGATCTCACGATCCAAGCAACGGGCGATATCGACATTGACGATCATCATACCGTTGAAGATGTGGGACTCGCCCTCGGACACGCCTTCCGTGAAGCATTAGGGGACAAGAAGGGCATTCGTCGCTTCGGGGACGCCATTGTCCCGCTCGATGAGGCACTGGTCTCCTGTGTCGTTGACCTCAGTGGCCGTCCGTTTCTCGCCTACAATCTCCAGATCAAACAAGAGAAGGTGGGGAACTTCGCGACTGAGTTGATCCACGACTTTTTTCTCGCCTTTACGAATCAACTGGGGATGAATCTCCATTTTAATATGACACAAGGCCGTAACCCGCATCACATCATTGAAGCCGGCTTCAAAGCCTTCGCTCGGGCGATGAGCAGCGCGGTGCAGTACGATCCGCGGGTGAAGGGCGTCCTGTCGACGAAGGGAAGCCTGTAAAGCAAAAGGGAGGATTGAAGGGGAAAGGATAAAGGATAACGGCAGAAAAAAAGGAGAAACTGGTCTATCGTTTTTGTTGTTCCCCCCTTCCCCTTTATCCTTTATCCCTCTCTCCATAGTCCTGAGTATGTCCTGGCTTATCCGTCGCATCATTAGCTCAGTTCTGCTCTTACCGCTGAATCTCATCGTTCTCCTTGGTGTAGGGATTCTGTTGTTGCGACGCGCCCCGCGCCTGGGGAAAGCCTGTCTTCTTATCACTTGGCTGTCTTTGTGGCTTTTGAGCACACCCGCGGTGAGTTTTTTCTTAGCACAGTCCGTGCAAGATACTCATCCGTTATCATGGGCCAACCTGCCCACAGATGTGCAAGCCATCGTTGTCCTCGGTAGTGGAACGTACTGTCGTGCTCCAGAGTATGAGGGCCAAGATAGCGTGACCGCCTTTGGGCTTGAACGGCTGCGCTACGCTGCACGGCTGCACCGCAAAACCGGCAAGCCGCTTCTTGTCACTGGTGGAATCCTGTCGAATACGACTCCTGAAGCCACTTTTATGAAAGAAGTTTTAGAGCAAGATTTTCAGGTGCCGGTGCGTTGGACTGAAGGGGAGTCTCATGACACGCGAGAAAATGCCCTGTTCACTTACGCCATCTTACAGCCACAGGGCGTAACACGGATTTTTCTTGTCACTCACGCCTCGCATATGGCCCGCGCCCAGTTGGCATTCGAACACGCGGGATTCCACGTGATTCCTGCCCCAATCCGTTTTGCTACCCGTTGTCAGTGGACTCCGCTTGAACTGATTCCCAACAGCGGCGCGTTCGAGTCCAGTGCCGGAGCTCTCTACGAATGGATCGGTTGGGTATGGTATTGGCTGCGGGCAAACACTTAATTGAAGCGAGCGCACAATTCTACGCCCTCAATTTTCAGTGATTTCGCGACCTCGTAAGGTGCGCTCTGCGCACCAGAGAGAAACTGGCGTTCAGTCACGAGGGTGTCGTCACCAAACGCGTTATACGTCAGGTTCTGTCTCTTCTACGGTGATCGCGCCCACTGGACAGCTCTCGGCCGCTTCTCTGATATGCTCTTCAGTATCGCCTTGCGGATTCACAACAGAAGACTTCCCCGCCTCGTTTAGCGCAAACACTCCTCGAGCCGTATGGATACACGTCGTCGAACCAACACATTTACTTTGATCGACCAGGATGCGCAGGCGCCTCATACGTATCTGCTCCTCAGTGCAACGTAACCGGCAACGCTTTGAGCGCGCGGCTGACAATGGTGGGGTGCCATTCTAATTGCTCGCTGGTTAAACGGAGATGAGGAAAGCGGCGAAACAACGAACTGAGCGTGATCTGCGCCTCAAGCCGGGCCAACGGAGCCCCGAGACAAAAATGAATACCGTAGCCAAAGGCGACGTGGGGATTCGGCTGCCGCGCAATATCAAGACGATCAGGTTCGGGAAACCGCTCGGGATCACGATTCGCCGCCGATTGCACCAACAGCAACCGCTGTCCTTTCTTAATCGTTTTTCCGCGCAGGTCAAAGTCCTCAAGTGCTAAGCGCACCATAGATTTGGAGGGACCATCGTAACGTAAAAATTCCTCCACTGCGCTGGCGATCAGGGACGGATTTTCCGCTAAGCGTCGTCGTTGGTCCGGATTGCGTAAAAGCGCTAACGTGCTGCTGGAAATGAGATTGGTGGTGGTTTCGTGCCCACCAAACAGGGCCAGGGTACACGTGCCAACGATTTCGTCTTCGCTCAGCGTGTCATCTTGCTCCTGAGCGGCAAGGAGCGCGCTGATAAGATCATTCCGCGGCTGCGCCCGACGCTCTGCGATCACTCCGCGTAAATAATTTGCCAGTTCTAACAGTGCTTGTTGCGCCCGTTCTCGTCGATCCGGGACGCCAATGGCGCCAAAAATGAACAAGGTCACTTCATCCGACCAGGTTTTGATCTGCTCACGGTCGCGCGGCGGCACCCCCAACATCTCGGCAATCACCGTCACCGGCAAAATGTAGGCAAAGTCACGAATGAGTTCCACCTGCCCCTGCTTCTCAATACTATCAAGGAGTTCATCGACGATTTCCTGAATACGCGGGCGCAACTCCTCTACTCGCCGAGGAGTAAAGGCTTTATTGACTAACATCCGTAAGCGCGTGTGGACCGGCGGATCAGTAAAAACCATCCATTTTGAGAAGATCTGAAAGCTGGGCTGCAACTCCTCGGCCTGTTCCTTAGGAAGGCTACGCATAAAAGGCGACATGCGGTCAGCAGACAAACGCTTGTCCTGAAAAGAAGACTGGACGTCATCGTAGCGCGTCAAAATCCACCCGCCCCACTTTTCATTCCAATGGACCGGGTCTTCAGCACGGAGTTGGTGAAAATAGGGGTAGGGATCAGCAATGATTTCAGGAGCAGATAAATTGTCATGGACAGGCATGAAAGCGTTCTCCTTTTTCCTCACTCAGAGAGAGGACAAACTGCAGCAATCTGCGCAGAAAAAAGGGCACGGCATGCCCCGTGCCCCGAGAAGATCACTGCACCCAGAGTGGCAAATTTTGCATTACATACTGGCAAACTGTGGCATCACTTCTTTCATTAACATACCTTGGGAGTCAGACCAGCCTTTGTCGTTCTCAGACTGATCGAAGGTCAAAACCAGGAGACAACCAAATCCACCGGTATCCTGGTACATCTCTCCAAGCTTCTCAGCTGCAGTTTTGGGCGAGCCTACCAACCAACAGTAGTCAGCCAGGTATTCGATTGTTACATCTGAATCCGGCACCTCAGGGTGATGTTTGTACAAACTCAACATGCCGAATGATTTAAACAATGGCAGGAGATATTCCCGATACACTCGACCGAGCATGCCGTTAATGGCTTTGTCGCGTGCTTCTTTGTCAGTCTCAGCAATGTACACTTCGCGAGAAATCCGCCATTCCTTACGATCTGGCGTACGTCCGGTCTTTTCGGCCCCGTCGAGAACCGCTTGCCAATGGGTCTTTAGATAGCTACCACTGAGCGAAATACTTAACGGCATAAAGCCGCGTTCTCCGGCAAACTTTAACGTATCCGAGCGCGGGGTCAGGCCAGCAATCCCAATCGGCGGATACGGCTTCTGGTATGGACGCAGGTGATACTTGAGCGTCTCCAACATCGTATCGATGCGATTCACCGACCAGTATTGTCCCTTGTATTCAAACGGCTCGGTGCTTTCCCATAGTTTGAGAATGATGTCGAGCGCTTCGAGGGTCATTTTGCGGTTTTCGCCGGCAGCACCATCAACATTAAACAATTTCCAGTCACTGGGCAGCCCACTGGTGCCAACACCAAACATGAAACGCCCCTGCGCCATATGATCGAGGAACGCCACGCGGTGAGCTAATTCCGCCGGATGATGATACGGCAGCAAATGTGCTCCCGGACAGAGCTTCATATTCTTTGTGCGCAGAATTGCCTGTGCGATCAATAAATCTGGTGCCGGATTCGGCTCCCACGGTGCCGTAAAATGCTCGCCAATCCACGCTTCGTGAAACCCCAGTTGGTCACACTCCTCGAGATGTTTGAGATCCCACATGTGACCATCATAAAAACTCCTTTCGGGTGGATGCGACGGCATCATGAAGACTCCAGCTTTCATATCTACTCCTTCCTCTTTCTGGCGTTAGAACATCAAGGAAACGGGCCACTGATAGCCTCCCCATGATCTCAGCACCCGAATCTTTTTGTTCTATCATCCAGAGCCAGGCTGGGCAAGAAAAGGGCGAATAGATGCTCTGGGCTGGTGTCGCCAAAGAAAAATAAGGACACGCAGTTCAGTCTGCGAATCTCGAGGGGTCATTGCGAATTGCGCCTAACCTGAGACGTGAAGCATGGCAACAAAAACTGGGATCGCCTACCGGTCCGACATTCCCGTGCAGGCAGGACTCCAGTTTTTCTTTATTACTGCGCCGCATTCGCAACAACCTTCCCACTCAGTTGCGAGATCACTCTTCGTTCCGTATCCTCCTACTCCTCACAATGTGGTGTAAGCTCACCCTCATTGAAGTCTGCGAGTTTGTCGGCGTCGGCGACCATTACAGTCCCTGCTGTTGAGGACGGCTTGACCTTGTAAGGCAGTTTACCTGCAAAAGCACTCAAACGTTGGTCGGCATCAGCGCTGGTTGCAGCTACCGGTTGAGAATCGACTCCAGCGGCAATGTTGAGTTTTGCGGCAATCAATTGATGAGCAAGGATCAGGCTCGCATCGCCCCGACTTGGTTTCCCCAGAAAATTCAGTAGCTCTGTTTTGCTGTACGTTTGGGCTCCGAGTTGTAGCGACGTCACTGGCCAAGCACTCGCATGGTTCTTCCAATAGCCGTGGCTCAGTGGACAAACTGCCGTAGGTGGTGGCGAACAGATAGCGTCTTGTCCATCGCAGTTCTGGTCAACCCCGTCGCCACACACCTCGACTGTAGGTTCCCCCGGAGTACAGATTCGCGGCGTGCCATTCTCGCACGCATTGACTGTTCGCTTACAAGCGCCGACTCCACAGGATACTGTTCCCAGTCCTTCATCAACCTGATCGTCACAGTCATTGTCCTGCCCGTCGCATATCTCTGTCGTGGGGACGCAAGCGGGAGCTGCGGCAATCACATTGAACCCCACCGAAGTCTGCGACTCGACAAACAGGCTTGAGCCAGCAAACGTGGCGGTTAATGTCCCTGTGCCCACTACACTTGGCACCAACTGGCAGGGAGCAATCCCCTGGGCATTTGTCGTGCCAAAGCATTGGGAACTGCCAAGCGCAAAGCTCACAGTTTCCCCGACAACCGGCGCTGTGGGATCAACTGAGCTATCCGTCAACGATGCGATTACACTGACTGGCACCCCGGGGGTACCTGTCCTTGGACTCGGGTTGAGGGTGATGAACGTCGCATGCTTTCCCTCTGCCCAGGTCACTTGCGCCAGGTTAGAAGTTAGATCCCTGCCATTGACTGTGGCAGACGCGAAGATCAGATCCTTACCAGTAAGAACACCGGTGTAACTAATCGAGGTCTGGCCGGTAGCGTCCGTACGCCCGAGGCGCACCTGCAGGTTCGGGCCAATCACGTTAAGATTAACTGGGGTGCCTGCAGGCACGTTCAGGTTACGGAATGTCGCTATAAAGGTCTGTACAGTTCCTTGTGCCGGATCAGGTGATACAGCCGCTGGGGTGAGCGTCAATGCCGGTGCCGCATTGGTTGGCAAGAAATTGCACCCGCTACTCGGGTCAGTCAGTTTATAGAGGACATTCTCGTTCGGCATGTATAGGCAGCCGTCCGGGCCGATGATGCCACCGCCAATACCATTAGTCAGCTCAGCAGTGATGATTGCTGGGTTGGTCGTGATGTCAGCAAGCTGGAGCTTGCCATTTTGCAAGGTAATGAGTGTTGTGGCTTCGCCATCAGGCCCCACCTCAGCGATATTCAGCCAATAATTCGACGCCACCCCCGGCAATTGCGTGACCGTCGGTGGCCCCGGTACGTCCGTCCCACTCACACGGAACACCGGGGGAGACAGCTGATCGTATTTTGAGACGACGTACAGGGTCCCCTTGGGCGAGAAGACCATCTGGCCGTTGGTAATGAAGGGTAAGGTGGTATATGTCTCAACCATCGGAGTCGCACTACCTGGGTTTCGCACCCGAAAGATCCGCGCATCGACCCCTGCTCCAATACACCAGTTGTCAAAGAAAAGATCGCCACTGAGCGGGTCGACCACCAGTCCGTGTGGACACGGCAAATTGGCTGCAACTGTACGCAGCACCGTCCCGGTGTCGGGATCGAGTTCGTAGATAACGCCATCAGTGAAGTTCGGCGGACTCGGGTTGGTCGCTACTCGCAGTGCGTAGAGACGTTCGTCCTTTCCCACCACTGGCCAGAACAACGTGGGGCCAAGCGTCATAAGCTTGTTGGCATTCGAGACCACACCACCATCTGGGCCGAGCTGGAACACATCACCGTTGAGGAAATTGGGAACATACACGCTGCCGTCAAGAAAAGCAGGCGTGTGCACTCCCGCACAAAACCCGAAATTGATGTTGCCGTAAGATAACGGCCCCGTGGCAAAACCCGTCGCAAACGGGGTAAGGGTATACCCATTCAATCCGACTGGGGGGGGAGTGTTTTGTCCGCAGGCGGTACCGGAACCGTTGTTGAAAGTGGCGACGGCATTGCCAGGCACCGGTAAATTCCCGTCGCTCACATTAACGGCAGTGTAGGTCACAACCTCGTTCACGAGGTTAGTAGCGGTGAACTGAATCTGGCCGTTGGCATCGGTCACACTCGGATTGGGACCAGTGATTAGCGAATGCCCGTTGCCTTGCGAAAGGGTCACGAGCTTGCCCGGCGTCGGCAGGTTCTGCGCATCTTTAAGGGTCACGGTGATCGTGGTCGCAGCAATCCCGTTCGCGGTTACAGTCGTCGGGAACGCAGTGATTCCAGCACTGGTCGCAGGTGGTACACTGAAGGTGACACTCGGTTGTTCCAGCAACACAAAGCCGTCGGTAACGTTTGTCGCCGTGAAGGTCAGAGTCTCTGGGGTTGAGTTCATCACCGTGAACACAACCGCACCGTTGTCATTACTAGAGACTCCGCTCAGTGGTGAGATCACGGCATGTCCGGTGGGTGTCGTAGAGAGAGCGACAGTCTTTCCTGCCACAGGGTAACCATTTGCATCGCGTAGCCGCACGACGATCGCCGCGGCGGTCATGCCATCGGCGGGAATCGTTCCAATGAACGGCACCTCAGGAATAGCCGAGAACGCTTCCACCAATGACGTCGAAGGATCCACCGGTCCGGGGGTAAGGCCAGCAAGAGCAAGGCTTAACAAATTCACGTTGGGAGAGCCGAGACCAACATGCGCGGCGTCACTGCCCATTCTGGAGGCGGAATGGAAACTACCTGTACCAGCCAGCGGGTAAAGAAGCGGATTAAGGAAGCCAAGTTGATGTCCCTGAGCCTCGTTAAGAAGAGCGGTGAATGCAGCCCAAATAGCCACGGCCATGCTCGTCCCACCGTGGCGAGATCCTGTCGGGCATCCTCCAGCGCTTGCCTGGCACACAGCAAAACCGAGCCGTGGGTCAGCTGAAGCAACAACATCGGGGACCGATCGCATCGGCCCACTGATCAACCCATCTTGGTAGCTCGGACGGCTAAAGAAACGGCTCTCTCCGAATCCCCCTTGGCCGGTCGGCGGGACTTGACTCAAACCATCCCACCACGACTCATTGCCGTACGTTAATCCCGGGCCAACGGTAATAGATGATCCGCCGACTGCCGTCGCATTGGGTGAGCTGGCAGGCACGGCAAGCGTGTTCGGACTGCCATTGCCACACGAGTTCCCCGAATCACCTGCGGCATTGAACACACTAATGCCAGACGCTGCGGCTGTTGCCAGGATTGCATCGATGCTCTGCACATCAGCGAGCGTCGTTTGATCCTCGCAGTAGCTAAAAC
The DNA here is from genome assembly GCA_050187625.1 of Binatia bacterium. GTDB lineage: Bacteria > Desulfobacterota > Binatia > Bin18 > Bin18 > JBFWXH01. The sequence continues at coordinate 19,318 of JBFWXH010000059.1, forward strand.
TGTTACTGATGATCGTAACTCCGTCGCCGATCATCGTGTTCAACAACGTCTGAAAGCTGGTGCCAGGGCCAGAAGAAGGTCCGTCGTAGACAACAACCTCCGCACCTGGCGCCAGACTAAGGAGCGTTTCAATACTGAGTAGTACGTCGTTCTCATCCGTGCCTAGTGGCGCACCACCATTCACATGGACCTGACTCACTTGATTGATCAGAGAAGCCGGCTTTCCGACCAAAGCCAGCCAATCCGCGACATTGCTCATTTGGAAACTGCTAAACGCAAGTACCCCGATCTTCTGGCCGGCACCTGTTGCCGAGGCGGGCGGATTGGCCCCTATAATCGGCACTGGGTCTTCATAGACACCTGTAATGTCATCGTTAGGCAGATTTGAGCTGAACTTTTGAGAGAAGAGCGCGCCGAGGCCAGCTATAGTCGCAGAAATTGCCAGGAAGATACCTATGAGTCCGATAACAAACCTTGTTACTTCTGCCCTAAGTTTGGCATCCTCCGTTATAGTATTAGGCAGCACAGTGGCCATGTTTGACATTCCCGCTATGGCGCTGATGTTTGAAGCCAGGTACTGAGGAAGCACCGGGTTAGCGTCATTAGCAAAGAACTGCTTATCCCCCATCTTGTAGTCGCTGATCTGCACGCCAAAGGTGCGCCCCACCATTGCCCGTGAACCGCGCACGGTGAGCGTCAAACGGTTCGCCGAGCCTGCGCTTAACGTGAAACCATTGTCCTGCAAATAGCCCAAGACATCATCGTATGCCTCCCGCGACGGACCGAAGCGATTCGATAATTCCCTCTGCGTAAGGAATTTCCGGTAGCGTGGAGACTGTGGATCATAGACTTCGCGCAGATAGCGCTCGAATCCAGCTTGATCGTGGCGCTTGAGCACGATGGTCAAGTTTACAAGTTCCTCAGCTCCTGATGTAAACGGGGCGGCAACAGGAGTCGCTTGGGCCAGTACTGGGAGCACATGACCTGGTAAGCGGACCATCGTTCCAGTGCGATACGCTACCCTCTTCAGGGAGGCCGCATTTGCGAGAGGTATAGTTACCAGCGATACACTCACGAGCAGAATCAGGGCGATTTTCCAGTAGCGCATATACAGGTCTCCAGGTGGGGAATGCTCTCCCCGTGTTTTGTCTCAGTCTTGGTGGACACGTTACGCGTGCTATTCATCAGCGCGCATAGCGTCCCCTACGATCTCTGCACCAACCGGGGCAAGGAAAGCCTGCAACGACCTACAGGCACGCACCTCTGCGTTGAGTGGCACCAGTAGTGACGGAGTACTACCCCAAGCAAACACGTGCCACAGAGCAAAAGAGTGGACGGCTCCGGGACAACTGTTCCGCCTCCCCCTTCTCTGACATTGATCACCGCTCCGAGCAGGTCTGGGTTGACCAATGCGTCACCGTTCTCATCTCCGAGAATAATATTGCTCAGACTCAACGAGCTGCTCCCGATTGTGAGGGCCTGAAATGACAGTGACGCAATGACGAAACTCGACGCTTGCAACGTCGCTAACTCGCCCCCAGTCAGCAAACTTACCTCAAACAGGTTCACCGTCCCACTTGGCGGTGGAGGGATTACAACCCCGAGCGCCTCTATTAAAGAAATGTCACCAAGAAATCCGCCAAACGTTGCCCCGACAAAATTCAGGATCAACGGATCAAAGTGTACCGTCACATCAAACGCTCCCAACGAGGGGGACGTATGATCGCCGATCCCAACGACTTGGAGATCCACCACCGCGACATCGTTCGCATTGACATCCTGCGAGGCAGGGACAAAGGTCAACCCCACTGCGTACACTTGCCTAACCGTACTCCCCAGAGAAAGCCCCAGGAGAGTGATCAAGAATACTAGCTTCCTCATGAGTGGTTCCTTTCTTTCGAGCTCTGTCGATAGTTTGGGTTTCGTTTCGCCGTGTGTCATTCGCCACAATCTACACTGTTGCCGGTCCTCATGCCTGCGCAGCCCGTCCCAGGTTCTCCCAGGAGTCTCGTATCTGCACGACGGCTACCGCACCTCACACCGTCGGCGCGTACACAGATTCACCAGCTTGCGCGAATCCAGTATCGTGATCTTTCCGTCACCATCCAGGTCGCACGTGGTGTTACACGTCGTCACGGCACAGCTGCTCTGACTCGTCAACCGATTCAGGTTCTGGTTCAACAGGTTGACGTCATCTAGATCTACATATCCGTCGCACGTGAGATCCCCCGGTGGAGTCGACTGTGGTGGCGGACAGGGCACATCTTGCCCGTCGCAGTCTTGGTCGATTCCGTCTCCACAAATCTCGTCTGTGGGTTCACCGGGGACGCAGGTCTGTGGCGTCCCGTTCTGACAGACATTCACCGTTCGGGTACACGCCCCGACCCCGCAAGAAACGACGCTTCCGCCTCCGTCCAGTAGACCTTCATCAATCTGGCCGTCACAATTATTGTCTTGCCCATCGCACACCTCAGCTGAGGGCTGGACGGTTTGCTGGCAAATGAGCATCCCGCCGCTACAGGTCAAAACCCCAGCGCTACACACGCCAGGTCTACGCGTCGTACAGGCTGTCCCACCGCCGGGAGTGTTCTCATCAATCTGGCCATCACAGTCATTGTCTTGCCCATCGCATATCTCGGTCGTGGGGACACAGGAGGGAGCTGCCACAAGCACATTGAAGCCAACCGAATCCGTAGATTCCACAAACTGGCCGGATCCAGCGAACGTCGCCGTCAATGTTCCCATACCGGTCACACTCGGCACCAACTGGCAAGTAGCGATCCCCTGGACATTTGTCGAGCCAAAGCACTGTGCACTGCCAAGCGTGAAGTTGACCGCTTCACCAATGACGGGAGCCGAAGGAACGACCGAACTATCAGTAAGAGACGCCATCACAGTGACAGGCTGTCCTGATGAGCCCCCTTTCGGGCTCGGATTAAGCGTCAGAAAGGTTACATGCTTCCCAGCGGTCCATAACACTGCCGCTGTGTTCGAGGTTAGCAGGGAACCGTCGATTGTCGCGTCCACTACAATCGTGTCCTTGCCTTCACTGATGGCAGTGTAGGTCAATACCGCCTCACCGTTCGCATTGGTTCGTACCAACTGGACCCGCGGGTTAGCGCCAGCCACCCGGAACAACACCGGAGTATCCACTGGCACGCTGATGTTCCGGAACGTCGCGGTGAAGCTCTGCTCGGTCCCTTGGGCCGGATCGGGCGAGACTGCCGTGGGCGTCAAACTTATCGCAGGCTTGGCATTCGTCGGAAGGAAACTACAGCCGCCCGTGGGATCGGTCAGCTTATGCAGGACGTTGGAGTTGGGCATGTACAAACACCCATCTGGCCCAATCACTCCGCCACCCGTCCCTTCGGTCATCGTCGCCAGAACCGTTGGCGGATTCGTCGTAATGTCGGTGAGTTTGAGTCTCCCCACATTATTCTCCACATTGAGGGTGACTAAGGCGGTTGCTTCTCCACTGGCATCTACCTCACCGATGTTGAGCCAATAATTCGACGCAACGCCTGGCAGTTGAGTAACTGTCGGGGTCCCAGGGACGTTCGTCCCACTGATCCGGTACACTGGTGGATTCGCTAACACGTAGTTGACGACCACATAAATCGTCCCCTTGGGCGAGAACACAATCTGCCCATTAGGCGAGCCCGGCAACGTCGCATAGATCTCGACGGTCGGATTCGCGCTACCGGGGTTACGGACTCGGAACAAGTTGGCGTTGTTTGACCCCGCGCCAAAACACGTGCCATCGAAGAATAAATCGCCACTGAGCGGATCGACCGCCAAGCCACTGGGACAGGGCAGGTTCGCCGCCACCATGCGAATGACTGTGCCCGTGTCCGGATCAAGTTCCACGATGGCACCATTAGTAAAGTTCGAGGGGAATTGGCTTGTCGCGACCCTCGCGGCATACAATCGTCCAGCTTTCCCCACAACCGGGAAACTCAGCGTTGGGCCGATGGTGTCGAGTTTGTTCGCATTCGATACGACTCCACCACCCGCGCCGAGCTTGAACAGGTCTCCGTTGAAGAAGTTCGGCACATAGACATTGCCATCAAGAAAGGCCGGGGTATGAACACCCGAACACCCACCAAAATTTATATTGCCATAGAACAGTTGCCCAACCGGGAAGCCAGTCGCAAACGGTGTGACCGTGTAGCCGTTTAATCCCACTGGGGGCGTGACGTTCTGCCCACACGCTCCGCCGGAGCCGTTACTAAAGGTGACGACCGCGCTACCAGGCACCGGCAAGTCACCATCGGTCACATCCACAGCAGAGTAGGTCACCGTCTCATTCACGAGATTGGTAGCGGTGAACTGAATCTGACCATTGGCATCGGTCACGCTGGGGTTTGGCCCAGTGAGGACGGAGTGTCCGTTGCCTTGGGCGAGGTGGATCTCCTTCCCTGGTGTCGGTCGGTTTAAGGAATCTTTGAGCGTGACGGTGATCGTGGTCGTGGCAACCCCGTTCGCCGTCACGGTCGTCGGGAAGGCGCTGATCCCCGCACTGGTCGCCGGTGGCACGTTGAAGGCAATTGTTACTGTTTGGGCGATTTGCACGCCATCGCTAACATCTGTAGCGGTTAATGTAACGTTTTCAGATGTCAGGTTGGTTACCGTAAAAACAGCCGCTCCATTTTCGAGAGAGGTAACCGCGCTGGCTGGTGTTATGACTGCGTTACTCCCGGCATTGGCTGTGAGAGTCACGGTCTTACCACTGACAATATTGCCTAACGCGTCGGCCAGTCGCACCACGACAAGACTTTTTGTTGACCCATCTGCAGGGACTGGGAAAGGAAAAGCACTATTGATCGGCCAGGGGATATTACTCTCAGAAAAAACCTGCACTTCTGAAACCAAGTCATCTACTGGTCCGACCGTCTGATTGGTCAAACGTCGATGCAGATTCGAAAGATTGGGCGACCCAAGACCAACATGAGCAAAATCACTTCCCATGGAGGAAGGCTTGTGAAAAGCATCAGTAGTACCCAACGCGTACAATAGCGGATTGAGTTCCCCCAAGTTGCTGCCTTGCGATTGATTAAGGAGTGCAGTGAATGCAGCCCATGCCGGGGCAGCCAAACTGGTTCCGCCCCACCATGCCCCAGTAGGACATCCACCATCACTATCGTTGCAAATCAGAATGCCATGCACGGGATCGGCATTGGTCACTACATCAGGGACTGAACGCATCGCTGACGAAGTGAATCCGTCCTGGTAGCTCGGACGCGTAAAGAACCTGCTGAAGCCAAATCCTCCTTGCCCAGTGGGCGGGGTGTCATTGGTCCCATCCCACCATTTTTCGCTGCCGTAGGTATTACCTGGACCAGAGGTCAGCGAGGACCCCCCAACCGCCGTCGCACTAGGAGAACTAGCTGGCACGGTTACAGTGTTGGGGCTGCCATTTAGGCAAGTACTCCCTGTATCACCGGTCGCGTTGAATACGCTGATACCTGACGCAGCGGCACTCTGCAAAATCGCATCGATACTCTGCACGTCAGCCAGCGTCGTTTGATCTTCACAGTATGCCCAACTGTTGCTAATGATGTCCACACCATCATTGATCATGGCATTAAACATCGCCTGAAAACTCACGTTCGCGCCCAAAAACGGTCCGTCATAGACGACAATCTCCGCCCCCGGAGCGATCGATAGCACCGCATTGATATCGAGCAGGACCTCCTCTTGATTTGGCCCCGGCGACACACCAGCACCGCCGTTGACATGAACTTGGCTGATATTGTTGATGGTGTTAGGGGGCAATCCGACCAAGCGAATGTAGTCTTCAACGTCGTTACGATTAAACGTATCAAATTGTAGCAAACCAATGGTTTGGCCAGTGCCATCTGTCCCTTGCCATGCTGGGGGGGGAGGGTCAGTTCCTGTTGGTAGTCCCACGGCATTGAACGCCGCGGATTTAATACATTTATACAACGCGTCCTGAGCCGTTTTCTTGATTTGATTGTATTCTTCTAGCGTTAGGGGCCTTGGGGGATTCAGACTGTGATAATAGGCAATGATGAGACCGAAGTAGACCGAAGTGTAATACAACGAACATATCGGAATGCCAACAACGATGGCGAGCGCTGCTTTTTGCGGTCGTGGGACAGCGAGGTTAGAGAGCCCAGTGACCGCCGCTACGTTTCGAGCTAATTTTTCAGGTAGCCCTGGATCAACATCATTGGCATGAAAAATCTGGGTTTCAATCTGATAATCGCTTATGCGGAGGGCGAATGCTTTCTCCACCGCAAATCGTGGTCCACGAACTGTCAACGTCAACCGGTTCGCCGGGCTTTCAACCAACGTGAATCCATTGCTTTGCAAGTAGCCCAACACAGTATCGTACGCCTCACGTGACGGCCCAAAGCGATCAGATAATTCGCCCTGGGTGAGGAATTTGCGGTAATTGGGCGACTTCGGATCATACACCTCGCGTAGATAACGCTCGAATCCAGCTTGATCGTGGCGCTTGAGGACTAACGTTAACGTCAAAGGTTGTTCCGCCAATGACGCGGATGGGTGATCAACAGGCGTCGCTTTCGCAAGTGCAGGAAGAACATGACCCGGCAGGCGAATCAGGGTATCTGGCTTGGCGGCATGAGCGAGTGCGGTAGTCAGCAGAAAGAAACTCACGAGCATGAAAGCTGGTCGGTTCCAGTAGCGCATAAACAGGTCTCCAGTTGTGAAGAGAGTATGATTCAATTCATATGTAGGTACAGCTCACCCTCTGTCTGTTTTTCTCAGCAGTCACCCTCAACTCGGTCTTTTCCTTGGTGAGGAGAGCAATAGACGCATAAACGGACGCGGGTGAACGCGCGGTATTTCGCGAGCCAGCCATCAGCGCCCCAGCACCATCGAAGGTCGACAAAATGAAAAACGCATCTGAGGTCCTAATTTTCACTTCCTCCTGGGCTCAGTAAAAAGCCTCAATTACCAAGGGTTTTTGTCCATCTAGGCCTTATCACTCGGGGATAGGCCCAATTGAAAATCGCGCGCCGTCTATACTAGGCTATACGAGATGGCTGAATAAAAAGACAAGCGAAAAGCGGTCAAATTTCGGTCAAATTTTTTCGGGAGAACTCGCAGGTGGACACTACTGCTACAGACCTGGTGTTTCCTCCGTTCCGCTTTGACGAGACGACTGGCACGTTATGGCGCGGGACTGAACCTCGGACGTTGCGTCCGCAGGTTGCCGCCGTACTCCACTATCTCCTCAACCGGCCTGGATTAGTTGTTGGCAAACAGGAACTGCTGACCGCTTTATGGCCAGGGATAATGCTGAGTGACGGCATCCTCAAAACCTATATTTGGGAACTCCGTCGCGCGCTACAGGACCACCACGATACCCCCTGCTTCATCGAGACTATTCCTCGGAGAGGGTACCGGTTCATCGGCCACGTCATCAGTAATCACCAGGTAGCAGTCAGTAATTATGACGAGAGGAAAAACAGGAAGCTAGAGACGAGTCATGACTCTCCCCAAGCCTCTCCCCTCAAATCTCACGTCGCAAAAATCGTAGGGCGAGAAAGCGAATTTGCCCAGTTACATGCGGACCTGGCACATGCTTCTTCTGGTCAGCGCCGACTCGTCTTCATTACCGGGGAACCGGGAATTGGCAAAACTTCACTAGTCGATGCGTTCATTCGCCAAGCCGGAGCACAGGCAACACTATGGATTGCACGTGGACAGTGTATCGAGCGCTATGGGACAAGCGAAGCGTATCTCCCCATATTAGAAGCATTAGGGAGACTTGGTCGTCAGTCCAGCAAGAAACGGCTTTCTCACGTCCTGCGCAAATATGCACCAAGTTGGTTAGTTCAGCTTCCCGCTCTCATTGATGCCGACGAGTGCGGACGGTTACAACGATCTCTGACCAATGTGACCCACGAACGCATGCTCCGAGAAATCTCTGATGCCCTTGAAGTGCTGACAGCTGAGCAACCGCTCTTACTAGCCCTGGAAGATCTACATTGGAGTGACCCGTCAACCATCGACCTGCTTTCCCTCCTCGCACGACGACAGGAACCTGCACAGCTCCTCATTGTCGGGACCTACCGAACAGCGGGTCTCTCTAGCAATCACTCTTTACGATCTGTGACCCAGGACTTGTTGTGGTATGAACACACGAGAGAGCTACAGCTAGGAGGTTTTAGCGAAACGACGGTTGCGGACTATATTGGCCAACGCCTTGCCACCATAGTCCCCTCGCCCGCTGTGATCCAGCCGCTGGCCCATGCCATTTACAAACGGACCGCAGGCCACCCACTCTTTATGGCCCACACAGTGGATTATCTTCTTGATCACAGAGTGGAGACACTCACTCAACAGAACAATGAGCTGTCGGATGCGCTTCACATTATCGAACACGATATCCCCCAAAATATTCAACAAATGATCGAACGGCGGGCTGATCATCTCAATGCTGATGAACGCAGGCTCCTGGAAACCGCCAGCGTTGTCGGCATAGAATTCTCCGCCAACACGATCGCCACCGTGCTACAAATACCGACTACTCAGGTAGAAGAACTGAGCGAAACCCTAGTACGCCGTCATTTATTCTTGCAGCCATCTAGCCCACAACCAGCCGTCGAACGACGAACAGCCGCGCGGTACCAATTCCAGCATTCGCTCTACCAGCAAGTTTTTTACTCTCGTTTACCCCCGGCACGGCGACGCCAGCTCCACCGCCTCGTTGGCAAACAACAAGAGAGCATGTACGGAACCCGAGTATCAGAGATAGCCGGGATACTCGCCGACCACTTTGCCCAGGCTCATGAGTACAAACAGGCAGTGTTACACTACGAACAAGCGGCCTACGGAGCACTCCAGCGCCAGGCCCACCAAGGAGCAATTGGCTATCTCGATAGGGCATTGGAACTTCTTCCCTGCCTTCCTCGTACTCCCGAACGAGACGAAGAGGAACTGGCGCTCCTCTTTGCTCTGGCTGGGCCACTGCTTGCAACCAAGGGTTATACTGCCCCCGAGTTTGAAGCCACTTTTTCGCGTGCGAGCGAACTGTGTCGAGATTTGCGCGATACACCACGGCTTTTTACTGCCTTGCTTGGCGTCTGGGGATCTTCGCTCGTACGCGGCCAAGTCCACTATGCGTATCGGACTGCAGAGGAGCTATTTGCCATCGCTCAAAAAAGCGGTGATGCAATTGCCCTCCTCTCTGCCCATATGACACTGGGGATGCCGCTGTTCTACAGACCGCAGCTGACGGTGGCCAGGTCTCACTTCGAGCAAGCACTCGCCCGCTATGATGTCCAGCAGCATAGCTTTCTGGCGTCAATGTATGGTCAGGATGTTGGAGTAACGACTCTTGCTTACCTCTCTTGGACACTGTGGATGCTAGGCTATCCAGAACAGGCTCGACAAAAAATGTACGTGGCCCATTCCCTCGCCCACGAGATCTCACATCCCTATAGCTTGACTTTTGTTCGTGTCTTCGGTGCCTGGCTGCATCTTTTACAACAGGATGTACAAACAACGCAGAGCTGGGCACAGGCAGCGCTTGATCTCACTCAGAAACACGGCTTTCCCTATCTCGCGACAGCTGCCACGATTACCCAGGGATGGACTATGGCCAAGCAGGGGCAAACAGTCGAGGGGATTGCTCAACTCCGCCAAGGCCTAAGCGACCACCAAAAGCGAGAAGAAGCACTAGGCCGCCCCTACGACCTCGCACTTTTGGCTCAGGCCCATCAGCGGCGCGGAGAAGGAAAGGAAGCTTTGGCAACCTTAACAGAAGCCTTCGCCACAGTGGCACGGACCGGGGAGCGTGTATACGAGGCTGAGTTATACCGGCTTAAAGGGGAGTTCACTCTCCAGTCTAAAGTCCAGAGTTTACGGTGGAGAGTCAAATCCGCTGAAGAGTGTTTTCTGAAAGCCATCGACATCGCTCGCACGCAGCAGGCCAAATCGTGGGAATTACGCGCCACAATAAGCTTAGCCCGCTTGTGGCGAAGTCAAGGAAGGAGAACCGAAGCTCACCAGTGGTTAGCGAAAATCTACCACTGGTTCATCGAAGGGTTTGACACCAAGGACTTACAAGAGGCGAAGGTATTGTTGGAGGAATTGAAAGATTGAATCAGCGGATGATCGGGTCATTGAGAACAATCCTGCAATCCTTCAATAGTTCAATGGCTCGATGACGCAATGGTCCGATGAAGCAAGAGTTCCAGAAAAAGAGGACATTGATTCCTGCACGAGGGAGCGGAATAATGCCCAGCGTATGATTGCAATCATCGACTATGGCATGGGTAACCTCCGGAGCGTGCAAAAAGGCTTTGAAAAGATGGGCTATGCAGCGGAGGTCACTCGCGATACCCGACGGATCAAAGCAGCATCAGGTGTGGTCCTCCCTGGGGTTGGCGCGTTTGCCGCTTGCATGAATGGACTGACTGCATGTGACCTGGTTGAGACGGTGCACCATGTGGTCGAGACTAACATCCCTCTCCTTGGTATCTGTGTCGGCATGCAAATCCTGTTCTCCGAGGGGCTCGAATTTGGCCGCGTTCCTGGGCTCGATATTCTCAAAGGTCAGGTCATCCGTTTCGACCCTGCAGCCGTCAATGGTGGCAAGATCCCTCACATGGGGTGGAATCAGTTACATATCAAACGCCGGACGCCACACTTAGAAGGTGTGACCGACGGTGCAGCAGTGTATTTCGTTCACTCCTACTATCCCGTGCCAGAGGATCCGCAGATCATCGCCACCACAACGACCTATGGCAATACCGAATTTGCCTCTAGCGTAAGCTGGCGTAATGTCTTCGCCACACAATTTCATCCGGAAAAGAGTCAAATCATTGGTCTGCAAATCCTGGCAAATTTCGGCCGTCTGGTGGGTAGTACGGCTAACGCAAAACGCAATACAGAACTGGGATGTGTTGATGAATGAATCTTAGAAATGTCGGGCGCGTATAACGCGCCCGACATTAGTGCGCAGAGCGCATCCGACAATTTTTTTAATTTTCTATGTTTCACGCTTCACTCGTAATTTTTAATTCCTCAATGTGATTGGATTGTATGCTTGTCATTCCTGCCATTGATCTCAAAGCTGGTAAATGTGTTCGCCTCTACCAAGGCGACATGGACCAGGCAACGATTTACTCCGATGACCCAGTTGCCACAGCGCTACGCTGGCAAAGCGAAGGAGCTGAGCGGTTGCATGTCGTCGATCTTGACGGTGCGGTCTCTGGAGCTAGCGTTAATACGAAAGCGATCAGTCAGATCTGCAGGACACTCACGATTCCGGTTCAGGTCGGCGGCGGGATTCGTAATGAAGAAGCGGTCGAACGACTCTTTTTTCTCGGTGTCAGCCGGGTGATCCTTGGCACGGTCGCCTATCGTGACCCGGTCGTTGTCGCTGCCGCGTGTCAACGCTTTCCTGGTAAGATCACCGTCGGCATCGATGCCCGTGGCGGCAAAGTCGCCGTTCAGGGCTGGACTGAAGCCACGACACTCGAGGCGGTTGATCTGGCCAAGCATTGCCAAGAGATGGGAGTCAGTGAGATTGTCTACACGGATATTGCGCGTGACGGGACCGAGCAAGGTGTGAATCTTGATGCGACTCTCGCCCTTGCACAGGCTGTCGCGATTCCGGTTATCGCTTCGGGCGGTGTTGCCAGTTTACGCGATATTGAACACCTGACGCAGTTTAGCGCGAAGGGAATCATGGGGGTCATTGTCGGTCGAGCATTGTATACTGGAGCAGTCAATTTATCGGCAGCTATAGCAACGGCAAGACCGCAGTCTCAGTAAAAAACGATATAAGCTCTCTTATCTTCGTCCTTTCTCTTGTCTATATCTGTCTTTCCCTTTTAGAATAATGGCAATGAGTGCTTCTTTTCATCCCTTGCTCGCGGTACGTCGCGCTATTATTCGTCAGTTTGCCAATCTGCTGACCAAGCCACTCAAAAACTATGCCCCACGCTTCCCGAACGATCTCGCCGCTCTGAAACGGTCAATCAGGAAGGGCGATATTATTCTGGTCGAGGGAGAGCAACGCATCAGTGAAGTGATCAAATACTTGACGCAAAGCTCATGGTCGCATTCCGCGATCTATATTGGCGACGAACTGGTTCGACAAAATCATCCACAGCTCGGACAAATTCGTGCGCTTTATGGTGATGAAGTCAATGAATTGCTTATCGAAGCCTTGGTAGAAACCGGGGTTGTGGTGTCACCGTTGTCAAAATACATTCCGTTCAACGTGCGGGTCAGTCGCCCTCACCTGCTGCGAAAGGAACATCTACAGATCGTTGTAGATGATGTCATCAGCCAGCTCGGACACTCCTATGATATGCAAAACATCTTTGACTTGGCCCGCTATTTTTTCCCGGTGAGCCTGGTTCCTCGTCGCTTTCGCCGTAAAGCTCTCTACTTTGGTAGTGGGTTACCCACAGAGGTGATCTGTTCCAGCATGATTGCGGCAGCGTTTGACAAAGTCGGGTTCCCAATTATTCCCCAGATTACGGCAAAGCGGATGGAGGAAACCGCGCGCCGGACCTGGCTAGAACGCATTTTCTTGCGTCCGCACGAATCCCCTGAACGTCTCATTTTCCGCCGTCGACATCACACGCTTGTAACACCACGCGACTTCGATCTTTCACCGTACTTCGAGGTCATCAAATTTAACGTTATTGAGTCCGGACGGTTTGATTACAGCCGCATTATCTGGGAAGAAAACGAAAAGGAAGAGAAAAACGCCAGCGGAACCGAAACAGAGCCAGCCCCCGTCAAAGCCGCAGTCCGCTCTTGACTCCGTAACGGAAACACCGGACACTCGCCGCATGCTCAGTAAGCGCATTATTCCCTGTCTCGATGTCAAAGATGGTCGAGTGGTTAAAGGCGTTAACTTCGTCGAGCTACGCGACGCTGGTGACCCTGTGGAAATCGCCCAACGCTACGACGAAGAAGGGGCCGACGAACTCACCTTCCTCGACATTACCGCCTCCCACGAACGGCGCAACATCATTCTTGATGTCGTACGTCGAACGGCAGAGACGGTTTTTATGCCACTCACTGTTGGAGGGGGCGTACGTGAGATCCAAGATATTCGTAATCTCTTAAATGCTGGCGCCGACAAAGTCTCCATCAATACGGCGGCGGTGAACCGACCAGAGTTCGTCAAAGAAGCGGCCGAGCGCTTCGGCTCACAATGTATCGTCGTAGCTATTGATGCAAAGCGTAGTCCCTCGCCTTCTGCTCCCCGCTCCCTAAGCTGGGAAGTCTATACCCATGGTGGACGTACACCCACTAATATTGATGCCCTAGAATGGGCGCAGCGCATGGAATCGTATGGTGCAGGAGAGATCCTTCTCACCAGCATGGATCGCGATGGCACGAAAGCTGGCTACGATATCGAGCTGACACGAACGATTGTCGATGCGGTCACTATTCCTGTTATTGCTTCGGGTGGAGTCGGTACGCTTGAACATATCTATGAAGGGCTCACCACCGGTGGAGCAGATGCGGCCTTAGCCGCTTCCATTTTTCATTACCGCGAGCATACGATTCGTGTGTGTAAAGAATTTCTTGCCGCGCGGGGCGTACCTGTGCGGACGTAACTCTTTTCCCTCTTGTCCCATCGCGTCCTTGATCCATTGATCTATTTCTCCAATAACTACAGGTAAGGAACATTGCCTCGTTAGTCGCTTCTACATCTACATCCGCGAGTCTCTTTGCTACACGTTTTTGCTGCCTGGCTTCCCCTGACAAAATGCAGTAAGAAGCGACCTAGCTTTCGCCTATCAACAAAAAAAGGAGGACCGTATGGCAAAAATCATGATCGAGTCGGCAATCAATGGCAACGCGATGCGCAATCTTAACCCGCATATTCCGTATAGCCCCCAAGAAATCGCCGATGACGCAATCGCAACGTGCAAAGCAGGTGCAGCGTTGATTCACTTTCATGTCCGCAACCCTGAAAACGGCGAGTGGGTGCAGGACCTCCCCTATTACGCTGAAGTATACCGACGTACCCGAGAAAAATGCAAACCACTGCTGTGGCCAACATTTCCATTTGGTGATGATCCCGCTCCTCGGTTCCAACACTTCATGGAACTAGCCAAGGATCCACAGACTAAGCCTGATCTCGGTGCGGGCGACATGGGTTCGGTAAACTTAGTCGCGTACGATCCCCGCACCAAAACAGTGCACGGCAGTAACTTCATTTACAAAAACAACTACGACACCATTCGTTACTTTCTTGAACACTCCCGCGAGCTGGGATTGCGTCCGACCTTACAAATCTTCGACCCCAGTTTCTTACGGGCCGCCTTAGTCTTCTTAGATCAAGGACTTCTGACTGAACCCCTACTTCTGAAATTCTACCTGGGCGGACCAGAACTCCCCTTTGGTCTTCCCCCCTCACTCAAGAGCCTCGAAGCCTATCTCGATATGCTCAAAGGGGTGCGCTGTAATTGGTTTGGCGCAACCCTGGGCGGGGACAATCTCCCACTCGTGCCAACCATCGTCAGTCTCGGCGGGCACGTTCGTGTCGGGTTAGAGGATTATCAGTACGCCCGCGAGGGACAATTAACTAATCCGCAAATTGTTGAACGTGCGGTGACCATGATTACGGGCATGGGGCATGAAGTCGCTACGCCGGAGGAGGCTCGGAAGCTTTTAGAGGCCTAAAAGGCCAAAAAAACGGAGAATGAGGATAAGGCAAAAGACCGATCCGGGTAAACGCCAAACGGTAAGTTATGGATAGAGTCTCTCTTATTACTCAAGTCCATGCTGCTCCAACGATGGCCATGCTTGTCATCACGGGTGGAGGGACCCAAGCTCTCGCTGACCTGCTTGCGGTTCCAGGTGCTTCGCGTACGATATTGGAGGCACTGGTGCCTTATAGCGCAAAGTCATTAGGTGAATTCTTGGGAACTCCTCCAGCCCAAGCGGTCTCGGTGGAGACCGCTGCCGCTCTTGCGCAGGGGGCCTACCGCCGGGCGTTACAACTGCGCCCGTCTGAAGGGGTGCCCGTCGTAGGCCTCGCGTGCACCGCCACGCTTGCTACCGATAGACTCAAGAAGGGAGAGCATCGAGCCCATATTGGCGTGTGTACCAAGTCACAGACTCACATGTACTCGTTGACTCTGGGCAAGGGCGCGCGAGATCGAAGTGGAGAAGAGCGGATCGTCAGCGATCTGCTTCTTCAGGTCCTTGCAGAAACTTGCGGGTGTCCGTCAACCGCGGCTCTCGCACTTTTATCTGAAGACCTCCTGACGCATCAGACTCTCCCAGCCCCGCAGTAAGAGGGGCATTGCCTGCCTATTCCTGACGGTTACACTTCTCTTGCGCAAATCCAGTCGCTGCAAGAAGGGAACAGATTTTTCTACAGGGTGCATTCTTATGCGTACGTTAAAGCCGCTCTTTGACAACAATCGTGCGTGGTCGGAACAAATCAAGGCCCAACAACCAGATTTTTTTGTCAAGCTCGCACAACAGCAGGCCCCGGAATATTTGTGGATTGGCTGTTCAGACAGTCGTCTGCCACCCAATTATGTTACCGGGCTCTTACCGGGAGAATTGTTTGTGCACCGAAACGTCGCTAACGTTGTGGTGCATACAGATTTCAACTGCCTGTCGGTCATGGAATACGCGGTCATGGTGCTGAAGGTCAAACATATTATTGTTTGTGGGCATTATGGCTGTGGCGGTGTACAAGCTGCACTGCGCAATTCAGAATTAGGCTTAATTGACAATTGGCTGCGTCACGTGCGCGATGTTGCCGCCAAGCACGAAAAAGTTCTCGACCCAATTCGTCATGAAGCTACACGATGGAAAACGCTTTGCGAACTCAATGTGATCGAGCAAGTGTACAACGTCTGCAACACGACTATCGTGCAGAGTGCCTGGAAGCAGGGCCAGGAACTTTCCATCCACGGCTGGATCTACGGTTTGCAAGACGGGTTACTGCGTGATTTGAACATCTGTATTACGCATTCGGGAGAAGTCTCTCCGCTCTATAATCAGGCGATTTCTGCGCTTTGCTCGTGACAAATGCGCAAGGCTGTCGCCCTCGTCTTCTCTCTTCCCTCTTGCTTGCCAGGGGTGAAGCCCATACAAGGGGAAAAGGAACATCCTTCGTCATGGTTATTTCTTCAGTAAGTAGGATCGGATTCTTGCATGAAAATTGGAATTATCTCTGATATTCACGCTGACGCACGTGCGTTAAGTCGAGCATTAGAAGACATGCCGTCCATCGATGTGCTCCTCTGCCCAGGTGATGCGGTGAGTGAGTATCGGTTTTGTACGGAGACGGTGGAACTGTTGCAAAGGGCGAATATCCTGTGCATTCAAGGCAACCACGAAGTAGTGCTCTTTGGTGGACGGAACCCCGGATATCTCAAGAAGTGTCGCGAGACCTTTCCTGCCGAAGCACTCGATTTTCTCGCTACTGCCCCGCTCCGTCGAGATCTCGAATATGATGGGACACAAATTTTGCTGGTTCATGCGAGCCCGTGGGAACCATATGATGAGTACATTTATCCGGGAAGTACCCGGCTTGCGAACTTTTCTACACTGTCGCACGATTTTGTGTGTTTTGGTCACACGCACGTCCCGTTTATTCATCAAGAAGGGAGTGTCACTGTTATCAACCCAGGTTCATGTTCCCAACCGCGCGACCAAGACCGTCGCGGTGCGTACGCCGTGATCGATACGTACAATAAGGAAGCAAAAATTTATCGATTTTCGCTTGACTGACAAGACGGCTTTCAGCTTTCACCCATAATCTCCGGAGAAGGGATGTTGTATGAAGAAGCGTTCTCCCAAAGCTACTGAAAAAAGTCTTCACGAAGAGCAAACTGGTACGAACCCGAGTCGTCGCAATTTCCTCCGCGCAGCAACACTGAGTGTTGCTGGAGGAAGTGCCGCTTTAGCAACGGGGTGCAAGTATGGGTCGCAGTTGTTTCTTCTCAGAAGCGCGCCAACAGAAGCCCAGGAGAAAAGTCCAGAATGGAAAGCCGCAAGCATTCAGAATTATCGCCAACTTGGTCGGACTGGTATGCAAATGTCAGACGTCTCGTTCGGTACCTCAGGTCTCGACAATGTTGCGGCGGTAAAAAGTGCAATCGAGCGGGGTGTGAACTACTTTGATACCTCACCAGATTACTCGCGGGCAGGTTCAGAACAGACACTGGGCGAAGGAATAAAAGGCCATCCCCGAGACAAGCTGTTCATTGTCTCCAAATTTTGTACTCCAGATGGTCATTTGAGCAACGATACCCCGGTCAAAGCCGTTATTGCTGCGGTCGAAGCAAGCCTGAAGCGACTGGGGACAGAGTATCTCGACCTCGCGCATATTCACGCCTGCGACTCGGTAGAACGTCTGATGAACCCCAATATTCACGAGGCCTTTGAGCGACTCAAGGAACAAGGAAAATTGCGTTTTCTCGGAGTGTCCTCTCATACCCCCAATCTCGAACAAGTGATGCGACACGCGGTTGACTCTGGCCGCTTCGATGTCTTGATGGTCGCGTATAACTTCAAGAGCTGGCCAGAACTGACAACTATTGTTGCTGACGCCAAGAAAAAAGGTGTCGGGGTTGTCGCCATGAAAACACTCAAAGGCGCACGACATATGGCATTATCTGACTTCACACCGACCGAACGTGAGTCCTTCTCGCAAGCAGCGTTCAAGTGGGTACTCTCAAATGAGAACGTAAGCGGACTGGTCGTCTCGATTAATTCCCTTTCGCAACTCGATGAATATCTCTACGCCTCAGGAAAACCGATACAAACAGCTGACGTGGAGTTGTTAGAAAAATACGACCGTCTTGTTGCTAATGAGTATTGCCCCCCCACATGTGGCGCCTGCTTGTCCTCATGTCCATCGGAAGTGCCGGTCAACGATATCTTCCGTTACGCCATGTACTATGAAAACTACGGACACCAACGTGTTGGTATGGAAGCATACGCGCGCATTTCGGCTGCACACAACGCGTCACAATGTGCCTCGTGTGCAGCCCCCTGTGCAGCAGCATGCCCCGCAGAAATTCCCATAAGAGAAAATTTGACCCGCGCGCATCGATTGCTGCAGTTTCCTGGTCACCCGGTCAGCATCGAGATTTAGGGCGGAAAACGTCACGCGTGAAACGTGGTACGTTTTCCGTAAGGCGTGAGATCTCACACGTGAGAGAGAGGAAGGGTAATCACGCCATACGCAAAACAACTCACGCGATCCCACTGACTGTTAAAAAAACAAGCTATGAAATACGCTGTTTTCTATAGTTTCCAGGCTCCTGCTGAATTTGGTGTCACACCACAACAAGTGTACGCTGAAGCGCTCGAGCAGATTCAGCGGGCAGATGAACTCGGATTTCACCAAGTGTGGCTGACCGAGCATCACTTCATGGATGATGCCTATTGCCCATCCCCGATGATCGCGGCGGCAGCGATTGCTGGCCGGACCAAAAAGATTCGTATCGGTCAGGGTGTCGTGCTGTTACCGTTTTATGGTCATCCACTGAAGCTCGCAGAAGACTCTGCGGTGCTCGATGTACTGTCTGGCGGACGATTCGAGCTAGGCATCGGACGGGGTTATCGGCCGCACGAGTTTGCTGGATTTGGGATGAACCAGAAACAGCGCGTGTCAATGACCAATGAAGGAATCGAAATTCTTCAACGGGCCTGGACAGGAGAGAGATTCAGTTTCAGTGGCAAGCACTACCACGTCTCTGACGCACGCCTCACACCGACTCCCGTGCAAAAACCGCTGCCATTGTGGCTTGGGGCTGGAACACCGAGTGCGCGTCGCAAAGTCGCAGAACGAGGACTGCCGCTCCTCGTCTCGCTGGTGACTAACCTCGAAGAAACCAAGTCTGAGTTTGGCGACTATACCCAAGCGCTCCAGGATTACGGACGTGACCCCGCACAGTTTCCCCGTGCACTTATTCGTGAGTTCTATGTCGCCGAAGATGGCAAGCAGGCCTGGGAAGAAGTAAAACCCTACTTCCTGCATGTATATCAGAAAGTGTATTGCCCGCCATGGATTCCGTTTTTCGATAGCAACCCCGACGGCTCACGCCGCCGCATTACCGACCCTCATGATCCGTACTTCGCATCAGAGAATTATCGCAGAGATCGTCACATCATCGGCGATCCAGAATTTTGCGCTCGTGAATTACGTCGGTTCAAAGACGAGGCCAAAATCGATATCATGATTTTGCGTATGCAGTTCCCCGGTCAGCCGCATACACAAGTGATCAAATCGCTGGAGTTGCTTGCGAAAGCAGTCATTCCGCAGGTAGAGCAGTAAATTCACGCGGCTCACTCAGGGGTTAAGGCAGCAAAACTCGCACCCCAAGAATCGCTTTCCTCCTCTGCTAACCACGAAGAACTATTCGTGACTCTCTAGAAACCGCTCGGCATCAATCGCAGCCATGCAGCCGGTACCGGCAGCTGACACAGCCTGACGATAGACTCGGTCGGCAACATCTCCGGCGGCAAACACCCCTGGGACATTCGTCGCGGTTGAATGCGGTTTGGTCACAAGATAGCCCACCTCATCCATCTCCAGTTGCCCGCGAAAGACCTCAGTATTCGGGGAGTGGCCGATTGCCACGAAGACCCCATCGCAGCGAAAGTCACTGGCCTGGCCGGTCTTGAGATTCTTTAACCGCACTCCAGTAACTCCATCAGCCGCAGGATCACCATAAACTTCGTCAACAACCGAGTCCCATATGAAACTGATTTTTGTATGCTTCCGTGCTCGGTCCTGCATGATTTTTGATGCACGGAGCTGGTCACGTCGGTGGACAACCGTCACTCTGGTAGCAAATTTTGTGAGAAAGATCGCCTCTTCCATTGCAGCATCGCCACCCCCAATAACAACGAGTTCTTTGTCCTGAAAGAAGAAGCCGTCGCACGTGGCACACGCCGAAACTCCATTCCCCAAGAGTCGCTGTTCAGATTCTAATCCTAAGAATTTCGCGCTTGCACCCGTGGCAATAATCAACGCTTCAGCATGATACGTTGTCTGATCGCTGCACCCGACAGTAAACGGGCGTCGCAACAGATCTACCTGCGTAACTTCGGCAAAGACGAAGCGCGAGCCAAAGCGTTCCGCTTGTTGACGAAAATGGGTCATCAGTTCGGGCCCCATAATCCCCTCCGGAAACCCCGGATAATTTTCTACGTCGGTCGTAATCGTCAGCTGTCCTCCCGGCTGCATGCCGTCAATCACGAGTGGTGAGAGGTTTGCCCGGGCGGCATACAAAGCCGCAGTTAAGCCGGCTGGTCCCGAACCCAAAATAACAATTTTTTCTCGTGGGGTATTTTGCTCTGGCATGATTGATCCCGGTCCTTTCTCTTGTATCTCCCAGCAGGTAAGACTAACACGTAATACAGCAAACGTCAGGCGGAAGAGAAAAACAAAGCGTCACCGGTCTCAACGATTGGACTCCTTTGACGTTTTACGCTTTGGTTGCTGTCTCTCAACGCCCACTAAAATTTCCATGAGGTGTTCATGAAGAAACTCAGTCATGTCGATGACCAAGGTCGGGCTCAGATGGTCGACGTCGCAAAGAAACCAGTCACATCTCGTGAAGCAATCGCCTCCGGAGCCGTGCGCATGCGACCAGATGTTTTGCAAATGATCGTCTCTGGACAGATGCCCAAAGGCGATGTCCTTGCCGTTGCCCGTGTTGCCGGGATTATGGCAGCAAAGAAAACATCCGAACTCATTCCACTCTGTCATCCCTTACCAATTACGTCGGTCACGATAGAATTCACACCGGACGAACAGCAGGGTACCGTCACTGTTATCGCCCATGCAAAAGTGGAAGGAAAAACTGGTGTTGAAATGGAAGCGCTGACCGCGGTCTCTGTTGCAGCACTGACCATCTACGATATGTGCAAAGTTGCAGATAAAGCAATGGTGATCTCTGAGATCTGCTTAAATAAAAAAACCGGAGGTAAAAGCGGCACTTACGTGAGGAAACAATGATTACTGTCAGGTTGAAACCTGGCCGGGAAGGTCCGGTGCGGGCAGGACATCCATGGATATTCTCCAGAGCCTTGGAACCCATCGAAGAACAGGTCCCCGCAGGCACCCTGGTTCAGGTAGTTTCAAGTGACAAGGGAAGCATGGGGATAGGCTACTTCAATCCTAGATGTACGATCACGGTACGGATGTTGACCCACCACATCGAGCCCATTGATTATCAGTTCATTCACCGACGCTTAGCGACGGCATTTGCACTGCGTCAGGAACTCCTTTCACTGCAGACCACTGGCTACCGTCTTGTCAATGGTGAAGGGGATTTTTTCCCCGGTCTCGTTGTTGATGTGTATGGCGATTTCCTGGTGTGCCAATGTCTTACGGCGGGAGTTGAGCGCCTCAAGCCGCTTATTATCGAGGCACTCGTTGCATTACTGAGTCCTCGTGGCATTTATGAGAAAAGTGAGGGCAATGTCCGTCGGGAAGAGGGCTTAGCCAACATAGCCGGGGTTGTCTGGGGACAAGAACCTCCCCCCCTCATTCCAATTCAAGAAAACGACTGTACCTTTCTCGTTCATATACAAGGCGGACAAAAAACTGGGTTTTTCCTCGATCAACGAGATAATCGCACGTTACTCGGCTCCGTAGCTACCGGAAAAACTGTGCTCAACGGTTTCTCTTATAGTGGCGGATTTGGCGTTGTTGCAGCTAAAAACGGAGCTAAGCAGGTGGTGTCCGTCGACAGTTCCTCCCCTGCTCTACAACTGGCTCAGCAAAATTGGCAGATGAATAATCTCCCTTCAACCAGGGGCAATTTTGTCCAGGCAGACATGTTTCCCTATCTCCGCGAGACACCAGAGGCCTTCGATCTTATCGTGTTAGACCCGCCACCTTTTATCCGTCGTCGTCAGGATATTACCGCAGGAATAAAAGGTTACAAAGCCATCAACCTACAGGCACTCCGGCTCCTCCCAGCTGGCGGCCAACTCTTGTCATTCAGTTGTTCACAACATTTATCTATGGCTGATTTCTTGCAAATGATCATGTTTGCTGGTGCCGATGCGAAACGGCGGATCCAGGTGCTCAAACACTTGGGCCCAGCGTGCGACCATCCGGTCAATCTGCTGCACCAGGAAGGGAATTACTTGAAAGGTCTTTGGTTACGCGTAGGGTATTGAATGTTACGCAGAAATATGTGAATGTTGCAGCTTAACATATCGTCTATATGGCCAAATGCCGTAAAAATTTTCCTTATCAAATCAAATTCATTGCGGTTTTCATCACATCCCTAACGTATTTGTTGAGCGGTAAAAAGGGCGAGGGCTTCCCCTGCGAGAGAATGCGTTAAGGTTGATAATAGTTATTGTTCCTGCCCCCTCCAGGAACAGTAAAGAGAGGAAGATACCCATGAAAGTTCGTCCTGCGACGCAGGAAAAGACCAAAACCACGAGCAAGCGTAGCGTGAAACAGCGAGAAAACGCCGGAATACATATGGGAGATAAAGAGACCGTAGGATTACGCTCGGCACAGGTCTCCGAGGAAGAATTTGTTCCGTCCGCTTCTCTCAGCCTTCCAGAACCTGTCTTCGTTCAACGCAATATCGTTGCCCCGGACGGGAGTGTCCGGTCTGGGTGGGAAATGTGGATTGGAGATCATTGCTTCGGTCGAGCTGACAGTAAGGAACTCTTGTTGGCAAGTTTTCAACGACTGCAAAGTCCTCCGGAAAGCTTCCATTGGCGTGAGGTACGTAACCGTATGCAGATGCGCGGTCGCCCACGTCCAGCCCAGAATGAGGTAGAAAAGGATGAATCCTGGGAAGAAACCGAAACTGAGAAAGAAGAACCGCTTCTCCTTGGAGAAGAAGAAGCCGAAGGCTTTCAGGAACTCACCTGGGATACCCCTGCGTAAATTCAGATGGCTGGTCTAGAGCGATTCACAACGCTGTTAGGATTCGGAGTTATTCAGTACAGAGCTAAAACCCCCAGATTAGGCATCCAGCCTGAATAACTCCACCTCTCCCTTATTCCCTACTTCTCTCCTCCCTGACCTGATTGCTCTCACACTGTATCAATCGTTCTGTTCTGCGCGTTCCTGTGCAACTTGCTCTTTCTGCCGCATTCAGAACAAAATGACGACAAACTTCGTGCGGAGTTATTGCGATGACTAAACGAATTGGCTTTGTTGGGCTTGGCATCATGGGTAAACCCATGGCCCGCAACTTACTACGGGCAGGATACCCGCTTACTGTCTACAGCCGTAGACGACACTCCGTCGACGAGTTAGTCACTAATGGGGCAACTGGTGCTCGCTCGCCGCGGGAAGTTGGGGAACAGTCCGATGTTGTTATTACGATAGTCACCGATACTCCAGACGTCCAGCAAGTGATTTTGCAGCCAGAGGGTATTCTTAACGGCATACAAGCCGGAGGGACCATTATTGATATGAGTACGATCTCCCCGACAGCCACACGAGAAATCGCTGCGACTGTCGGCACCAAAGGCGTGCATTTCCTCGATGCCCCAGTCAGCGGAGGAGAAGGAGGGGCGATTGCTGGCACGCTCTCCATCATGGTCGGAGGCGAAGCCTCACGCTTCCAAGCTTGCCTCCCAATTTTCCAAGCCATGGGGAAAAATATTATCCACGTTGGACCCATTGGTTCAGGTCAACTCGTCAAACTCTGCAACCAGATAGCAGTCGCAGTGACGAATCTGGCCATGAGCGAAGCGCTTATTTTCGCGGCCAAAGCTGGAATTGATCTCGACGCCATGCATCGAGCCATCAGTGGAGGAGCTGCAGGTTCCTGGCAATTGGCCAACCTCGGTCCGCGGATTTTTCAGCGCGACTTCGCGCCGGGATTCATGGTGAAACTCCAGCAGAAGGATCTTCGACTGGTTTTACAAGAAGCAGATCGTCTTCACCTTGCGTTGCCAGCGACAAGTTTAGTACATCATTTGTTCAATGCGCTCGAAACAGCAGGTGCAGAAAACGAGGGCACTCAGGCTCTTATCAAAGTCTTCGAGCAGTTAGCTGGAGTGACAGTCAAAACGTGAGCGTTAAGTCAAACCCACGGCATTAATCAAACTGGGCCGTTGTCTCGGTTTCTCCATGTTCCGATCGGCGAAAAAACGTGACAAGAATTGCAAGATCTGGATCACCCTGGACGTTGTGAATCACATGCGCATTGTCAGGGACAATGACACCGGGCACGAGAACATGTTCTTCTTCCCCTAAGCGGAGAATCCCACGACCCAGAAGAGCGTGAATGGTAATGGAGACCTGAGCCGAATGGTCAGCCAGGATAGCCCCCTGCCGAATCCTGATAAGCACAAGCTTCCTCCACTGATCCGCAAGGAGAGTCTGCACTTCACGCTCTTTACCAACTCCAATTTCTTTCGGAAGAACAATAGCAACACTCATTACTGCCCCTTTTTCTTATCTGGATGCTTCAGCTTACCCTATGCGAGTCCCCCTCCCCTTGGCAAGTACAATGAATCGTCGGTAACATGTTAGAGTGAAGCGCCAAGGAGAAAGGGGCGGAGGGGGTGTTCACTTCATATACTACTTCATGGTCACCAACGCCACGTTCTCGTGAAGCCACACGTCTACGCGGGAACGAAAAACTCTGGGTTTATTTACGATGGCTTGCCGTCGGCATGTGGTGTGTTTTTCCTCGCACGCTACCCGGTGTCCCATTTATCAATCCTCAATGGCTCTGTGTCACTGGCTTTGCTTACTGTGGCATACAGCACTTTCTTGCCCAACGCCGGAAAGAGGTGCCTCCTAGCCTTATACTTGGCATGGATTTACTACTTGTCGCCCTTCTTTGTCTCGCGAGTGGCGGTCTGCAGAGCCATGCGTATGTATACTTTTACGGAATCATTCTTACCGCCAGTATTCGTTTCGGTGTATTTCAGGGGCTCAGTATGGCTAGTGTGAACACCCTGTTGACCATAGGGATCGAATCTGTGGTCTCCACCACAGCAAATTGGTCACAACCAGTTATTTTTCTTTCTTTACAGGGCTTTCTCCTAGCGGGAGTCAGTGGACTCTTTTCTCACGACAGTAAGTACCGTCTAGAAGAATCAACTGCGGAACGCGAACGACGGAAAGCAGATCGATTATTGGCGCTTCAACGCACGCTTATCTCCTGCTCTTTTAATACACTACCACAACGATTAGTTGACGAACTCATTCGTCTCATCCCTTGCCGCAGTGTGGGGGTTGTGCTGAGTGATCGTCAACACGCCCGCACGCTTTACGGTGCAGGAGCTGGCATGTTTTCCGTACAGGTGAATGAAATAAATGCCTCGCTCACCCACGGAGTGCTCGCGACCGCTCTTGAGCGAGGAACTCTCCTTCTCACTTCCTCCGATGCGATACGTACTCGGCTCCAGTCTTTTCCCCAGCTTCACGAATGTGCGCAGCATAATCTACTCATCGTTCGTCTCTCATCTTCGCTCTTCCAGGGGTGTCTGATTTTCGGCGACAAAAAAGGGGAAGAATTCTCTTCTGAAGATATACAGTTCATCACAACAATTACAGAAGATGCGGCAAGGATTATTGATCGGGCAGGGGAATTAGAAAATATCCGTGCGGCCAAACACAGTCAGCATCATCTTTTACATGCGATTATTAGTGCACAAGAGCAGGAACGCAAATATGAAGTGGAAGAGTGGAACGAACGGTTAGGCAACAAACTCTTTCAAGTCATAAAGGATTTTCGGTCGTGCCAAGAAATGATCGGGCACCGAATTCCCGAAATGAAGGAACGAGCTGAACGTCTTGCGGCTGAGCTCGACAATATCGCGGCCCTGATGCGCAACTTTACCAACGAACTTCACCCCTTGGTTCTCTACGATTTCGGGTTTGTTGAAGCCCTTCGAGAGTATGTAGCTGGGCTCCAAGAACAAGAAACTTTTACCGTGACCCTCCAAACTGATCCTCCGCCTCCCCAACTTCCAAACGAAGCAATCCTTTCACTGTATCGCATCACCCAAGAAGCGGTACGAAATATCCGTCAACATGCTCACGCGAAAAACGTAGAAATTGCGTTCGTCTCCCGAGAGCAATCGGGCGTCTCGTTAATGATCAAGGACGACGGGCAAGGATTTGATCCAGAAGACGCGCATGATGGCCAATATGGTCTTCTTTACATGCGAGAACGAGCAGAAGCGTGTGGCGGAGAACTCCACGTCAACAGTGCACGCGGGCAGGGCACAGAGATCCGAGTCGATTTTCAACCGAAGGGATCTTCGGGTACCACAAAACCAGGGTAAGCATACGTACGCATGCAGATGCTCAATGGTCCCCCTTCTCTTCAATCTATACAACAGAACGTGAGCAATCCTTTCGTTTGTATTGTTCTGGCGCTGGCGGGAATTTACTACGTGCAGCACATATCAGGCTCGCCGGCAGTATGACCATGCCATTCGGCACGGAGCTGGCGCATCCCCTCAAACATCGCCATCGCGTCAACGGGTTTGTCGAGTTCGTTACTGAACTCCTGATAGAGCCGCATAATGTTCGGTAGAATACGTTCCGGCTCACGCCAACGCGCGTAGATGCCTAACTTCACATCACGTGCTGCCTGTTCAGGCGTCATACCGGCATCATAACGTTTCTTGGCTTCACGGCGAATTAATGCCAGGTATGCGCGCATTTCGCGGAGTTCTTTCTTCCCCCCGATCGGTCCATGACCAGGAACAATCGTCTCAATATCCATCTGCAAAATACGGTCGGCGACTTTAATCCAGTTGCCGACATGGCCTTGAAACGCCAATGGCGTCACGTAGTAAAAGGCTAAGTCGCCAGCAAAAAGAATTTTTTCTTTGGGTAAGAGGATAAAAGCATCACCGAAAGTATGAGCCGGCCCAAGATGACGTAATTCCACTACCCTTCCGGCTTGATGGAACACGATACGATCTTCAAACGTAACGTCTGGGACCGCCAACTTCACCTTGGAAAATTCCCCAGCAAAACGAGGAATACGCTTTTGCAAGAGATCGAATGAGAGTCCAGTTCGCACGATCTCTTCACGACAGAACGTATGGCTGACAATTTCGGCTTCACGGAAGAAGAAGTTGCCCCCTATATGGTCAATATGGTGGTGGGTATTGACGAGACGAGTAACGGGTTTCCTCGTCACTTTCTTGATCGCAGCAAGAAAGCGGCGGGTCATCGAAGGGACCATGAGGGCATCAACTGCCATCGCCCCGTCTTTGTCCAGGAGCAGTCCGGCATTACTCACGCCCAGTTCTCCGAACGCTTGGATGTAGGCGTAGACTCTCGGAGCCACCTCTTCAATACCCGTTTTGTAGTTGTCAGGAGTAATCCAGTTGTTCATCGCTCGCTTCCCACATTATGGATATAGAAGCTAGGAGTTGGGGCTGAGGAACTGTGACCTCAGCTCTAAGAGCTTTTTTTTATTCCTCATCCAAAACCTATAGAGAAAACACACCAAGATATGGGGTGGAAGTTTCACACAGTTTGAGGGATCGGCTCAATAAGGCCGTCCACCCAGCGATAGCCAAACTGCTGTAAGAAGTTCACCACATGCTTTTTCCC
>JBFWXH010000060.1:0-46019 GCA_050187625.1 Binatia bacterium
ACATACGGAGACTTCGACGTGAACAACGACATAGGTAGGCTTGTCCACATAAATCTGATTCTGATTAGCAACAGTAAGATCAGCTCGGTCGGCAAGATAACGACGGACGCGTTCCTGTAATTGCAGCGAAGGCGAAGGCTGCGCATCGAGGGAATCGGGGACGATATACACACTCACCCACCCCACTTCATTGCGGCCCGCCTTGTTCCTATTCGGGACACAGCGAACGCGACGAACCTGGCGTGAAGCCTCCTTTGCTAACCATTCAAAGTCTTCTGAAGTAACAGCCCGTCCGCGATGACTGATCTGTGCTGGACCTATAGTGAGCATTGTCTCAGTCGAGGCTTCGTCAGAGCCGCCGCCAGCGGCTATAGGATTGATTACTGAGTCGACTCCAGCAATGGCCGTCACCAAAGCAGTGATGTCGCCTGCCGCAACGTTACCCTCGGCTCCGCCACCGGACTGATACAAGAAGGCACGAATATTATCCCCTCCCGCTGGTGGAATCCGACCGTGGATACCATCGCCAAACTGTAGCTGTCCGGTCGCACGATCGAGCGTATAGTGGCGACTGGTGTCACTCGAGCTTGAGAAATTCTGCACCTTGCACCATCTGACCCACCATTCATTCATTTGACGATCAAAGGTAGGAGCTTGTTGATCACCGGCAGTAGGGACCCGTAGGTCGGTGATGGCAACAACGGCGTCCTGCCCTTCCTCTTCAACGAGAATCCGTCGTTCCTCTTCAGTTAAAACTTCACGAACACGAACTTCTTCACCTTCAAGGATTGAACCCTTGCTGAAGTTGAATTGTTGATCAGCTTCGGCAGAACTCCCTCCCAAAATTTCATCACGGACAGTTTCAGCTTGCTTAGCCCAGGTCGAGTTGACAAAGATTCCAGCAAAACGTGGCGAGGCTTTCCACTGATCTTCTCTTGCTGCGGTAGCTCGCACCCAATGCAGGGATTCTCCAAATTCAAACCGCTTGTGAAGTTTATCAGGAAGTGAGAGTGACACTATCTCTGGTTGTGTAAACGCATGGGTATCGTCATCAGCCGCAAGCTTTTTCCATTCATGCTCGGCAGAGAACTCCCAGGCTAGCTTCGGTGGATTAGACGCCTCAGGCAATTCTTGCGCCGCACAAAAGAGGCGGACCGGATCTCCCTTAAATGACTTACTAAAACCAAAATACAGCGTTGGTCCTGAGTCCGGTAAAGCAGTAAAAGGTAAAAAGAATTTATTGTCTATGTTATTGGCAGCAGTTTGATCGACATAGCTTAAGCTGTTGAAAGTAACACAATATTCCGGATCTTCGTAAGTTGTCAGTTCATACGCAATCGTGAGCTCGTTGATTAAAGGAGGTCGGATCGTGTCCTTGCGGATTTCCAGTTTGCCGTCTTTGCCCTGGACAACGGTTTCCCGACCGTAATCACCACCAACTATACGCGCACGAATCCAGTAGTTGTCCTGCCCAGCGACTTCTGTTTTAGCGAGGTCAGGAGGCACAGAAAAGATAATATCACCAGAGTTAAGGATTCGATGTGTGTTATCGCTCACCTCTAGCCTGACCCAACCGTTACCGTTCCAATATTCCCATGAAAGTTCTGGGTTAAGCTCAGATTGGCTCGGATCCTCATACAGCGACCACGTCTCATCGTTGAAAAGGATCTGATAGGAAGACTCTTCGGTTGGGTATGAATCTAAGAAAGGGGAATCCACTTGGGCCAAGCGCAAAGGTCCCAGGTATTTAAGAATTTTTTTGGGGACTGCGGAGGCCCCTGGGCCATTAGTGATTAACAATTGATGTCCGTTATGACTTTTATCTTGCGTCTGCGCATTTTGTGAGAGAATTACAAATCGATCCGACCCAATTCGGATGGCTTCGAGAGAATGTTTTGCTCTGAGAAGGGTATAGGCTCCCGTTCTTGGCAAAGGAGCGCTCCATCGCTCGGTTACTGCAAATTCTTTTTCTTTGGTATTTTCCTTCTTGAGTTTACCAAGCTGCCGAATCTGCATGGGCGTACCTGCAATGACAAAGTCGTTTTCCTCAGCCCGTGTGTCGGGAGGTAACTTAATTGTCTCTCTCGTAGCTCCTGTTACTTGCTCCTCTTCCTTGTATCGCAGCAGTTGATATCGAGAATCAGGTTTGGGAGGCTTACTCCACGCAGGTTTAACAATAGCAAGCGATGTCCTAAGGAACGTGTCATCTTCCTGCATTTGAAGAGACGTGCGGACTTCCTCAATTTGCCTAAACTCGCTCTTTGCCTCCCCACCAGTGATATATATGTAATCTGTGCGCTGCGGATTTTTGTCGCCGGTACCATCGTCGAACACGAGGAACACGCGTTGAGGCCCCGCTTCTAGTTTGTCTGCTGGCAAGTGTACGTCCCGTTGCCGCAACTCTAATAGTGAATTTTTATTGCTTGCAGAAAAGACCGAGAAGAGATTCTCTCTTGTTGACCAAACAATGGCGATCGGGTTTCCCGTCAAGAGAGCATCAGGGTGACTGCGGTGAGGCTGCCAAGATTTCGCCTCTTCCTCAATACTCCAGAGCTGATTGATGCTGTCTCGTACGAATATATGTTTTCTGTCGCTGCCAGTTCGAACCACAGCGTATGGGTCGGAAGAAACAGAAAAGTCCGCGGGGGCAAGCCAGTGGCCCCTTGTATCAGTGGTACGGAATACAACTAGGCGGTTCTTTCCATTGCGGAGGAACACAATGGCGCCATCTCGGGTGCGAAATGCAAAAGGACGGGCCTGATCAGCCGCAGCAACGTCATCTGGAGACACATCTGGGGTAGGAGTAGCTTTTGTCCATTTCTCATTATCCCAGTACCAAGTTTGATGGTTCTGATCAGTTACAAAAACCCATAGATCGGAGTCTGGAGTAGTGTTAAGCGGAAGTGCAACGAAGGGAGTGGAGTTTACACTCGGTGTAAGAGGATGCTCTGGCAGCTTCGGGGCCTTTGTCAACTTGAGATCCCAATCGGAAGGCCCGCTAGGGTTCGTCGGATGTACCTTGCAGGAATAGAGCTGTCCATCACTCACCACGAAAACTTCCCACATTCCATCATTAGGAGAGAAGGCAACGGCAGGGTCAAAGGGTGTTTTCTCTGCTTCGGGTGCGCCAAGGTTGAATGGCTGCCACTGATTCTCATTACCAGTGTAGAGGTCGAGGTGAATCTGCCCATCGTCAGCACGGACAAAAACACCAATCTTTGTCTTCGTTGCATCAAGACACACCGCTGGAATCGACTCTTCTACGATACGAGAACCCGACAATGGAGGATGACGATAGAAACCTGGCCTATCCGGCAACAAAGGGTTAACTCGGAATTCGAGCAATTGGCCCGTAGCACCACAGGCAAACACACGAATCTCGTCACCATACTGGATTGCGGCAGGTGGACCGATTAAACCAGTTGTATCTAAATCAGCGTGGATTTTTACGTAAGCATCAGTTTTAGAAAACGCCTCCGCACTTGCAATATAAAATCGATCAAAAATGCGCGGCTCGACTCCGAACGGATGGAATTCCTGCGTCACGTCGAGCGGGGTATCGTTGTGGAAACCTTGCTCAGCCTTGATTTCAGTATCTGTAGAAACACGTAACTTCACCGACTCTAGTTGCGGAAGATTCGGCGAGACTTCACCATCTAGTTGATTCTCGGCAAGGTGAGCACGAAGCCAGCGTGACTTCTTTCCATCAACTTCTTTTTCTTTAATTTCCCCTGGAAGCTTGCCGAGCGTCAGTCGCCCACTGTTCTCAAAGCCATTTGTCGTATCTGATACCGGAACCAAGGGCTGCCATTGCTCTTTTTCATCTCCATCTTCTTCGCCCTCAACCTCTCCCCAGTATTCCCACTCCAGTGACAACGGTAGTGTCGTCGGTGGTGTCCCTGGTGCACGGGACACTTCAAGCTCGAAGCGAGCGGCGCTTTTGAGGTTGAATAATTTGCTGTGCGCAAGATATAGCATGTGTTCTTGGAGGTTCTTCCCGCGTAATAACTCAAAGTGGGTTACTTTACGGGCGCGAGATCCTACGCCGTAGTCATGTTTCAGTGGCTCTGTGACAGTGACAATGCGCCCTTTAACCTTTTTGATAACAACAAACTCCTCAAGCTCAGTGACATCCCCACTAGCAAGACCGATACTTGACACGTTGATCGTTCGAACCTCAGCACTCGTGAGTTCAAGAATGTCGTTTTCTTGTAAACCATCGACAAGCTGTAACTGAAACGACGAGGAATCCTTACTGGAAAAGGCCTCAAGCGTGTAGGCTGGGACTTCCGCAGCAGAGACTGAGAGGTCGAGAAAGCCAGGTGGCGGCTTGTAAATGTGATCCCGTATAGGATCGACAGCGATAAGCGCAGTTAATCCTCCCGGTATAGCCAACAAGCGGTCTTCCGTTTCAAACGGGAATTCTGGTCGTTCGCCAACAGCAGCCGCAGTCGCTCGCGTTTTCTCGGGAACGCGCACCGCCTCTTCTTCTCCTTGACTCATAAGAAAACGAATAGGAACTCTGGCTGAAGTCGCGGGTAAGCGGCGAATGCCAAGCATGTCAAGAAAGGCAATGAAATTTCGCTTTGGTGCTCGGTTAAGACGCGAGATGACGCCTTCTGCCAGAAAGGAGAAGACCTGCAGTAAACCAACCCCAGGATCGCCCTCGTCGCGGGCAGACCACCCAGGGGCATAGTGTGGCGCCATAGCACGCAAACGCGCAGCTATGTCATTCGCAGTGCTCTTGTTAATCTTGGCTAGAGGCGGCACGAGATTCACCCTCGTCCTTCTGTTAGGTAATAGGGAAATACGACATTGAACTCATTGTTTGTCTGGCGTACCCGACACTTCAGCTCAATGATGAGTTCTCCGCTAGCGATGTTTTCAGATTTAAGTTCTAAGCTGATCACTTCGGCACGGTGTTCCCACTTCAGCAATGCGTCACGAATACGACTCTCAAACAGTCCTAAAGTTGCACGGCTCACAGAGGCGAACACCAATTCGTGAATGCCACAACCGAAGTCTGCGCGCATTAGGCGTTCGCCAAGTGCGGTGAGCACGATGATCTTGATCGCCTCACTAGTATCTTGCTCAGCTTCCGACATCGCAATCCGACCAGTATGGGGATCGATCTGTACCGGAAACTTCCACCCACGTCCGAGAAATTCTTTTGCCATAGTGATTCTCGCTAGCCGATTAGCACTGTCGGTTCTCCCATGAGGATTGCATTGGGTGCACTGGCTTCGACAATTTGATCGCCTTGCCGCGTAGCGGGAAGCCCATTGATGAGGACGGTAACGCTACCAACCGCAACCATACCACCACCGTGCGGTTTGGGGCCGTCTGACAATGGGCAGGTATGCGCGTCCGAAGTCGCACGCCACGCAGGTTTGCCACCGATCAACACATTCGAACTGCCTGGGCCGATTCCCAGTGGGGTTCCATGACTCGTTTGATCGCCTACACGCGCTGCTGGTTGTCCCATTGTTGCTTCCTCTCATTTAATTGATCATTACGGTGCCGCCCTTGATCGTTAACACCCCTCCCGCTTTGATATTCATTGTCGTGTTAGCCTCGATATTAATGGTCTTCGATTTCAGTTCGAGCTGTACTCCACTTTCAACCGAGATCCCGTTCCGTGTGGAGTCGATCACAATCTTGTTACTTCCAGAGCTATCTTTGACCTCGATTTTGGCCGAACCTTTGGTGTCATCTAAAATGACTGTATGGCCACTGTGAGTTTTGATTTCTACCTTTTCACTCCCAGTTTTATCGAACAGCGTGATTTCGTGCCCGCAGCGAGAGCGAATTTTTCGCGTATTATTTTCCCCATCGTTATTGGTGGCAGGCGGTTTATCCTTGCCGCTCCACAGCACACCGAGAACATAGGGATGTTTGATGTCGCCTTTGTCGAAAGCGAGCAAAACCTCATCTCCCACCTCAGGCAAAAAGAACGTGCCGCGATTACTACCGGCATCGAGCATAGCAATGCGAGCCCAATAGCTTTCTTGACGACCTTCTCGCCAAGGATAGCGAACTTTGACACGGCCCATTCCTTGGTCGTCTTTGTTGTTCGTCACCAAGCCAAGCGCCACACCCTCAACCCGGCCGTTCTTCTCCCCTTCGCCTTGCAGTAGATCGATGAGACTCATATTGTCGTGTCCTTCACTTTGAAGGTTGTTTTGTAGCCGCTCGTACTGATGGTGTGGGTACTCTGCTCGATGTAGTAGGTCTTGCTAAAAAGCTTGCCGAGACCCAGCAGTTCGATATTGCGGTCGGCGCGAATCTCAGGTAGGCCTATTGACTCTCCACTGCCTTTCACAAACAGTTCTGATCGCGCCTTGAGAATGGCTTCGGCTTTTTTATCGGCTTCCTGTTGAGAGTACACTGGAAACCTGAGTTTCAGCTCTCCCCTATCACGACATATTGTCTTAATGAACTCAGCGCCACTGCGACGACCAGCATCTCTGCCAAGTTCATCTCCCTTCCCAGCCTTACCAACAATTTCCTTTTTGTTGACTACATCCCAGCCTCGCACCTCAACGGCGCTTACTTGTTCAGAAATGTTGATCTCCGGCGAGAAACTGACGAGGCCTTTGCCCCACTCTAGCGTCACCACCGCTGCGTCAGTATTGGCGGGGGGACGAAAGAACAGGTTGCGGTCGAATGTATAGACTTCGTATCCATTGCGCTCGGCGAGCTGTTTCAAGAATTGGAAATCGTTCTGTTGGTTCTGCTCGACTTTGGGATGAACAACTTGCGAGTCTTGAACGAGCGCCGTTAGTCCGTACTCTCTCGCGACCTCACTGGCAATCTCACTGTCTTTCTTCTTGTCCCAATTGCGCGATCTTTGCCCCTTGGTCATGGGATACGAAAGATCGTAGCCACTGACAACGATCTGCGGCAGACCGGCAGGAGGAAAAGAGGTCTGCACAGAAGTGATAATGCCGCGATGGACAAAAGTCAGAGAACTGGCATCTAAGTAGCCGAAGGAAATCTCGACAGGGTTGCCGAAGGCAAACAGGTCCTGGAGATGTGAAAATTCACGGTTTTCGACATTAAACGTACTATTGACGGTAAACGTGAAACGGTCTGCACCATCAAGCGTGTTGTCGACTTGCACCGAAGCAATTTCCAGAAAAGCGCCACTGAGAAGATTGACCCCGTTAATCTTGATGACAAACGTAGGGGCATAGAAGTCGCGGTGCGTGTGTTCGAGTTGGACAATATCTGTTTTCATTTGAGTGGTGGCAGTTGTAGAGTTATCCCTGGTTCTAATCGTCTCGGATTATCGAGCTGATTCTTATTAGCGATGAATCGCCATTGGTCTGGATCTCCATACTCCTGACTTGCATAGAGCCACAAGCTGTCGCCGTCGTGAACGACTACCCGTTTGGTGCGGTCTGCCGACTGGCGCCCGATTTCTTGCAACTGTTGTCGGACGGTCTTGTACTCCTTAAAAGTCACATTTAGTGTAGCTCTTAGCGGTGTCCCGTCATCCGCGAAGAGGGTAAACTTTTGGGTTAACTTCTCAATGATGCCGGTGAACTGTATCCCTTCGGGGCTACCAAGTGGTGGCCCCCAGATAAACTGACAAATAGGGGGCGCGTGCAATTGCGAATCGACATCCAGCAGTGCGGCCAATTCTTTTGTATATTTACGGACGTCTTCTCCTTGTTTCATCTCTTCGTGCCGGGAAGACTTGGCATAAGTATCGAAAAATAGCTCCATCGTAAGTGTGTCCGCATTTCCATTGACAAACTGTGTCACTGGTGTCGCTAACCCAGGTAAAGAAGTGCTTTGGTACGCGTTTCCCTTCTCAACTGTATACTCTGCCGGGTTAAACAGTACTTTGGTCCGTGTTCCCTTACGTGTTCCGTTTATAGGCTCGATATAGGCAGTCTTGAGGTTTTTGCTTGCCATGTTTTACAATCCCCGTCTTTCCTTCTCGATCCGCAACTCTCTTTCAAATTGGTCGTACACTTGTCGAGTCAATCTATTCACATCCACTTGCGGCGTGCTGACCACAGGGGCTGCCATTGCTTTCTTCAGCGTATGCTGCAGGCTTTGCACGGCCTGTGATAATCCAGAAGTGAGGGAATTATCCGGCTTGACGTATTGCATTTGGGGAACTTCGCGAACAGCAGGGTGGTCCTGAGTCTCTCTATCTGTCAGATTTCGAGCGGACACGGGAAATGTCAGTGATAACGAGCGAAAAGTGCACATTAAGGGCGCGGTCGAACGTTTCCACCGGGTCTGGTGACTATTTTGAATGGTGCGAGCTAGGAACGCCAACGGTTCGCGGACAGCACTCGAATATACCAAAAGCAACTGTGGTGCGTCGAACTCTTGTGACAATAACTGCAAATGCTGCTGCGCAGCGAATCCACCTTGAGAAGAGGGTTCGTGTGATCCAGAATGGTCTCTCCGGAAAAGCGTGGCGGCACTGGGGTTGCTGGGGGTGAAAATCGAACGTCGGTTAACCTCAAATACACGCGTAACCTGCGATGGCCAGAGGCTCCCACCTGCCACATGCTCTTGACCATCTCCTGCCAATGCTTGTCCAATGGGAATTGTTATTCTGCCACTACGCCGTAAGCTAGTCGCTCTGAGGTTATGGGTCCGCGAGGCTTCTGAGCGATGAGCAAATGTGGCAACCTTGGGCGTGGTCTGTACTGGCAAATGGTGGAATGATGACTGCAAAGGAACAACAGCAGCGCTACGAAGGTGCGAGAGTCGATCTGTGAATCCTAATAATAAGTAAGATCCCCTTGCCAACGCTTCCAGGATATTGCGGGAATCGAATGTGAAAGCGGGTGCCTGCGATGTCGAACGGAAATTTTTCGCCGCTACAGGTTGCGAGACTCGAGAGCTTAACAGAGCTTCTTCTTCTCGATGTTTAGCGGACGAAAGTTGGTGTGTCGCAAAGCAAGAAGCCGTACCATCGAGAGTCGGGAATCGCATCTGTAGCGCCAGAGCCAGACTCTGACCTGGTTCACGGTGAAAGAAGGATCTGAGGTCGAGATGAACGTTGATCTGACGTCGCTCTCTGTGGAAGGCAAGAGGCAGACGCTTGATTCTCTGTGGTTTGCGCAATCCGTAGCGCCCGCAGAGTGATATGGGCAGGCGATTATCTAACACACCAGAGAACGAGAGTATCGGCAACGGTTTGATCATCCCGGTGAATCGCTGCTTCTGTTCTCGTCCAGCGTTGTCTTTGTGGTGTTGATATTTCACTGTTTTCTCATTCCGTGATGAGCCAGTTCGACGCTTTCCACGGCAACCGTGTTACTTGTTCCGTTCAGATCGCTACTCGACCACTTAACCGGATAGGCATCACTAAAGATCCAACGTCGTTTCTCTTTTCTCCTGGCATCAAGCAGAACCACCGATACCGTTTTTCGCTCGATGACACCGTTGATCACATCTTGATACCAATCCCACAAGAACGTCGCGTCCGTCAGGCCACGTTTCAGCGTTAAGTTCCCGTACTTTGTCTCCTTGGCCAGTTTATGGACATAATGATTGATTCCTCCTTCACGAAACTCCTCAAACTCAGTGTGCGCCTCGATACCGGTAACCTCTGTGAAGCCAGCCATCTGGATACCATTAAACTCGACCACAAAGTTGAACACCGCATATGGATCGGGATTACGCATCATCGCTCTCGTACCTAGGGTTCAAAAATGTTCTTGGGTTCGTCGCTGAGCTTGCGGTTAATGCGAGAAATCTCCTCACACCAGCGCCGTCGCTCAGCATGCTCCACCCGCATCAACTCCTCGTATGACCAGTGGAAGTGGTACGCGATAAAGGCCATCTCCTCGTACAGTTGTCCGAGGGGATAACCTGTTAGAGCTCCCCCAAGCTGCTTACTCCTACATCGAATTGGTGTTCGCATTGTGGGCACAACACGTTCACCGTTGCTTTGCCGTCGCTGTTCATCTTCTGGTAGAGGGCCTGCAAGTAGGAAACGTCCGAGGCATACAGGTTCTCGATAATGCGCGGATTCACATCTGGGAGGCTTCCCAACTTTGACACCACGCGTGCAAGGACAATGATCGTCAAATAGGCCGGATTGCCCTGCACCCGCGGGTCCTTCAGCGGCAGTATTTCATCGGCTGCGGTTGCAAGCCGCATGACCCCTTCTCTATGCAGTGTTCCACTGTCATCCATGTACCCTTTGGGAAGGGTAAACTCGATTTCGGTTTGAAACGGCATGGTGATGCTCCTCCTTCACCCAAAGGTATTATGCGACGCGAATGACTCCCTCATTACAGATCTCAAGGGTTTCGATCGACACATCATTCCCTTTCGCGTTGAGATCAGTCGGGTCGTACTTACTCGGCCACGCCTCGGATATTTCCCACCGGGCTTTGTCGTTTCCTGCCTCATCAACAACTACGATGGCAATGTTCTTGCGCTGAATGTCGCCGTTCACGATTTGACGATGCCAGTTGTGTAGATCCATCGAGTCCGTCACTCCCCATTTCAAGGTGATATTGCCAAACTTGGTGAGACCGGTGAGTTTGCGTACGTGCGTAGGATCTGTGCCTTCGCGATAATCGATGGCGTCAACGGTCGCGTCGAAACCAGTTACTTCGCTAAATCCGGCTTGTTGAATTCCGTTGATTTCCACACGGAAGCGAAAGTTTCGTAGTGGATCTTTCCGTGGCATATTATTCCTCCGTAATGAAAGTGCGCCCGTGCTCAGACTTCAGTGATTTCAGTACCGCCCTGGAATTGCGCTAAGCGAAAAATGACAAACTCAGCTGGCTTCACAGGAGCGACACCAATGATGCAAATGAGTCTGCCATTATCGATGTCATCTTGAGTCATCGTGGTGCGATCCACTTTGACAAAGAAGGCTTCCTGGGGCTTGAGGCCCATCAGGGCGCCATTGCGCCATTGCGTGGTCAAGAATTGTGTGATGGTTTGCTTGACCCGCGCCCAGAGCCGCTCATCATTCGGTTCAAACACCACCCATTGCGTTCCTTCATCAATTGACTCACCCAGGAAAAGGAAAAAGCGACGGACGTTAATATATTTCCACAGTGTGTTGGTAGACGCAGTGCGGGCTCCCCACACGCGAATACCGCGACCCGGAAACACGCGGACGCAATTCACACCCCGGGGATTAAGAATATCCTGCTCACGTTTGGTGATTTGAAATTGTAACGACCGTGCACCAACGACGACTTCATTGGCAGGGGCTTTGAACACGCCACGTTCAATGTCAGTTTTGGCATAAATCCCAGCGATGTGCCCAGATGGGGGGATAGTGGAGTCTTGGTTAATGAGTGGATCAAAGACCTTAATCCAGGGAAAATAGAAAGCTGCATAGGTTGTATCTTGTGGTGGGCGAATATTATTAATAGTAGATAAGCTATGTTTAGTAGGGTCGGAATGGAGGACAACGAAACGATCGCGCATTTGTGTACAATGGGCAATCAATTCCGTATCTAACGTGGCAACTGCATGATGAGACGGGGCACAGAGGATAGAAATTTCGTCAACTTGCTCGAATCCTTTTAAGCCAGTCTTATGTATCGTGTTAGCGTCGGCAAATGATGGAACCTCTCGTCCTTGGTAGTCTCCAATCGCCACCTGAGCGCCATCCGTACCAGCTGTACCAAGCCCTGCTAACAGACTTAGTGGCAGTAACGCTGGCGTATCAGGCGCAATTTGCTTGACGTTGATCAAGCTCGAACTGCTATTCACGCGAGTTTCGAAGAAGTTCAGCAACGCTTTATCGGCTTCTAGGTTATCGTACACTTCGAGAAGCGTAGGAGTCCGACGGTTGGGATTCGTGATGTTCACCGGATCAGTAGGATCGACCAAAGGCGTCGGCGGCAATTGATCCCAGTACATCACCGTAAGTTTTATGTGACTCGCAGGCTGGTTTGGCTGCTGGAGACTCCCCGCTTCGATCTTAATAGCAATACGGTTTCCCCAGGTCCCTGGACCGATCGCCGTAATGCTGATCTTTCCGTCATGATCTCCACTGGTAGAAACGGCATCTTGCGCGATAATCCGGCCGATAAAGCATCGTTGACCACCGTTTTTAAAGAACCCGTCGACCGCAAATGGTAAGGTCGACTGATCTACAGGTAGGTAGCCACCATAGAGACGTTTAAATTCTTCAAATCCAGTCACTAGGCGAGGTTCTAATGGTCCACGCAGCGTTTCGCCTAGAAACCCTGCCGTACTGGTCGATACGCCCTCGATGGGGCGAGGCCCTAATTCTATTTCTTCGACGTAAACACCTGGTGAAAGATATTCAGGCATGATGTATCTCTCCCTTTCTTACAGAGGTCACTACTTTTCTTTCTTCTCAACGTCCTCTCTTGAGACAGTGGCACCCTTATCTTCTTCGGGTGTGATCTTTTGGGCTTGGGTATCTTTTTGCTCTGCTTTCTGCTCGGGTGCCACAGTGGCGCTCGTATCTTCTTCGCGTGGAATGTCTTCTGCTTCTTGAATAAACTCATCTCGGCGTGTCTTGCGAAACTTCTCACACGCTTCTTTTGTGGTCTTGGTTCTTTCTTCAGCGTCGATCCACTGTTGGTGCCAACGGAAACGCTGGTACTTGGCAATGATGAGTTCACGGAGCGCGTAGTTGAGTTCAGCCTTATATACGCTTGGAGTCCAACCATCCTTTGGTGGCGTAGGTTCCTTACAATGAGGCTGAGTGAAAACGTGCAGTTGATCTTGCCATTTTACGATAGCGTACTGCTTTTCAGGATCTTTATCGGTTATCAACCATCGGTTGCCCGCAACTTGAACGCTAACAGTGGCCTTAGGAGAAAGTTGAATCTTGCTTTTAACAAACTCCTGCCGGAGATCCGCTGAAAGTTCTCCTTTGTCCAATTGCGCACAGAAGGCTAGGTTTCCAGTCTCAAACAAACGTGGCGGATTACAGTGTTTATGTTTGCAGTTCCATGTGTCTACGTATCCCAGCCTGCTGTACGCTGCTTCGAACTCGATGCTTTCTGCATAGACTGACTGATAACGACGAGCATCGTTGAAAATTTTCGCTTTGTCATAGATAGACTTGAGATCAGTCACTTTCTCTTTGAAGGTCTTCTCAAAGTTCTTTATCGCCTCAAAGTCTTCTTTTGCATCTTCTTCGATCTTCTCGCTTTGCCGAAGGCAGTCCAATAAGCTGTTTCTTTTGTCTCTTGCCTGAACCCACTCACAACATCTCACACACTCGACAGACTCATAATTGTCAGTCCAGTGCTTGAATATCTTTGTCTGCGTTTTGTTGTTGACTTTCCCCTCATACCACATATCGATGTAAGCTTTCTGTTGATTGACCTCGGCAAGCACGCAATCGAGCTTCGCGTAGAAGTCCTCGTATTTCGCGAGCAAGTCTGTCAGACCTTGATATTCCTTGTCACAAGCAGTCAAGTCTTCAGCAAATTTTTTGGTCGCGTCCGTAGACTTCTGTTCTGCTTCTTTTCGCAAGCCGTCCTGTAGCGCATTCAAAAGCCTACGGAGAGACTCACCTTCGGCAGGAAATTCATAAAGAGGGTCAGTACCAGGCCATTTTTTAACCGTTGGCCACGGCGTGCAGGAGCAACTTCCATGTCCGTACGTCTCGTCTGCCATAATTATTTTCCTCCAGTTCACTCTTTTTTCTATTTCAGTGTCCGCGCATTCCCTATAAGAAAATTATCTCGGATTTTGCCACCGTACTCTCTCTAATGGTGACGCTCATCGGATCCGATTGTTGACCAGTGAGCTCAGCCTGCAGAACGACTTGTTGTGTTTTCTTGGGCAACCTAGTGAAGAACAGGACAAAGTGACCTTTGTCGTCTGTCAGCGTCTCTATATCGATACGCTGGGTTTGATCACGCCCTGAGAACTGCTCGTATTGAGTCCGAACTATCACGCCGGGAAGCCCCTCTTTTTTGTCTCCCTGCACAACTTTCCCCCGAATCAACGTCACAGACCGCGAAAAAGGATAAGATGGCTTGGGTGCTAGACGCACTTCAACAAGAGGCGATGCCGGAAGAGGCAATGTCACCGGCACCTCGAAATTATTGGACCACTGCCCCTGTGGTGGAGGTTTGAGATAGA
Source organism: Binatia bacterium (assembly GCA_050187625.1). Classification (GTDB taxonomy): domain Bacteria; phylum Desulfobacterota; class Binatia; order Bin18; family Bin18; genus JBFWXH01. Next base: position 14,080 of record JBFWXH010000060.1, read on the forward strand.
AGTAGTCTAACAGGATGTCAGGCTCGACGAGTATTGTGTACTCTCCATCAAGAATATCGCGGAAACAGTATTCACCACTATGGTTCGCGATTGCCTTGACAACCTGATTGGTCTTGGCCTTCAATTGTATACGTACAGCTACTGATGGTGCACTACTTGTAACATCATCGATGACCCGCACGGCCAGCGAGAGACGATGCTGGTGAGATTCTCCGGGGTAAACTGTAAAACGCGGGGTGGCAAACAGGCGAGCCTCACTCATCGTATTGTCTCCTCGCGATTGGGAACGATATGAGCAGTATCGGTCTGTTGCGAGACAACTCTCTGACTGGCTTTTGTTCGTTGTGAACGGATTTTCGCTGGCGACACGAGATAACTCACCGTCGGTTGGAGAGCTGCACCCGGAAATACACCCCAGAGACGTGTCAAGTCTTCCACCGTAATCGGCTGAAAGGTAAGACGAAGTTCTTCATCTCGAGGTAGGTCGCCTTTGAGGACTGACCCCGTCAGCATTGCGTTGTCATTGAATACCTGTATTGCCGCACCTAAGAGCAAGTGAGTTTGCGAAGCTGGGTCTGTGGTTGGGGCCTGCTGTGCACTAGTGTACGCAGTGAGTAAATAGTACAGGTCTAGCGGCAATGCGGGCGGCTCGAACTGCCCTGGTCTGCGCTCAACTTCGGGTGCATTCCGTAGCTCGGCGGTGGGCGTAATCGCATAGAGAAATAAAGCGAGCGCTGGCGGGTTCGCTCCAAGCTTGCTGACCTCGCTGGGTGACAGCATCACTATGCCACTCGGCGGCACCAATCCCCCGAGGCTGTCGCGCAACAACGCAATCAACGTATCGCTGATGTCACGAATCGCGGTTCTCATGCCGCCTCCTGCTTCACTGTCTTTCTCTTCACCCAGGGGTAAAAATCTTCTTCTGTGTATACCCTTCCGATCTTTTCGAGTTCGCGTTTAGCCGCCTCCACAATATCAATCATGGTGATGACATCCGCGGGTTGCTCTCTTTTCGCTGCCCAGTACGCGGCTCTGAGAGCAATATTCTTGATGTTTCCCCCCGTAATCTTCAGTCTTCTCGCCAGCCACGGATAGTGAGAGCCGACCTCCTTACTCAAAAGCGGCGTGCCATCTTCTTTTTTTTCTGGAAAGACTTTCCGCCAAATGTTTTCGCGATCGTCCTCATTAGGAAAGGGGAAATGAATAATGAAACGCATTCGGCGAATGAATGCTTCATCAAGATTTTGCTTCAGGTTGGTTGCGAGGATAACGACACCACTGTGATTCTCTATCTGCTGAAGCAGATAGGCGACTTCGATATTGGCATAACGGTCATGTGCATCCTTCACATCTGCCGAGCGTTTGCCAAACAAGGCATCGCCCTCGTCAAAAAAGAGGGCACAGTTCGTCGCACGGGCTTCAGCAAAAATGCGACTGAGATTTTTTTCAGTCTCGCCTATGTACTTACTCACTACGGTCGAGAGATCGATCTTGTAGAGATCAACGCCCAGTTCGTGAGCTATGATCTCAGCCGCCATGGTTTTACCGGACCCACTCGGGCCTTCAAACAGTGCGGTGACGCCACGCCCGTAGGGAAGTTTCTTAGCAAATCCCCATTTCTCTATAACGCAGCCAGAATTTTTTACATGAGAAACCATCTCATCAATCTGCTCGAGCTGATTCTCAGGTAAAATGATATCTCTACGCTTGAACGTGGGCTCAATACGCTGGGCAAGGTATCCAAGATTTACCGTCGCTTGATTGCGACAGGCTTTCCGGAGAATATCGATGGCGTCGATCTTTTCAGATTGTCCTTCCCAGTCTAGTTCATTCTCTGCAGCCCGCACCGCATTACGAATCTGACTCTCAGTGAGTATGAAGGTGCTCGCCAGCTCTTCACACTGTTTCTCTGTAATAGCGAAATTGCGTGATGCCAGCGCATCACGCCACAATGTCGCTCGGACCCGCGCGCTTGGCACGGGACACTCTCTACTGACGAAACGTTGCCCTTGGACTGGACTAGGCCCCCTCCAAGGAGCGTGTCCTGACAAAAACGTTAAACGTGAAAAACACTCAATGGCATCGAAGAAGAGATTGAATTCGGTACTTCTGTCATCTTGCAGTAGTTCGTCAATATTTTCGACATAGATCACTGCGTCACGCAGAAAGGCTTCACGAGCCAATCGCCACAGCGCTTCCCCTCGCTGTGGTACGAGCCCCCCCACTAGCCGCTGCAGATCTGCTACCAGCAGATCCCTCCCAAGTTCGTTGCAAGCATATTGGGCGACGGAACGATGACTGGCGCCATCTTGTCCATAAAAATGGATAATAGCGCGATGCCCCATTCCGCTTTCGGAGAAACAAGATGCTGCGAGGATTGAGGTGCGTTCCTGAAGTTTCGCACGTTCTCGGTAATACTCAGCTTCTACCTGAGAATCATGAGGGGGAACGTCACTCGCAGTAGCCGTTGGCTCCTCAGCAGTTTCATCTGCAGTACTCTTATCTCTGGAAGGCGATTGCGGATTCTTACTTGGGGCGATGACCTCAACCCAGTTATCCAAGTAATGATCGCATCGAGAGAATCCCAGCAAATACGCCGCAATTCGATCATCGAGCATCAGAGTGCGTGCTGTGAGTGGAACCTTCGTATCAGCATCTTCACCAAATTTAATAAGCCGGTTACTGAGCAAGGTCGCTGTTGTATCTAAAGATACTCGATTGCTAGGGTATTCTTCTTCCTCTCTGCTGAAGAGCCTAAGAACTAAGTCAACAGTAGGATGTCGTTTGTTGAACTCGTCTTGGAGATAGGCATAGACTTTTCCGTAGTTGGGATTGATTTCAGGAGCCAAGCACACGATCAGACAAAATTGTTCGAATCGATTAAGAGGCAAGCTGAGGGCTAGGAATGAGAGCGACGCTGTCCCAGGGTCTGATGAGGCCGTTTCTCTTTCCCTCGATAGGTTTGTTTCAAGTTCTGCGATCCGCGTACGCAGCTCCGTCAGCTCCTTCTCCAGACGTTCATCCGTACAGGACTCCTCCTCTTGGGGCTTATCTTTCGGTAATGCTTCATCGAGAAATTTAATGAGGTCGCATTCATCCAGATGAAAGCGCAGGAGGACGTTCGACCGAGCACGCCGATAGCGACGATGTCCCCGTTTGATCTCTCGTACGAGGCGGAGATTCAGAATTGCAAGTTCGTCAGTAAGAACTTTCCCGTTCATAACATCACACACTCTGATTGCTCGTGAACTTGGCTATAGAAAGTCACTTATCTGTCACTTCTCCGCCCTCGTGGTCCGCGTTTACTCTCTCTCTGTGATTTCACACGATAGAGTTTGCGTGCGCCGGTTCCTGTCTCTTCTAAAACGTTGCTTGTGGTCAGGTCATAAAGCGCTCTCTGTAGAAGGGGAAGCTGAACCCGCACTTGATTCCGCATGAGCCACCAATCAGCAATTCCAACTATCGTATCCGCAGCGTTCGGATGCTCCGACAAGTAGGCGAGGACTGCGTTCTTCAATTCCTCGTGGTTCCGCGATTCGGAACGTTTTTTCTGCTGGTATCTCAACAGCTCACTCCTTTGTGTTTCTACTTCGAGCAAAGACTGAGCCAAGTTGATGGAGGTTTGCATGAGGCGAAATTACAACAGTTTTTCCACGGGAGCGGCGAAACATGGCGAAAGGTGGGTGAAAAGAGCCCCACTGTCATATCAGCAGCCAGAATCCTTCGACCAAATTATTGTTGTTCTAACGGTAGGTTATCCCGGGTGGGTGATCTCTCACCCAGGGCAACAGGCTCAACTTGAGCGGGAGGCAGGGATCGCGTGATGGGCAGGATTGACTCGATACTTTTTGAGAAGTTTACCAAGATCTCGGCGCTCTTTTCCGGCTGCTTGGGCTGCACGACTGACGTTGCCGTGGTGCTCTGTCATGAGACGCAGCAGATAGGCACGTTCAAACTCCTCAATAACTTTTTGTTTTTGCTCTTTGAACGAAGGGCCGTCTAGAGAAGGCACAGACACACTAAGATCGAACGCCCGATTAGAGCACGTAGGTAAGTCAAGATCTTCAGCCTCGATGGTATTGCTCTTGCTCAGCTGAGTCCCTCGTATGATCGCGTTTTCAAGTTCTCTGACGTTGCCTGGCCAATCATAGGCGACCAACCGCTCACAAGCAGCACTACTCAGCTGCAACACTGGCTTGTTGGGAGAGGCGTGTTTTTTTGCGAAATAGGACGCGAGCACGAGAATATCTTCCTTGCGGTCCCGTAACGGTGGCAGGTGGATGGTAAAAACGGATAGACGATAGTACAGGTCTGTGCGAAAGATTTTCTCCTTAAGGAGCGGATCAAGCGCTGCGTTGGTCGCCGCCACTATCCGCACGTCTGCATGATGTTCCTGAGTCCCCCCGAGCATACGGAATGTTTTTTCCTGCAGCACGCGGAGCAGTGCGCCTTGTGCTCGTCCTGTAAGGCTATTGACCTCATCCAAGAAAATAGTCCCACGGTCTGACTGGCCAATGAGCCCAGCTCTGCGACTTTGGGCATCCGTAAAGGCCCCTCGCTCATGGCCAAACAGTTCATCTTCGAGGAGGGAATCAGGAAGCGCACCACAGTTCACGGGGACAAAAGGATAAGCAGCTCTGTCACTGAGGTAGTGAATCGCTCGGGCGACTAATTCTTTTCCGGTACCGGTCTCGCCGCAGATCAGTACCGTCGCGTCACTCTTAGCCATAGCCGGAAGATTTTCTATAGCTTTCAAAAAAACGCGGGCTTCTCCAACCAGATTCGCCAACGTTCCTTTATCCCGCATCAATTGGATCAACTCCTCCATTTTTCTCCTCCCGCTCCCTCATAGGGAGAACAAAGACAGGTCGGGTGAAAGACTGTGCAAATATTGCGAGACTCGGCGCATCCCATTGGAGCGATCTGGCGTATCTCTAAACGAGGCGGGTGCAAAATCACCCACTGATGCAAGCGATCGTGTCGCCCGTAGCATGTCTCTACGATCTTCGCCGATACGGGATCAGACTCTCCTATCCTACTGTCGTCCCGATTTCTCCATGAGTTGCCGAATCTCCCGCCGCTTCTGCCGATTGGCTCGGTAGAACACGTGGCCGGTTCTAGACGTGCGGATCATCAACTTCTCTGCCACCAGGTCCTCCAGTGCTGCCTTGACCTCCCTGCTTGTAGTTGTGCTCCCTTGTACCCACCATTTTTCGACGCCCTCCACGGTATCCTGTGCCTGCGGATGATCAGCGAGGTACGCCAGGATCTCGTAGAAGATCGGCGACCTTTTGGGTGTCGGTTCGCCTGGGTTCACAACTGGTTCTCCCGGGGCAGCTCTCACTGAGGAGCAACTACCATACCGTAGAAAAGCGCTGGTTTTTCTTGACGGGGCAAGGAGGCACCGGGCTACCATTTGTCCTGCCCCCTTGATCGTAATACCCCAACCCCGCGATTTCCTTGCCTGGATCACCAGGACAAATTTGTCCTAGCCAAGGTTAGGATTTGTCCTGGTCAGACACCTGACGGTCTTTCAGACCGTGAGCCACGATCCCGTGTTTCTGCATCAATTGCCAAAAGGCCCGGCGATTCTTACCCGCCGCGAGCGCGGCTTTGGTGATGTTACCCGCATAGACCAGAAGGAGACTTTTGATGTACCGTTGTTCAAACTCGGCAACCGCCTGCGCTTTGGCGGTCTGGAAGGATTCCTGTCGAGGGGCGCGGGCAGAGGTAGGTAACTCGATGTCGTCCTCACCGATGATCGAGTCTTGTGTAAGCGCGACGGCCCGTTCGATTGTGTGCTCAAGTTCCCGCACGTTGCCAGGCCAGACATAGCTACATAAGCGTTGGCAGGCCGCCGCAGAAAAATCAGTAACTTCCTTGGCGAACTCAGCAGCAAACCTACGCAGAAAGTGACAGGCTAGCAGCGGAATATCTTCCGTCCGCTGGCGTAACGATGGAAGCGCCAAGGGCAGGATATTGATGCGATAATACAGATCCCGCCGCAGTTTTCCTTGTTGTACCGCTTCCTCGAGGTCGGCGTTGCTTGCGGCAATCACCCGTACCGAGGCTTTTTGGGTCTTGGTCGAGCCCAGCGGACGATACTCTTTTTCCTGCAAAAAACGCAACAGCTTGACCTGGGCTAGCAGTGGCAGGCAATCGATCTCATCCAGAAAGAGCGTCCCGCCTTCTGCTTCGGCAATCAACCCGGGTCGTGCCCCCCCAGCACTGGTGAAGGCCCCACGTTCGTGACCAAATAGCTCGTTCTCGACCAGGTCAATGGGAATCGCCCCACAATTGACAGCGATGAACGGCTGCGAGGCACGCGAACTGAGGTAGTGAATAGCTCGGGCACACACCTCTTTTCCCGTTCCCGTTTCACCGGATATCAACACCACGCTCTCACAGCGCGCCATCGCCGGAATCTTTTGGACCGCGGCAAGGAACGCCGGGCTCTCGCCAATGAGTTGTGCTAAACCGAGCCGTTGTTTCAGGTCTTGTAGAGACGCGTCCTGGTGACGCACCTGTCCCCAGTGACGCAACGTTCGCAGTGGATTCTCAGAGTCGGCAGTTTTACAAGTTTCGTCGGGAGACTGCGACGTGGGCTCCCCTTCCCTACCGTCGTTCGCAGGTCCTGCCTGTCCCATTCCCTTCCCCCCTTATATAACGCTCACGGTATCTACCCCTCTATCCCCACTTATCTATAGATTAAAATAAAAGAATTTACTCCTATAGGGTTATGAAAAAATAAAACTTTTTATCTAACAAAAACAATGCCATGTAATTGATAAAATTCGCGCGGATAAAAGGCACAGAGACATCGTATTCTCTGCTCTTTCCATCTGTGTAGTGTCAATTGTATTTGACTTTGAGGACTGTTCAGCAGAAAAAATCGCAGACTGTTGGGGTGGTTAGACTGATAGAGTCAAAAATATTTGACAGACAACAAAAGTTGACACTGTCAATGGCCGATCGCCTCGTACGTTAGGCAGTGGAATTATCCGCCCATTTCAGCCAAAGTTAGGTAGTTAGTTTTGGTGGACAGGTTTTCGGATAAGACCCTAATGGAAGATCATTATCATACGCTCGGTGTACGACCAGACGCCTCGCAAACGGAGATCAAGAAGCGGTTCCGCGAACTCGCGCACTCGTACCACCCCGACAAGTATTCAACTTCTGGCCTTCAGGAGTATGCAGAAGAAACCTTCAAACGGATCAACGAGGCATATCACGTGCTCTCCAACCAACGGAGTCGGGCAGAGTATGACCGTCAGCGGCTTGCAATCATTCGTCAGCAGGACATCGTGCAACGACGTGCCGAAGAGGCGGTCATGGCACGTCGCCGTCGAGAGGACGAAACACGGGCTGCGTCTTGGCATAGCGAACGACAACCCTGGCGGCCAGCGCCAGCCGGAGACACAGAAGGTTGGGGGTTCTGGCAAATCGCGGCAATTTTTTGCGTGAGCTTAGTCGGCCCGCTCGTCCTGTTCCGCATCGGTCTTGCTATCGTTGAATACTCTGGCGTCTTCGTCCTGTGCGGAATTGTCGCCCTCGGTGTCGTTCTTGCGGTCCTGTTCACGCAACCGTGGAAAATCTCGTAATCGTCTATTCAAAAACTCACAGTGAGATAAATATTTTCATACCTCCACCAACACCTTTTTGCGGCTCAGGCAAGAAAAATCAAGAGAAAACCTCACGGCAGGTTTAACGGCGGCGGCGGCGGTGTAAAGTACAGTCCACAGGCTCGATAGGCTTTTTTCACCGCGGCCCAATCAGGTTTCGTCGCAACCAGCGCAAGCCCCATCAACGCATGGCAGGCTTCGGCGTGATAGCCAAATCGTCGCGCGTTCTCTAGGCTCCAGGTAAATTCACTATGTGCGCGTTGACGCTTTCCCTGGAGGAGCGCTAACTCCCCTACCCCCAAGCGACAATAAATCGCCCCGCGATGATCACGAGTATCTTTGAACAACGCTCGTGCGCGAGTAAACTCCGCAGCACTGTGCTGGTAATCACCATGCATTTTATGCACCGTCGCCATCGCCCACACTGTATAGGCAAAACTGGCTTTATCACCAATCTTCCCGTACAGTTTTTCGGCTTTGGCAAACAAACGCATCGCTTCGTCATATTCGTTATGCATCCGTGCGGCATTCCCTAAGCCGCAGTACGAATACGCCCGCCCGTACACATCCCCAAGATCTTCAAACAGTTCGTTAGCCTCTTGATAATAACGGCGGGTGTCAGCAAATCGCCCCATCAGCCGCGAAGCACCAGCCAACCCACATAGCGCATAGCCCGTTCCAGCTCGATCGTCTTGTTGTTGCGCCAGCGCCAACGCACCACGAAACGCCTTCACGGCTTTGCCCAAGTCCCCGCAAAAACGATAGGTACTGCCGATCGCCCAGAGAATAAAACCCTCACCTTCTTTGGCCTGAGCCTGGCGGTACAACTGTTGGGCTTCAGTTAGATAAGGTAACGCCCGTTCAGGATTGCCCTGGGCCCGCAGACTGAGTCCCACCCCAGCCAGGCTCTCGGCGAGACCTTCAAGGTCATCCAAATCAGATGAAAGGCGCACCGCCTGTGCGTATGCGCGCTGAGCTTTGGTAAATTGTCCGATCATGCGCAGACAATCACCCGCACCAATGGTAGCGTCGCGCGCTCCCTCGATGTCTTTCGTGGTTTTGTACGCAGCACGGGCTTGACTGTAGCAGTCGAGAGCCTCGGCAAAGCGACTCTTCTGACGTAACCGCTCGCCTTGCGCGAACAATCGTGATGGGCTCAGCAGTTGAGTCGTCATTTCTTCAGTACCAAAAAAACGAAAGGGCGCAGCCTGCTGCGCCCCGAATACAGCTACAGATAAACTACATCTAATAACTATCGCTGCTCCAATGCCTTCGCCATCGTTGCGCCCATCTCCGCCGGGCTCGGGATAATATACGCACCGGCTTCTCGCAACGCTTTGATCTTCTCTGCAGCCGTACCGCTCCCACCAGCGATGATCGCACCGGCGTGGCCCATGCGTTTACCTTTCGGTGCGGTTTGTCCACCGATAAACGCTGCAACAGGTTTTGTGACATTTTCCTTGACAAACGCCGCGGCTTCTTCTTCCGCACTTCCGCCAATCTCACCGATCATGACGATCCCTTCGGTCTGCGGATCATCCTGAAACATCCGGAGGACATCGATAAAGTTGGTCCCATTGACCGGATCACCGCCAATCCCGACACAGGAGGACTGGCCAATCCCCAATTGGGTTAACTGATGAACTGCTTCGTAGGTCAAAGTGCCGCTGCGGGAGACAACTCCAATGCTGCCTGGTTTGTGAATATACCCAGGCATAATGCCAATTTTACACTCCCCAGGGGTAATAACCCCAGGACAGTTGGGACCAATCAGCCGTGAGCTTTTTCCTTGCATGTAGCGCTTCACCCGAACCATATCCAACACCGGAATGCCCTCGGTAATACAAATCACCAATGGCACCTTGGCGTCTACCGCCTCCATAATCGCATCAGCGGCAAACGGAGGGGGAACATAAATGACCGACGCATTGGCACCCGTGGCTTCGACTGCCTGCGCAACGGTATCGAAGATCGGAATACCTTCAAAGTCAGTTCCGCCGCGGCCAGGGGTAACTCCAGCCACCATCTGGGTGCCATATTCCCGACAGGCACGGGTATGCAGTTGGCCGGTTGCACCAGTAATGCCTTGAGTGACGACCTTGGTATTTTTGTTGACGAGAATGCTCACGACTACTCCTTCACTCCAACGCTCAGTTTTCAGCTTTGAACGAAAATAAAGAGCTGACCGCCGAACGCTATCTTCCCTGCACTGCCTCAACGACCTTCTTTGCCGCATCGCCGAGGTCGTTGGCTGGAATAATGTTCAAACCTGATTCGGCCAGGATCTTCTTCCCTTGTTCAACGTTCGTTCCTTCTAAGCGTACAACCAAGGGAACCGACAATTTGACCTGTTTCGCTGCCTCGACAACCCCCTCGGCAACGACATCACAGCGCATGATACCACCGAAGATATTGACCAGTACCCCTTTGACGTTCTTGTCCGAAAGGATGATTTTGAAGGCTTCGGTGACCTTTTCCGTTGTCGCACCACCACCGACATCAAGAAAATTCGCTGGCTCCGCGCCATAGAATTTAATGATATCCATTGTGGCCATCGCCAGTCCGGCACCATTCACCATACAGCCAATGTTGCCGTCGAGCGCAATGTAACTCAGATCATATTTGGAAGCCTCAATCTCTTTAGGGTTCTCTTCGGTTTCGTCCCGCATTTCGCGGATGTCAGCATGACGGAAGAGCGCATTATCATCAAAACCCATCTTGGCATCCAGTGCGACAAGATCCCCAGATTTCGTCAACACCAAGGGATTAATCTCAACCATCGAGGCATCCGAATCCATGAAGGCACGATACAATGCCCGCATAAAACCAACTGCTTTATTGATCGAGTCTTTGGGAAGCCCAAGGCCAAATGCCAGTTTACGCCCCTGGAAATCAACGAACCCGGTCGCTGGATCAATCGTCGCCCGTAAGATCTTTTCCGGTGAACGAGCAGCGACCTCCTCAATTTCGACCCCGCCCTCAGAACTCGCCATAATCGTTACGCGTGACGTCGCGCGGTCAATGACCATCCCGAGATAGTACTCCTTGGCGATCTCACAGCCCTGCTCAACAAATACTTTCAGTACTTCCTTTCCTTCAGGCCCGGTTTGATGAGTAACGAGCTTTTTTCCGAGAAGCGCCGCCGCATATTCCCGGGCCTCTTGGGGAGACTTCGCAAGTTTCACACCGCCCGCTTTCCCGCGCCCCCCGGCATGGATTTGCGCCTTGACGACGCATAACCCGCCGCCAAGTTCTTTGGCCGCAACCTCAGCCTCGTCCGCAGTATTTGCGACTTTACCGTTGAGGACGGTCACCCCATACTTGCGGAGAATTTGTTTCGCTTGGTACTCATGGATATTCATGATGGTCCTCGTTGACAGGGAAATAGGGCTTCGTCTGAGACAGGTTCGCCCCAATGCTCAGGTAAAGCACCGGGGTTGCCACTCTTTCTATAGCGACAAGAGCGTTATCGCGGCAACAATGGTCCCCAGGAACGCCGCACCATAGCAGGCAAACGCAATTGGCTTTTGATACTCTCTCCAGCCAACATCATAGAGGGTGTGACGAATGCGGTGCGCACAGTGAAACAAGGGGAAGATAAACAACACCAAAAGGTAGAGTTTGGCCACTGGGTGACTGAGTAACCCACGCATGCGCTCATACCCAAAGGTATCTATGGATCCCCACCAAAATGGAATAACAAAACCCAGAAGAAAGATATGGATTGGCACCAGCATGGCGGCAACCACCCCACCGGCAGAAAAAATCGACCACCAAAATGCCTCGCCCTTAGACTTCGCCATGTTCAGCTCCACGTCGCAATGACTAAAATGATAATCGAGATTGTCGCCCAGCCGACATAGTTCGGCGCGATAACCAACGCATCCGGCAGTCGTTCTTCCCCCCGTCGGATAACGGCGACTTTAGGGGTGAGATTGAACCACGTAATGCTGTGATAACAGGCGGCAATGAAGGCCAGGATATGAAAGAGAAAAGACACAGGAGACGACAGTGAAGCAACAAAGGACGAGTACGCTTCAGGTCCCTGTGCTAGCCTAATAAGGAACACTAGAAAAATAATCAAAAATATGCCGACGAAGACTGCAGTCAATTCACGGCACATGTAGAGTTTATAGTGACTGTTCTTCAACCACCAGGTTGTTGAGAATGGACGTCGATATGGTTCACTCATCGTGCCCCCCACGGCATAAGCACAGATTTCACCAGATCCAAAGCTCCCGCAGCCTTCGCCTGTTGGATTGCTCCGGCAGGATCGACATCTTTCGGACACACCTCGGAACATTCACCAACAAACGAACACTCCCAAATCCCCTCGTGACGGAAAATCACGTCTTGTCGCTCGTTTTGCCCCTGATCCCGCGAATCAAGGTTGTACCGCTGGGCCAACGCGAGAGCGGCGGGGCCGACAAATTTTGACTCCATTCCATACACCGGACAGGCCGCATAGCACAGCAAGCAGTTAATACACATACTGAACTGCTTGAAATTGGCGAGTTCCGCTGGGCTTTGCAAATACTCACCTTCAGACACCGGTTTTTCTTGTTTGCGCACAATCCACGGCTTCACTTCTTTGAGTTTCTGCGCGAAGTCTGTAATGTCCACGATCAAGTCGCGCTCCACCGGAAAATGTGCCAACGGTTCAACCCGAACCGGATTGGGGTAATATTCCTTCAAAAATGCCGCGCACGTGAGTCTCGGCGTCCCATTCACCATCATACCGCAACTGCCACACACGCCCATGCGGCATGACCAACGGTACGACAACGTGCCATCAACCTCGTCCTTGAGATAATTCAGGGCATCGAGGACGACCCAATCTTCACGGAACGGTACGGAGTAACTCTGAAACGTTGGTTCTCTGTCGGTCCCAGGTCGGTACCGGAAGACTTCCAAAGTAATAGTTTGTTCAGCCATTAATTATCTCCATATTTCCGTTCTGCCGGCGGCCAGTTGGTAATCACGACCGGTAAATAGTCGATGCGTGGTGGACCGTCGGGTGTCCTGTATGCCAGGGAATGCGCGAGGAAATTCACGTCATCCCGCTGAGGATAATCCGTTCGTTGATGTGAACCGCGCGACTCTTTCCGGTTGAAGGCACTATGCGCAACCGCCTCGGCGATATCGAGCATATTTTCCAACTCAAGGGCCGCTGTCAGCTCCGTATTGTACGTATTGCTGCGGTCGTCGAGCGTTATCCCCTTCACGCGATCTTTTAATTCCGCCAACTTGTCACAGGTCGCCTTGAGCGGTTCTTCTTGGCGATAAATGCCAGCGCCCTCTTCCATGGTTTTGGTCATTTCCGCACGGATAGCAGCGATGCGCTCCGTCCCATCCGTCTTGGCAATGAAATTCTTTCGAATACGCTCTTGTTCATCTTTCGCTTGCGCTGCCAACGCTTGGGTATCAAGCTTGGCATTTTCCTTGGCAAACGTCGCAGCCCCCTGTCCGGCCCGGCCACCAAATACCAGCAACTCGGTCAACGAATTCGATCCCAACCGATTCGCGCCATTAATGCTCACGCAGGCACACTCACCCGCAGCAAAAAGCCCCTTGATCGAGGTTTCAGCATTGATATCGGTGTGGATACCACCCATCATGTAATGCACGACTGGGCGGACCGGAATCGGTTCATACACAGGATCTATCCCCGCGTAGTTTTTCGCCAATTCCCGCACAAAAGGTAACTTCTTGTTAATCTTTTGTTCACCGAGATGGCGAATATCGAGATGCACCACATCGCCATAGGGTCCCGGAATCGTGTTACCTTTGTCGCGCTCTTTCATGAAACACTGCGACAGCTTGTCCCGGGGGCCCAATTCCATCGTCCGCAGTTGCGGATGTTTCGGGTCGCTCACATCAAGCGGTTTCCCTAACGCATAGTCCTGCAGGTAGCGGTAACCATTCTTGTTGACAAGAATTCCCCCTTCTCCGCGCGCGGCTTCGGTAATTAGGATACCCGTCCCCGGTAAACCCGTTGGATGGTATTGCACGAACTCCATATCTTTGAGAGCGACGCCAGCGCGATAGGCAAGCGCCATGCCGTCCCCGGTTTTAATCGCACCATTAGTGGTAAACGGGAATATCCGACCACCACCACCGGTACAGAGAACCACCGCCTTCGCCAGAATCGGCTGCATGATACCACTCCGCAGCTCAATCGCCGTGACTCCCTGGCAGCGGTCGTTTTCTACCAGCAGCTTCGTCGCAAACCATTCGTCGTAGCGTTTAATCGAATCGTATTTGAGCGAGGTCTGAAACAACGCGTGCAACAAATGAAACCCGGTCTTGTCAGCTGCAAACCAGGTCCGCTCAATGCGCATCCCACCGAATGGTCGCACCGCCACATGCCCGTTCGGCTCTCGGCTCCACGGACATCCCCAATGTTCGAGTTGAATCAGTTCTGACGGCGCGGTTTTCACAAATAGTTCGACGACATCTTGATCCGCGAGCCAATCCGCACCGCTGATGGTATCCTTAATATGCTCTTCGAGGCTGTCGTTTTCTTTGATAACGCCAGCCGTGCCTCCTTCCGCAGCCACTGTGTGGCTCCGCATGGGGTAGACCTTTGAGACTAAGGCAATATCGAGCGTTGGATCAGCCTCGGCTGCGGCGATAGCAGCTCGAAGTCCGGCTCCCCCACCCCCAATAATAAGCACATCATGCACGACTGCCATGGCTTTCTTCAGCCTCCTATCTTGCGCTTGCTGCGACTACAGGATTTATGCATTTTGGGCCAGCACCTTATCCATGGCCGCCACGAGTTCTTGCACGTGGCTGACAGACACCTGCATCTCTTGTTTCTCTTTCTCACTCAAATCCAGTTCAATGACTTTTTCCACTCCTCCAGATCCGATGGATACTGGCACCCCGAAGTAGACACCATTGATACTATACTCTCCCTCCAAGTAGGCGGCACACGGTAAAATTTGTTTCTTGTCAAAGAGATAGGCCTCTGCCATTTGAATTGCCGCCGACGCCGGCGAGTAGAAAGCCGACCCTGTTTTCAGCAACTCAACAATCTCTCCCCCAGCTTTCCGCGTACGGCTCTCAATCTCTTCCAATCGTTTAGCAGGAATCAATCGTTCAACTGGAACGCCCCCAACCTGGCAATAGCTGCGAACCGGTACCATGTCATCGCCATGCCCGCCGAGCACCATTGCCGTCACGTTGTGCACCGACACATTCAACTCCTTAGCGATGAACGTCCGGTACCGTGAAGAATCCAGTACTCCGGCCTGACCAACCACTTTACTTTTGGGAAATCCGGTTATTCGCTTGCAGAGCGTCACCATCGCATCAAGCGGGTTGGTAATAACGATCACAAAAGCGTTTGGTGCATACTTCGCAATGTTCTCGGACACGTCACGCATCACTTTGCAGTTAATCCCAAGCAGGTCATCACGGCTCATGCCTGGCTTGCGTGCCACTCCCGCGGTCACGATACACACATCCGCGCCCTGAATATCGGCGTATGATGTGGTCCCCGTCAGGTTGACGTCGTACCCTTCGATGGGGCCGGCTTCGAGAATGTCCAGGGCTTTTCCTTGCGGCAGACCATCAATAACATCAAACAGCACCACATCACCTAACTGTTTCAGTGCACAGAGGTGGGCCAAGGTTCCACCGATATTCCCTGCACCAATTAATGCAATTTTTCTTCGCGCCATGTTTCACTCCACTGTATTCAGAGGCAATACCAATCTTTCATTTTCCGGAGTCGTGCCTCTCTTTTCTCGACTAGAGAACAGCGAACTTTGGGAAAGGTTGACAATCTTCGCCCACGCTGTCTTAAACAAGAGCACTATTCCTGCGCATATTGTTGACGGCCTTCCTCATAGAGGTCAGCCCCATAGGTATCGTCAACCACAATCACAGGAAAATCTTCGACTTCTAATCGCCGAATCGCCTCAGTACCCAGATCCTCATAAGCAATAATTTCGGCTTTCTTTATGTACTTCGAGAGCAAAGCCCCAGCCCCACCAACAGCACCAAAGTACACACATTTGTACTGCTTCATCGCGTCACGTACCGGTTGAGAACGGGCCCCTTTGCCGATCATCCCTTTGAGTCCCAACGCCATCAATTTCGGAGCGTACGAGTCCATACGGCCACCGGTCGTGGGTCCAGCAGCGCCAATGATCATTCCTGGACGCGGCGGGCTGGGTCCTACGTAGTAAATGACCTGTCCACGGACATCGATAGGAAGTGACTTCCCTTCGTCAAGCAACTCAATAAGGCGCTTATGGGCTGCGTCACGACCCGTGAGGAGTTCACCAGAGAGCAACACCCGGTCACCGGCATGGAGACTTGTGACCACTTCATCAGTAAGCGGAAGACGCAAACGGCGGACTTCTTCACTAGCCATAGAGATCATTCCCTTTACAGCACTGCCTCTTTATGACGGTGGGCATGGCACTCGATAGTCACTGCCACAGGCAGGCTGGTAATGTGGCACGGATAGGTATTGATGTGAATAGCAAAGGCGGTCGTATTGCCACCATACCCTTGTGGACCAATTCCGAGCTTGTTTGCTTTTGCAAGCAACTCTTGCTCAAGCGTTTGGAGTTCAGCATTCGGATTGGGTTCACCAATCCACCGAAACAACGCCCGTTTTGACAACAGAGCAGCTTTTTCAAAGGTTCCACCAATGCCCACACCTGCGATAAGAGGCGGGCAGGCATCAGGCCCCGCGGTTTTCAAGCACTCGATAACAAAGTTTTTTGCCCCCTCAACCCCTTCAGCGGGGGTGCACATCTTGTACTTACTGCGGTTTTCACACCCGCCACCTTTCGCCATCACCATCAACGTTAACTTATCTCCCGGTACAATTTGCGTGTGGACGACAGCCGGGGTATTGTCACCTGTATTTTTACGGTTAAACGGATCACCAACAATCGACGCGCGGAGAAATCCCTCTTTGTAGCCTCGCCGCACGCCCTCATTGATCGCATCCTCAAGATAACCACCGCTAATATGGACATCCTGACCGATATCCGCGAAGCAGATCACAAAACCCGTATCTTGGCAGTATGGCAAGCGCTGGGTGCGTGCAACCTGAGCGTTCTCTTTGATCATCTCGAGCACCCCACGCCCAGCAGGCGAACGTTCTGTCGCTAGCGCTTTATCAAATGCGGCGAGCATATCATCGCCAAGGTTATAGTTTGCCTCCATACACAACTGAACAATGGTGTCAGTAATCTTTTGCGCTTCTAGGGTCCGCATAATGATGTTCCTTATGTATGTTGCTGACCTGACCTTTTTACGCTTTTTGCCAATCAGCTCAAGGCCACGGGATGTGAAATAATCGCGTGCTGCCTATTAGCGTTTGTAATGCGCCCGCTGACTCTTCACAAATAGGCACCTCTCGCTCTACCAGCGCCTCCTCCGAGATACCAAGAAGAGACGCGCCCAGAGGACAGGACTTCTCAATCGTTACAACGACTAACCTATTGTTTTGTTATTGGGGACGTAAGGAGGATGCCAAAATTCCGGCTCCCTGTCTAGGGCACAGTCACCTTACAGGTGGCCTTCCATCAACGTTGCTGATGTCGCAATACCGCCTCAGGAGAGCGGAGGTACATTGGACCAAGGGTACTCAAGGTATCCCATTCCCCGCGACGGAGCTTTTCCCAAGCGAGCCGTGCGACGACAGCGCCGCGCGGATGGTGGGTGGCAAAAGGTAAGAGATGGGCGAGGGGTCCACACCCCTGCCGAATCGTCTCCCCATATCGATCGACGCCGTCACCGAGGAACAGACACTCCTCACGGATCTGCGCAAGGAACGACGCCGGGGAAAGCACTTGTTCAGGAACTATTTTCTGTAGGTCCCCACTCGCACTGCGGCGAAAGAGGGCACCATAGACTTCGTGTTTGCGCGCATCAAGCAGAGGACATACCAATCCCACCCAATCACCGACAGTATGAGCAAGGGCTTCCAGGGTTGGAATGCCAACGACCTTCTGTCCCATCGCGTACGCGAGGCCTTTTGCTGTTCCCAGCGCGATGCGTAAGCCAGTAAACGAGCCAGGCCCCACCGAGACCCCAATGGCATCGAGATCAGAGAGAGACAGGCGGGCTTGGAAAAGCGTAGCCTGCAAGAGGGGAAGTAAGGTTTCCGTATGACTCGACACTGCTGTAGTTGAGGCTTCGGCGACGCCGTCTCCATCAGCCACAATACCAACACTGGCAATCTGAGTTGCCGTATCAATACCAAGAACTCGCATCGTTACGGTCTACTGCGTGAGGACGATCGCTTTCGGTCCAAGTCTTGCCGGTTCGTGCTGCTCACGTATGCCCGGATAGCTCCGTCGCACTCGCTCTATGGCAAACATTCTTTTGCTCCAGGCCATACACCAAACCGCGACCGCAGGGAAGCGTAGCGAGAGCAGCATTAACCTACCACAATGCGGGCAATGTCATTGTACATCACAAAAACTATGAGTGAGATAATCACGAGAAAACCAAATCGCAGCGCCATTTCACGAGCCCGTAGGCTGGGTGGCCGTCCGAGTATCCCTTCGATCGTGAAAAAAAGCAAATGTCCACCATCTAGGATCGGGATGGGCAACAGATTAAACACCGCAAGATTGACGTTAAGGATCGCGGCAAAGCGTAGTAGCGAGTCAAACCCCTGTTTCGCCTGTTGTCCAGCCACTTGCGCAATCAAGATCGGGCCGCCGAGTTCTTTGGCCGAGACCTTACCAGCAACCAGCATTCCGAGGTTGTAGAAGATCATCTTCGTCCACATCCAGGTTTCCTGCACCGAAAGAGACAGGGCGCGACCAAATGACACGTTCTCAACTTGTGTATCGGGAAAAATCCCGATCGCAAATTTTGCCCCATTTCCAGCTGGATCTTCCCGAGATTCCGGGGTAACAGTGAGTTCTTTCAATTCACCCTCGGATCTCACCACCAGCGATAATTCTTTCCCGTCACTCTGTTGAATCCGTTGCGCAAGCTCTTCCCATGTAGACACCGAGGTCCCAGCCACACTCACGACCTCATCCCCTTTTTTCAGCCCAATTTTCTCCGCCGGCAGATTGGGCACAACGCCACCGATGCGCGGCAGATCCAGAGGGATCGGGACGCCAAAACTGGCAAAGAGAAAAATAAACACCACAACCGCCCCAATTATATTAAAAAAGGGCCCGGCAAAGACAATGAGAAATCTCCGCGACAAGGACTTGTGCGAGAACGACTTTTCTACGTCGACAAGTGGAACATCATCGCCCTGCTCTTCTCCCACCATTTTTACGTATCCGCCTAGCGGGATTGCACTCACCTGGTATTCGGTCTCCCCGACCTGTTTTCCAACGATTTTTGGACCAAACCCCAAAGAAAACCGCTCAACCCCAACACCCACAGATTTTGCAGCTAAAAAATGGCCAAGTTCATGAACAAAAATAATAAGCCCAAAAACCAATACAACCTGTAGAATGACTAATGGATCCATAATGTCCGTACGCTCCTCTCAGCGAACGACGATTGTGTATCTACCACACTGTAACATAGTAATAGAGAAAGGCAGAAGAAAAAAGCAAACTATCCAATCGATCAAGCACCCCACCATGTCCAGGAAAAATCCGGCCCGAGTCCTTCGCGCCACACGCACGTTTGAGCGCCGACTCACAAAGATCACCAAGTTGGGCAACTACGCCGAGCCCCACAGCAAGAAGGGTCAGTTCGAGAACAGACCGCTCTGGCAGTAACCACCACCAGCTCAGCCCCGCAGCCACAAGGGTCCCTACGATTGCTCCACAACTTCCCTCAATTGTTTTTCCCGGACTGATATGAGGGAGCAGTTTGCGAGTTCCCCACAGACGTCCAGCAGCGTAGGCCGCTGAATCACTCATCATGACGACCAACAACAGGAAGAAAATCCACGAAATACCTGAGGCGTGCTGGCGAAGCAGGATACAATGTGGCAACAACATCCCAACATAGACAACTCCTAAAACAACGAGAGCTAATCCACTAATGGCATTAGTCGGATTCGCATCACGCAGACTCAGACTGAAGCAAAGAAAGAACCCACAAAGGAATGTGGCAAAAACGCCGGTCTCACTGGTGAAGACCATGGCTACGGCAACGCCGCTACCCCAGGCTGTCGCCACCCCTCGAGAAAGTGACAGCCTGGTTTGGGTAAGAGAAAAATACTCCCATAAACCAAGCGCCGTGAACACGATCATTACCCACGCAAAAAGCCATTGCGGAGCATACCCGACGAGCACAACGAGAAGCGGAATACCAACAGCAGCAGTCAGAAGTCTTGCGCGTAACACAAGCCGGTCAACGGGCAACGCGTTTGAGTGTACGTGCTGATTGTTGTTCGGCCGTACGACCGAAGCGACGTTCGCGGTTTTGGTAATCCGCCAACGCGTGGAGAAATTCTTGGCGAGTAAAGTCCGGCCAGAATGTCTCGGTCACGTACAGTTCAGTATAGGCAAGTTGCCAGAGAAGAAAATTACTTAAGCGAAATTCTCCGCTGGTACGAATGAGAAAATCTGGGTCAGGAATATCAGCAGTCCATAACGCCGCCGTGAAGCGCTGCTCATCAATCTGGTGGGGTTCAAGGGCTCCCTGACTGACCGCCAGAGCAAGAGACCGGGCGGCGTGGACGATTTCTTCTCGTCCTCCATAGCTCAGCGCCAGGATCACGGTCAGACCAGTGTTGTGTGCAGTCGCATGCATGACATGGTCTAACGATTGTCGCACGGGCAGAGGTAAACGGTCGAGATCACCTATAGCTCGCAAACGGATATTTTTTTCCATCATTTGCGGCAATTCAGTGCGTAAATAGCGTTGAAGTAGCGTCATCAAGGCCCGCACTTCGTTTTGCGGTCGCTGCCAATTCTCTGTCGAGAAAGCATACAACGTCACATACGCAATACCGACCTCACAACAGGTATCGACGACAGTTTTGACTGCTTCACGTCCACGTTTATGGCCTTCGATTCGGCCAAGCTTCCGGTGCTGCGCCCAACGGCCGTTTCCATCCATGATGAAGGCCACGTGTTGGGGCATACGGTTTTTGTCAAAGCCGTTACCTGAGTTAATGCGAGAGGAGAATACAGTCACGAAGGGTGCTTTATCTCAAAAGACGACAATCATTAAACGATCATAAGTTCATCTTCTTTAGCTTTCAAGATTTTATCAATCTTTTCGATATACTCGTCAGTCAGTTTTTGTACACGTTCCTGTGTCGCCCGACCAGCATCTTCTGTGAGTTGTTTATCTTTTTGGAGCTTCTTAATCATCTCGTTGGTGTCACGTCGGTGGTTACGGGCAGAAACCCGGTAGTCTTCACCGACTTTTTTCACATGGCGGACCAGCTCTTTTCTTCGCTCTTCTGTCAACTCAGGCAGAGGGACACGGACAACCTTGCCATCATTGACTGGTGTCAGGCCCAAGTCTGACTGGTAGATGGCTTTTTCAATCGCCGCCATCGCACCCTTGTCGTAGGGTTGTACCACAAGAAGTCGAGCTTCCGGCGCAGACAGCGCAGCAATTTGATTCAGCGGGGTTTTGGTGCCGTAATAATCAACGAGTATCCCCTCAATCAACGAAGTAGAGGCACGCCCCGTGCGCACCTTCGTCAATTCCTTTTGCAATCCGTTGAGAGTTTGCTCCATTTCTTTCTTCAGTTTGTCTAATAATTCGGCGTTCATGCATCACCTCCGTGCACCAAGGTCCCCACAGGTTCTCCGACCACTGCTCTCCTGATATTCCCCGGTTCAAGTAGGCTAAAAACAAGAATCGGCAAATGATTATCCATGCAAAGAGAAATTGCCGTTGAGTCCATCACTTTCAGATTCTGTTGTAATACCTCGATATACGTCAGGCGTTGATAGCGTTTCGCATTGGCTACTTTCATGGGATCGGCATCGTAAACGCCATCGACTTTCGTTGCCTTAAAAATAATATCAGCCCCAATCTCCATTGCCCGTAAGCTCGCTGCCGTATCTGTGGTGAAGTAGGGATTCCCAGTTCCAGCCGCAAAGATCACAACGCGCCGTTTCTCCAGGTGCCGTGTCGCCCGACGACGAATATACGGTTCAGCAACCTGCGTAATCGTCAAGGCTGACATCACTCGTGTAGGGATGTCGACCTTCTCCAAGGCTTCCTGCATTGCCAGGCTATTCATAACCGTCGCCAGCATCCCCATATAGTCAGCCGTCGCCCGTTCCATCCCTCGTGCACTCGCGGCAATACCACGGAAAATATTCCCACCACCAACGACTACGGCTACTTCACAGCCGAGATCGTGCACCTCCTTTACTTCACAAGCAACCCGAGCGAGCATCTCTTCCTCGATACCATAGCCAAAGTCTCCAGCAAGCGCTTCTCCACCTATTTTCAAGAGAATGCGCCGATATCGAGGAGTATCATTAGTCATACAATTATCCTGCAGAGGAGCTGTCCCCTTCACCGATCTGAAATCGCGCAAAGCGGCGTACGACGATATTCTCACCTGTACGGGCTACAACTTCTTTAATCATTTGCTCAACCGTTTTCCCAGGTTCGCGGATAAACGGTTGCTCGAGTAAGCAGGTATCGCTGTAAAACTTTTCCATTTTTCCTTCCACAATCCGCTCAACCACAGCCGGTGGCTTACCAGACTCCAGAGTCTGCGCGCGATAAATCTCACGCTCTCTCTCTTTTTCCTCAGCTGCTACTTCGTCGCGTCGAACATAACGAGGGTTGGCTGCCGCAACCTGCATGGCGATGTCTTTCACCAGGTGTTGAAATTCTTCTGTTCGGGCAACAAAATCGGTTTCACAATTCACTTCAACCAACACCCCAATTTTTCCGCCACCATGGATATACGAACCCACCACGCCTTGCGCTGCGGCACGCCCAGCTTTTTTGGCTGCCGTTGCCAGCCCTTTTTCTCGCAAGAAGTCGATCGCTTTATCAACATCCCCGCCACACTCATTGAGTGCCTTTTGACAATCGACGATTCCAGCACCGGTACGATCTCGCAGTTCCCGTACGTGGGCCATTGAGGCTTTTTTTTCACTCATGCCGCACCTCCCTCTACTACTGGAGCCCCCTCCTCCGCCATTACCGTCGTGCTTGTCTGTTCTGCTTGAGCAGCCGCCTCACCCGCCTCCTCCTTTTCTTCTCCTTGTTGCCGCTCTTCATACGTCGCGCGGCCTTCTACTACCGCTTCGGCAATCACATTCGCAAAAAGTCGAATAGCCCGAATCGCATCGTCATTGCCTGGAACCTTATGGGAAATAGCGTCAGGATCACAGTTCGTATCAACCGGGGCAATAACAGGGATGCCCAACTTATTGGCTTCCTTGACCGCAATTTCTTCCTTCTTCGTATCGATAATAAAGAGCGCGTCGGGAAGCTTTCGCATGTTTTTAATGCCCCCGAGTGCGGCCATTAGCTTATCTCGTTCTCGGCTTAACCCTAGAATCTCACGCTTCGTGAGTGCCTCCGCGACAGATGGGTTCTCTAACATTTCTTCCAACTTCTTCAGCCGCTCAATCGAACGACGGATCGTTTGGAAATTCGTCAACATTCCTCCCGGCCAGCGGTCATTCACAAAGAACATCCCGCAGCGCTCCGCCTCTTCGCGTACCACTTCTTGCGCTTGTTTTTTGGTCCCCACAAAAAGGATTTGTCCGCCTTGTCCAGCAAGATCGCGCACAAACGCGCACACCTCGCGCAACATGCCGACAGTCTGTTGTAAATCAATAATATGAATGCCGTTCCTCGCTCCAAAGATATACGGCTTCATCTTCGGATCCCAGCGACTGGTTTGATGACCAAAATGGACTCCAGCCTCAAGGAGTTGCTTGATCGTCACTTCGACCATGAATTCTGCCTTTCTCCTACTTTACTAATGATATAAATACAACGCGGAGTGACTCGGCGAGTTTTGTAGCAAAAGGGGGGGGGCTTTGCAACGCACGGCGCGAGATCACTGATTCATCGACTCGAGAAACTCCTGATTATTTTTCGTTCCATGCATCTTGTCGAGGAGAAATTCCATCGCTTCCACCGCATTCAGCTGAGAGAGCAACTTGCGCAAGATCCATACCCGATTAATAATTTCACGAGGAAGCAGCAGTTCCTCTTTCCGAGTTCCCGAACGGTTAATATCGAGCGCCGGAAATACCCGTTTATCCATCAGTCGTCGGTCAAGATGGATTTCCATGTTCCCAGTCCCTTTAAATTCTTCGAAAATGACTTCGTCCATGCGACTGCCGGTGTCAATGAGAGCAGTGCCAATAATCGTCAGGCTCCCGCCGTCCTCAATGTTGCGGGCGGCACCGAAGAATTTTTTCGGCCCACGGAGCGCATTAGCATCGACACCACCGGACAGGAGTTTGCCGCTCGGCGGAACGACCGCATTATACGCCCGCGCAAGACGGGTAATACTATCGAGCAAAACGACGACGTCGCGCCCATGTTCGACAAGCCGTTTGGCTTTTTCTATCACCATTTCTGCCACTTGCACGTGACGAGTCGCTGGTTCATCAAACGTCGAACTGACGACTTCCGCTCTCACGCTCCGCTGCATATCGGTTACTTCCTCAGGACGTTCGTCGATCAACAGAACAATAAGGATAACCTCCTTATGGTTCTGGGCAATTCCATGCGCAATGCTCTGCAGCATCATCGTTTTTCCAGTACGTGGGGCTGCAACCACAAGCCCCCGCTGCCCTTTGCCAATTGGCGTCAGCAGGTCAATGATCCGCGCGGTGTACTCTTCTGGGGTATGTTCGAGATGCAGCTGTTCCTGCGGGTACAGTGGTGTCAGGTTATCGAAAAGGATTTTTTCCCTGGCCTTTTCCGGCTCTTCATAATTGATCGCCTCTACTTTGAGCAGAGCGAAATAGCGTTCACCTTCTTTCGGCGGACGAATCTGGCCGGCAACGACATCGCCCGTACGCAGGTTAAAGCGCCGGATCTGACTGGGAGAAACATAAATGTCGTCCGGCCCTGGAAGATAGTTGTAATCCGGAGAGCGGAGAAAACCAAAACCATCCGAGAGGATTTCTAACACCCCCTCTCCATAGATGAATCCACTCCGTTCAGCCTGGGCTTGAAGAATTGCAAAGATCAAGTCTTGTTTGCGAAGACTCGATGCTCCGTCGACATTGAAGTCCCGAGCAATTTGCGCGAGTTCGCTAATTTTCTTTTCTTTGAGCGCCTTCAGATTGAGTCCGTCTTCTTCCTCAATCACATCAACTCGCACTTCTCTCGTGTCGACAGCGTCATTCTTCGCGGATGTCCGACCCATGACGGTTTTCCTCCCTGTACTCTCTACACTCGACTTGGTCTCAAGCTTTGCGGCTTATCCATCCACTCCGAGGGACCTTGCCATTGAGCAGCCTATTGGATGACACCTGCCGTACCCTGTGGACAGCGAGGAGGCATGAGATACTCTACGGGGGAAACAAACAAGCGGTGAGAAAGTTTACTCAAAACTACCTGCTATGAGATTGCGTTTTACAGTACTAGATCTCGTTGAGGCTGTCAATAATAAACCTCGGCCTTTTCTGCCTTGAGCCGAGGGGGGTGCTCATTAAGGCTTCGGATTGTTGACAACAAACTCACAAAGTCCTGCGGGTACGGCGCATACACCATTATGGGTTCGTGTGTCGCTGGGTGAAAAAACCGCAGCCGTTCCGCGTGCAACGCTTGCCGAGGAAAATCGGCAATAGCGCTCGGCACACCTCGCATCACTCCCCGTGATCCATAGACGGGGTCGCCAATGATCGGATGCCCAACAGCCGCAAGATGGACGCGGAGCTGATGTGTTCTCCCAGTTTCAGGAAACAATCGGACGAGGGAAACCAGATTGTGCTCAGACACCACCTCGTACTGACTGATCGCCTCACGACCACCTCGTACTCGCACTGCCATTTTCTTCCGTTCTACGGGATGTCTACCGATCGGGAGTACAATTTTTCCCTGCAATGGAGAGGGTGTTCCTCGCACAACTGCCGTGTACATTTTCTGTACCCGTCGTTCCTTAAACTGTCGCGAGAGGTTCTCTTGCGTCTTCTCATCTTTGACGACCAACAACACCCCAGAGGTGTCTTTGTCAAGTCTGTGAACGATACCCGGACGAAGCGACCCAGACGTTTCATTCCGTCCCCACCGCCACAGTAGCGCATTCACAACCGTTCCCTCCCACTGCCCTGGAGCAGGATGCACCACCATACCTGGAGGCTTGTTGATTGCGGCAAGAAATTCATCTTCATACAGCATATCGAGAGGAATAGACTGAGGAACTGCACCCGCCGGTGGGACAGAAAGAGGAATAACGTAGATTTCATCGCCGAGACGGAGAAGATATCCAGCTTTCGGAGGTACTCCTCCAACATGTATGCATCCGTTCTCGATCAGTACCCGAACATGAGAACGCGTTGTTGACGCCAAATAGGCAAGGGCACGATCAAGTCTTTGGCCAACGAGATCTGAAGAAACGATAAATCGTTGCATTGCCTAAGAAACACCTTTATCTATCACGCAAAATATTTCACGCCTCCACCTCTCCCGTAACCGCTAAGAAACTTGACGCTTCTTGGTGAAAAACCTACTGAGCAAGAAGAAACGTGCGAGCACGTTCCGCATCTTCTTGAATTTGTTTCATCAGGTCTCGTACCGAAGGAAACTTCCGTTCTCCTCGTAGATACTCGAGAAACTCGACCCGAAGGCGTTGCCCATAAAGATCTGCAGAAAAATCAAACAGATGAGCTTCAACAGTCCGCTGTTTATTTGCAAAGGTCGGATTCATCCCAACGTTCGCGACGCCGGGAACCAGCGTGCCATCCTCAAGTTCAACTTTTACGACATACACCCCGTTGGGTAACAATAAATCGGCTCTCGGACGGAGATTCGCCGTAGGAAACCCGATGGTTCGTCCGCGTTGAAATCCTTTCTCAACTCGCCCACTCACCGAATAAGGGCGGCCCAAAAGACGCGCGACTTGTCGCATATCGCCACCCTCGAGTAACGATCGCACGACAGTACTACTGACTTCAATTCCGGCCAACACAATCGGATTAACAATATCAACAGCAAATCCGAACTTTTCCCCTAATTGCGCGAGGGTTTCCGCATTCCCCGTCCGTTTGTAGCCAAAACTCACGTTGTGCCCAACAATGACCTTTTTCACTTCTAAGGCATCGACCAGGTAACGTTGCACAAATGTCTCGGCCGATAACTTCGCGAAAGAGAGGCTGAATCGTTTGAGAATCACCCCGTCAATTCCAAGAGACTGAATGAGAGATAATTTCTCCCGAAGACTGAGAATCAAAGAGACAGGCTTGTCTACCTGGAGAACGGTCAACGGGTGAGGGTGAAACGTAAAAACCAGGGCTGTTCCAGCATGTTTTCGGGCTTCGTCAACCGTTTTTGACAAGATAACTTGATGGCCAAGATGCACCCCATCAAAATTGCCGAGACTGACGATTGGATGGGGAAAGCATTCGCGGCGGGACAGGATATGACGGATAATCTCCATGGTCCCTTATTTTGGCGTTTCTCCCCTGAAAAACAAGCGAGTCGGCTAGCGACCGAGCGTTTGCAGCCTTTCTCGCGCCTCTTTTGCCTGCTCCGAATTTGGATAGTCATTGACTAACTTCTGCAAGATCAATCGCGCATCAGTCTTGTCGCCGATCTCGACGAAGGCTTGCGCCTGTCGCAAGAGGGCAGTCGGAACTTTATCTCCCTTCCGATATTTCAAGACGTCATTAAATTCAAGAATGGCACGATTGTAATCCCGCCGGTTGAAGTAACTTTCTCCAATCCAATATTGCGCATCATCTGCCAACTCAGAAGAGGGGTTGTTTCTTTGAAACGTACGAAATTGTTGGATCGCTTTATCATACTGTTGATCATGTAAGGCGTTCCATGCCAGGCGATATTCTTCCTGGACCTGGGGCGGCTCTTTGGCCAGCACAATTTCATCCTCAACTGGAAAAGAAAGGACAGAAGGAGCAGGGCTAGGAGCAGGAGCAGGAATCGCTGCAAGCGGTGACGATTCCGCTGGAGGGGCGATACTTGGGGAGAACATTGTTCCTGTTGTACTGGTGGCTGCAGGAGGCTCCTGCCTGAGAGCCATCTGCCTTTCTAACGCAACAATGCGATCTTCGAGATTTTGTATTTGCGGAGAATTCACCACAGTCGTCGTTGCACGTGATTTTGCAACGCGATCGACACGATGTCGGACTTCCTCCAGCTCTCCGCGTACTCTTTCGATCTCACGCCGGATTGCGTCATTTGTCGCCCGACTATCAGCGAGTTGAGTACGCAACAACTCACGTTCACGATCCTGCGCTTGGAGATCAGCTTGGGTCGCACATCCGCTCATCCAGCTGAGAGCCAAAGAAACCAATAGGCCAACAACAAAGGTATTTTTCACGGAATAGCTGTCGTTCTATAAAGAAGTTAAGGATAGCTATTATAGCTATTAACTATTAGCGACCAATAAGCAGGAAATGCGATCTACGGTTTTGCTGCCAGCAGCTCTCATTAGATTCGCGACACGCAGGTAGCTCTTCACCGTAACTGATTGTCGAAAGCTGCTCGGGAGACACCCCAAGGTCAACAAGGTAGTCTCGCACCGATTTCGCGCGTTTCGCACCTAGAGCCAGATTATATTCGACGGTCCCACGTTCATCACAATGACCTTCAATCTCAACTTTCGCACCACTATTACGCTTTAACCATTCGGCATTCGCTTGCAGCGTATTGCGCGCGTCTGCCACCAGATCAAAAGAGTCATAATCGAAATAGACATCCTTCAGTGGCCCACCAACCTGGTCACTGCCTTCATTCCAAATCCTCTCTTCAGTTCGCGCTCCAGGGTCTCTAGATGCGAGGTTTTGGTCATTCAGGCCGCCAGTACCAGCACCTTGCCCACCGGCCCCGCCAAATTCACTTTCCCCTAATTGTGGAGATCGTTGGGGTTGCTTTGGGCAACCAGTAATAAAAGCCACCATTATAAACAGATAAAAAACCCGCAAATACCATGCACTTGCGTTCCGCATCATCCTCTACCTTTTCTACGCAATCCCCTCATTATTCAAGGTGGGGCGACCACGTCGGACTAGTATCATCTCCCCCCCCGCGAGTCAATTCTTTAATACTTTGGCCATCTTTGCGTGCAACCACTAACCGCCCGCGATGACCAAACACCAAATAACGTCCATCCGGAGACCAAGATGGGTCTTCTCCTCGCGCAATTTCACGCGGCTCTCCTCCTTTCACTGGAATAACCATGACACGAAAGCCTCCAGACCGTGAGGTGTAGGCAATAAGGTCTCCTTTTGGTGACCACATCGGCGAGGTATTGTAATCACCACGAAACGTCAAACGGCGCAGATTTCCATTGGCGACATCCATGACATAGATCTGTGGCCCCCCACGCCTTCCAGAACAAAAGGCAATTTGCTTTCCATCAGGAGACCAAGTGGGTGACACGTCAATCCCCGGGTCATCAGTGAGACGACGCATGACCTCTCCAGAGGAAGAAAGTAGGAACAGATCCGAGTTTCCGTCTTGCTCCAGGCTCACCGCAATCATCGATCCGTCAGGGGACCAGCGCCCTCCACTATAACCCACCACAGAGGACAGCCGTCTTTGCTGGCCAGTTTGCACATCGAGAATATATGGATATGGCCCTCCTCTTCGATACGAACAATAGGCAATCATACTTGACGACGGATCCCAACTCGGCCCTACACTCAGACTGCGATCTCGCGTCAGGGCAGTGATCTGTCGCCCGCTTAAGTCCGTCAGGTACAACTCTTTCGCACGCCCACCAGAACGATTAGAAACAAATGCGATGCGTGAATCAAATGGTCCCCGCTCTCCGGTTAATAACAGTAAGATTTCATCAGCGAAGCGATGGGCCATCCGTCGGACATCCCCCTGTCCGCCCCGATACCGCTTTCCTCCTAGTTGCTTGTGTTGTGCAACATCAAACAATCGTGCTTCCAGGGTTACTTCTCCTCCAACAACCGACAAGCTTCCTTTTACTAAAGCAAGCGCTCCGCGAGCAGACCAATTCTGAAAATTGATCTCCTCTGGAACCACCCCTTCTGCTTCGTCAGCCCCGTCCGTGCCGTCTATCACGCGGAAGTAGCCAGATAAGTCTAAGTCGTGCCCAAGAATCTCGATAAAATCGTTACTGAGTTCACGCTCCGCCCCCCTACCTGTTCCTTGTAAAGCAGCGAGGGCAATCGGCAGGTTCTGCCCCCCTTCTTTGCTGATCTGTAAATTGATCTGCCCCTGCGCGTTCCCAGCAGCAAGTCCACATATCACCAGCCCTACCCAGAGGGGTACTGAACTTTTCCATTTCCCAAGCAGCTTCCCAACACCTTTCTGCGTCATCATCACCTCTTTCTGATGAATCACTCTTCTCCCTTAAAAGTAATCTGCACCTTCTCCACCGCAAACTCTTCTCGATAGGCTTCTGGTGGTGGCGGAAGGTTCGCGGTTCGGACGGCACGGAGCGCAGACTGATCAAAAGCCGGATCTCCAGAAGGCTCGACAAGCTCCACATCCACAACCCGACCATCAGGTTCCACAGCGAATCGTATGATAGCAGCAAGCCCAGGTCTGCGCTCTGGGATAAGCCACCCATCCTTCACACGCTGCTTGATATTCTCCGTATACGCAATGAATTCCGCTCCGTAGGTTTTAGTGGCTCCGCCACTCTTCCCCGATGGCCCTTGGCCTTGAGAGCGAGAGGCCATTTTTTCACCGGGCACACCATCATCGCCTTTTCCCTCAGCAATCCGCTTTCGTACTCGTTCCAAGGCCTGCGCGATGCCACTATCCCGCGTTGCCTTCTCTTCTCGGCCACGAACATTCTCAATCGCCGCAGCAATCCTCTCTTCTCTTTCCTGTGCGTCCTCTCCGTTTTTCTCTTTCTCTTCCTTCTTCGGTAAAGTGTCTGCAACAGGAACCTTTTTCGCAACAGGGGTCGGCGCGACTTTTTGCGTTGGTACTGTCTGCGTGTCCTTTGTTGTGTCAGTAGTTTTCTTTGGTGTCGGAGTTTTTTCTTTCGCCTCTTTTGAAGTTTCTTTTGTCTCTTTCGGGTTCTCTTTCGGCTCAGAAACCTTCTTTTGCGGTTTCGTCACTTTCGTTTCAGACATTTGTGGCTTAGATTTTGTCTGGGGAGGGGGAGTTTCTCCCTTAGCTTTCTGCTCTACAGGTTTTACCCGTTCTGGTTGGGGTTTGGCCGGGATTCTTGCCGTAGTCTTACTCTTCTCCGGCGGAGGGTTCTTTTCTTTTTTTTCCTCTAGAGGTTTTGTTTTCGTCGAAGATTTCTGCTTTTCTGGTTCGCGACGCGGTTCCTCTTTCACCTTCGGCTTTACTGGTTCCTTCTCTTTCGCCACGACAGCAGTCTGTATCTTGGGCGGCGGAACAACCTTGGCTGGCTCTTTTACTTTTTCAGCGACAGATGCTTTTGCTGGGGGACGTGGTGATTTTACCGTTTTTGGCTTTGTCTCGACTTTCGACGCGAGGGGCTCCGACTGTTCGCGCTGACGTGGCAACAGAGGAGTACCATTCCCTTTTGCTAAGAGTGGTGCGGTGGAGCCTCCATTTCCGTTAGCCGCATTCCTTCCCGATGACTGAGGAGAAACCAGGGTTACCTCGTACGAAGAAGGTAGCGATTCGTCTCGACGAGACGAAGAGGACTGAGTAAAAGCAAGGATTCCACCAATCACCACAACATGCATGAGCGCTGAGACAACGATCATGCGACTAAATCCTCGCTCCTTCACTGGTTCATCGTAATATGAGGCCGCGGGCTTCATGATTCACTCTTCCGGTAATGGTTGCGTTTCCATTCCCAGTTTTGCGATACCCACATTTTGCAGTGTCGCCATCACTTCGACGACCTTGCCATAGGGAACCTCTTTATCTGCCCGCAGATGCACGACTTGTTCAGGATGCTGTCGTACCAGTTCCCTCAATCGGTTCTGCAATTCGTCGAGGGTCATAACACGGTTATCAAGGTGGATGCGACCATTTTTCCCTACAGTCACAACCGCCGTCTCGGTTTTTCCCTCTATTGGCTGGGCAGAAACTTGCGGGAGATCCACAGTGACCCCTTGCTGCAAAATGGGGGCAGTCACCATAAAGATCACGAGCAAGACTAACATCACATCAACGAGTGGCGTGATGTTGATCTGAGAAATATTGTCATCGTGTTGATGGTCAAAAGCCACAGCAAACCTCACGAGGCGGATAAACACTACTCTTTCGAGGAAGTGGCGTTCGGCGATATTGAGGAACTCAGCAACAAAATTTTCA
>JBFWXH010000061.1:0-45528 GCA_050187625.1 Binatia bacterium
TGCAGCGGATCGGTCGGGAATCGGAGGCTCGATACTTCCAAAAACACTATGGTGTTTGGTCGTGGAACGCTTTGTCATGGGTGGCAATGAAGCTTGAGGCTTGTGATACTCAGGCAGAAAGGATTACTGAGTACGTTGATCTAGGGCTCTGTGGTACCTCTCCAGAGTTTTGGTTTTCGCCTAAGGGAACAACAACATACCTGTGGCAATTATCTCCATCGCCATTATGTGTCCCGGCGATTGCGCGTTTTGTCTCGAAGCCGGAGGATCTCGTGATTTCTCCCCAAGTTTGGGCACAGTTGGGACCTGGGGAGTTCTTTGCTCGTCTTTTTACGTTGCCGGATTTGCGCTTGGTACAACAATGGCGTTGGCAGAAATCTTCTTCTGAGCTGCGAAATAGGGACATTAGCTCTGTTGCGTGAGGGTAATCCTATGGTGACCGGGGCGAGCAACGGGGATTCGGTGGGTAGGGAGGTGTACGAGGATAATGAACAGCTGCGGCGAGTGATTCGTTTTTCTGTACCGCATAACGCCAAACTTATTCTCCTGCTCCCGTACGGAGCGATCGTTCCTGAAATTCCTGGGTATACTGTATGGTCTTTGCCTGTCGTGCAGAAGCCGGATCTTTCATTGCTTGATCTTGATATCGACAACGAGCTGATAGCAACCTGTACAACATTGGTTGCTCAGGGAGGAGCTTTCCTGGTCGTGCCTCACGCGGTGTTTTCCTGGCTCACAAAACGCCCTCAATTATACAATCATCTTGAGCAACACTATCGTCTTGTTGTACATGAAGCCCATGTCTGTACCATCTTTGCGTTACAAGAACCACCAGACCAGGCGTGGCGAGATCAAGGGGCGCCGGATAATCTCCCGTTGCCTCCACCGGAATTGATTGCGTTAGTGACAGGGATGCCGCAAGTCCAGCCTTTTTATTGGAGTGGATTACTCGGTGCGCGATGTATTCGTGGTCTTCTCAACAAGAATGGCGTCGTTGTCGATCAGTGTCGGGCGATTCTTGATTTTGGTTGTGGGTGTGGGCGAATCATGCGACACTGGAACACGCTCGCAGGTCCTGAGCTTTTTGGTACAGACTACAATCCCTATCTCGTTCATTGGTGTCAGACCGCCTTGCCGTTTGCGTCGTTTTCTACGAATACTCTAACTCCACCCCTTGCCTATGTGAATGAACAATTTGATCTGATTTATACAATTTCTATCTTCACGCATCTCGAAGAACCGCTACAGATCGCCTGGATGCAGGAGTTAACCCGGCTCCTGCGACCTGGTGGTCTGCTTTTTTTAACTGTCCATGGCTCGACTCATCTCCATCGGCTATCTGAGGAGCAGCAAAGAAATTTTCGGGCTGGAAAACTAGTATTTTCTCAGCCCGAACTGTCGGGAAGTAACCATTGCGCTACCTATCACCCAGAAGCGTATGTAAGAAAGGTTCTGGCCAAAGATCTCAGAATAATAGATTTTGTTCCTGGTGGAGCGAAGGATGCAAATCAGGATGTTTTCTTGTTGCAGAAGCCGTAGATCTCACAATGACAGTGATTCGTCCTTATCAAGCCGGTGATGAAGTTGGCATTCGCCAACTCTTTTCGCTCGTATTCCAAAGCGAGATGCCACTCCCGCTCTGGCGCTGGAAGTATTTACGCGAGGGGTATTCCCCCCCGGTCTTTGTCGCAGAAGAAGACGGACAGATTATCTGCCATTATGGAGCAATTCAGCAGAGTTTGGGTTGGCAAGGACAAAAGCACAAAGCCTGGGATGTTGTTGATATTATGGTTCATCCGCAGAAACAGGGACGCGGGCTCTTCCGACAAACAGTCCAAGCTTTTATGCGAGAGTGTTGTGAGGGCCAGGGCTTGTTTCTGTATGGCTTTCCCACCGAGCGGCACAAGCGGTTAGGAGAGTTACTGGTTGGCTATGAGCCTGTGGCGCAGGTATACCGAGTCCATCGGACCGTATCTGCACCTGCTACTTGCCCCGCAGAGGTTGTGACCGATGTGTTGCCGCTCAACTGGGATGCCCATTGGCAACGGCTAGAGCAACGCTTTGATCTGAGTACTCGCCGTGATCATGCCTATCTGACGTGGCGCTATTTGGCACGACCAGACCGACGGTATCGATTCGTGACAATTCCGGCAGCGCCTGCTTTGGCGGTTGTTGCTCTCCGCCCAGAAAACGTGGCGTTGATGGAGTTCCTTGTCGATCGTGAAGATCCAGCCCTTGCCCGATTGCTCGCGGCCGGGGTCGAGGGGATTGCACGGGAAGCGGGCATGTCTGAAATTGAAGGATGGTTCCCGCCGTTTTCCTGGGAAAAGAACTTTCTCTGTGGAGCTGGTGGGTATAGCGGAGGGGAATCAAACCACTGGCTCGAATGTCGTTTGTTTGACCAACGGCTGGCAGCAGCCTGGTTAGCTGAGCACTTTTTTTATTCACTTGGCGATTTCGATGTGTACTGAGAAATCTGGCGTTTGTATCGCTGGAGTGCATTCCGTCTAGGCGAGCCGATAGGAAAGGCGTGTTCAAAGAGATAGCGAAGGTACCGTCGCGCCCAGGTGCGGAAATTGATCAACTCTGGTGACACGTCATGGCCTGGTTGTTCTCTTGTTTGCTGTAACAATGTGTTGCGTTCGGTCTGTTCTCGTAGTTGATCTTGTAACGTTGCGTTTTCTTCGGTAAGGGCAGCGTATTGTTGTCGTAGAGCATCGAGCGCTGCGTTTTTTTCCTGCAACGCAAAAAGGACTTCATCGATTTCCTTGACGGACCAAAGAGTCAGGTTTTCTTTGTCTTGCGGTTGGAAGCCATACGTCGTCCATGCCAAGACCTCCTGATCGGAAAGAGGGGCGTGCAGAATCCACAGCGCTTCAAAAAACCCGGGATGATGAACAAATGCCGACTTGAACGAATTGAGCGCGCGAAACGCCTCCCAGAATAGCCGAGGTTGGCCAAACAAGCTGCGTTGATAACACAGAGCGGCCTGTTCTTTTCGATCCATCACCTCGGTAATATCGACGAGCCAATTAAAATGGAGGGGAGCAAGTACTTCGTAGAATCCCAGTTGCCACCCCGGCAGTTCGCGGAATAATTGGAGAGCGACACAACCAACCGCCACGTGATCGGGATGACCGTCGATCGGAGACGGCGCCAGCACGAGTTCCGGATGAAACGACGAGAGGTGTTGCCGGAGTGTCTGGGTCACCGTACTCCGATGCTGTGCGAGCTGACCATCCGGTAAGGAGATGGTATAAACTCGATGGATACCAAGAATTGCTGCCGCATTCGTCACTTCCTGCCTGCGCGCTGCGGCAAGATCTGGATGCTGACCGTCGGGCTCCTCAAGGGCCGCACCGTCAGAGACCACTAGTAATTCCACCGTCGCTCCACTCTGGCTATAAAGTGCGATCATTCCGCCACACCCTAGGCTTTCATCGTCGGGGTGCGGAGCAATAACGAAAATCCGTCGCGCCGGAGGGAGTCCGGTATTCACATCGCTATCCTTACCATGTCATGCTTCGCACGACTGTGCGTATGAAGTACCAGAGAGAGCAAGTGCACGCAAAAATCCCTTTTCCCAGCTTGGCAAATCTAAGGTTTGGGTAACAGTTGCGAGACCTGCCGCGGCACAGGCTCGTTGGTGGTCAGGCGCTCGTTGTAAACGGATAATAATATCAATTGCGGATGTGACGACTGCTGCTGATCCTTTATCATATCCAGGTAAGAGTAAAGACTGCAGTGGCGGTGACTGTAATACTGTTTGAGCAATTCCTACTGGTGTGGCAACAACAGGGACACCGCACGCGAGCGCTTCGGCAATTGATAGTCCAAAGCCCTCATACCGCGAAGGGTGCAAGAGAAAATCCGCGCACGAGAGCAGAGTCGCGACCTCTTTGCGCTCGATGTTTTCGACGACTCGCGTCTTCGGTCTGTCTTTATACGGGCAAGGCTCACCGGTGCCGAGTATCAACAGCCAAAAAACGTTCGGGGTCCCAGCCATGACTTTCTCCAGAACGTCGATCGCTTTGTCTGCTCCCCAGCGTGCGAGGAACGCACCGACAAACGCGTCACGCGGAATGTCAAACCGGTCTCGGAGTTGATGTTTGTACGGACGAGGGAAAAAGATGTTGCAATCGACACCGGTGGGGAGTGTGGTGACCGTCGCTGCCCCATAACGTGTCATAATTTCACCGGCCACCGCTTCACTCACCGCAATGCTCTGTCTGCCGATGGTTGACAGTCGTTCCGCTCCAAGCCCGAAGAGGTATTTGACTTCGAAATACCACGACGGAGAAAATAATTCACGATTGGCTTCGGCGTATTGCACATGCGTCGAATGAAAAATCGTAAACATAGGAATCCGTGGTGGGGTATAACCGAAACCGAAAAACGCATGCGCGATGACAAAGTCGTACAGGTGATCGATAAAATAAAAGGCCTGGCCGACCTGGTAGAGGCTGTGTAAAAACGGACTATGAAGAACAAAAGGAGGATCTGTCGACTGGTTCGCCTGCGGAAGACATCCTGTGTGGTAGATATCCACCGCATAACCGTTCGTTTTGAGAACCGTCAACATTTGCCGGGTATAGGTTTCAATCCCTCCTTTGAAGGAGTAGGGATCGAACGAAGTCAGGATTGCGCACCTTTTCTTCATCGGAACTGTCGTATAGGATACCGCTTTGTCCGTCACTCCCATAGGACGCTCACGACATTCGCGAGATAGTTGAGTGAGATTTCTACTCTAGCTGTGCTCAGGATAATGAAGTTCTGATTGTCAACGAGGCAGATGCGTATTCTTCAGATCGTCCACGGGTTCCCTCCAGATGCATGGGCCGGAACGGAATTGGTGACATTTTACCTTGCTCAATCTTTGCATGCCCGGGGCCATGAAGTGACGGTGTTGACTCGAACTGAAGATCGCACAGTGCCGGAACTGACCATTCGTGAAGAGCGAAATGCAGGGTTTTCGGTAGTGAGGGTTGTCAATAATCATACCCAGACAACCACCTTTCGTTCTTTTTATGAGAATTCATTCTACGATGATTTCTTTCGTGAGTTCTTAACCCGTCGCCAGCCTGACGTCGTGCATTTTCAACATATTGCCCATTTCTCAACTAGTTTAGTGCCACTGGCTGTGGCTTCTGGTTTCCCGACAATCCTCAGTCTGCATGACTTCTTTTTTCCCTGCTATCGGATTCATCTCATTGATGCAGCGGGACAGCTATGTTCTGGGCCAGAGGGCGGGTCGCGATGTGCCCCCTGTTTGCGAGGGATCGCCTCACCTGAAGATATTCGGCACCGTTTGGTGGCCATGGAACAAGCAATGGCGGCGGCGCAACAAGTGTTGACTCCCTCGGATTTTCTGCAAGAGCGCATGACGGAGTATTTCCCAGCGCTGACAGCGAAGTTGCGTACGGTGTCGCTCGGAGTCAAACCTGTTGTCGCTCCCCTGCGTCAACGACAGGGTGGCGCACCGTTGCGTATCCTTTATAGTGGCTTGCTCTTTCCTCCCAAGGGCGCTCATATCTTGCTTGAGGCGTTGCAAGGACTCCCAGCGGATGCTGTGGAAGTATCCCTCTATGGAGCGAGTTTGCCTTACTGGCAAGCCTACGTCGATCAGCTGCATCGCCAAGCGCAAGGATTCACTGTACGTTTCGCTGGTGTATATGCACATGGGCAGCTCGATAAGGTCCTATCAGCGCACGACCTTCTTGTCATGCCGATGATTTGCGAGGAGACCTTCTCGCTGGTGGTGCGTGAGGCATTGATGGCCGGACTTCCGGTCGTTGCAGCTCGACGTGGGGCGTTACCCGCTGTCATTCAACACGAGATGAATGGGCTTTTGTTCGAGCCGGAAGACGCGGCAGATCTTCGTCGGTGTCTGCAGCGGTTGTTGTTCGAGCCTGGGTTGTACAAGCGTCTTTGTTCGCACGTGCCGCAATACAGAACCGTAGACGAGTACGCTGCGGAGATGGAAGAAATTTACCAAGCTATGCTCAACGGCGAGAAAGGCGAAAAGGGTAAAAGGGTAAAAGGCGAAACGGAAGAGAAAAATATCATTGCCCCATTGCCCCATTGCCCCATTGTCTCGCCCCCGAGACCTGTAACGCAGCCTGTATCTGTCGGCGCTCTTACTGTCTCTGTTCTTATCCCCACGAAGAATGGGGCCACGTATCTTGCTGAGGTTTTGAGCGCGATCCATCAACAGCGAGGCGACTTTCGACTTTGTGAGATTATTGCGGTTGATTCGGGCTCGCACGATACGACGTTGCAAATCTTACAGCAGCACGGGGTAACAATTATACAGATTCCACCTCAGGAGTTTGGTCATGGCAAAACGCGCAACCTGCTGGCTTCTCGGGCACAAGGGGAGGCCTTAGTCTTTCTGACGCAAGATGCCACGCCGGCCAATGACCGTTGGTTACACAATCTGTTGGCTCCCTTATACACTGATGACACAATCGTTGGCGTGTATAGTCGCCAGCAACCACGTCAACATTGTCACCCGATGGAGTGGCACCGGATTGTGGAGTATGAATTTCAAGGCCAACTGGAGTCGCGTGTGCATGCACTGAGTGCGGAGCAATCCGGTGAACAGAATCGCTATCTGTCCCGCTTCTTTGCGAATTCGAGTTCGGTTATCCGTCGTGCGGTCTGGGAGCAGATTCCGTTTCCAGATGTTGCGTTCGCCGAGGATCAGGCCTGGGCTGATCGTGTGTTAAAAGCAGGCTATAAAACAGCCTACGCCGCTGATTCACTCGTAGTTCATTCGCATGGATATGGAGTATGGCCGAATTTTTGTCGTCATTTTGAGCATGCGGTGGCAATGCAGCAACTGTTTGCCGATCCACCGCAACGCTCGCTGTGGCAATGCTTTCCTGCGGCATTGCAGATCGCCAAACTCGACCTGATTTTTTGGCGACGGTACAGTGGCGAGAGTAAATACGCGGTATTGCGAAAGTGGGGGTTGCCCGCGATCAGTTGGCATGTGGCAGGGAATCTGGGGTATTGGTTAGGGGAACAGAGTGATCGGCTCCCCCGTTGGTTGGTGCGACGGCTCTCATTACAGGAACGGATGAAGCGAGGGTAAGGGGTCATGCGTATTCTCCAAGTCGTACACGGCTTTCCACCCAATGAGTGGGCTGGGACTGAACTGGTGACCCTCAATCTCTCGCAGGCTTTACGGGAACGTGGCCATGCGGTTGCGGTTCTGACTCGTATTTATCAGGCCGGCGCGGTTGAAGGTGCCTTAAACGAAACAACGTATGAAGAATTGCCGGTCTTCCAACTTGTGAATAATTACCAGCTTGGTTCAACCTTTCAGCGGTCGTACGATAATCCTCTCTTTAATGGTCCGTTTCTGCAGGTGCTGAACCGTGTCCGACCAGAGGTGATCCATTTTCAACACCTACAACATCTCTCAGTGAGTTTTTTACGCCTTTCCTCGGCACTGGGGTATCCGACGGTTTTGACCGTGCATGACTTTTTCTTTGCTTGTCAGCGGATCCATCTTATCAACGCGCAACAACAGCTCTGTCCTGGACCGGAACAGGGGGAGCGTTGTGTTGTCTGCTTGTCGGACGCGGCGATGGCCGATGCGGTCCGTCGTCGTTTTCGCGACATGCAGCGTACTTTGCACGCACCAGACCTGGTGCTTACGCCGTCGCGCTTCCTGGCGGACCGTATGTGCAGCTATTTCCCCTTCTTAGAGCATCGGATGTGTGCCGTGCCATTAGGGATCAAACCACCTGACGAAAGAGAGTGGCAACGCGGGCCACGAAACCCTAATGCCCCGTTGCGGATTCTCTACGTTGGGGTGTTAGCCCCGCATAAGGGCGCTCACATATTGCTTGACGCGCTCAAAGGACTTCCTCGGGACCGCGTGACCGTGTCTCTCTACGGGTTAGAATGCCCACAATGGCAAACATATACTGACCAGCTTCATCAGGCTGCAACGGCATTGCCCGTTGCATTTTGCGGGACGTACACCTCTGACCAACTCGGCAATATTCTTTGTCAGCACGATGTGTTAGTCATGCCGGCAATTTGGGAAGAAACCTTTTCAATCGTGGTCCGCGAAGCGTTTCTTGCTGGGATGCCGGTGGTTGCGGCACGCCGGGGAGCGCTGATTGAGGCGGTTGATGATGGTGTGAATGGTCTGTTGTTTGCGCCCGAGGATGCAACCGACCTTCGTCGGTGTCTTGTGCGCTTGCTCACTGAGCCGGAGTTGCTGGAGCGGTTACGCCAGGCAAGACCACAGGTCAAGACGTTGGTTGAGTATGGCGCAGAGATGGAAAATGTATATGCGGACGCAATTGCACGGCGCAACCAACAGCGTTCTGCCGATGAGAAAGAGCATGAGACGAGTAGTAGGGTTCCAGTTTTCTTGCCCCATGCCCCGCGGCCTGAGACGGAAGCGGGCGGTGACGCTGTCCCGCGGCGTCGCAATGATGAAGGAGGCTATGCGCCGGCCTTGGTGAAGACACCGCTTCTGAGCGTTTGTATCCCCACCTACAATGGTGCCGCTTTTCTGGCCGAAGCGATTGACAGTGTGCTGGAGCAAACGTTTCGTGACTTCGAGCTGCTGATCGTCGATGATGGATCAACCGATACGACCCTTGAGATCGCTCGTTCCTTCCATGATCCCCGTATTGCCGTCCACCCTCATGTACAGCGGCGTGGTATCCCCGGCAACTGGAATCGCTGTCTGTCTTTAGCTGCAGGTGAGTATATCTGTTTGTTTCACCAAGACGATGTCATGGCGCCGACCAATCTTGCGCGCAAGATGCAGGTATTGCAGGGTGACCCTGCCATCAGCCTTGTGCACTCTGCGATAGAACTGCTTGTTGATGTTGATTGTGCTACGGATGTGAAGAATTGGGTTGAGCCGGCGACAGAGGATTTTACCGTTGACGGTCTACAATACTTTCGGAAGCTGCTGTTACGGGGGAACTTGATTTGCGCCCCTAGTGTTGTTACGCGACGGCAACGGTTACTTGACCTGGGAGGATTTGATGAGACTCTAGGTTTTACTCCAGACTATGAAATGTGGATGAAACTTTGCGTCGTTGGAAAAGTTGCATTTCTGTTGCAACCTTTGCTCCAGTATCGTTGGCATCCCCAAAATGCGTCGCATGCGTACCGTTTTGCTCAAGGAGTTGAGGAACATACCCGTGCGAGCCTCCAAGCGTTGGCGTATTTTAGCAAGTCGACAGGCCATGAAGAAGAGCAACGGCAGCTAACCGAAGTGGTTCACGCATTGGCAGAAAGTCGTCGTTGGACAAGCGAGCTTGAACAAGGCAAGGTTTGGCTGGAAAAACAAAAGACTTCATGGCAGCGTCTTGCCCAAGAACGCGAGTATCTGTTGCAGTCGCAACAACGGTGGATTGCGGAGCTGGAGCAGGGAAAAGCCTGGTTAGAGGAACAGCGCACAAATTTACAGCAACAGACGGAAGATCAAGCAAAAATGATAGCGGAGCAACAACAGTGGATTGCGGAGCTGGAAAAAGGCAAGGAGTGGTTGGAGGAACAGTGGCACGCCGCGCAAGCTGATGCCTTACGCTGGCAAAACGAGGCAAGATTCTGGCAGGACCAACGCTGGACGCGGGTTGGGGTCCGATTAAAGATGTTGCAACCGGCACCTCCGGTAAATAACCCTGAGCCTCGGCAGGAGACGAAGAGATGATTGATCCAGCTCGGCCCGACTTCTCTAATACGCCGGTTTCGCCGCAGCGTCCGCAGTTTGTCTATGCTCCTGTCGAATCAGCCTGTTCACCGGCGGTGACGATTGTTACTCCTTTCTATAATACGGGTACCATATTTCATGAGACCGCGCGGAGTGTGTTGCAGCAGTCCTTGCAGCAGTGGGAATGGCTGATTATTAACGATGGCTCAACCGACCCTGAAGCCCTTGCTCTTTTGGCGCAATATCGCCAACGTGACCCACGGATTCGTGTGATCGATCAACCAGAGAATAAAGGGCTTAGCGCCGCGCGGAACACCGGCTTTGCGTCTGCACGCACCCCGTATGTAGTGCAGTTGGACAGCGACGACTTGCTCGAGCCGACCGCAATCGAGAAATGGCTCTGGTTCTTAGAGTCATATCCCGAGTTTGCGTTTGTCAAAGGCTACTCTGTTGGCTTTGGTGCCCAAGAGTACTTATGGCAAAAGGGTTTTCATGACGGCGGAGCGTTTCTCGAAGACAACCTCGTTGCACCGACCAGTGCAATTCGTACTCACGTTCACCATGCGGTTGGGGGATATGACGAAAGTAATCGCGCTGGTCTGGAAGACTGGGATTTTTGGCTTCGTTGCGCTCATGCTGAGTACTGGGGAGGCACTGTCCCCGAGTATCTCGACTGGTATCGCCGCCGCCCAACTCATAAAGACCGTTGGACGAACTGGGATCAGGGAGAACGTCAACAGGCGTTCCTCGCCGACTTGCGCCAGAAATACGCGAAGTTATGGAACGGTGGGTTTCCACAGGTACAACTGCGCCATCCGCTTCCTTACGATAACGTGCCGGACGAGCTGCCGTGGGAAAATCGTCTACGCAAAACGCACCGGAGGTTACTGTTGCTGATCCCGTGGTTGGCCATCGGAGGAGCAGATAAATTCAACCTCGATGTTGTGGAACAGTACACCCAGCGCGGATGGGAAGTGACGGTGGTCACAACCTTGCGAGGCGAGAACCCGTGGTTGCCTTATTTTATCCAATACACGCCGGACATCTTTATTTTGCAGCATTTTCTGCGAGTTGCGGACTATCCACGTTTTCTCCGCTATGTGATTGCGTCACGGCAAGTTGATGCGGTATTGATGTCCCATAGTGAATTCAGCTACCTGTCGCTTCCATATCTCCGAGCACATTTCCCAGAGCTGGCTATACTCGACTTCTGCCATATTGAGGAGGAGGACTGGAAGAATGGCGGATATCCACACCTTGCCGTCAAGCACCAGGAGTTATTGACCGCCAATATTGTCTCTTCGGCCCATCTCAAACGTTGGATGGTAGACCGGGGTGCTGATCCGGAGCAGATTTCGGTGTGTTATACCAACGTGGATACGAAGAGATGGAAGCCGAATGCTGCACGAAGAATTGCTGTCCGGCAGGAACTGCAAATTGCTCCGGACTCCGCTGTACTGCTGTATACTGCGCGACTCTGTCCGCAGAAACAACCGCTAGTGTTCGCTGAAGTGATGGTTCGGTTGACCCAAAAGTTTAGGAATTGCCTGGCTTTGGTTGCTGGCGATGGTCCTGAGTCCGAATGGTTGCGGGCGTTCGTCCACAAGCACGGACTAGCGCAACAGATTCGACTGTTGGGTGCCGTCTCAAACGAGAACGTGCGGGACCTGATGAGCGCGGCGGACGTTTTTTTCCTTCCGTCCCGTTGGGAAGGGATCGCTTTGTCGGTGTACGAAGCAATGGCGTGTGCGTTGCCGGTTGTGATTGCTGATGTGGGTGGGCAACGAGAATTAGTAACGCCAGAGTGTGGTGCACTGATAACGTTGAGTGATGAGCCTACGCAAATTGTCCAGTATACCGAGGTGCTCGTGCAGCTTTTGCACGACGAGAAAAAACGGGCGGAGATGGGGCACGCTGCACGAAAACGAGTAGAAGCGTCTTTTGGTCTCTCGGATATGGGAACGCGGATGGAAGAGTTGATTACTGCTGCGCAGCAACGAGCGAAGAGTTCCCCATGTCCAACCCCCAGCCTGGGGGTTGGACGCATGAGTGCAACACTGGCGGTAGAACAGGTGCGCCTCTCGGAGCTTGCGGATGGGCTGTGGTGGGAACGGCAACGCGCTGGACTGCACCCGCATTTGTTGGACCCGCATAATGATTCTTGGCGCACGTTGGCATACTTTACCATTCGTCGCTTGTGTCTTCCCTATTATCGGGAAATCCTTGATTGGGGTGGGAAGGTATTGCTTCCACTCAAGAACGGACTCAAGCGAGCACTTCTTGAAGGAGGTCGGTCATGAGTGACCCTCGCGACGAATATATTACACAGGTAGTGCGAGGCAAAACCTTTGCCGAGGTTGGTGGACTATGGGGGACTGAGAATGAAAAGGTTTCTGTGGCCCATCGGGCTGGGGCACGTACGTTGACGATGGTTGATGTTACCCCGCCAGGCCACGAATTATGGCAGCTTTTTGAGGAACGGAGAAAAATGTTACGGATACCAGAGGTCGCCTGTTATAGTGGGGATGTTCAGACGTTAGTGGCTTCCTCTCCTGAGCTTGGGTTCGACGTCGTCCACTGCTCCGGAGTGCTGTATCATGTACCGAATCCCCTCTACTTTCTGCGAACGCTCCGTACCATAACGCGAGAATATCTCATTCTGTCATCATCAGTAACTGCGCAGAGTATTCAGAACTCGCACGGGAGACTCGACCTCCCTGCGGCTGGAGTATTGTTTGT
This sequence comes from Binatia bacterium, assembly GCA_050187625.1. Lineage (GTDB taxonomy): Bacteria > Desulfobacterota > Binatia > Bin18 > Bin18 > JBFWXH01. Next base: position 12,431 of record JBFWXH010000061.1, read on the forward strand.
CCCGGCGCTGCAGGGCCGAGAGCGGGAGATTCTCAAAGCGTATTGGGAACAGTTTGTTGGCGATGGCGCCATAGGATTAACTTGTGATGCTTCAGATTGGCAGGTCGATGACTTTGGTCCATGGTGGTGGCTGCCGACTATGGACGCGTTAAAGGCGCTCTGTCGTGCTGCCGGGTTTATTCACCAACGTAGCGCGCTGATGTGGAATGACAATGCTCTGGTCCAGTTGCTCGCGGTGCGTCCGTAGAGGAATCCTATAAAACGAGAACTCTACCCTTTTATTTCATGAGACACAACCGATCCAGGGAACTGTGGCCCCAGAACTGGCGGGGGGTTCTTCCCCTTGTCTTGGGGATGTTGGGTGGGGGACTGTTACTTGTGATCTTCACACCCGAATTTACTCACTTCGATAACCGTGGACAATTTCCTTTCCCCCGTAGCTCTGCACAACGATACGTCGGCTTTGCGGTGTTTGGTCCCGATTGGCTGCCGAAGGACGAATTTCATAGTCACACTGAGTTTTTGGCCGAAGTAGAAAAGCAGGGATACTTGGTTGCCCGCTACACGTCTCTCTTATACGGCAATCTGGTACGCGTGCCGCTCTCGCCGTGGGAGGTGTTTGATATACCAGTGGTGTGGCATCCTCTGGTGATTGGGAAACCGGTTTATCAACTCGACGATGCCTCGCTCAGCGAAATTCTGGACAAGCTGCAGCGGTTCCTTGATGTGTTCCTGGCAGCGATGGACACTGAGAACGGTACGGAAGGCAAAGCTTTCAAGTGGGATGCGGTTGATGCATTTTTCGCTGGAATACAGCGGTATAACGCGGAACTGCCGTCCTCTGTTGATTCGCGTTTGCGCCCGGTTTTGGTCGATATCCTCGTGGTCGATATTCCTCCGGCTCTCATCCTCGAAGCCCCCCCAGACCGAATCCTACGTCACTGGGGAGCGCAGACTTCCCGGACGCAGTTGTGGGCGACCTACAAACGCTTTCATATCCGTTTCGTAGAAAAACTCATTGAACGGTATGGGCAAGGATATGCGTACCAAAATAATCGCGCGCGAGTGCCGGTGGCCGTTGCCATCGAAATGATCAATGAGCCCGACTACACGTGGCTTCCGGATGAGGCGCAGTTTGAGAAGGCGATCAATCCGGATGCCTATCCGTGTGACAAGTATCTTTCTCAACTCCACCTTGCGCAAATTCCGGAGAATGATCTGCCAAATAAAGGTTGTAGCTATCAATTTGGCTATTACCAGGAGCAAGAGTTCGGTGGTGCGGAGGTGCGCACTCCTCTGCGGAATTTTCGCTGGGGGACAAAGTTTGAGGCGTATGTTGCGGCGTTTGCCGAGCTTCACGCTGAAGCGACAATGGCCGCACATCGTACCATTCAGCGAGGGGGAGCGCAGATGCGAGTCATTGCCGCGGCTGTAACCCACGTTAATATCGACTGGCTTGCCCGGATGTACCGCGCCAACTCCAAGACTTTTCGTGCGGTTGATGCGGTAGCGATCCATCCCTATCACTGGCCGCAACATGACATTCATAATATGCAGTTTGTTGCGCCTTTGCTGCCAGGCGATGGCATGTCGGCGACGCCGCGCGAATATGCGCGCGATTATTGTAAGCGCTTTGATTTTCTCCAGCAGCTCGCCCTGGTGGTAACCCAGCCCACGCAACAGCTGAGCTACGGCCTCGCCAACAAACCTATCTGGATTACCGAGTTTGGTATTCAGACCAAGAAATTGGGCAAGTTTAACGACTCGTTGCGCGATCATCCGCGTATGTTCGTATACGAACGAGGAGCATCGATTCCCGAAGGCGTTCAGGCGATTGTCTGGGAAGATCGCTGGGACGCGTTCCTCGATCAGGTATCGGCGTCGTATCTGCGTCAGCAACAGGTCCAAACGTTTATCGTATACGCGTTACGTGAATCAACCAGAGGGCAGACCAATGATGATGATCATAGTAACTATGCTTTGTTTCGTGCTGATTGGTCGCCGCGGATCGCGCCGGAAACCCTCAATCGCATAGCAGCGCTATTCCTCAGTTTTCGGGATGGCGAATGACCAATACTGGTGGAAGAAGGGCCGTGCCCGAGCCCGCGGCGACGCTATGTGAAAAGACGACTTTAAGTTTCGCAGTTTTTATATTATTGCCGAAAAGAAAAAATTTCTCCTATGCGCATTCTTCAGGTTGTGCACGGCTTTCCGCCTCGAGAGTGGGCGGGCACAGAATTGGTGACGCTTTCTCTCTCTCAAGCCCTGCGTGTGCGCGGTCATCAGGTGACGATCTTTACACGTACCGACGACTCCGAGGCTCCAGAATTTTCTTTGAAAGAAGGGGAGGTCGACGGATTGCCGATTGTCCGGGTGGTCAACAACTATACGTCGCTTTCCGACTTTCATCTTCTCTACGATAGTCCCTTTTTTGACAGCGTTTTTTTGCGGTTTCTTGACCAAACGCAACCTGAGATTGTCCATTTTCAACATTTGCAACATTTGTCGGTACGTTTGCTTTCGCTGGCAGCAGCATTAGGGTATCCAACGGTTCTGACCTTACATGATTTCTTCTTCGCGTGTCATTTGGTCAATCTCATTAATACAGAGGGGCGACTGTGTGCCGGCCCCGAACGCGGGGAGAAATGTGTTGCCTGTCTCCAAGCGAGCGTCTCGCCAGACGAAGCGCGCCAACGGTTTTTTCTCATGGAGCAGGCGCTGCAGAGACCAGATATCATCCTTACTCCTTCTGCATTTCTTGCGCAGAAAATTACCGATTTTTTCCCTTCTCTACAAAACAAGGTGCGAGTGATACCATTAGGCGTCAAGGCGGTCCCTCAGATAGCAAAGAAGTGTACACCGGGGGGGCCCTTGCGCATTCTGTATGTGGGGGTGCTCTCGCCCCACAAAGGGGTACACGTATTGGTCGAAGCACTGCAAGGACTTGCTCCTGATACGTTTACCGCGTCTGTGTATGGCGCTACTATCCCGGCCCAGCGTGCCTATGCTGAACGCGTACACGAACTGGCGCGTGGCCTTCCCATGCATTTTTATGACGCGTATCAGCATGATCAGCTTGGTTCTATCCTGGCACAACACGATGTGTTAGTTATGCCGGCAATTTGGGAGGAAACCTTTTCTCTCTTGACTCGTGAAGCCTTGATGGCAGGGCTGCCGGTGATAGCTGCGCGGCGCGGTGCTTTGCCCGAGGCGATACAAGAAGGGAAGAACGGGTTCTTATTTGAGCCAGAAAGTGCTGGTGACTTGCAGCGGTGTCTGGCACGGTTAATCGCTGAGCCCGATGCGCTTGGGCAACTGCGTGCGAGTAGCACCTCCGTGAAGACTATAGAAAAGTATGCTGAAGAGATAGCAGACTGCTATGCGAGGATCTCTACGGACCGAGAGTGGAGGCAGAAGTATAACGTGCAAGAGAAAACTCGCTCTTCCGCCCACCACGTGTTGTTAGGTCTCAGTGTAGAAAACGCAGCGCTCCGACATGACCGAGACCGTTTACTGCAAGAGCACAATCGTTTACGACAGGAACGAGACCGGCTCCTCAAAGAGCGAGAGGGTTGGTTGCGAGAGCAAAGGCTGATTTTGGAAGATCGTGAATTGATACGCGCCGCCGCTAAAGAGTTTGAGGAAATCCTTGACATACGAGAGGACCAGCTACTTGAGCGGAATGCGCGGCTCGAAACGATCTACGCGTCTACGACCTGGAAGCTCTATCAATGCTATGAGGCGCTCTCGCAAGCGCTAGTTTTTCGACCCATGAATATTTTGCGGCGATGGCTGGGGAAGTGAGGAGCGATGCGGATTTTGTTAGTAGCCCACTACTTTCTCCCACGACATGTGGCTGGCACTGAACTGTATACCTTACGTTTGGCCCAAGAGCTCCAAAAGAATCATGAGGTTGCCCTGTTCTGTGCGGAGATTGACCCTGACGCACGGTTGTATTCTGTACGCACACGCGAGTACGAAGGGACTCCCGTCACTGAAGTGGTGAACAACAATGCCTATTGTCGTTTTCACGAGACCTACAGCAATCCTCGTATTGAAGCGGCGTTTGCTGCTGAGCTAGAGCGATATCGGCCTGATGTTGTCCATATCCAACACCTTGCGAACCTCTCAATAGGTTTCCTGCCGCTTATCAAACGTCGGGGTATCCCTATTGTCTATACTCTTCACGATTATTGGCTCACATGTCCGCGTCGAGGCTTACGAATGAAGAGTTCAGGGGCACTGTGTATGCAGGTCGTCCCCGAGGAATGTGCCTCATGTATGGCCATGTCGATTGAACAACTGTCACCTCTCAGCCGGGTGCAACGTAAGCTTGAGGCCTGGTGGAATCGAAACCCTGGCTTACCAGTTCCGTCGGTTGACGTGCCGCCGTGGGTGCAAGAGCAGTCATGGGATATCGAGGGGGACGTCCGGTCGGTGTATGCAGCTTCACCCCCTTACGGTCTTCGGGTGCGCCGATGGCTCGATCCCTCAGTAAGGGGTGTGACTGAAACTGTCGTGCGGTTCTTTTTCGCGCTTCATCCGGGTGCGTATACGACCAGGAACGACGGTGGAGTGTTTCAAATACGCGCGAATGGCAAAGAGGTTTTCTCACGTTACCTGTGTCCGTACCGTCGCGAGAAGGATCGAGGATGGATTGAAGGGGAAATCCGCGTGGAAAATCGCAAACAGCTTCGTCTCGAGTTCCTCGCTAAAGTTGGTCCTGGTGGAGACCCTGCTAGTTGTACTGCGGCGTGGGGAGGGGTCTCGTTGCAAGGGCCGTTACTAGAAACTCGCCCCACTCAATGGGGATGGATGTGGCAAGCCGGAGCGCGTCGCCTCGCGCAGAGAGGAGTAAAACTGCGTGAACGGCGTGCTCTGCAGGCAATTGAGAACCGGCTTGCTAAAGTACGGAAAGCCCTTGCCGAGGTTGATCTGTTTCTTTCGCCGTCTCGGTTTTTGCGCGAGCGCTTTATCGAATTCGGTATTCCACAAGAAAAAATCTTATATAAAGATAACGGATTTGATTTAGCGCAATTTCGTTCCGTGCGACGCCCACCGCAACGTCATCAGCGAATGGTGTTTGCCTATATCGGGACCTTAGTCGAACACAAAGGGGTGCATGTTCTCATAGAGGCGTTTAATCGACTTGGTTTGGTGGAGGCAGAGTTACGCATTTATGGAGATCTTCATGTCTTCCCAGACTATACCTCACAATTGCGTATGTTAGCGAGGCATCCCGCGATTACGTTTGCCGGGAGTTTTGAGAATCGAGAGAGTAGTCGTATTCTTTCCGGTGTTGATGCTTTGGTCGTTCCCTCGCTCTGGTTCGAGAATTCTCCGCTCACTATTCATGAGGCGTTGTTGGCGGGGGTTCCGGTGATTGCTTCACAGCTCGGTGGTATGGCGGAATATGTGGAACACGGACGTACCGGCTTGCTATTTCGCCCTGGTGATGTCGAGGATCTGCGTGCACAGCTGGAGTGGATTATTGCCCATCCACACGCATTCACGACGATGCCAGCACCATCGTATGTGGCCATAGATGAACACGCACGAGATCTCGCGACAATATACCGAGAGCTGCAATCTCATCGCCAACGTTCGGCTTCTCCTTCAACGGCAAAGGGGTATCTCACGTCTTCTCAAGAAACAACGCTTGGGCCACGGTGAGGAGAGATGTGGTGCCGTCGCTAGTCTCCATTGTGATCCCGGTACTAAATGGGGGACCGGTGCTGGAAGAAGCGTTAGAGGTGATTCGCCAACAACGGGGTGATTTCTCACTCGAACTTCTGTGTTTAGACTCTGGCTCTCGCGATGGTTCGCGAGATATCTGCGTGCGATACGGTGCGCGCATCGTTGATGTTCCGCCCGGAACGTTCAACCATGGGGCGACGCGGAATCAGGGGATTGCCCTGTCTCGTGGTGAATTCGTGGTGATGCTCGTGCAAGATGCTGTGCCGGTAGGTGGACAATGGTTGGCGACGCTGCTACGGAACTTTGTTTCACCAGCAGTTGCGGGGGTCTATTGTCGGCAAAGACCACGAGCAGACGCTGACGTCTTGACGAAAAGGCAGTTGGAAAATTGGATTGCAGGGAAACCTGACCGGGTCGAGCAACAGTTGAACGGGCGATCCTGGGAAGCGTTAACCCCCTGGCAACGCCTAGAGCTGAGTACGTTTGATGATGTGTGCGCCTGCCTGCGTCGTTCGGTCTGGGAACACATCCCGTATCAGGCGACATATTTCGGTGAAGATATCGAGTGGGGAAAGCGAGTCATTCAGGCTGGATATACCCTGGTGTATGAACCAGAAGCTGCCGTAATTCATTCGCATGCACGGTCTCCCTGGTATGAATACAAACGCACCTATCTCTGTCATCGCCGTTTGTACGAACTTTTTGGGTTGCACACTGTACCGACTCGATGTCATGCCTGGGGAGCTACGCTGAACGGAATTCGCAAAGATGCGGTATTTGTATGGCGTCAAGAACGAGATTTCGTGCGTCGTTTCTCGCTTCTGTTTCGTTTGCCTCTTTTGGTTGGTGCCGCGGTGTTTGGTCAATATTATGGCGCGCGGGACGAGCGACAACGGAAACCGCTCAAGGAGGGAAGAGGGGTGTAAAGTATGGCGAGGGACTATAGGCGCGGCTTTTTTCTCAGTGCATTGCACGTAGTTGTTTTAAGCAGTTTTGCCTTTGCCCAGCCCCTCTACGCAGTGCTCTCCCGACATGCAGAATTTTTTGTGGCTCGTCACTCTGAGCCGCTTGATGTCATTCTCTTCACGTTGCTCGTGGTGCTAGGTCCTTCGGCGTTGCTTCTCTTCATTGAAGGAGTTGCTGGCATTCTTGGGAGGCGGATACAGGAAAGGGTGCATGTCATAATTGTAGCTTTGCTGGCTGCCTGCGTCTTTTTGCCGATGATGAAGCAGGGCGGGGAGAGACACGGCACGTTTTTACTGGCTGGAGCAGTATTTTCAGGGATACTGACTGCCATGGCCTATCAGCGTTTTGTTTCTCTCCGCCTGTTTGTGTCGATGTTGTCTCCCGCGCTGGTGATTTTTCCCGGTTTTTTTCTTTTTGGATCTCCGGTGAATACGGTAATTTTTCGCGACAATCGCGTTGCCGTGGCGGAGACGACGGTGCACAATGCTGTGCCCGTAGTCATGGTAGTTTTCGATGAATTCCCTGTAACCTCGCTCATGGATGAGGCTCGCCGGATCGACGCAATTCGCTATCCGAACTTTGCGCTTTTGGCCCGTGATGCCACATGGTTCCGCAATGCCACGACTGTGCATGGGAACACCCTTGCCGCCGTCCCAGCGATTCTCAGTGGTCGCTATCCGAAGTCGGTGTCTTTCCCGACGGCTCAGGGGTATCCGCAGACTCTTTTTACCTTACTTGGGGGTTCTTATGCGCTAAATGTCATCGAGCCCTATACTGCATTGTGTCCGGAATTTCTCTGTGAGCATTATCGCCATGAGGAGCCCCTAGACCAGCGACTAGTCTTGCTCTTCTCTGATTTATCTCTTGTCTATCTCCATATCGTGCTCCCTGAGGAGTTGACGACGTCTCTGCCCGCTGTGACACAAACGTGGGAAGATTTTGCTGGCAAAGCTGGCACTGCTCTCAATGAAATAACGAGAGAGCGTACCGCCTTGGAGGAGAAGGCGATTGCTGCTTTGCGCGATCGTGAGGCGGTGTTCTCACGATTCGTTCATTCGATCACCGTCACTGATAAGCCAACGGTGCATTTTCTCCACAGCATGCTGCCGCATATCCCCTGGGAATTCTTGCCTTCTGGTAAAAGATATCAGGGCAGCGATATTCCAGGCTTGAACATTAAAAAAGAGGAATGGGGAGAAGATGAATGGTTAGTGATGCAAGGATACCAACGTCATTTGTTGCAGGTCGGTTTTGTCGACAAGCTTGTTGGCGACTTACTCACGCGGTTGAAGGAGCTTGGTCTCTATGATGATTCACTTATAGTGATTACTGCCGACCATGGGGCCAGCTTCTGGCCTCGTGAGTCGCGCAGAGGAGCATCCTCCGCACACTTTCACGATATTGCCGGAGTGCCGCTCTTCATTAAGAAACCGTATCAACGTGAAGGCGTGCTGAGTGATGTTCCGCTGCAAACGATTGATATCCTCCCCACGGTAGCCGATATCTTGGGGATCCAGCTTTCTTGGTCGGTAGATGGACGTTCGCAAGCCGATACCGCTGTATTAGGACCAGTCAAGGCGCCCCCTACTTCACATGCTGAGCTGTTAGCAACCGCAGCGAAGACTCTCAAGTATAAACTGGCCTTGTTCGGCTCGGGAACGAAAGCAAACGGGCTGTTTCGTATCGGTCCGTACAAGGAATTGATTGGCCGCTGCATTGAAGACATCGACACGACCGGGATGCGAGACGTGTCGGTGAAGCTTCAGCACGCCAGTCTCTATGAAAACGTAGATCTTGCATCTGACGTGGTTCCTTCCTATATCACGGGGCAGCTGTCTACGAATGCCAACATTTCATATCGATTGAATTTGGCGATCGCGGTCAACGACGTTGTGCAGGCGGTGTCACAAACTTTCCTGGAAGAGGACGACCGTCTCAAGTTTGCGGCACTTGTCTCAGAGGAGGCATTCCGTGCAGGGCGTAATAAGGTTGAGGTTTTTGTCATCTCCGGGGACGCTACATCACCCCGTTTAGCACATGTACAAAGCAAGTCACCGTGAACAATGCTCTGAGCGCGCGCGAGGGGACAATCTATTTCCTCAAACGGAAAACGGAGCCGCGCGTGGGATAGTCCCGAGCGCTTTCAGAAAAAGGCTTGTTTTGAGAAAGAAGAGCTATGGCAACAGTAGAAGAAAATCGGGAAGCATGGTCTCATTGGAGCTGGTCACAGGGTGGAGATGAATGGTCTGTCGCTTGGGGCGGGACCGAGTACATGTGGTGGGGCGCGATCTTCCCTCGCATTCAAGCCTTCGTTCCTACAGGAAGTATTCTCGAAATTGCTCCAGGTTTCGGCCGGTGCACGCACTACTTGCAGAATCTGTGTCGAAAACTTGTGATTGTCGACCTAACGGAAAGGTGCATCGCCGCGTGTCGAGAACGCTTCGCTGCAAGTTCTCATATTCACTATTATGTGAACGACGGAAAATCTTTGAAGATGATAGCGGATAACTCAATCGATGTCGTCTTCAGTTGGGACAGCTTAGTCCATGCCGAACATGACGTTCTCCAGACGTACCTTGCTCAGCTGGCTCGCAAGTTAAAACCAGATGGTGTTGGTTTTATTCATCATTCCAATCTTGGAGCTTATAAAGATGCACAAACTGGGGAGCTACGTGTTGAAAATCCCCACTGGCGTGCGACCAGTATGACCGCGAAGCTCTTCGAAGAATATTGTGATGAGGTCGGACTCCAATGTCTTGCTCAAGAAGTCATTGCGTGGGGAGGAACAGTGCTAAACGACTGTTTCTCGTTATTTGCCCATAAAGCGGCATCCTTTGTGAGGCCAATCAGAGTTGTGGAAAATAAGGATTTTAGTTGCAACGAGATCAACCGCTTGGCGACGCTAGCAAAATTGTTTAACCCGAGAAAATTTCCTTGCGAAGGTGAGTAAACGAACACACGTTTCCCATGCGCATTCTCCATGTCATTCATACTTTCCCGCCATACAGTGAAGCCGGATCTGAAAATTATACCCGCGGCCTCTCTCAAGCGCTGCGCGGTCTCGGTCATGAGGTAGCGGTGTGTCATCGCATCGCGGATCCTACTCAGGACGAATATGCGTTAACTGAGGCTGAGATCGATAATCTTCCTATTTATCGGATTAATAATACTTTTCGCCTCTGTGATCGCTTTGAGACGACCTACCGCAACGCGGACATCGATGCCTGCTTTGGGACCGTGCTTGACCGTTTCTGTCCCGACGTGGTGCATTTTCACCATCTTACCTGTCTATCTACTGCTTGTGTGTTTGAGGTGAAACACCGTGGGGTGCCAGTGGTGATGACCCTGCATGATTACTGGCTCATTTGCCAACGTGGGCAGTTTTTGCGGCGCGATGAGTCTTTGTCCCTCTGTCAAAAACAAGAAGACCCAGAGTGTGTACGTTGCTGGGCCTCTCAACTCAATATTCCCGAAAGAGCTGTTACTGCCTCTAGGCCTTTTGGGGGGATACTCCGGCGTGTGCAGAGACGTTTCTCTTGGACGGTTGCTCGTCCCGAAGTGCGGGCGCTTGCTGAGGTGCACGCACGTATGGCCCATGTGCACGACGTCTGTGCCGCTGTAGACCTTTTTATTAGTCCCTCGCGATTTCTCCGTGAACGGTTCATTGCTTTTGGCGTTCCAGCACACAAAATTCTTTTTTCTGCCAATGGGTATCCCACTCTCTCATTTCCTCATTATGAGTGTCTATCGATGGCTGAACAGCAGCCCGTTCGCTTTGCTTTTATCGGCACGATTATTCCCCCCAAAGGTGTCCACCTCCTCATTGAAGCCTTTCGTGTGATTCCCGAAACTTTCGCTCGGTTAACCATTTATGGAGGCGAGGTGCCCTACGATGGCTTTCCTGACTACGGAAAAAAGCTACGTGACTCGGCTGCGGGTTGTAGGCATATCACGTTTGCTGGCGCGTATCGTCAGACGGAAATCAGTCGTATTTTACGAGGGGTTGATGTCCTGATCGTGCCTTCGATCTGGTATGAGAATGCACCGTTAACAATTCAAGAGGCATTCCTTGCCAAGATTCCTGTCATCACGTCCGACCTTGGCGGGATGCGTGAAATTATCCGTGATGGCGAAAACGGTCTCCTCTTTCGTCCTCGCGATCCGCTCGATTTGCGGAGAAAAATTCAGCTGCTAATCCAACAGCCGAAACTCATTGCCCAGCTCGGGAATGCCCATCCTCAGGTGAAGACGATTGAAGCCGATGCGCGAGATATGATCGAGCGATACACACAGCTATGTCAGCGTACGTGACAAAAGAATGCGCAGTGTCGAGGAGCAGAGTGTTCTGTTCTCTTTTTATAGACCAGTGGGGAGCTTGGTCCGTGCGTGGTATAAGCAGCGGAGGCCAGAAACGAGCGGTTCCCGCCGGATGATCGTGAACGTTTCTTCAAGGCAGCGTTCAAAATAGTCTTGTTGATAATCAGTGTAGATATCTCGTTTATTGCGCAACAAGGTATGCACCATGGGATCATCCCGGGTGACGAACTCGATGACCAGCTCTTGTGTCACGCCGGCTAGCCAACCGATGAACTCTTCAAGCGGGACATTTGCCGTGATGACAATGTGATGAATAAGGGCGAGGCAAAGTGTGAGGTCTGGCTTCCCGCGTTCGATTAGTGTCTTGCGTTCAAGACCGCGCCACCCGAGATTAGGAGAAGGGTCGGCTAGGTTATTCACAAGCGGCAAAATGGTTGTTTGCTTTTGGGCTTTGAGGGTGAGATAAAAACGCTCGATTGCTGGTTGGTCCGCATCCATCGCTACTACCACACGCGCATTCTCTGCGGCAATGCGAGAATACGTGCCAGTGTTACAACCAAGGTCCCAGATGAGGTTCCACGGGCGTGACCGGACAACACGTCGGATAAACTCTTCTTTTCGATTCTGGTCTTGGTCGTTGTAACTGTTGTTTTCGGAATATTCTGACCACTCGGATGCGAGACGTTGCCAGGAGAGCTTTTGCACAAGCTTATGCAACCGTTGGGCGTTGGCTTTGATCAGCGTGGCCTGGAAGCCGGCATTGTGGAGTTCTTGTTTGATGTCTCGGTGGGTCGCTGCGTACTTGGCCTGTGCCTTCGCCTGGAGGTAAACGTGAGCGAATACTCCAGGGCGGAAACGATCACGCAGGGACATCAAGCGATTGCAGTCTTCTGGGTTGATGCCATCAAGGGCACCGCGCAACCACGGCTGAAACGGAATATCTTTGTAGGCTTGGAGAAAGAGTGGATAGAGAAAAAGTTGACAGAATTGTCGGTATCCCGCCCAGGGTTCCCCGGGAGTCAAACGCTCAAACGACGGTGTGTCGATGAACACTGGGCATGTTCCGATCCATTGGAAATTGAATGGCGTTGCGTCCTTCAACGTTATCCCTTCTTCGAGGGCGGCGAGCAGGAGTTCAAGTTGCAGGAGTGCTGCATCTTTGAGCATGCTGAATGACCACTCGTAGGGATACGAAATGAGAGGCACGAGCTGGTGCTTGAGCACGGCAGCCCACTGATTTTTCCAAGAGTGGGGGAGCAAACCCTCTACGCGTTCTGACGCGATTACTTTTCCCTCAGCACGAAAGCGCTGAAAGAACTGTGAAGACGAGAGGGCTTCCCAGTCGTCCAAAGCGCGCGGGCTCAAAGCGCGATAGACCGCACCGCGGCGATAAAAAACGCGACTCATCCGGTCGCGAAACGAGCCAGGCTCGAAAAGGACGTCAGTCATATAGAAGGCGCAGGGCTGTCGACGTTACGGGTGGTGCTGAGGTTGCTCGAATGCTTGGGTTGTCTTCTCCGGTGATGGCGGCGAAGTTGGCTCTTCATTTTGTTGCGTGCACTGGGTAAGACCGAGGAAAGTAAGGAGGCGACGCCAGTATAACTTCAGGATGACCGCTACACCCGCGAATCCGCCAAGGAGAAGCTGCAGGAACATACTGCCACTTCCAGGGTCCAAATAGGCGTCAGCTGGAGTAGTAAGTAACGCCATTACCGTGCTTGCCAGTCCTACCGTCGTTATGATGCGCCGCATGCTTGCTCTCCTTCGTTGTTACATTGGGCTGTCATTTGTGTGTCATGCGGTAGTAACGTACCTGTAACACATGAGTCAAGGAAGGGAAACATTCAGCATACATCGTCCGAACGTGCTCTTTTCCAACGAATCTACCTATATCCCCTTACTATTTTCTCTGGTTTCACTGGCTTGCATACGAGACAGTGAAAGTACGGAATATGACCTCTACGGTTGCCCTATGAGAACGACTTATACGTAGAATCCGTACTTCTTGCAGCTGGTAACGCTTCGCTTGTCCGCTCCACTCCTGTAGTCGGCCTATGCCGGGTTGACATTCTATGTTAACCCATCCTGCTGGTACAGAGCTTGGGTGAAGCGAACATAAGGATGAAACTGGCAATGCGTATCGTCCACGTTGTGCATGGATTTCCGCCGGAGAGTTTAGGAGGCACGGAAACGTACACGGCGCAGATTGCTGCCGCGTTACGACAGCGTGGACACGAGGTCTCGGTGTTCACGCGAGTTGCTGATGCACGGCGGACCGAATACGCGATTGATACTGTCGTGCGTGACAATATTACGGTTACACGGGTTAACAATCCTTTTCGTTCGCTCAACACGTTTACCGACAGTTACTGCAACCTGGAGATCGCTCGGCAGTTTGGTCGCTTTCTCGATCAGACTTCTCCTGACCTCGTCCATGTGCAGCATCTCATGTATTTGTCTACCTCATGTATAAAAGAAGCAGTTCGCCGTCGCATTCCGGTGGTGATGACCCTGCATGATTATTGGCTCATTTGTCAGCGGGGACGGTTTCTCAAACCAGACTTGTCGGTGTGTGACGGACAGACTGATGATGGATGTGCTCGCTGCTTCGCACATTTATTTGCCGGTAAGCTGTCGTCGGTCTATCAACGGGTGAAACCTGACCCTGGTCGGCATTTGTGGCTACGGGATCTGCTACGCCGCTTTCACGCACGGTACGTTGCCCTCTGTCCTCCTTCTGCTTCTGCACGGCAACAGATCAATGCGCGTATGGCCCATGTTCGCGACCTCTGCCGGCACGTCTCGCTCTTCCTCGCCCCCTCGCAGTTTTTGCGTGAGCAATTTCTCTCTTTTGGGGTGCCAGCAGAGAAAATTGTGTTTGCCGAATGTGGATTACCACCACTGGAAACGACGAACGGTCGTGTGCGAGAGCCACACGACTTAGTCAGACTTGGGTACATTGGCGTGGTTGATCCGGTCAAAGGTATTCATCTCCTTGTCGATGCTGTGGCTTCTATGGAAAACGTGGAATTGTGGATCTATGGTGGCGAGGCTGACTATGCGCAGTACCCAGATCGCAAGAGGTTTCTCGATCAACTGCAGCATTCTCCTCATATTCACATGATGGGCCGTTATGCCCACGGTGACCTGGGGAGAATTCTTGCCGAGGTCGATGTCGTCGTGGTGCCGTCGATCTGGTATGAAAATGCTCCCTTAGTTATTCGAGAGGCGTTTCTGGCCAAAAAACCGGTGGTGACTGCTGCATTCGGTGGGATGCAGGAATGGGTGCAGAACGAAGTGAACGGGCTACTCTTCCGTCCGCATGATGTGGTCGAACTGCGTCGGACACTGGAACGGTTTGTGTCTGACCCCGCGTTGGTAGGGAAACTTTCTCGAACATTCCCGCCCGTTCAGTCGATAGCAGCGGATGCTCTGGCACTGGAAGAACGTTATCTGACGCTGGTGCGAGACGCGCGATGACGGAATCTCTGTCTGTTGCGATTCCCTGTCGGGCTGACGAGCCAGACCTTGAGACCACGCTGAACAGTCTGGCGGTAGCCTGTGGTCACACCCAGCTACCGCCAGGACTTGTCGCAGAGCTGATCGTTTGTATCAACGGCCTGCAGCCTGCAGGTATGTGTGCTTCATTACTCGCGGTCCGGGAGTTCTGTGCACGGCAGGGTATTGCGAAAGAAGAGGTGTGGGTGACGCATGGTGGTCAGCAGGCTCCTGACCCTGTTCCGACCCAAAAAGTGACAGAACCGGGGAATCGGCGAGGCGGCCAATCGGTAACGAGAGGAGCCCAGCAATCGCCTGCTTCTCCGCTTCTTCCCCCCTCTGATTCCACCTACCCATTACCACCTTTCCCCCGCTGTACGATTTTGTTGACCGAGCGAAGCGGAAAACCACCCGCCTGGAATATGCTGTGGCGACAATCCCAAGGCGCACTCGTGCTCTTTGCTGATGCGGATGTACGTGTAGAAGAAGACGCGGTTGTCGCGCTCTGTATACGTATGCAGTGTGAGCCTCAGTTGCGCCTTGTCGCTGCCCGAGAAGTACCTATGCTCCAGGATGGGGGAACTCTGTGGAGTCGAATGGGAGCGATTCCCTATCGCTTTAATTTTGGTAATGCCGGAGGACGGTTGCTGCTCATCCGTAAGGATGCGTTGGTACAAGGGATGCCTGAGGATTTGCTGTTGGAAGATGCCTGGCTGACGGTTGCAGTTGGAAGAATGCAGGTCGCCAAAGAGCTGGCGGCGAAAGTGTATTTTTTGCCGCCAGCAACTGCGCGAGATTATGTCGCAGAACGTATACGCACGGAAGGCGGGAAACTGCAGATCCGGCGACAGTATCGTCAACTCCTAGCGGGAGGGCCAATTGCTCACTATCGTTGGGCCGACTTCTGGCGAGAGATTTCCGTGCATGAGTATCCGCTAATCTTCTTGGCGTTGCTCATGCGCATTTTCGCGAATGGGTGGGCCAGACTCGCATTAACCAGAAAAGACTTCTATGCTCTGTACCGTCCATTTACGTCGACAAAAGGGTGGGGGAGGCGGAAAGGGTGATCAAGGCGTCGATTGTCATTTTAACCTGGAACTCCACCGACTTGTTGCGTGGTTGTTTGCAATCATTGCCACTGGCTCTAACTCAGTATCCTTATGAAGTCCTGGTAGTGGATAACGGATCACGAGGCTATACACCAGCGTCTCTGCGGTGGGAGTTTCCCTGGATGCAGTTACTAGTGAACCGTGAGAACTGTGGAGTTGCACCAGGACGGAATCAAGGCATCAGGGTTGCACAAGGGCAGTATATTGTTCTTCTCGATGACGATACGATTGTGCGCCCAGGCGCATTTGATGTGCTCCTCTCTTATATGGAGACGCATCCCCATGTGGGGCTGTGTGCCCCAAAGCTGATCGATCAAGAAGGTAACTTGCATCTGACCTGTCGCCTGTATCCGACACTGACAGATAAACTGGCGCGACAGCTTCCCTTTGCTGCCGCGCAAAGACATAGACGTGAAGCTGAGCTCGCAGACTGGGACCATAATTCTCCGCGTACAGTTGACTATGTCATTGGTGCGTGTCAAGTCATTCGTGCGGAAGCCTTGGCCGTGGTTGGCCTGTTGGATGAGAAGATTTTTTATGGCCCCGAAGACGTCGATCTGTGTCTACGTTTGCGGCAAGCCGGGTGGCAGGTCTTCTATCTGCCGGAGGCGGTTGTCGTGCACAAGGAACGGAGAGTGGCACGGACGGTATTTTCGCGGCTCAGTTGGAAACATCTGTGGGGGGTTAGCTATTACTTTTGGAAGCATCGCTACCTTTTTTCTCGTCAGAAACTCTATGCACGCCTGAGCAAGGGGACGTTATTTGATACATCGGTGTCTTCTTAGCTGAGAGAATATGGCAGGGCTGGTGTTACAAGAGACAACGGTGCGGCGACGCACTTTGCGCTATCAGACCACGTTGCTGGTCTTGATGTTGGCCGACCTCCTGTGCGTCTTGTTTATGTACCTTATTGTCTTTGCCCTGCGGATTCATGTGGCGTTTCCGTTTACGACAGATCTGTTGCCGTTGCTACGCTTCACTGAAGTGAGTCATCCGCTTTTGATTCTCGGTGCATCGCAAATTGTCCTGTTGTATTTTTTCGGATTGTATGACTTGCACGTGCTAATGCGCGGGGCACGATTAGTGACTAACGTTGCGGCGGCCCTTGGGGTGCAGCTCTTGACGACTTCAGCGTGGTACTTTTTTCGCGGTGACTTGTTTTTCCCCCGTTCAGTGCTTGTGCTGTTGTGGGGACTGAATACAGTAGGGGTTGTCTGTCTGCGATTATGGGTGACGGGATGGTTGTCTCATGTTCGACCGCTACGGGTGCTCTTAGTTGGGACCGCAGATGGTATTCGGTCGTTTCTGTCCGGACTACCGGATGTCTTGCACGCTCCTGGGTTGTCGCTGGTCGGCTTCGTGAGCGTTGATATTGAGGTGACGCTTCCTGCAGATCCGCCTGTGCCTTGGCTCGGAAACGTTGAAGAACTCCCACGTATTATGCGCGAACACGGGGCTGACGAAGTGATCCTGCTCTCCCAACCGACTTGGAAGGATGCGTTTATTGATCGTTTGGTGCGATCCGCTGAAGTTTGGGGCGACTACAGCGATCGGCCTCGCGTGCTCGTGGTGCCTTCGGTGTATGACATTCTCGTCGGACGAGTGTCGACACTGCGATTGCATGACGTACCTCTGGTTGAAGTGCTTAAGGACCCACAGGAAGACTTTGCGTTTTTGATCAAGGAGATTATTGATGTGGCCCTGGCGGTCTTGCTCCTGATTTTAAGCTTCCCGCTCTTAGTTATTGCGGCGTTGTCGATCAAGTTGACGTCACCGGGACCGGTCTTGTTTCGCCAGCGACGAGTGGGGCGAGATGGCAAAGAATTTCTCATGTATAAGCTGCGGACTATGGTCGATAAAGCCGAGGCTGAAACTGGGCCGGTGTTAACGGGGCCGGGCGATGGTCGTATCACGCCGGTTGGGAGGATCCTGCGGGCGTGTCGGATTGACGAAATTCCGCAGTTGTTCAACGTCCTGAATGGCACAATGAGTCTCGTTGGTCCCCGACCGGAGCGCCCGGAGTTTGTCCAAGAGTTCTTACTCAATGTTCCTGGCTATGCGGAGCGCCTGCAAGTAAAACCTGGCCTGACCGGTTTGGCGCAGGTCAATGGGGAATATCACACGACACCAGAATACAAACTGAAATACGATTTAGCCTATATTTATAACTACTCCTTGTGGCTCGACATGCGGATCATGGCCGAGACAGTGAAGGTCATGTTAACCCGGCGAGGGGTGTAATGAAGATGGCGGATGAACAATGGCGCAGGAGGTAGACCCGACGTTCCGCGTTTCAGATTCCACGTTCCAGGGTCCGGATCCCATATTCTTCGATAAGATGAGAGAGCGGCTCCTCCCATTATTTTTTGTCGCGTTGCCGTTGTCAGTAGCAATTCAACAAACCCTGCTCGGGGTGCTGTTGGCTCTTGTGGTTGTCTACTGTTGGCGGGAACGTAAACTCCCAACTACTGTATTAGATGGACCTCTGTTTTTCCTCTTTGGTGCCTTCTTGCTTTCGACGTTATTTTCCCCTGCTGTCGGTGCGTCGTTGCTTGGCTATAGAAAATTGTGGCTGGTTGGAGCTTTTTTTGTCACCGCCATATTGCTGACACGACCGCATGAGGCTGAACGCGCAATAAAACTGATGGTGGTTGTCACGAGTATCATTGCTGCCTACGGTATTGTGCAACATTATACTGGCCTCGATCTCAATAAACAGCTACGGGGTAAAGCTTCGTCACTCGATCCGTTTTGGTTTGGTCGGGATGAAGGGTTTCGCACGAAAGGTATTCACCCGTCCGGTATCACTTTTGCCCACAATCTGCTTTTTCCATTGACGTTTGTGACGGTGTGGCTGTCTTGGCCGAAGATCAGCTGGCGACAGCGGCTGTTCCTTTTCGTGAGTTGGGGGCTGATGATTTTCGCGCTCCTATTCTCTCTCACCCGTGGGGTGTGGGTCGCGTATGCGGCAGTGGTGGTTGTACTTGGGGTAGTTCGCGGAGGGCGAACGCTTGCTGGGATTGTTGGAGGCAGTCTGCTGTTGGGAACCTGTGTCCTTGGTGCTGGGGCTGGAGTACAAGAGCGTTTGTGGTCGACCTTTGATTTTGTTGAGAATCTGCCTCGCAGTCAGATTTGGCAGGCGAATATTGACATGATCAAAGAACGGCCACTGTTTGGGTGGGGATACGGAAATTATCGGCAATTCCGTGACCCGTTCTACGAGCGTTACCCAAAGATCGATACCACCGCCCATGCACACAATAATTTTTTGCAGTTGTGGGTTGATAGTGGAGTGGTCGGGTTAGTGGCGTTTCTGTACTTGTTTGTGGTCGTGCTCCGATTGAGCTGGCGGACGTACCGTCATGCGCCGCTGGGCAATGAACGACTCCAAATGATCGCTCTTGGGGTATTCCTGAGTCTCATCGGATTTCTTGTCGGAGGGATGACCCAATATAATTTTGGTGATGCCGAGGTTGTGTTGGTAATGTGGTCAATGGCAGGGCTGATCACTCGTATGCACGGGTGGGTAGAGAAGGACGGATAGAAGAGAAAACGCAAGAGTCGAAAAGCAAAGAAAAAAGGCAGTCAGAAACCAAATCTCTAACCTGTGTTGAATGCCTGTGGTAGCCAGTCCTTCCGGGCAAGGCCGCAGGCCGCGACCCGGAATCCTGGGAGAAAACCTAGATTCCCGCCTGCCCGGGAATGACGATCTTGGCAATGTCCGCCGAAATTTTTCCCTTTTCAGTCTTAACTGAAAACGCTGAACCGAGAATTTTGCCCACCAGCAAAAGCCCTTGCTGCTGCTCACGCCCATCGATATGGTGAAACTTATACATCATGCACCGTCTCTGGGGTTATATCGTTCGTTACCGCGCACGCTACGCGCGCGGGATTGCCTGTCTTGTTGCGAGCGCAACGTTGGCCATGTCTATACCGTTGCTGCTGAAGCGTGCGGTTGAGGCTATTCAACAGCAACAACCAGTCAGCGACGTGATCTTCTACCCCTTGGTCATTGTTGCTGTGGCCTGTGTCCAAGGGGTGGTTCGCTCATTTTCGCGCTTCCTAATCTTTAATGTTGGCCGCGATATTGAGTACCAACTCCGCAACGATCTCTTTGCGCATCTGCAGAAACTGTCTTTGAATTATTATCAGCGCCAAGCGATAGGTGACTTAATGTCGCGCCTGGTCAACGACGTCACTGCTGTTCGTTTGTTGCTGGGTCTTGGAATCATCAATCTCCTCAATACTCCTCTGTACTATCTCTATGCCGTCTCGGCGATGGTTCTCATGGACCCACAACTCACACTTGTTGCTCTCGCGCCGTACCCCTTCATGCTGTTGTTTGTGAAGAGGATGAGTCGCCGCATGATGGAAAAGACGCTCAAAGTACAGGAAGGTTTGGCCGACTTGTCGACACGGGTGCAGGAGTCGGTCAGCGGTATGCACGTCGTGCGGGCATATGCGCGGGAGGAGTGGCAAACCGAGGAGTTTGCTCGGTTTAATGAGATTTTCAAAACAGAGAGTATGGATCTAGCGCGATTGCGAGGGTTGTTTCCGCCCCTCATGAAGGCTGTGGCTGGACTCGGCCTTCTGGTGGTTATTTGGTATGGTGGCATGCATGTGATTGCCGGACGACTGAGCCTTGGTGATTTGGTAGCCTTCATGGGGTATCTCCATTTGTTAGCCTGGCCGACCATGGCGTTAGGTTGGTTGATCTCAATTTTTCAGCGTGGGCAAGCTGCACTGAAACGGTTGGAAATGATCTTTCAGACAGATCCCGAAATTGTCGATGGACAAGGCGATGGCCTCGCCCGCGAGATTCACGGTGCGGTTGGCTTTCATCATGTAGATTACGGATATAAGGCAGAGGAGAACGGCCATCTCGTGTTGCATGATATCAATTTCACGGTTCCTGCTGGTTCGACTGTTGCTATTGTCGGTCGTATGGGATCCGGTAAAAGCACGTTGGTGCAATTGTTGCCGCGATTGTTCGATGTGCGCAGTGGAATGATCACGATTGATGGAGAAGATGCGAGTACGAATTCTCTTGCTGCATTGCGGCGCTGGATCGGATTTGTTCCACAGGATCCGTTTCTCTTCTCTACGAGGATTAAAGACAACATCGCGTTTGCGCTGCCAGAGGTCGATATGGAGCGTGTACGCTGGGCGGCACAGGTTGCTCACCTGGATGAAGAGATTAACGTCTTTCCGCGTGGCTACGACACGGTGGTTGGCGAACGCGGGGTGACGCTATCTGGTGGACAGAAACAACGCATGACTCTCGCTCGGGCACTCGCTGCGGATCCATCGATTCTCGTGCTGGACGATGCATTATCCAGTGTCGATGCCCAAACTGAGCGCGCGATCCTGCACGGCTTGCGTGACGCGACGCGTGGGAAAACTGTCATTGTGATTTCTCACCGGATCTCCGCGGTGCGTGATGCTGACATGATTGTCGTGCTTGATGAGGGTCGGGTAGTGGAAACTGGTACTCATGCCGAGTTGGTCGAACGCGATGGTGTGTACGCGGAGATCTTTCAACAGCAGGCGCTTGAGGAAGAATTGGCAGAACTATAATGCAAGAGGGACAGCGAGAAGAAGCACTAGGTAAACCCTATGATGTAGCGCTGTTGCGTCGACTGTGGCGCTATATTCACCCGTACCGCACGCAGTTTCTTTTGGCCGTGCTCTTTCTCCCGCTCACATCCGCATTCTTACTCGCCCAACCTTATATCCTGAAAATTGCGGTCGATCAGTACATTGCCACTGGTGATGTGCAAGGGCTGACGCAGTCTGCCTTATTGTTTATCGGTGCGCTCATTGGTGAGTTTGTGTTCTTCTACCTACAGTATCACGCTACTATGGTTGTGGCGCAGAAGAGCCTCTCCGATTTACGTCTTGATCTCTTTACCCACCTTCAGGAATTACCGGCGAGTTTTTTCGAGCGGAATCCTGTTGGTCGCTTGGTCACGCGACTTACTACAGATGTCGATGCAATTAACGAGGCATTCACTGCTGGGACACTCACCATTTTTATGGATGTCCTTACCCTCACGGGCATTGTTGTGATCATGTTGAGTATCAACGTGAAACTGACGTTAGTGACCTTGGGATTGCTTCCACCGCTGTTAGTGGCGATCAATTTCTTTCGTGTTCGTTCCCGTGAAATTTATCGAGTGATTCGTGAGCGGTTAGCGCGGATTAATTCATTTTTGCAGGAAACCCTTTCGGGTATCGCAGTTGTTCAGCTCTTTGCCCAAGAGAAAAAGCTGTTTGCTGAGTTCGATCAACGCAACAGTGAGTTTCGTGATGCGAATCACCTGTCGAATATCTATGAAGCCACGTTATTCTCGCTGGTTGAAGCGGTCGGATCAATCTCCATTGCACTGATGATATGGTACGGTGCTGTGCAGATTGGCCACGGGGCGGTCGCGTTAGGGACATTGGTGGCATTTATCGAATATTTGCAGAAGTTCTTTGTACCAATCCGTGAATTTGGTACCAAATATACAACGATGCAGTCAGCGATGACCGCAGTGGAACGGGTGTTTCAATTGCTTGACACCCCGGTGACCATTACCTCGCCATCCCAGCCGCACCTACCCAAGCACGTGCACGGAGGTATTGTCTTTGACCACGTCTGGTTTGCATATAAAGGTGAAGAGTGGATTTTGCGAGATGTTTCATTCTCGGTTGAACCAGGGCAAAAAGTTGCTTTGGTGGGAGCAACTGGCGCGGGAAAAACGACCATTAGTAAACTGCTCAATCGCTTTGCTGACGTGCAACGTGGACGAATCTTGGTTGACGGCGTCGATGTCCGCGAATGGGATCTTAAGGTACTGCGCCGGAATATCGGCGTGGTGTTACAGGACATCTTTTTGTTTGCTGGTGACATCGAAACTAATATCACTCTTGGTCGTCAAGATATCAGCCAAAAAGAACTGGAACAGGCCACGCGCCACGTCAATGCCGATCGCTTTATTGCTCAATTACCCCGTAGATATCATGAACCCATTCGTGAACGGGGGTCGAATCTGTCGGTTGGACAACGACAATTGTTGTCGTTTGCGCGGGCTCTGGCGTACAATCCAGCGATTCTCGTTCTCGACGAAGCGACATCGAGTGTGGATCCTGAAACCGAGTTGTTGATTCAAGAGGCGATGACGAACTTAATGGTAGGGCGGACAGCGGTGGTAATTGCTCACCGCTTCTCGACGATTCAACATGCCGACCGCATCATCGTCATGCATAAAGGCCGAGTCCGTGAGATCGGGACGCATCGGGAGTTAATGGACCAGCGTGGCATCTACTGGCGGCTGTATCAGTTGCAATACAGCGCTGAGATCACCCCTACCGATCCTCAGCCTGCCGAAGTGAGAAGCTGAGCGAAAGCAAGGATCACGAATCACAGGGCAAAAAATCAAAAGACAGCATGAAGATACGCTGCGTATTGCGCCCCTCTTGCCTGATTCTCCGTTTCCTCGCTCCTCTGTTTCTCCGGTTCGTCTTTCTTCTCTCTCCTTGTTTCGCCATTTCGCCATTTCGCCGTTTCGCTCGTCCTTCCCCTTGGCTTTTAACCTTTGGTCTTCTCCCTTTGGTTGCTGCCTGCTCCCCGACCTACGTGCTCCGGGCTGGGTATGAAGAAGCGAAAATTTTGTGGAATCGTCGTCCTATCGTCGAGGTCCTCAATCAACCTGACCTTGACGCGGCAACGCGTGAGAAATTAGAGCTTGTTTTACAGGTACGCCAATTCACCGAAAAGGATTTGGGGTTCAGGGTTGGTGGCAGTTATTCGTCGATTACTGAGCTGGCCAACCCGCCGATTGTGTATGTGGTAACAGCAGCACCGCGAACCCAGCTCGAACCGTATACCTGGTGGTTTCCGATTATCGGGCGCGTCGCCTACAAGGGGTATTTTTCCCCAGACGACGCCAAACAAGAAGCCCAACGTCTAGAGGCGCAGGGCTACGATACCTTTGTCCGGACCGCCTCAGCGTTTAGCACCCTTGGGTGGTTTTCTGATCCACTCCTGCCGCATCTGCTTAAGTATGATCTGGAGACATTGGCAAATATCGTGATTCACGAACTATTCCATACGACTTTCTATCTCAATGGTCAGTCGGCCTTTAATGAATCGCTGGCCAACTTTGCTGGGCATCGAGGAGTGATCGCATTTTTCATAAAAGAACAAGGAGCAAAAGCGGCGGCTGTACAGCAAGCCCAAGCGACGTGGGAGAGTGAGTTGGCTATCTCCAACTTTCTCAACGCGGCGGCGGAACGCTTACGGACGTTATACGCTTCACCATTGTCCGAAGAGGAGAAGCTACAACAGCGTGGGCAGCTCTTTACGCAAGTACAAGCAGAGTTCCGCAAATTGCCTCGCCAAGTCCGGCGAGGTGCAGACTTAGCGTCACTAAAACTCAACAACGCGGTCATTCTGCAGTACCTCGTGTACTTGCAAGACCTGGCAACCTTTGAGCGGATCTACCAGCAAAACGGCGCGGATTTACGCAAGACGCTGACGGAGATCGAGCGGGTAGCGGAACAGGGTGATGATCCATTTGTCGAGGTACGTAAAATGGTGGCGAGGTCGAGTGGGCTTTGATTGGTGAACGAAATATTTTCCGCCTGGCGTTTATAGCCGCTCGTCATTCCAGGCGAGATACGTGCGACCTGGGGTCCAGGAGCAAGGCTAAAAGGCCGGGAAGGAAGAAGAAGATTGTCGCACCACCTTTTTCCGATGGCGACTATGGGTTACTTGACACCGCACTGTCCAAAGAGGCAAAACTTCCGGTACACTGGCGAACCAGTCGCCCGTGGCACCCTCTCCACCCTTCGCTGACCTCAGGGCAGCCTGGGCAAAAGGCGGGTGTCAAGTTCGACATAATTCCTTTACCAAAACGGTACGGCTCAAGAAATATGCACGCAAACGGATCGTGATGGTGCACGAATGCGCCGGCCTGAGCGACAGTCCTCGCTTTTTACTGACTGATGCCAAGCATCGGGAGAGTGGGCGCATCATGAAAACGTGAAGTTTTCGTTGGGCAGCCGACGTGTTTCATGAGTTCAGCAAACAAGGGTGGGGCTTGGAAACGGCTCAGGTACGCAATGAGGAGGCGGTCAACCGTCACCTCCGCTTAAGTTGCTTCGCGCAGTTGATCCTCCAACACCCGCCTGCGATTGCCGCGACCTCGGAACAGTTCGCGTTTGCGAAAGGAACGATTCCCTTTGGACAACGCTGTCGAGCGAGGACTCGCAACGTGTTTTCCTCTCTACGCTCCGTTGCCCAAAGACTGTTTGCGGGCGGGTATTCGTGCGAACACGTGACCGAGGCATTGATGCCAGCCTGATTCACTCCGAGTGCGGAAACGTTTCGCGTGAAACCCACAGAGCCGTGTCAAGGGGCGATAGCGCTCAGGAGAGCCTACGACGTATTTCGTTTGACCGGTCTTTAGCGGGAATTTTCTTCCGGTGAATAGCCAGTTCCTTGAGGTGTTTCTGATACTCGTTGTCTCCGATACTCTTGGCACGTCTCTCCCAGCCAATTGACAGCACGAATGACACTGGCTCGGACAGCCTGTTGACTCGCGGGTTCGGTCGGCACAGCGGACTGCAGGAGAACGGTACTGAACATCCCATCCAAGTTTAGTGAGAAGTCTTTCGCTGTGGTTGTAATTTGCGTCTCGTCGACTACCTGGCCTGTCTGACCGTCGAACATCCGTAAGATAATTTGGATACGGTCACGATCGTTGCTGGCGACGTTAGCAAATGTCCGTTGAGCTGCCTCGGCTTGGAAACTCTCGGCTAATGGCTGTGCAGTTCCTAACAGCGGATCGGCATGGACACCCGCTGCAACACTCGCAGGACTCAACTGATAGAGCGTGACCGAGCCGGAAATGAAAAATTCTGGCTCATCGATCCGCCCGACTCGTGCGGTAATCGGATTTCCTCGTCTGTTACGAACGGTCTTCTCGGATGGTTCCAGAACCGTAAACTGACCGGTTTGATGTAGTGCAGTGGCAAGTTGCGCTTCCATACCACGCCCAAGCAAACTCCGTCGTCGGTTTACTTGTTGGCCGGTTCGGTCTTCAAAATCCATAATGACGACCTCTGCTTTCTCTCCAGACCAACTGGGGCGAACCGGTGTTGGTGGGGCTACTGGTATTGAGACGATTTGTGGCGGTTTTGGTGTTGGAGTGCAGGCGAAGAAGAAAACACACAAAATTATAATGAAAGACGCGAGAAAAAATCGCAATCGTGACATATTGTCGAGAAAATACACTAAAAGTTATAATTTTATTTATAGCTTTTTTGCCAGAACGCGGCAAACTTTTTGACTTGAGACAACCGATTTGGAGATCTCTCCGCAATTTGCTTAGCGCACGATTCTGTTCCGGTCCTTACTCATCATTCTCCAGAAATGCCACTGCGGCCTTAGCGACTTCGTCTTCCTGGCCCCAGAAGAAGTGATCTGCTCCGTTGACGATAACCAGGGACTTTGGTTCAGGCAGTTCGGTCACGAGATCCTGCAACCCAGGAATTGGAGAGTAACTGTCGCGATCGCCGCTAATCAGGAGTTTTGGTTTGTTGGTTGTGGTCAAAAACGAGGGATCACGAAAACCGATAGGTAACGCCACTCCAACGAGTTTGTGGACACGATCATCCTCGACCCCGGCGCGTAAGCCGACCATCGAGCCAAACGAGTATCCTGCAACAACCACAGTTGTCACGGCTTGACGGCTCAAGAGGTAAGATACCGCCGCTTTCACATCGTCAACTTCCCCATTGCCCTCGTCATGCGAGCCGGTGCTATTGCCGACCCCACGAAAATTGAAACGCAGCGTGGCAATCTCGGCGGTTTGAAAGGCATCGACCAATGCTGAGACGACGTTGTTGTGCATCTCGCCGCCATATAACGGATGTGGATGACAAACGACCACGCCGATCTGCGGCCTCTGTGCCGGTGTTGAGAACAATCCTTCTAACGTAATATCACCAGCGGAAAATGTAACGTGTTCTTCCACGACTCCCTCCGTTTATCCTTTTTCCCATTTATCCATTTCCCCTTTCCCCATTACAGCGAGATCTCCATTTCCTCAAGTCGTGTAATACTCCAGCGGGTCGAGCCCCAAAAGACCATGACTGTGATTGAAATGGCCGCGACAAACGAAAGAATGACACTATGCCAATCCTCTGGTGACAGTGCTACCTGTTGGAAGTTACGCAACAAAAGAAGATGGACTGGCCAGGCTTCGAGCACCACAACGAGGCCAATGAAGGCGATGCTCGCTGCCATGTAGAGTACCCCACCAAAACTGGCGGCTATTTTGGCGCTGTGTTCGGCGGTGAAATTGGGATAGGCGATACCAAATGCCATGCCCAAGGCGACGATGGCAAACGAAAGAAAAAACAAGGTGATTGGGGCGAGGATCATCATAAATGCAGAAACGCCAAGGAAGTAATTTGTGATTACTACCAACAATTCACCGAAAAAGAGTAAGGGCAGAAGGCTGACCCAAAATTTACTCCACCACCAGCGGCGTAGATGCAATGGCGCACTTTTCAAGACCCAGAAGGTTTTGCCCTCAAGGCTCAAAGCTGGGAAGACAAAGCGGATGGCAATGGCGGCAATGACAAACGCGGCAAGAGCAAGGTTAAAAAAAGCGACAAGATTCTGCAGGTCGAGCATCCCCACGAAGCCGGTACCACGGGGTAGGACGCTGAAGTTGTAGACGTAGACAACGATCAGGGCCAGCAGTTGGAACAGCTGTGACCATTGCCCTGTGTCACGACAGAAAGTTTTCAAATCTTTGATGACTGAAACTCGTAGCTGAGCAGGGAATATGCGGGCAATACCACGGATCAGCATATCTGCCCATTGACTCTGCCCTCCACGCCGTCTCCCTTCCTGAGCTTTGGACCAGCCCACGGGATAGAGAGCAGTCGCGGTCCACGAACCGGCGACAAAAAGGAAAAGGGCGGTGCTCAGTAGTAGCAGAGAATAGAAGATGGGTTCACCGGTTTTAAGGCCCAGGGAGGGCAACAAGGCTTCGCTGGCCCAGGTGCTGGGCAGGAACGGTGAAGTTGGGGTTTGCATGGCGGCGAGAAAGGCGACAAAGTCAGAGAATTCTTCTGGATTGACGAGCTTTTCAGGCTGGAGTAAGCGGAAGAACATGTAGAGTAAGGCGAGAAAGAGTGCTGAGAAAACGATCAGTATATCCTTACCGCGCTGCGCCGGAAGAACGTAGGCGAGTGCCATCGTCACAATGACCCCGAGTGCTGCAGGAATGATCAGGAACGGCACAAGGGTGAGAAATGTCATGACATAGTACATCGGACCGCCCCCATGGACGACGCCGTAAGCAAGAAACGCAGGTGCACTAAACAAGAGGATCATCCAGGAGGAATCGACCAGAGTTTCGACAAACTTGGCGGCGAACAGCCGGGCTGGTGGGACGGGAGCAGGCACGAGCAACAGCAGATCTCGTGACAGAAAGAAAGTTGAGAGCCCGGTGATGACATTACTGAACAGCAGAATCGCGAAGAAGGTAAGAAAAACCATACTGAGCAGCTTTTGGTTTAAGATTGGGCCCAGCTCGGGAATCGTCAGGAAGTAGGTGAGAGCACGAGAGAAAAACCAAAAGGTCCCACCCCAAAACAGGACCATCAGTGCCAGTAACACGAGAGGACGTGTCCATCCCCCGTTTCCCTGGCGGCGCAATCCGTTACGTAGCGCGAGGAATCGAGGGATGAGAAGGAGTAGCCAGTTGTGGGTCAACAAGGTCACGTTGTTCATGGCAGGCAGTTATCAGTAGGAATAGGCTTAAGGCTGTAGGCTTTAGGGAGAAAATTTTCTAGAGCCAAAATCCCCAAGCCCACCGTCTAGTGTTTATGCACGCAACGCTTCGATCACTTCCATCATATCGGGTGCTGCGGTGAGCTTGAGGAATATATCTTCGAGGCGATTTTCTGTGCCAGCCTGTTGTTGAAGTTCGTCGAGGGTACCGAGTGCAATCAGTTTGCCGCCCAAGATAATGCCAATGCGATCACACAGCTCTTCTGCTACTTCTAGGCTGTGGGTCGACATGAAAATGGTCTTGCCTTTGAGCGTCAGCGAGCGGAGAAGTGCCTTAAACATACGTGCTCCAATTGGGTCCATGCCGACCATCGGTTCATCGACAACTAGAATTTTGGGGTCATGGAGGAGTGCTGAGGCGACAACGAGGCGTTGTTTCATCCCGTGCGAGTAGCTTTCGACCAGCTCATCTCCCCAGTCGGCGAGACTGAAAAAGTTCAGGGACTCCTCAATGCGGGTACGACAGATATTGCTGGGTACATGATAAAGGCCACCAACGAACTCCATGAATTCACGTCCGGTGAGCTTCTCGTAGACATAGGGGCGATCTGGGACAAATGAGGAAATCGCTTTAGCTGCCAGTGGGTCAACCGCGAGATCGTGCCCACCGAGAACGATACGCCCACGGGTTGGTTTCAGCAGGCCCATCATCATGCGGATGGTCGTGGTTTTACCAGCGCCGTTGGGTCCAAGAAAGCCAAAGATCTCTCCCTCGGCAATGCTGAGGGTCAAGGTGTTAACCGCAGTAAATGTCCCAAACTCTTTTGTGAGTTGTTCGAGTTGAATCATGATTCCTCAGGTTATAGGTCACAGGTTGTAAGCTGTAGCGTCCCTGTAGCGTAAAGCCTAGAGCTTACCCCCCTTTCTGAAAACTGATTACTGATAACTACTTGTACCCCAGCACTTCCATTCTTACATGACCGACGATTTTCAATAATTCCACGTGTTCTTCCGGTCCACCTTGCATAAACTTGACGTGCGTGGCGTCGGCAGGAAACTGATTGAACACCGGATCGACACTAACCCATTGCCCTAACCAGACTTCCGCCCAGGCGTGATAATAAAATGCCCCATCTAGATACACCACACCCGCGGCAACTCGGGCAGGAATACCGCTGGCGCGGGCCAGGGCAGTAAACAAGACCGCATGTTCATTGCAGTCCCCTTTTTTCCTATCGAGCGCGTCTAACGCCGTTGGCATGCCAACGGTCGGCTCTTTATCGACTGAGGTGTACGTCCATGCCAGCAATTTTTGCACTGCTTTAATTGCATCATCTTCGGCGCCAAGAATCTGCTGTGCCTGTTTTTTGAGTCGGGGATGGTCACTTTGGAGAAATGGGCTCGACCCGAGATCCGCAGCAAAATCGGGATCGGTAACCGGTAATTTATAGGTTGTTAGGGTCGCCAGATCTTCGCTTGTGATGAGGAGCTGCCCTTCCTCATAGTTTTGCCGCGGAGGAAAAGCGAACAGGGTTGTCTCCTCTGGTCCCGACAGTTGCAGACGGAGGTGAGTCAATGCTCGTGGATCAGGAAGAGCGTGTTGGACTGGGATGGCGGCTGAGGATACCAAATCGAGCGGAGTGTCGTCTTGCCAACCAACATTCAGGGCTTGCTCTTGGCTTTCGCGTAACAGCACGAGTCCAAGGGCGGCTTCTTCTTTCACCACTTTGCCGTCCTGGTCGAGCCAGGCATGGACTGTTGTTCCTCCGAACCGTTCTGCGATTTTTGTGGTTGCGAGGGTTTGTCCATGAACTGTGAGGGTCTCGTACGCAACAGCAGTGACGTGGATCCTATCGGTCTTGGCTGTCAGGGGATTAAAGATGCTGTACTGGCGCTTGTCTCCAGGTTGCAGCGTAGCTCTATGTAAGGTCATCTGTGTGAGTGTCGGAAGGTAGAGTGGCTCTTGCAACGCGAACGAGAACGGCGAAGAGTTCTTGCCGGCGGTTATTTGCCCATGTAGCTCCTGCCCTGCTGTGTCGTTCTCATATACCGCGCCACTGACCTGAAACACTGTCCCAGAGCTAACCAGGCGGAAGGAAAAATCTTGCAAGGCGTACCGCTGATCGATGTTCGCTATGACTTCAGTGTAGGCTTTTTGGTCGGTGTTCATCACCCGCAGTTTCATTTGTGATCGCTCCTCCCAACGGTAGCCCGTCTGCGTTGGGAGGAGACGACGGTGGAAGTAGCCAATTTTCTTGTCATGATGATAAATACCCATCCAGTCTTCTTGGGCGTTAAGTGGAGCCTGGGAGAGGTGCTTAGGGGAAGGCGCAGATGAAATCTGCGCTTGGTGCGAAACCGACGAAGTGCGGTACACAAGTTTCCCAACCATAACGAGCCAGAAGAGAACAATGGCAAAACTGAGGAAGCGTTTCATGAAACTCCCGTGGGCTTGTTTCTCTGTCACCCCTATTTTACTGTCATCGGAGGATGACATGTCTTGCTTTAAAGGCCAAGCTATGACGCAACGTGAACCTGTTCTCCCTATTATGGAAATCGCACCACGATTTCTTGTGGACCGTATGCTCGGACGCTTGGCCAAATGGTTGCGTATTCTTGGTTATGATAGTGCGTACCTCCCGCAGTTATCCCCCCAGGGTCTTATGCGTGAAGGCCGACAGCAAGGAAGGATCATCTTGACCCGCGACACGCGCTTCCTACGGCAAAAGAATTCCCCGCCTTTTGTCTTTATCCGAGACGATCGTTTCCGTGATCAACTTCGTCAGGTGATGACCGACTGTCAGCTTGCCCCTCTCTCGCACCTTTTGACCCGTTGCTCAGACTGTAATTGTCCTCTTGAAGAGATACCGAAAGAACAAGTGCAAGATCGAGTGCCAGCGTATGTATGGCAGACACAAGACGCTTTTTACCATTGTGCACGGTGTCGCCGAATCTATTGGGGAGCGACACATAAAGAACGTATTCTCGACGAGCTGCGCCACCTCAGGATTGTGGAGACGTAGTTTCAGACTTTTCCCAACTGTCTGAGCGCTTCGTACAGTACTATCGCCGCCGCATTGGAAAGATTCAGACTGCGGACATGTGTTCCTTGCATGGGAATAGTGTAGATCTTATCGGCAAGCATAGCGCGGATGGGCTCAGGTAATCCCCGTGTTTCACTGCCAAAGAGTAGAAGATCACTGTCAGTGTATTGCACTTGAGTATAGGAAATAGTTGCCCGTGCGGAGAAGGCTAGCATACGGCCTGGTGGACGACGAGAGAGAAACTCTTGCCATACTGGGTAGTAGTGCACATCAACATAGGGCCAGTAGTCGAGCCCCGCCCGCTTTAGATAGCGGTCTTCGAGTGAGAACCCCAGGGGGCCGACGAGATGGAAGGTGGTATTTGTTGCCGCGCACAGACGGGCGGTGGTCCCGGTATTGGGTGGAATTTCTGGTTCGATGAAAACGATATGCATAAGAGAAATGGAGAACGGAGAGGGCAAAGTAAACGCCGTCACTAACAACTGCTCCGATTGCGATAGTCAAGCGAGAAGTGTGCGGTTCCCACCCGTAGGGAGAATGTTCCGTTCGTGTTGTCTTCTTCGATGTACGCAGTGAGTTGGTAGTAGGCCGGACGAAGGAAACGAGCCGTGTATTCTTGCTTTTTCACGCGGCAATATAAGACGTTGCCTGCCTCGATATACAGAGACGTGGGATCGAGTTGCTCTTCGCTTTCATCGTTGAGACGTAACGTGAAGCCTCGATCTGAGTCCCCACTGACGCGTGTAATAACATACGGAGTGTCTTCAATTTCAACGGGAACTTTGTCCCAGCCGATCGCGATCTCATAAGAGCCTGACTCTGTTCGCCGTAGGTGCTGGCTAAATAGTACGTTGATGCGGCGATTTTGAATACGTTCATCGTTAGCATACCACCACCCATCTTTTCCAAAACTAATTTTTCGTGTGGGGTCAATTGCCCAGAATCCAGCCTTTGGCATATATTCTACTCTACTCGCGCTGATTTTGGTCTCTGTCTTTATGATTTCTTCTCGTTGCTTTCAAGGATTAAGGTGACTGGTCCGTCGTTGACCAACTGCACCGTCATCGTTGCTTGGAAACGGCCGGTAGCCACTGGTACCTGGAAGTGTTTGAGCCGCTCAACGAAATACTCGTATAACGGTAACGCTTTGTCGATACCTGCGGCCTCGGAGAATGACGGTCGCCGACCTTTGCGACAGTTGCCATACAGTGTGAACTGCGAGACCACTAAGATAGCCCCTCGGATGTCTTGCACAGACAGCGAGAATTTTCCTGCGTCATCGGAAAAAATTCGTAAACCGACAATCTTCTCGCTCAAATAGTCGGCCTCGACTATTGTATCAGAGGTTGCGACAGCGAGCAGAACGACCAAGCCCTGACCAATCCGACCCACGACTTCGTTATCGACTCGAACACTCGCTTCTTTCACTCGCTGAATGACTGCGCGCATAACACAGAACAAGGTACAAGGTACGAAAGAAAGAAGACAGAGGGAGAGCAATTCTCCTTTCTCTCTTATCGATCGTCCCTTTTCCCTTCTCCCTCATCTATCAGAAAATCGGCTGAGGACGCCGGGCGTGAGCCCGGGGGTGAAAGCCGCCAGCCGAAGGCTGGTAGAGGAGGGAGAGGAGAGAGTTTGCTACCGTTAAAGGATGGAGATCAGATTCAGTGC
>JBFWXH010000062.1:0-45321 GCA_050187625.1 Binatia bacterium
CCCAGTTCTCCTCTGTGGTTACGCTTCCTCTTCCCATCGCACGCCTCCCTCCTGCTGTGCTTCTCCTCTAGCGCCCATCTCGCTAAGTTGGCAAGATGTGGGTAAGGAAATGCATCGAGGGAGAGGGGACCTAGTGTCGCTGAGCAAGGAATCGAGAAACTCTTCCGCCTCCGCTTTGCCAAACGGTGTCAGCCGGAGTTGCGTATAATACGTCTTCTGCCCCCACTCATGCCGATACTCCGGGCGGTAGTTGGTCAACAGCAGCAACTTGGCGCTCGCCACACTCTCACTGAGCACATCGAGAAAGCCTTGCGTCTCCCCATCAATCCAATGCAAGTCTTCAAAGATGAGGACGAGCGGTTGGTTGAGACTCTCGCGCAGGAACAATTTCTTCAACGCTTCAAATGTGCGCCGTCTTCTGATCTGCGCGTCCATCTGCGCCAACGGCGATGGTTGCTCTTCTATCCCCAGCAAGGCAAACAGATACGGCAACGTGTCTTCCAGACTGCGATCAAGCATCAGCACTTTGCCGCCGACTTTCTCGCGTCGCTTGCGTTCGTCGTCTGCGGCTTGGATGTCAAAGTAGCTCTTGAGTAACTCGATGACCGGCAAGTACGCTGTCGCTTTGCCGTGGGACACTGAGTACGCTTCCAGCACCAGACAGCTACTGAGGGAAAGGAGCTTGAACTCGTAGAATAACCGTGACTTTCCTAATCCTGGCTCACCCATCACGCCGACGATCTGCCCCTGGCCGGCTTTGGCGTGTTCCAGCACTCTGTTGAGCTGCTCCAGTTCACTCTGCCGTCCAACAAACCGCGTTAGCCCATACCGGCTGGCACTCACCTGCAGCCGCGTGCGTAAGGGGCCGACGCCAACGACTTCATAGAGGTTGAGCGGCTCTTCGACGCCTTTGATCTGCGTCGGCCCTAAGTCTTTGAACGCAAAGTAGCCGTCGGTCAGCCGGTGGGTATAGGCCGAGACGACGATCGATCCCGGCGTCGCCAACTGCTCCATCCGTGCCGCCAGGTTGGTCGAGTGGCCGACGGGAACGTAATCGGCATGCAAGTCGTCTTTGCGAATCGACCGCAGCACCACTTCCCCGGTATTGAGTCCGACGCGCATCAGCAAGGGCGGATAGCCTTTCCCTCGTAACGTCTCGCCATAGCGGCGCATGGCGTTTTGCATGCGTAAGGCGGCATACACCGCCCGCTGCGGATGATCTTCATGCGCGAGCGGCGCGCCGAACAGGGCAAAGATGCCATCGCCCAGCGCTTGCGCAACAAAGCCATCATACTGATGCACCGCGTCCATCATCAGTTGCAACGCTGGATCAATAATTGCTTGTGCCTCTTCGGGATCAAGCCCTTCAATCAATGCCGTCGACCCCTTCAAGTCCGCAAACAGTGCCGTGATCGTCTTGCGCTCGCCGTTCACTGCCCCACGCGATTCCATGACGGCTTGCTCGGCCAAGATACGCTCGGCGAGGTGCTGCGGCGTGTAGGCAATTGGGGGCTGGGTGTTAGGGGCTGGGGGCTGGGAACTGACGACGGACACCTGAGAACTGACAACTGGTTGTTCGTCGTGCCACACCAATCCTCGCCCATCTTCGTCCTTTACTTGCGTCGACGAAAAAAGCAGCTCTTCTTTCAGATCTTCCAGCGTCTCCTCGTCCAGAGCAAACTGGCGCTTGAGCGTCCGGTAGGTTATCCGCCCCTCGCTCTGGAGTAAGGCTTTCGCTTGCTTAAGAACTGCTACAAAATCCATACCCGTCTCCCTGCGACGCTGGATTGTATAAGAGAGTGCGCGCAAGAGATAGACATAGCCGTGACGAGTTCCAGCACCTATGGCTGTTCAGCCTTCCCGTCATAAAACATCCGTGATTGTCGCTTTATGGCGAAATTTGTCAGGATGGGCGCTATCGGACCGTTCGACAGACGTGACATAAAGCGGGTCGCGGGCCGTATCGGGCCAAGGGAAGTTGTTGTTTTGAAAGAGGAATGTCTATTGAGGAGATCTCCCCCCGAACAGCGAAGCGTATCGTTTCCGGCGACTACTCCTGGGCCCTCGTTCTCTAAGGATAGGACGTTTTGTAAAGACGTTTCCTCTTCTTCCTGGGCTTGTGGCCCGAAACGGTACGCATCGTTGTCATAATCGATAATGGCTATTTGAAACCCAGCGCGGTCAGCGGGCCGCGATCAACGACTGGCGCACGCTGTGTCCCGGCACGCAAGGTGATCGAGCCGGGCGTGCGCTCAAACGGGTCTGGCAGCTCGAGCGCCCGCGCGTGCTCCTTGAGCGCCGGAATCACCTCTTCCGCGAATAAGCGCATGCTGGTGCGCCGCTCGTCGTCACTATGCTGTCCCTGCAGGCTCAGGATGATGAAGATGCCGACGCGCAGGACGCTCATGATCCCCTTGATTTTGGGAATGACGGTCGCGGGCGTGCCCACGATCACCTGCATGTTCTGCTGACCGCGTAGGAGCGCCGCCTGCAGCTTGCGCCGGACCTCTGCGTAATCGATCTCGGTGGCAGCCCCCTGCATCTGCTCCTTTAGCTTCTCGCCGCTTATCCCAAGCCACGCGCTGGTCTGGGTCTTCGCCAAGGTGCGAATGGCCGCTTTGGAGTTGTATCCCGGCGGCATCATGAATTCCGCCGCCGAGAACGCATTCTGCCCACCGCCGTAGACGAAACCCGCGGCGGCTTGCTGCGCTTTGTCCTCGGTCTCCCCCAAGGCCGTCGCGACCATATAGCCGAAATTCTCCGGCCCGGCTTGATAGCCATGCCTGGCCGCTTCGTCCGCGTAGAAGTCCCACAGATCGCACGTGGGCGCCAGCGGTGTGCCGAGACCGATATAGGGATACCGATGCGCGGCGCACCACTCGACGGTCTCTGGGCTGAGCGTCCCGGGAATCCACATGGGCGGATGGGGTTTTTGGTAGGGCAGGGCCCATGGATTGACGTGGCGATAATGAAAATGTTTTCCCTCGTAACGCCACGGACCAGGCCGCGTCCAGGCCTGGACGATAAAGTCGTGCGCTTCGTTGAACAGCTCGCGGTTGTACGCGGGATTGGCATTATTGAAGAACTGCTCGCTGCCCGCACCGCGCACCCAGCCGGTGACCAGGCGGCCACGCGAGATCAGATCGATCTCGGCCAGCTCTTCGGCCAGCCGCAACGGATGCTTGATGACTGGCAGCGGATTGCCAATCAGCACCAGACGGGCCCGCCGGGTGCGATAGGCGAGAATGGCCGCCTCGACGTTCATCACCGACCCCATGCAGATCGGGTTGCCGTGATGCTCATTGAGGGCAAGGGCGTCGAAGCCGAGGTCCTCGGCGTAGCAATATTCGTCGAGGTAGTAATGGTAGTCATCGGCTGCCTTTTCGCGGTCGAAATACGTGTTCGGGATGGCGAAGAACGCGCGATTTTTCAAAATGAGATCTTCCGGCAGCCAGCGATACGGTCGTTCGGTGAAATATCCGATTTGCATCTGGGTTCTCCCTCGATGGATTGTGTTCAGCCTCTGCTCGAGAACCTGCCAGGGCTATTCCTTAGACGTCAAACCGCGCGGAAAGGCCCAGTAGGTCTCTTTCGTCATGTCACACTCAATCATCCGTTGCCGGGCCAAAGACGTATGGCTTGAGTGTGTCCTGCGCGGCGAGACGGAACTTGTGCCAGCGGCCACCGCCGTAATAGGCAAGGCTGCCGGGCTCAGCCTCTCCGTGCCCGTTGTAGTACGACAGACAGTCGCGCAACGGCGCGCTCATGATGTCTGCCTGGCGGCAATGCTCGGCGTACTCCTCTTGCGGCCGGCGGTGCACGTCGACGATGACCTCGCCTTGCTCACGCAGGGTCGATAGCAGCCAGACGACGTAGTCGCCATGCGCGTCGATGGCGTCAGTGAAGTTGAAGCTGCCGCCACCCCCCTGGGGACCGGTGACGATGAAGAGGTTCGGGAAGCCATTCGCGTGGATACCAAGAAAGGTCTTGGTGCCCTCGGCGTCCCACGTCTCCTTGAGGGTGCGGCCGTCGCGCCCCACCGTCGTGTTGAATAAGCCGGTCGCCATCCATTGGAACCCCGTCGCATAGATTAACACATCGAGGGGATACTCAACCCCGTCGTGCACGACCCCGTTCGCGTTGATCTGGCTCACGCCGAGCGGTGCTGTGTCCACCAGATGGACATGCGGCAGGTTGAACGCCGGGAGGTATTCGTCGTGGAAGGTGGGCCGCTTGCACCCGTACGGGTAGTACGGCTTGAGGGCCGCAGCGGTCTTGGGGTCCTTGACGATAGCGTCTACCCGAGCGCGGATCTGCTCCATGATCCGGAAGTTCGTGTTTAGCTGCTTCTGCACCCGCTCCTCGGGCGTCAACCTGGTTTCGTGCCGCTTACGCTCTCTGAAATCAGCGACCCTGCCGGCGAGGTAGTCATCGTTGGCCTGGATCGCCGTGCGGCCCTCGGAGATACGGGCGAATCGCGCCCGGCGGGCTCGCGCCCAGCCTGGCTCATGTGACCACTCGTCGATCTCCTCGGGCCTCGTTTCGCGCTGGTCACGCACATCAATCGTCGACGGCGTGCGCTGGAACACGTACAGCTGACCGACGATCTTTGCCAGTTCCGGAATGACCTGCACCGCAGTCGCCCCGGTCCCGATGATCCCGACCCGCTTCCCGTCCAGGGCGACGTCGTACTTCCAGCGCGAGGTGTGGAACGACTCGCCCTGAAACGTCTCCATACCCTCGATACGGGCCAGCTTCGGGGTCGTGAGAATCCCATTCGCATAGATCAGGTACCGCGCCCGCATGGCGTCGCCGCGGTTGGTGTATACGATCCACCGCCCAGCGGCTTCGTCCCACTCGGTCCTTTCCACTGTGGTGTGGAACAAACAGTGGTCATAGAAGCCGAACTTGTCGGCCATTTTTTGGCAGTACTCGAAGATCTCAAACCCCGACGCAAATTTCATCGTCGGGAAGTAGCCCATCTCCTCCAGTAACGGGAAATAACTGTACGACTCCACGTCACAGGCAATGCCCGGATACCGGTTCCAGTACCAGGTCCCACCGACATCACCGCCCTTCTCACAGAACCGTACGTCGATGAACCCCGCCTGGCGCAGCTTGTGCCACAGTAACAGCCCTGCGAAACCGGCGCCCACCACCAGAATTTCGCACTCGTCAGTCAGGGCGTCACGGGGGACTGGGGCCGCGGAGTATACGTCCTCAAGGTACTTGCTGAACTCGCCCTCCATCGCCATGTAGTCTGCCGCCCCCTGACGCGCCTCCTTGTAAGCGCGATACTTCGCCTGCTCCTCAGCGTTGAACACCGCGCCCGGCGGTTGCGGCGGCAGCGTCTTGAGCGACTCATCCTGGGTGACCGAGTAGCCTCTTCCTACCACGTCGTCTATCGTGCTTGCCGCACGGGTGTTGAAGATCTTCTGTCCAGTCTCGGGGTCAATCCTGATCGACATCGTCTGCTCTCCTCTCTTCGCATACTGCTCTAGGGAAAATTCCCTGAATCTTTCGTACGGGGGGACCCTGGTTAGTACAGAGCTGTGCCGCTTCGGCAGGCGTCTCTCGTATAGCCTTTGAACCGCGGGTTCCCAGAACCTCGACAGCGAGGACCTCCAAAACTGTACCCGACCGTGTGCCAAATATCTAGGTCGTGAGGGGCCGTGCCTCGTATTGGGAGTGGCAAATTACTTAGGGGGGATGGTGTCGCTCCCACCCCAGCCTGCGACTCCGGGTGTAGCCGCAGGGACTGTCAAATTATGGAGGCCCTGGTAAAGCAACCATACCATGTCCGTAAAGGAGGCATGAGTCTCTACCAAGGGTATTGCAAAGCAAACGCACACAAAACCGGGTTAAGAACTCTGGTGGACGTGTAACAGCTGGATTTTCCACACAAGGAAAGCACACGTCAGAGGCACGTAGAGTTACGGGCCTCCGTTTCTTTTCTTGTATGCCCAAGAGAAATTTCTCAGTTTTATTAAAGAATGACCAAAGCCCTCTCTTCCTTACGGTGGTTTTCCGCGTCACTGTTCCCAAATACTCGTCTAGATATTCGCTGCATACCACACAGCTCGGGAAACACGTTCTTGCGTTCCTGTACTATTGGCGGCACCCTCGGTGGACTTGACCCGATCACCGGTCCCCAATTGACCACGAAAGGACCGTGTGATGAGTAACTAAGGAGGGAGCATGCAACATGCTGGCGGGTGGATGAAACGCCAGGGAAGGGTACAAAACATGGAAACGAGGCAAGCACGTGAAAGGGCGGGAGAAAACGCAGCCACGCAGCCACGGATCGAGGCGCTGCGCGATGAGCTCGAACGAAAACAGAATGAGCTGGACGGGCTGTTGATGCGTAGTGAAACGTTGCACCCGAGTGCCTATGCAGCGCTGCAGGCGCAGCTGGAAGAGGAAATTGAGAAGCTGCAGGCGGAGCTCAATAGTTTGACCACCGTGGCAGAATAAACGTGGAACAGCAGCTGGTGGTACGGTGCGGTTTGGAGTCCATTCCCAATTGGGAGCTGGGAAAAAAGGAGAGGTCGAGGAAACCGCAGAGCTTGTGAATACGGAACAAAAGGGGTCCTTCCCCCTCAGAGCGTGTGTAAGAAGTAGCAGAACCTGTCATTGCGAGGAGTCATAGACGACGAAGCAATCTCTTTCTCGGGCAAAGATTGCTTCGCTGCGCTGCTCAGAAACAAAATCCTCCACCTCCTGCTTCCCCGCTGGATTCCCGCCTGCGCGGGAATGACGGTGCGTTGTGTTTCTCCGGCAGTGCTGAATGCGCAGCGTTTCTGGGGGATTCGCAATGACTCGTTTCCTGGGCGTTCTCGACATCCTCATCAGAGAGAAGAGCAGGATGAGGGAGCAAGAAGCAAAAACCCCTTTCATTTTCACTCCCTGACTCTAGCCCTCTCCCGCCGGGAGAAGGCATTACGCCAGTGCCACGGCTTCAGTTGTGACTGGTGAGGACAGATCCAATCAAAAGCTATTGAACGAAGAAGCTCGCGCTAGAATCGAATCGCACTGTGCACTATCGACGATTCGGTACGCCGTAGACAGCCCTCGGGGAGTTACGAGATCGGGCCAGACGCAGCGCTCTCCCTCGCCCCGCTGCGTCTGCTTGTCTGCTTAGAAGAAGACAAAGGAGCGGACCACGACGTTCTTGCGGCAGGGAGCATCCTCGGGCGCGGTAGGGTCGACGCAGGCAGTGTGGAACGACCAGCGCGAGACGGAGCCGTCGGTGACAGAGTCGTAGCACTTGAGCATCGAGACCTCGGTGGGCTGCTGCTGGGGAATCCAGTACCACTCGTGGCCGGGGCGATAGGTGAAGCGGGTGGTCTCGCCGACGCGGTCGTCGTAGATGCGGTAGTTGGTGATGTACGGCTGGTCGGCGAAAGACGGCCAGGCGCAGAGCACGAAGGGGTTCTGGCGTATGGTCTCCATGGGCTTGGCCAGGTTGATCGACATGAACCGCCGCGCCATCTTCGCGTCGGCCTCCGCCTCCGTGTAGTGTTGCAGGCGCCCGAAGTTCCGCAGGTTCTTCGTCAGCAGCTCGCGGCAGCGCACGCGGCCGCTGTTGTCATTCAGGTCGTTATGTACGAGGTTGGCGTAGAAGGTGTTGACCCCCGGATCCTTGTTGTCTTGATCCTCCTTGACGGGGCCTTTGTAATCCTTGTCAAACACGTCGTGGTTGTACACAAGCGCGTCGGTCGCACCGGGGAAAAACTCCAAGAGAAGCTTCTCGATCTCCGGGTAGAAC
Organism: Binatia bacterium; assembly: GCA_050187625.1. GTDB lineage: Bacteria > Desulfobacterota > Binatia > Bin18 > Bin18 > JBFWXH01. The sequence continues at coordinate 7,769 of JBFWXH010000062.1, forward strand.
ACGCGCTCCACCTCCGCCGCATCGTAAAAGTTCTTGCATTTGGACTCGCAGTGTGCCAGCGCGACGCCCAGCTTGTCCATGCATGCAGAGCTGTACGGCGAGAGACCTGGGTAGTACTCCTCGATGCGACGTGCGTCGCGCAACACCTGCGGAAAATAGAGGCATTCCCGCCCGATGTTCCGTCCTTCCCTGCGCAACATCTTTGCCTGGGCCGCGCGCACGGGGTCTCGCCAGAGGGCATTGGACGAAACGATCGAGTACGATGGCTGCTCGAGGACGGTGTAGGGGAGTGGTAGTGCAACGCCGCCAGGAGGGGCTGTGATGTTGTTCGCTCGAATATGGTCCAGACACTCTGCGTAGCTCCGAAACCCGACGCCCCACTTGGTTTCGATAGGGCCGGGGGGAGCGTTCGCGATCATGTCGATCACCGCTTGCTCTTCTCCTGTGGCAATCTGGCGGAGCGCTTCTTCCATCGCCGCCGCGGTTCCCGCATCCCCGTCCCGATCAAACGCCATGTAGGATAACCCGCCGTTCGCCGCGATCGGCGCTGGCTGCCCGGCTGTCAGTTGGAGGGGAGGCACATAGACCGAAGAAACTCTCTCCGTACCTCCCGCAATGTGATTCTCGATGCTCTGATGCTGGTCCATAGCACGCCTCCCAGTGAAAGATACCCCACCCTGGCACACAGAACTTGTCGTTGCAAGGGCTGGTATTTCCTGGTCACACGAACTTCCGCCGCGCCCTGACGCGCGATCGCGTGCCGCCTGATCTTCAGAAGAAGCTGAGGAAAATCGCTGCCAGCACGGATCGATTCCGTAATTGGCTGCTCAATCAGGTTGTTGAGCAATATCTGTAGATCTACGATTGGCAGACTGAACAAATCCGCCAACGTCTCAATGTAGCGGAAAATGGCGAAAATTTCATTTTCCATGACGACACCATGCGCCGGATCGAGGCGAACATACAGGCGCAGCGCAAATGATCGTCAAATGGCTTGAGGAAGCCTTCGTCGATCTTGACCAGATTGTTGATTACATTCTGGAACGTGACCGGGAGGCCGCGCTAAAAGGCAAGGTATACCGTTAACTTTCGCACTACCGCATTCAGGCACTTGTCAATGGCAGTGAGAGGGTGTGCCAGCCCTCACTCTACCCACCCACGTCCGGCGCCCAGTTGTAAATCTTCATGAGGCTCCCGCCCATGAGTGCGACCCGCTCTGTCTCCGAGAGTTGGTCCGTGACCCGGAACGCCTCAACACCTTGCTCGTAGGTCAATAAATTCACGGCCCGGGTCCAGTCGGTACCCCACAAGCAGCGGTCGAAGCCGAATACCTTGAAGATCTGGCCCAGCGGCTCCCAGATGTCCGGGTACGGGAACGGTTGATGGGACAGGGTACAGGCGCCGGAAATCTTGATGGCCACGTTGTCGTAGGCCGCAAGCGACAGCACAGTGGCTAACTCGGCGAACGGATCTGGCGGCACCGGGGGCGTGAACGGTTGGGGCAGTCCCAGATGATCGATTACCACCTGCGTATGAGGATGACGGCGGGCCAGCTCCCGGACGACATCCAGCTGGCTCCAGCACATGACATTCACGGGAATCGCAGCTTTGGCACCGGCAGCAAGGATGCGATTGAGACCTGGATCGTCGGCGTCACGTGACCGGGACGTGAGCATCAGACGGGCTCCGACCACCCCTGGTGTTCGCGCCCACTCCGCGATCTCCTCAGCGACCGCTTCCGAGCGAGGATCGAAGGGTTTGATCAAACCGAAGCGGCCCGGATGTTTGGCGTAGACCTCCAGGGCATAGCTGGCATCGTAGCGATACAGTGTGAACGGCGACACTAGCAACGCCCCGTCAACGCCGACCGCGTCCATCGCTGCTACCATGTCGTCGCCGGTGACCTCAGCCGGCCCCGGCAGGAATCGGTGCCACGGGCGCTCAGGATGGTCTCGTTCATAAGCATGAACTTGCGAGTCAATTATGGGAGTTCGCGTTGCCATCGTACCTACCCTTTCCGAGGGTCAATGCTGGTGCCCGTGCCACCTTCCCCTCAAACCGCAAAGACACACTGCTGGACAAGCCAGCAGTGGCACCCCCTAGCCCCGTGATACGGGGGAGTCAGAGCCGCAGGTTACCAAGCGTTATCCTTTCGGCGAGTAGGGGGTAGGCCGTAGGATGCAGCTGGAGACTTTCGCCACCAGGGGGCCATTCTGCTCCGACGCCGCCCGCGCCTGCTGCCAGGCTGGGTCTGCCTGAAATGCCGCCCAGCTCTTTTCCCGATCGCCGAGGCTCGGATAGCCTAGCATGTACACCAGCCGGTTGCTGGTGCCGAATACTTCAGTCCAATAACCGATACTGGTGATCCCATGCTTCGCAAAGAGCCCTAGGGTATGGTTGGCAAAGCGGTTGTTGAGGTCAGGCAATCGTCCCGGCATCGCATCGTAAATGCGCCATTCCTGGACGTTCGTCTTCACCTGAGGATCGGGTGAGTACGGTGTCCGTTGCAGCATGGTGTTGTGGATTCTGGCAACGATAGGCCCTTCCTTCTCCGTCTCAGAGGCTACCTGCTGCTTCCAGGCCGCATCGGCGGCGAACGCCGCCACTTTCTTCTGTCGGTCCGCCATGTCCTCGTATATCCACATATACGTGACCTGGAAGGCCGTTCCGATCTCTTCGGTCCAGAAGCCCAGCACGTCAAGGCCATGCTTCTGAAATAAACCGGCAGCAACTTTAAGATGAGTATGTAATGCCGGCAGCTTGCCCGGCAGCGCTTCGTATGTCCGCCATTCGTAGATCATTTAGACCCCTCCTTGAGATGCATACCGAGCAGCTCATGTGCAATGTGGAATCCTAGATCCTGCACCAGCCGCCGTTTCCACTGCCGTCGTAGTACCGCGCTGGTCATCCGCCGGACGCTACGCGACTTCTGCATAATTTTGTCAGCAATCTCCCATGCCCGTGGCAGGAGTCGGTCAAGCGGGAGTACTTCGTTGACCAGACCCATCTCCTTGGCCATCTGTGCGGTAATATTCTCACTGGTATACAAGAAGTAGGCGGCGCGCTTCAGCCCCATCAACTCCTGGAATGTCAGTCCCTGGCCATCCCCGGGCACCAGGTTAAACTTGAAGTGTGGATCGAAGAGTTCCGCATGCTCCGCGCACAGCGTAATGTCACATAACAGGGCGAATTCCGTGTGCAAGCCGGAGCCGTTGATGCAAGCAATCGTGGGAATATCGATATTGAAGATGAACGCCTCCAGGAGCTTGGTCGCGTCCGAATAGATCTGATCATAGAACGCATCGGCCGGCATATCATCTAACGAGTGCGCGGCGAATTCCGGGTCAAATCCGGCAATCCACTTGTCACCCGAGCCACTGAAGATCAACACCTCATTGTCGGGGTCGTTGCCGATATCCATCCACAGCTGGGACCAGGCATTGTGAATGGAGAGGCCATACATGACGGGTCCCCCGTTGGTGTGCATCTGCACCTGGAGGATGCCGTTGCGGCGCTCCAACTTGAAGTATTTGGCGTATTTCCCCTGGTAGTCCTCGAACCGGGGGCGACTTACAAATCCCATACGCTGCTCGCTGGCGCGGGCATTCGATCGTTCGTCCGTTTTCGTGCTCATGCGTATACCCTCCTTTGCATATCAGTCCTGTCAGGCCGAGACGACCTCAACAGGCGTTGCGGTAATAATGAAACGAGCCCTTTAGCAATAGCATTTCCCACCTGTTTTACACCATCCCTGCCGCGGCCCATTGTTCCACCGCCGTCGCTCTGCTAGAGAAGGCGCACTCACAACAGAAGATCACGCCACTGTCCGTAAGGAGCGTTGTTATGAAAAAGCGCATCTACTTCAATGCCTTTCATATGAACTGTGTCGTGCACCAGTCGCCCGGCCTCTGGGTCCGGGACGACGACCACATGGTTGATTACACCGACCTCAATCAATGGGTGGACCTGGCCAAGCTGCTCGAACGTGGCCGGTTTGACGCTCTGTTTTTGGCTGATGTGGTAGGGGTGTACGACGTATTTCGCGGCAATCGGGACGCAGCGCTGTCGCAAGCCACGCAGATCCCCGTCAACGATCCGATGCTGTTGATCCCTGCCATGGCATATGCCACGGAACACCTGGGCTTTGGGTTCACCAGTTCCATGTTGCAGTACCCGCCGTTTACCTTTGCTCGGCTGATCTCGACCCTTGATCATCTGACCAAAGGACGGATCGCGTGGAATATTGTAACCTCGTATCTTGAGAGCGCTGCGCGCAACTACGGGCAGAAAGCCTTGACAGACCATGACGAGCGCTACGCCGTGGCCGAGGAGTATTGCGACGTGTGTTATAAGCTCTGGGAGACGAGCTGGGAGGATGGCGCGGTCATCAAGGACCGGCGGCGCGGGATTTATGCCGACCCTGCCAAAGTGCACGATGTCCAACATGACGGCAGATATTACCAGGTCCATGGATGCCACTTAGCCGAACCGTCGGTGCAGCGGACGCCGGTGCTGTTCCAAGCGGGGGCCTCTCCCCGCGGGCGCGAATTTGCTGCGCGGCATGCGGAGTGTGTGTTTGTCATTGGCTCCAAGCCTGAGGTGGATGGACAATACATTCGCGATATCCGTCGTCTTGCGCGGCAACACGGGAGAAACCCTGAAGAAATCCTGTGTTTTGCGTACATGAAGGTCATCACCGGCGAGACGGAGGCCGCGGCCAAGACAAAATATGAGGAATATTTTGCGCAGTGCAGTTACGACGGAGGGCTAGCACTGCTGAGTGGATGGACGGGGATCGACTTTGGGGGTTTCGCACCAGATCAGCCGCTGGAATATATTGAGACCAATGCCATCCGTACGCTGGTGCACAGCTTCACCGAGGGGGATCCAAGCCGAAAGTGGACCCTGCGGGATCTCGCGCGCTATGTCGGTATTGGCGGTGCCGGTCCGGTGCTGGTTGGTACGCCGGAGCATATTGCCGATCAGTTCGAGGACTGGATTGCCGCCGGGATCGATGGCTTCAACCTAGCCTATGCCACCACGCCCGGCTCGTTTACCGAGTTTATTGACGGAGTTGTTCCTGTGTTGCAGCAACGAGGTCGGATGCAAAAGGACTATCAAGACGGCACGCTGCGAGAGAAGCTGTATGGGAGGGGCCGCGTGCGGCTCCAGCCGCCACATCCAGCCGCTCTGGTTCGCCACGGTGCCCCGGCGGTAGGCAGACAGGCAGCTGACCAGGGGCACGGGGCGGTACCAACGTCTGTGGCGAAGTGAGTACGCCCGTAACTCCCACCTGAGTGATCTCATCCTCTGAGAGGGATATGCCTTTGTTGGATATGACCGGATATTGTACAACGCGTATCCGACAGACATAGTTGGAAGTCTACGAAGGAGGGGAATATGAATATCGGTATTCTGATGACTGCCACCGCCCAGAGCGGGGACCTCGCCGAGTATGCGCGGAAAGTGGAATCATTGGGCTTTGACTCGCTCTGGATTCCGGAACATCCGGTTATTCCGGTCGGCCACAAAACGCCCTTCCCTATCGGCGATGGGAAATTGCCGGAGCACTATAATCGGTGGGCAGACCCATTTATTGCCCTGACGGTGGCAGCAATGGTAACGAAACAGCTCAAGCTCGGCACTGCCATCTGTCTGCTGCCGGAGCGCGAGCCGTTGATGACGGCGAAGGTCATTGCCAGTCTCGACCTCTATTCAGGCGGGCGGGTGATTATTGGCGCAGGAGCCGGGTGGTTGCGCGAAGAAACGGAGATCATGGGAGTAAGTTTTCGCTTACGGTGGAAACGGATGCGAGAAATGGTGGAAGCGATGCGGGTGTTGTGGACGCAGGCTGAAGCCAGTTATGAAGGCGAGACTGTGCGCTTTCCTGCCGTGCGCAGTGAGCCGAAGCCTGTACAAAAGAACGGGCCGCCGATTTTGCTCGGGGCGCACGGACCGAAAGCCCTGGAGCGGGTGGCGCGCACGTATGACGGCTGGCTGCCGCTCGTCCATAGTCCGGAACAATTCAAGAAAGACGCTACTGAGATTCGCCGACTCGCTCAAGAGCTGGGACGCAACCCAGATGCCTTACACTGCACGATTATCGTCGAACCATCTCAGGATGGTCCCTCGGCAGATGATCTGAAACGTTACCGGGACGCCGGAGCTGAGCGCGTGATCATCTTTTCGCAGCGCATGGGATCAGAAATTGCCGATGGGAAAGGGATGGAGTGGATCAATCGAGTCGCGCCGGTGGTGGAGCGCGCACAGAACGTATGAAGCCCAGTTGATAAACCCATTGACACAGGCGCCCCATAAAGACCGTGGTGGGGCTGTCGACGCTCGCTGCCCATGCCAATGTGGATCGTGCCCCGTTCGCATCTGATGCGCAGGACCGGCCTCCAGCGGCAAATCGCCGAAGATCGCCGCGCCTCGGGTGCATCGGACCTCCTACGCTCCGATACACCCTTGGAATGCGCAACTAGACCAGCATCGAGCACCGGTCGTAAAAGGTCTCGCGCCGCGGTGCGGTTTTTGCCAAAGGTGCGCTAACAAACGGACCAAATTCACTAGCTCCTTTTCAGGGCCGTACTTCGCCAGTCCTGTTTACGGTAAGATTCTTTCAAGAAGGGGAGTGCCCGTGCTTTCCTCTTTCCTGGGTCAACCTCAGGTAGCTGCTAACTCCGCAAGTTTCCGCTTGAGCGCATCAATGACGCCATCCACCGACGATTGCGACGCGATGCGAGAGAATTGATTACGATAGTTTTGTACTAAACTGATGTTCTCGGCAACAACATCATAAATTAGCCACTTTTCTCCTTGCTTATGCAAACGGTAGACCACGGAGAACGCTTTCGCTTGGGAAGGGCTCTTAATCCGCGTATATACCTCCGCCTGATCTCCCTCGATGTGCTCTCGGTCAAAGAAGAACTCGGCATTCGCAGTATAACGTTTGAGTGTATTACCGTAGCTCTTCTTCACTAACTGAAGGTATAAGCGGGTAAACTCTTGTCTTTGGTCCTCGGTGAGTTTTTTCCAGTGGAGGCCGAGGGAACGTTGGGCAATGTTCTCTGTGTCGAATTTCGGTAACAGGATATCCCACATGTTCTCGATCTGCTGTTCGTGCCGTTCTTGGCGCTGCGTAGTGGGATCGGCAATAACCCTAAGGACATTGTTGGTGGTCGAACGGATTATCTCGAGTGGAGAGGTCGCTGCCCACACCGCACCAGACAACGTGAGACCACCGAGAAACGTGATTACGGCAGCGAGAAGCGAGGTGACCCCTCTCGTCCAAAGTCCATGCTTATTCATCGTAACTGCTCCTCAAGACTCCGTGGGTGGTGTGGCGGCCGAGACCGCCACACCTACACAGTTAGTATACTATTCCCAGTACGGATCGAGATCGTAGTACTTGTACACGACAAGCCCCCACTCCCGGTCAGCGACGTTCGGCCAATTGTCTTTGTTGAAGCCCGGCGCTTTCTCAAGCTTTTCTTTGCTGACGTCGAGCTGCACGGTCTGCTGGGAAGGCATTGGTTTCATGGCATCCCAGGGAATAGCAAAGAGCTTGTCTCCCAGTCCCAAGAAGCCGCCGAACGATAAGACCGCGTAGGCAATACGCCCGTGCTCCGGATCAATGACCAGATCCTCGATCTGTCCCAGCTCTTGGCCTTGCGGGTTCTTAACGGTATACCCGATCACTTCACTAGCCCTGAGAATACTTGACTCCTGCGCCTTCATCTGCTTTTGCTCGTTGCTCTGGGGTGAAGACTGGGCTGCTTCTTTTTGCTCAGCGCCGGTCGTCGTAGTCGATCCTTGCTGGGCGCGCGGTGCTATCTCCTTTTGTTGGCTGCCCGTGGTCTCTCCCGCTGCCTGGTGGGTGCTCGACTTCATGTGATTCTCGGCGTGTGACGCCTCTTCGGCGAACGCCGCTGGTGCCAGTAAAAATGCACCGGCAGTCAATCCGGTAATGATGATTTCTTTCGTCTTCATGCTTTTCTCCTTTCCTGATAAAAATTGTCTCACTGCGTGCGATTGTTATCCTGTTCCGCTCACATACGTGTGTTCGCGGGTGGGGAACGAAGCCGTAACATCTTCCTTTCCTTTTGTAGAGACCGACGGAGGGCACTGTGTATCCTTCCGTGTTTCGTCTCTGCTCCTTTCTCTGGACTGAACTCACGTTCGCTACGAACTAGCTGACGACAGTTCCGCTGCTGGATGTGTCGTGTGTTGTGTTAATGTGGCTCTTGGTAGGTAAGAGGGGCGGCCACTTGATTATCTACGGACTCAACTCCCGGTATCAGAGGGACTCGCATACTAAGCTCTGTCCTTAAAGCCTGACTCCGTACGTATCCGCGAAGTAGAACCTTCCCGCGCCGCACCTCAATGGCGATGGCATCGGCGTCTACGGGCACAAACGGATTTGCGACCAACGTGGCGCGGACCCGGGAGACAATGGCACGGTCAGCCGGCGTGAGGGCGAAATCATTAGGGTGCAATGTCTCAGGGATGGTCGCTTCCACGACCGGCTGGTCCTCGTGCTCACGGCTGTCATCTGCTCGCGCCGGCCACGCCAGAGTAGTGACAACGGCAACAACCACAAACCCGAGCAAGCTCAGTATGCGCATCATATTATTGTCCTTGGCTCATGCACTTTGCGAATACATGCATACCTTCGTTATAAACCGCCCCTTCCCCCAATCCGTATCTGATGATCAACCGCACTCACTCCTAGTGTCTTTCATTACTATCCGGTTCTCATTCATCCCGGGCGGTCAATGCGTCATACAAGCAAAGAAAAGGCCAACCTTGTCACGTTCGGATGTCCGCAAAAAATAAGTTTTTCCGGGCTGTGTCCGGGAGCGGTCGTCCTACAAACGGCACGCCACCGTCCTAGCGATGCGACAAAGATTGCGAGCGTTCCTCGCGCTGCCTGCTTTTTCGCGACCCACGCGTGAATAGCTAAATGGATAGATCATCGTCGGCTGCGGCCGCATCAGTGGGAAGTGTTTTCCGCTGTGTCCTCGGTGTAAGTTGGTCTAGATTACCCCCACCTCCCTCCTGCGCCGGCGGCAGTTTGGTATCGTCCTTGCTGGTTTGTCCCCCTAGCGCTTGGCGAAAGGAGCATTTATGGCGAAGGTACGTCGAGATCCACAAGTTATTCCTGTCCGTATGTACCAAACTGACGAACAGTTGATGATTGCAGCGCCGATGCCCGGCCTCGAACCTGAGGATATCGCTGTGAGCATCGAGGGTCAGTGGCTGTTTATTCGCGGTATGGAACGCGGACCTGGGCAACATGGGCGCGACCTGCTCCTCGATGAGTGGACGACAGGCCCCTATTTCCGTCAACTCTCATTACCGTGCCTGGTGGATGGGGGGCGGACTAACGCAACTTACGGCAATGGGATATTAGTGCTTGTCATGCCAAAGCGCTCACCTCACGAACCGACGATTCCTGCCGAGCTACAGCTCGATGCGATTACCGCCACCCGAGGTGAACATGTTGGGCATAGTGGCAGTGCGCTGACCCCGATTAACAGTGCGGATCAGCAAAAAAAGAAAGGCCCGTAGTACTCTGTCCACATGATTTTGAGGGCTTGACGAAGCTGACTGTATGCGGAGATTGCGTCGCCGCGCTCGCACTGACCTCCGGCGTTGTCATTGCGAGCAACGGAGGGACGAAGTAATCTCTGTCCTTCAAAGTTATTGAGATGAACTACTAGTACAGCCGACGCACAACGATGGAAATTCTCTACATCTTACTCGTACTACTGGTCGTTACCCGTTTCTTTGGTGAGTTGGCCGAACGCGCCGGACAACCGGCCCTTGTCGGCGAACTGGTGTCCGGTATTGTGCTGGGGTTAGTCGTCGGACAATATGCGGCAACGTTTCCCATCCTGTCCGGGTTAACCGAGGATCGGGTGTTTATCGCCATGACTGACCTCGGCATCTTTTTCCTGATGCTCTTTGCCGGGATCGAAATGCACCCGAGCGAGTTGGCACGGGCCTCACAGAAAGCAGTGCTGATCGCGGTGGGAGGGATGGTCGTCCCCTTAGCATTAGGAATTGGCGTCGGATGGTGGGTGCTGCCAGCATCAGAGCTGAAAGCAGCGCAGGCGCTGTTCGTGGGCGTCGCTTTAGCCATCACCGCTGTGCCGGTGTCAATAAAGATTCTGATGGACCTCGGCAAGCTCGACACTGAGGTGGGAAAAATCATTGTCTCCGCTGCTGTCATTGACGATATCCTCAGCCTCATCCTGCTCGCCATCTTAACCGCGGTCATCAAAACTGGAGCGTTGCCGGGACTCGGTGGGCTTGCACTCCTCGGGGGCAAAATTCTGCTCTTTTTCGCCATTACCATTGGCCTTGGATATTATGCCTTTCCCAGGCTCGACGCGCTCCGTAGAACGTTTCAGGTGGAAGAGTTTGCCTTCAGCAGCTTGTTGATCATCGCCTTGGGGTATGCGGTGCTCGCTGAAGCGCTCAACCTGCACTTTATCCTCGGCGCCTTCGTCGCTGGCTTGTTCTTCATTCGGCAAATTATCGACGAACCCGTCTACGACGATCTGAAAAACAAAGTCGCCGGTCTGACTAAGGGATTTTTTGCGCCAGTGTTCTTTGCGTCCATCGGCTTACATCTCGACCTAAGCGCGTTAACCATTATTCCCCTGTTTGTGTTGGGGATCATCGTCGCAGCGACGGTGGGGAAACTTGTGGGGACGGGCATCCCCGCATATTGGGCCGGTCTTTCCCGGGCTGATGCACTCGCTGTCGGCTTCGGGATGAATGCGCGCGGCGCCGTCGAACTGATTATCGCGGATATCGCTTTTCGCGCGGGGCTCTTTTCCCAGCCTACCCCCACACCAGACTTGGTGGCCTCTTTGTTTTCCGCCATAGTCATTATGGCCATTGTGACCACGTTGCTTGCTCCCGTTTCTTTGCGTCTATGTTTCCGGCGGGCTGGAGCTGAACCCACCGCGTAGCTATCTCGGTCAAGATACCATCGACGCTTTCTCCGGCACCTGGACTCTCATCTTGCAGAAGGGAGACAACCACGTTCTCGGCGTCCTCAGGGCAATGGGCATCGTCTCGATCGGCACTCTCAGTGTTCTCATGTCGCAGCCCTCCTTCCTAACGTCTCTTCCTCTGTCTATATCCACATAGGGCAAGAGACAGACCACGATGGGCCTCCATTCCATCCAGGACGCTCCCTGAAGGGGGGTACCGTGGTACCAGCGTTGTCCCGATTGTCGGACAACAAATGTAGCAAAAACGAGACAATAAGCTCATTCTTCCATCGTTGATGGCGATGGAGAAAGTTTTTCGCTTTGCCAGCATCTTTCGCGATTCGGGCATGAAAATTGCAGGCTCATACGGGATACCAAGATCACATACATGATAAAGAGGAAGTTCTTTTTGTTTCAGCGAAGCCTAGCAGTCGCTGCGCATCCCAGGGCGGTCCCTTTTTCATGATCGACACTCACAGGAAAGGAGGCGCACTCATGCAAGCATTCAGGTGGAATCTTATTGTTGGTCTTTGCTTGGTCGGAGCTGCGGGGCTGTTCCCCGCGTTCGCGGCGGACACGCAGCTATCCGCTACGGCACCGGAGGTGACGACGATTGTGAACAAGATGAAGGCCGTGTTCGAACCGCAAAAACCTCGCGTCGCTACGGTGACCGTCACGTTCACTGGCGGGGAGGGGAAGAAAGTTGAGTGGAAAGGACGAGAGGCCCGCACCATGATGGACGAAGAGAAGCGCACGGTGCTCGTGATGCTTGAACCGGCGGATGTGAAAGGCACAGCGCTGTTGGTCCAAGAACGCACCGACGCGACCGATCAAATGTGGCTCTACTTGCCACCCATCGATCGCATCCGCAACATCGTTCCTGTTGAAACCTATCAACAATTCCTTGGCAGCGATTTTACCTATGCCGACCTCGGATTCGTTGATCGGCATGGCCAATATCGCTTGTTAGGCCCGGAACAACACAAGGGAAAGCAAGCTTACAAAGTCGAGTTAGTGCCGACCGAGCAATGGTACTATTCTCGCATCATTACTTGGGTCGATGCCGATACCTATCTCCCGCTTCAACGCGATTTTTACGACGTGGCGAACAACCTATGGCGAACCGAGACTTTTGATCAGATCACGGTTATCGATGGGCAACCGACACCGCTGCGCGTTGAAATGAAGGACCTGCGACAAAAGACGAGCACCATCTTTACCATGAGTGCAGTGCAGTACAACGAACAACTCCCTGCTAGCCTCTTCGACCCGTTGCAGCTACGACTGGCGGCCGGACGCGCACCGTTAGCGCTGGCTGCCGGTGAGGCGCAATAACCCGACGACAGGAGGAACTCTATGGAACGCAAAGAACTCTATCAGCAGAAAATGGAAGCTCAACTCAAAGAATGGCAGGCAAAACTCGACGAACTCAGGGCAAAAGCGCAACATGCTTCTGCCGACGCCAAACTGCAGTATGAAAAACAGATGGAGGCTCTACGTCCGAAGCTGGAAACCGCTCAGCGGAAATTTGCGGAACTCAAAACATCCAGCGCCGACGCCTGGGTACATGTTAAAGCGGGTATGGACTCGGCCTGGAGTGAATTAAAAACAGCGTGGGATAAGGCCGTATCACAATTCAAGTAACTGCTTCTGACGATTGACAGCCCGCTCCTTCTCACATAGGAGGAGCGGCTGATGCAAGGGTGTAGAATGTATCGAACTGTGTGCTGTGTAGCGGCGCTTAGCGTAGCCATGTTTCTTGGTGCCTGTCAGAGTGGCAGCGAACGGGCAGCAGAGTCAACGCACGCCGCAGAACAACCAGCAATCACTGCTGATGAGGTGAAGGAGAAAGCCCACGAAGCGCTCACGGCAACGCAACAATATGCGCAACAGCAGAAAGAAATGTACCAAAAACGGATGCACCATAAACTGGAACACCTCAAAACTCAGCTCGAAGCCCTGAAAAGTCGTGCAGGCCGAACCGATGCAACGGCACGTCAAGATTTGCGACAATTGCAATATGACGTCGAGCAAAAACTCGACATCGCACGAAAGAAGTTAGCGGAGGTCCAGAGCGCCAGCCTCGAAACATGGGAAGCAATGAAAGATACGGTGGATACCGCCATCCAAGAGCTGCAGAAATCCTATCAAGAGTTTCGCTCTCACTCGTCAGACGAGAAAAGAACGTAGCAACGCCCCCACGCTCAACCAAGGCCCCCTACGACGGGGGTAAAGAAGGAACGATGACACCGCCGTTGTGAACCGCAGGACACAGTCTCCCCCACCCTCTGGTGCTCAGGCATTCCATCGCAAAGGCCCCAGGGGACATGGTGCCGATCCCTGCGCTACAACACACGCCTCATATCTGCTTACACGTGTTCCTTCTGAATCGTCGTGCGCTTGATCGTGTCTGACTCTAGCGCATCATCATCCAGCAAGACATGGAGCACGGTTTGATACCGTTGCGCGACCTCTTTGCGGTCTTCCTCTTCCGGCAGCGCAGTTTCACTGCCGCGTTTGACCATGAGCGCTTGCCGGCGTAACGCTACCTGATCTTCCTTACGGTGCACACGGGCCCCAACGACTGCAAACATCTCCAACAACCGGATCGCAACGGCAGCGCTTGAACGGCCATATTGACGGATCTGGTTAAAGGCGGCATCGGTAACCCCCTTAAAGGTGACCGCGTCAGCGACCACACGGAGCGTGCCCTCCGTATCGTAGCGATAGGGCGACGGAATCTCTCGCTCGGCTAACCGACATAACGCGGCCCCAAGACGATCAATACATGTCATCGCGGTGAGCGGATCATTGATTCCTGGAGACAGTGCACGTACAGCGATCTCAACTAACTGTCTGACCGCGAACTCGACGTCCTGCATCGGCGTGCGGGTAGGACCAACAATGAACGTTTCACTCAGTTGGGAGGTCACTGCCGGGGATGCGCGTTCTGGCGGCCACACGTCCATGATCTCGCTCCCCTGAACAATGAAACTATCTGGTCGGTAGCGAAGGACAATCAACAGATCGTGCTGCACGGCCAAACGCATCAAACCATCGGCATCGATGACCTGCAGATAACCCTCTTGGTTCGCCCTGACAGCACGCGCCCGGCGGGCAAAATCGTCTGGCATTTCCGGCTCTGCAGTATGCCCCTGTGGCTCCGCCTTACTCTGCCCAAGCTGTTCGGGAAACATGTGATCAATCGACTGATCAAGATCCCGCGCCACCAACGCGATGATGTACGGAGCCTGGATCATCGTTGCCACGTGATGAATGAAGTAAATCAGCACGCCGATGTTCACCAGCGCCAAGACCAACGCAAAGGTCGTCGAAACATGGGGGACAAACTCGACCCCACCCACGCCACGCACCGTCCGCAAAACGAGAAGACAGTACACAAAAGTCGCAACGAACGTACCCAGTACGAGTTGGTTCCCTTTATCGGAAATGAAATTGCGCAAGAGACGGGGACCAAATTGCGAGGACGCGAGGGTGAGCGAAACAATGGTAATCGAAAACACCACACCGGCTACGGTAATCATCGAGCCGGCAATGGTAGAGAGCAATCCTCGAGCGCCCTCTGGACCACCACTCCACACCCATTGTCTATTTTGCATCACGTGATCGCCGGTGAGCTGGTCGAGTTCGATCATCGCCAACGAGATCCCAATGGCGGCCACTACCATCAACGCCGGTACGAACCAGAAACTGGTACGTACCGAATCCCACCAGCTGAGCAGACGTGCTCTCATAAAAGTTTTCTCCCACCTCGGTGCCTTTGGTATATCGACGCGTACAGCATCCGCACCCAGTATTTGTCAGTCGCTGTCATCGAGGAGAGCAACAAAGATGCCAAAGACTACGCATGCGCTGATCTCGAGTTGCCCTGTTCTCGTCGCACGTTTGCGACAGGAACGTGCAGAGTCGCATATTTCTCTCCGCCCGTCGTTACCCTGCTCGCACCGCAACAAACCGATCATACACTGGGTTACGGCTCACACAGCCCGTTCGGACGATTGTCGTAGTTCCAGGGTGTAATGACGAGAACACTGGCTCTTGCGGCTCCACGGCAACTCCATACTCTTAAGGCTGGCATGGTCGTTGCTGACGATAAAGGTGCAGAGGTTGAGTCCCCGTGGATATTTATAACATATGGAATACCATCCCCAGCGACCAGCTGCAGGTCCTCGGTTTGGTCGCACTCGCGATGCTGTTAGGAGCGTGTGTGGGGTTTGATCGTGAGCTGGCCGACCGCCCGGCCGGTTTACGCACCCATATGTTGGTCGCCGGGGCGGCAGCACTGCTGGTCGCGCTCGGCGATGTTCTTGTGGCCCACTTTGATGGCGAAATAAACGGCCCTCTGTTACGGTCGGATCCTATTCGCATCATTGAAGCCGTGGTGACCGGCGTCGCGTTTCTTGGGACGGGTACAATCATCAGAGGCGGGACGAACGATCCAGTGAGAGGCTTGACAACCGCCGCCTCACTGCTATTTGTCGCTGCCATCGGTATCTGTGTCGCGCTCCTACAATTTGTGATAGCTCTAGGAGGCACGTTATTCGTGTTGGTCACGTTGCGTGGGTTGCGTTGTGTTGACCGCTGGCTGCGGCGGAGCAGATCAGAGTAAGCGTCGTTGCCCAGGTTCATCTTGTTTACGATCAGGAGACGGGCAGAACTAACAATGAGAGCAAGACTACGAAAACGTACACATGATAATCCTCCCACCGCCGCCAGCGTAGCCAGCGGAGGCATGGTGGATAGCCGCACCCGACGGAGGCGCGGTCCCAGGAAAGACTTCGCGGGAAACGAGACGCTCTGGTTGCCAGCTGACCATCACCAACGCCTGACCGAACTCATCAGCGATGAGCGCGACCGCAAAGAGGAGCCGCTGCGTCGGGATGTGCGTTCGCTTGGGGCGTTACTCGGTATCGTGCTCAAGGAACAAGTCGGGCAGCCGTTCTTCGACCGCGTGGAAACCCTGCGCCTGTTGGCTATCGAACAACGCGAAGCCTCTACGCACCAGCGAAGCGATTCCAAAAGCGTGCGACTGGAGAAGCGTTTGCACCAGCTGATCAGTAGTCTGACCGCGCCTGATGCTTATCGACTGACGAAGGCGTTTGCCATCTACTTCGAACTCATCAATCTGGCCGAAACCAATCACCGCAAACGCCGCCGACGTGCAGCCCGCATCTCGTTCACTCATCCGCCGCAAGCGGGCTCGTTTCATGGCGTTCTCCAACGTCTAGCCGCGGCCGGCCTTGGCAGCCAGGCAGTGCTCGACGCGCTCACGCATGTCGAGATCATTCCCGTGTTTACTGCCCATCCGACGGAGGTAGCCAGGCAGACTGTGCTCGCTCTCCAGCGCCGCCTCGCGCACGCACTTGAGCGCCTCGATTGGCTCCCGTTATCGGCCTCCGCTGCGGTAGAGGAGCAAGCGACCCTGACCGCCGAGATCACCACCTTATGGCAAACTGACGAGGTCCGCCGACGCCGTCCGACCGTTCGTGACGAGATCACCATGGGGCTTGATTACTACCTGAATTGCCTTATTGGGACAGTGCCCGACCTCTACGAAGAAATGACTGCGGCCTTTCGTCACGTGTATGGCGAGGCACTACAAGCGAGAGATTTACCGGTTGTTGTCCGCTTCGGTTCGTGGATCGGCGGTGACCGGGATGGGAACCCCTATGTCACTCCACCACGCACGCGCGAGGCACTCCAGCAGGCGCGGGCGACGATACTGCACCACTATATCCAAGCAGTCGACACGCTGCGCAAACGTCTCAGTTCTTCTTTGCACAATGTTGCCGTCTCTGCGGCGCTCAGGCAGACACTCGCCGGGGAAACGAGCACCTGGCCGGAGACTGACGAACAGAACTCTGAGGATACGGCTCATGAACCGTATCGTCAGTATTTACTAGTCGTCCGGCAGCGTTTGTCTGCCACCGGTGCCTCACCACCCGCTGCCGGCGCGTATACCGACGCCGCGGACTTCACTGCAGACCTCAATGTGCTGCGTGAAAGCCTGGAGACCAATGGAGGTGCTCGCCTGGCACGCTTGTGGCTCGATCCCCTGATTCGCCAGGTAGACACCTTTGGTTTTCATCTCTATACGCTCGACATCCGACAACACGCTCGTATCCATGAACGTGCGGTCCACGAGCTGGCGGAAGGAGCGACGTTCAGCCCCAGTCCCACGTCCAGCCGCACCGCCATTCATCCCCCACACGTATCGTCCGACACCCAGGAGTTGCTCGAAACCTTACGCACGGTCGCGAGGCTCAAGCGCACCGATCCACCGCAAGCCATCCGCCAGTACGTCATCAGTGGTGCCCACCGGGCCGAAGATGTGCTCTCGATAATCTGGCTCGCGCAGCTTGCGGGAGTTGCGGTAGCCGCATCAGAGGATGGTCGAGACCCTGGACTGATGCCCGTGCCGCTCTTTGAGTCTATTGCCGACCTCCGCCAATGCCCGGCGGTTTGCCGCCAGCTCTGGACCGCACCGAGCTACCAACGGTTCCTGAATTCGTGGGGCCGACAGCAGGAAGTCATGCTCGGATATTCCGATTCTAATAAAGATGGCGGCATGTTCTGCAGCTCGTGGGAGCTGTACAAAGCGCAAGCTGACTTAGCGGCGGTGGCAAAAGAGTGTAAAGTCACACTGCGTTTTTTTCATGGCCGCGGCGGTACGGTCGGTCGCGGGGGTGGCCCGACACAGCGCGCGATCACCGCGCAGCCGCCGCAGGCATTCTCCGGGATGCTACGGCTGACCGAACAAGGGGAAGTCCTGAATTGGAAATATGCTGACCCGGTGCTGGCCGCGCGCAACCTTGAGTTAATGGTGGCGTCCGCGCTTCTGCTAGTGGCAGACCCCAACAGGCCCGAAACCTTCTCTTCGGAGTGGGAACACGCGCTGGAAACAATGGCCGCGGACGCGTTCGTGTTTTATCGGCAGTACATTGTCGATAACCCAGACATCGTGCGCTATTTTGCCGAGGCAACGCCCGCGCTGGAGTTCGAGCTGGCCAAAATCGGCTCACGGCCTGCCCGCCGTGGTGAGCGGCGCGGGTTGGATGACCTCCGCGCCATTCCCTGGGTGTTTGGCTGGATGCAGAGTCGCCACGGACTGCCTGGCTGGTTCGGCGTCGGACACGCACTCGAAAGCTTTGCCAGTCGCGGCAAGGAAGAAGTGAGGCTCTTACAAACACTGATGGCGCGCTGTCCTTTTTTTGCCAATCTCATCGCCAACGTTGAAATCGCCCTCGCCAAGGCGGATCTCGGTATCGCGCGACGCTATGCCAGTTTAGTGGTTGATGCCGAGATGCGTACGCGCACGTTTGCCATGATCGCCGCTGAATTTGAGCGGACGCAACGCCTGGTGCTTCACGTCAGCGGCCAGTCGCAGCTCCTGGAAAACAATCCGATGCTGGCCCGGTCCATCCGACTGCGGAATCCCTATGTCGATCCCATGAGTTTAATCCAAATCGAATTGTTGCGACGCAAGCGGGCAGGCGACAATAGCGACGACCTCAACTCTGCCCTCGCTGCGACAATTCACGGTATTTCCGCAGGATTACGCAATACCGGGTAACAACGAGAGAGACCGTGAGCACGTCACACATTGAGGCAGCTATCCCCACTTATCTGAAAAGCTGGAGAAACCGATACTTTCCCTCCTTCATCCAGACCAGCGAGGATTGAGTCATAGACAGAGAGGCGGTGACAGCCGTCACGCCGCTTCCTCTTCCCGCACCCAATACAGCGTGGTCAAGCCAATCAAACCGATGAACGTGAGGAGAAACCACGATGCACGGTAGGTCCCGGACATGTCCACCAACAGCCCAAACAGCGGAGGAGCCAAGAGCGTGGCCGGCGCACATAAGACCTGAACCACAGAGATGGCAGAACCGGCGGACGGCGCGCCCACCACTTCAATAATCAAGGTGCCCAAAATCCCAGTCCAGGCAAAGGCAGAGATACCAAAAAGGATAGCCAGCCCGGTGACTGCCCATAACGGAGTATATGCCGGCAGCAGCGCAGCACCCAAGTCGCTACCAACCGTAAGGGCCACTATAATTAGCAACACCGGCCGACGCTGGCCACGAAAGTGCCGGTCGCTCACGATACCCCAGGCGATACGCGCGATCATGGCCGACACGTTGACAGCGACAAAGAGAGCCCCTGCTATCACCACCGGCGCGCCCAGCGCTTCGTGCAGAAAAAGCACGAAGTACATAGTGGCCGCCATTTGGGTGAAGACCTGGCAGTTAAAGATCAGCGCCAACCGTAGAAGTCTGGGATCAGAGGCCAGCTCTCGCAGAGAACGCATGGGGCTTCCTCCAGTTGTCGCCGTCCGGGTAGGGTCAAAATAGGCCACGATGGTTAAGATCGCACCAAGCAACGCCAGCAGGCCTCCGGCAATGAAAGCAGTGCGCCAGCCGTAATGCAGCGCCAGGAACGGCGCAACGCCAGCAGACAGAACCCCACCGATCGGGACCCCCGTCTGGCGAATCCCCATCGCCAGGCCACGTTGATGTTGTGGAAACCAGCGCATCACAGCCGCACTGCCGGCCGGATTTTGAATCCCGTTTCCTAAGCCGATACCTAAACAACTGACCACCAGACCCCAGAACCCACTACTGCTGGAGACAAATATAGCGGCCAGCGCGCCCACCAGCCCCGACAAGATCAGGACTCGCCGCTCCCCGACACGATCAGCCGCCCGGCCACCAAACAAGGCCGACGGGGCCGCAGTTACGAACACCGCCGTCGAGATCAGTCCAACCTGGGCGCGACTAATCTGCAGGTCGTCTTGCAAAAACGGCGCGAGCGGCCCAAACGCAGAGGCAACAATGTTCGCCGCTGCTTGGCCGAGCGTCGTAATACCCAAGGCGTACCAGCGGTACCGCGCTAACGCCAGCAAACGGGTCTGGTAAGAAAACACGCTCATAGCTCTCCACCGTCATCGATAGAGGCAGTCCCGGCCTTCGCCACAGTTCTCTCCTTTCTGACATAACCAAGAGCCCGGCACATTTAGCAGGCCGGTCAGTGCCGTCCAGGACAGGAGTATCCATAGGCCGGGCAGGCGCGCGGGCACCTCAAACAAAGCCTCAACAAAAATCTATCAGTCAAAGTTGACTTTTACGTCATTTTTGGCTAGAAACTACATAAGTACTGACCGAGCCGTATCGCAGCGTACTGAGACCTGCGATGGTTTCCAGGAGGGATTATGCTAAACGAACATGCCGTAGATTTGACATTACGCTCCCCCCTTGCCGATATGCCACGCTCCGTGGCGCCACGTTTTCGTGTCTATACTGAACGGGATCTCGACAAGATTCCGCAGGTGACACGGCTAACGGACGAACAGCGTTTTGCGATGCAGGTCGTGGCGCAGGTGCTGCCGTTTCGCGTGAATCAGTACGTCATCGACCATCTTATTGATTGGGAAAACATCCCGGACGACCCTATGTTTCAGCTCACTTTTCCACAAGCCGACATGTTATCGCCAGAGGCATTCGAACGCATGGCCGCCCTGCTCAAACAGGAAGCAGATCGCAAGACCATCAAAGCGTGTGCCGATGCCCTACGATTGGAGTTGAACCCGCATCCGGCAAAACAGCAGCAATTGAACGTGCCACGGCTGGACGGGGAAGCCGTACCGGGCATGCAACACAAATACCGCGAGACGGTGTTATTTTTCCCTAGCCACGGACAAACATGTCATTCGTACTGCACCTTCTGTTTTCGTTGGGCGCAGTTCGTAGGAATGCCTGGGCTGCGCTTTGCTTCCAACAACGCGGAGCAGTTGTGCGCGTATTTACGGTCCCATCCGGAGGTAACCGATGTCCTATTCACCGGCGGAGACCCGTTGGTGATGAAAACGCATCATCTCGCCGACTACCTCCTTCCGCTCTTAAACCGCGAATTTGAGCACATCCAAACTATCCGCCTTGGTACCAAGTCGCTCACCTACTGGCCATACCGCTACACCCGCGATGCCGACGCTGATGACCTTCTACAGTTGTTTGAGCGAGTGGTAAGAAGTGGCAAACATGTCGCACTTATGGCGCACTATAACCACTGGCAGGAACTGGAAACTCCGGAGGCTCGCGAGGCAGTTCGTCGCGTGCGCGGCACTGGCGCGGTGATTCGTGGGCAAGGCCCCGTGCTTGCGCACATTAACAACGACCCAGACGTATGGGCCCGCCTATGGCGGACACAGGTACAACTCGGCATCATTCCGTATTACATGTTTGTCGAGCGTGACACCGGCGCTCGCCGTTACTTCGAAATCCCGCTCGCCCGCGCCTGGGATGTGTACCGTAAGGCGATCGCACAAGTGTCGGGGCTCGCCCGCACAGTACGCGGCCCCTCGATGAGCGCCGCTCCCGGAAAAGTAGAAATTCAAGGAGTGAGCAACATTGCCGGAGAAAAAGTGTTCGTCTTGCGTTTCATCCAGGGACGCAACCCGGACTGGGTGCAGCGTCCGTTTTTCGCTCAGTTTGATCCACAAGCCACCTGGCTAAGTCAGCTCAAACCTGCCTTCGGCGAAGCACGGTTCTTTTATGCAGACGAATATGAGGCGCTGTGCGCTCGTGCACAGGGAGAAGGAGAGGAGTAACCATGCCACCATCCAACGTGGCAGTACGGACCGTAACTACAACCGCTGCTCCTATAACGACACGCTATAGGAGCGAGACACCAGAGGTGTTCTGCCCGCCTGAACAATTCTATACCCCTGCGAATGCTGACCAGTGGGCTGGGGCACGGCGGTTGCTCTTGGCGGTCTTACAGGATGCCATAGCCGACTGGTTTCGCTATCAATCGGATCATACCACGCGCGGCCGCCGGCTCTACCAAGAGACCCAAGAGTGGTTTTCCTCCCGGGACAAAAGTTGGCTCTACGCCTTCGAAACGATCTGCGATCATCTCAATCTGGATGCGGAATATATTCGGCACGGATTGGCGACATCCGCAACACCCGGTCGCAACACCCGTATGGTCTTATTTCGGCGGGCACCAGTGCCAGCAAGAGTGCCTGCTCCACGCACACCGTCGAGCAGTGGTCTAGTATCCCCACGCCCGTCGTTGAGTGCCCGCCGTCAGCAGGCGCATCGACATGCGCACATACGACAGGCACGATGAGAAGCTAGGGGGAGGACACGGATACTCCTGGGTCATATCGTGCAACCAGTAGCTAGGAGGGGACTATGCAGACCACGGAAGATATTCTCGACAATTTGCTCTGGCTGGTTGAGTCACTGGATGGCGACGCTCTCAGAACCGTAGACGACATTCCCATGCTAGAGATGGCCAAATGTGTTCGCATTGCCCGATCTACCGAGAACGTGCGGGGAACCAAGGACAACCAACCCCGCTCGCTGGACACCAGCGAGTGACGCGTGACGAACCGGCGACGAACTGGGAGAGCGTACCGCCGGGGGCAACGCCGAGGCCGATCCGGGAAGCTTCGGCTCATCGTAACGGCTAACTGATGGGGAGGTGGGTCACGTTGTGTCCTTCCCTGTACGTCGCCTCTTCGATGACACTGCACCCAGAACCACCAACAATGATCGAACAAGGTGTAGCCTGGTGGCAAATAATGCAGAGATTATTTCTGTTGGCTGCAGACCATGCTACGGTGACGATTGCCCGGATAGAATCTCCGACTATGAGGTCTGCAGAACGAACTCGACGGTGCCCCGCGGGCCGAGTGCACCAGGCACGTCGATACTGGAGCTCTAGAAACACAGGAATTGCGGATTACGCGTTATGCTATCGCACGGATTATCAGATTCTCACTTGACAACACTTTGCCGCACTGCACCCCTGGTGTTTGTGTGCCTTGACTATGACGGTACGTTGGTACCTATCGCGGCGCGTCCGGAAGAAGCCCGTCCAGGTCCGGCACTGCTCGCACTGTTGACACGTCTGACCCAGACCCCACACCTGCGTGTGGCAGTTGTCAGTGGCCGACCGCTCGCGCAGTTACAGACACTCCTGCCTGTCCCGGGCCTGACATATATTGGCACCCACGGACTTGAGGTTCGTACCCCCTCAGGCGAGCACTCTTTGCTGCTTCCTCCAGGGGCATTCACGACCATCATCTCACAGTTGCGGAGAAAGCTAGCGACTCGGATCGACGGACTCCCGGGCTTTCTCCTCGAAGATAAACGCTACGCGCTCGCGTTGCATTACCGTTTGGCCCCACCAAGCGCCGCAGAAGGGGTCGTCGCTGATTTTCTCTCCCAGGTGCGGACCTATCAGCGACGGGGGATTGCCTTGAACATCATACACGGCAAAAAGGTGGTTGAGGTGCGACCCCTGGGCGTCAACAAAGGGAAAGCGGTGCAGGCGCTCTTGACCAATTGGCCACGAACGTCACTGTGTTTGTATGTTGGCGATGACACCACCGACGAAGATGCCTTCCAAGCCTTGCTCGGCCACGGGTATGGGATTTTGGTTGCCCGGACTCACCAACCGACTAGCGCCCAGTACTACCTGCGCGATCCCGAAGAGGTCACCCAGTTTTTATCTCACCTCATTGAGTGGCGACAGGAAAGCAATGCACATGGGTAGCTCGTGGAAGAGCGACAGGTCGCGTACCCAGGAGAATGGGGAAAAGTATCAGGACAGAAGACCCCTCGCAATCGCAGCTGCTCCTCTTCATTGTCCGGTTATGCTACGAAGAGAGAACTGGTCTCTGGTGTTGAGCCGAGAACTGGGGCTGAACGAACGTTAGGTTTGGGGAAGGAGTGACTTTACGTGAAAAGACGAGCAGAGGCGAAGCGGACCCGCGCACGGGTTACCTATGGAATGTGGCTCATAACACTCCTCGTGCCATGCGGTAGTAGCGCAGCGCAGTCTCCACAGATGATCATTCGGAACGCAGTGGATCAAGCTGTCGCGGTGCTGGAAAATCCCGCATACCAAGGAGATGCCCAGTTCAATGCACGCATAGAGAAAGTAAAGGACATTGTGTTCCCACATATTGATGCATCAGAGTTCGCACGGCGGTGCCTTGGTGCGCAGTGGCAAAAATTGAATGAGACGCAACGGCAGCAGTTCATTGATCTCTTCACTACGCTTGTGGAAAAGTCCTATGGGGGGATGCTGGACCGGTACCCCAAAGGTGTCCGCTTTACCTATGACCAGGAGCGAATCGACGGCCGCTATGCGCAGGTAGATACGCGGATCCAGTTTCCGAACCAAGATAAGCAGGTCGTCGTTTCGTACAGTCTTCATCAAAAGGACGGAACGTGGCTCATCTACGACGTGGCGGTCGAGAATATCAGCATGGTCCGTAACTACCGCAATCAGTTTCAACGCATTCTGAATAGGTCGTCGTTTGAAGATCTTGTCGCGGCCATCCGTCGCAAAATTCAACAACTAGAGAGCCCGCCAACGTCGTAACGCAAGCTATTGGAGGTTCCACTACCTATGTACGTGGGGCTGATACATCATATCATTCCATATACTCAACAGACACACCCGGACAGAATGCCCTCCCCCGGCCCCTGGTACGATCCGTGTACTCCGGCTGCCCTTTGGCTGTTCTCACTTCTTCACCTCGCCTTAGTGGTGAGGGGTTTCGCCCTGTCCATCTTCCCAGCTGGATTCGCCTCGTGTAGCCGTTGATCACAAGAGACACAACGTCAATGTATCGCCTGATTGTTGCCGGAGTGTTCGCTGCCTGGTGTGCGTATGTGGGAACCTCGTTGGCCCTGACCGTTGATAATCTGCCGGCGGACCAAGAGTGGCGAGTGAAAGAGATCACGCTTACGGGGAATACGGCCTTCTCGACTGCGGAACTCCTGGGTACGCTGCGTACCCAGACTCGTCCAGACTATCTCTTCTGGCGAGAGCGTCCAAAGTTTGATCCGATCGCATTCGAAACCGATATCGAACGCCTCCGACGCTTCTATGAAGCGCGCGGGTATTACCAGACGGAAGTGACCTACGACCTGAAACTCGACGAGAAAAATGAACTAATTACTCCCGAGATAACGATTAGCGAACAGGCACCGGTGACTGTGGACAGCGTAACGATTACGGTCGTCAATGGCCATAAGGTACCCGAAGATGCGACTCTTCACGATCTGCTTTCCCTTCGACGAGGTGAGATTTTTACCGAAGACGCGTATCAGAACAGTGAACAAGCATTGCGAAATCATTTCCGCGAGCAGGCGTATGCGCGGGTGAATACGCAACGACACGCTGAGGTCGATCTTGGGCAGAGACACGTGCGGGTCCGCTATACCGTCACCCTGGGTCCGCAAGCGACCTTTGGAGAAACCCGGGTAGAGGGCACCAAACAGGTATCGCCGCAGCTGGTCACGCGTGAAGTGGTCTATAAGCCGGGCGAAGATTTTTCTCTGGCGAAGGTTCGTCAGACCCGCGAAAAACTTCTCCGGCTGGGACTCTTTCGCTCTGTCCAGATCGGCCCGGAAAACCCAGAGAGCAGCGATGCTGTTGTCCCCATGCTCATACGGGTCGAGGAACGGCCACCACGCGACATCAAGATTGGCGTGAAATACAGTACTCAGGATGAGATCGGCGCACAGGTCGAGTGGCAGCATCGCAACTGGTTAGGCGGCGGCCGCCGGCTCTCTTTCGTCCTGCGCTACTCTTCCATTAACGTGCTGTTTGATACGACGTTCGAGCAACCCCATTTCTTATCGCCGAATGGCCGGTTGATCTTGAACGCAAATCAGGTCCAGGAGGATGAAGAGACGTTCTTGCTCAATGCCACGCGGTTCCGTCCGCGCTTAGAATATAGCTTCTCTTCTACCCTCTCTGGGTTTCTCGGCTATCGCTTGGAGTTCGTAAAATTGAATAACATCAAACCAGCTACGATCCGGGCGTTGGGCGGACTCACCCGGGGAGACCTGTTGTCTGGACCATTTCTGGGGCTGACGTGGAACACCACCGAAGATCCGTTTGATCCACAGGGTGGGCATGTGATTTCGCTACAGGCAGATCAGGCTGGTACGATCTGGGGCGGAGATTTTAAATTCTACAAGCTGATCGCCGAGGCGAAAAAGTACCAACGCATTGCCGAGGATACAGTCTTGGCGGGAAGGCTCAAGATCGGCCTAGCCGATGACTTAGGCGATCCCAGCCAGATTCCGTTATTTGAAAGGATTTACGCGGGAGGAGAAAAGAGTGTCCGCGGGTATGGTCGGCGGCGGCTCGGTCCTCTCAGCTCGGCCGATGATCCTCTTGGGGGGCTGACTCTCATCGAAGGCTCGCTCGAAGTGCGCCGCCGCTTATGGGGTCAGTTCGGTGGCGCTCTATTTATCGATTTTGGCCAAGTTTCCCTCAAGCCGGGAGATTTTCCCTTTGACAACTTGCAGTTCGCCACCGGGGTGGGGGTAACCTACTCGACGCCTATTGGCCCCGTACGGTTGGATATTGGCTTCCCCTTTGACCCGCCACGCGGTGATCAGCCATGGCAGGTCCATTTTAGTATGGGACAGTTCTTCTAATGATGAAGCGTGTAGGAACTCTGATTCGCTGGTTTGCCCTTGGCATGGTCGTTCTCCTGGTCACTGCCCTTCTCGGTGTGTGGTGGCTGACGCACTCACCTCGTTTTTTGGCGTTTCTCCGCCCCCACCTGGTAAGCACGTTGAACGGCGTGGTCGATGGGGAAGTGGAACTGGGCGGCCTGGAGGGTGTCCTCTGGAATCGGGTCACATTGCACGATTTGGTCATTCACCATAAGGGGGTCGAGCTGTTACGGGCACCGCACGTCACGTTACGCTACAAGCTGCTCCCGCTCCTGCAACGACGCGTGGAGATAACCGCGGTGGAGATCGAAGAGCCCGTGCTCCAAGTCGTTCAAGACGAAGCCGGCAACTGGAATATCGTGACTGCGTTTGCCGGTGAGGAATCGGTGCCTTCCGCACCAAGTGAACCAAGTACGCTGACGATCAAAATTCAGGATATTAGGTTACAAAGCGGACAGATTACGATCACACTAGGCGGCAAGGACAAGCAGACGTATGTCCTAACAGATACCACTCTCGACGCCGGGCTCGACCTGCCGCCCACTGGTATCGCTCTTAGGGTACGCCACCTGGCGACCCAGATCACCGCAACCGCGCTGCCAACGCTCCAGGTCAAGAGTGTCCTGGCCTACGAGGCGACTGGCGACCCGGCATCGGTACAGATTCATAGCCTCGAGGTGACAACCGATCATTCCGCACTACAACTTGCCGGTCGTATCAAGGACCTCCAGACTGTTGATCTTGATGCCCTCCTCACCGTCAAGAAGCTCGCTATCGCGGACGTAAAACAGGTCGCGCCCGAGTTCCCGTTGCAGCAAGATATCTCCGGTACAGTTCAGCTGCAGGGTCCACTTGCGGATCTTCACGTTGTCCTCAACGCCGGAGCAGCGACAAGCACTCTCACTGTCGACATGCGGACAAACCTGCGAGAGACTCCGCTCCACTATGACGGCACGGTTAAGCTCACAAACTGCGACCTGCAGCAACTCTTGGACAGAAAAGACCTCCGCGGCGTAGTGAATGGGACGGTAGACCTACGCGGGAGCGGCACCGAACTCTCAGATCTTACCGCCCAGGTCGCCATGGACGCGAGTGAATTTCACGCTGCCACCTGGCAGTTGGGCAAGGTGACCCTCACTGGCGGTCTGGAACAGAAACAGGCGACATTTACAACAACAGTTCATGGTGCCGTGGGCCGAGCCACAGTCCAGGGAAAGGTCGGCCTCACTGACACACCTGACTATGCCCTGACGGTCGTGGCCGACCAACTCGACATCGCCAGAGTTGTTCCCGGTAAAGATCCGGTTCCTGGGACCCTGCAATTTCGTGGCGTCGTGCACGGCAAGGGTACAGATCTAGCCACGCTGCAGGCCAACGCTGACGTTGAAGTATCGCCCTCTACCGTCGGCCCGGTTCGCATCACCCGTGGTCGCTTTCTCGCCAGTATTGCTGAGGAACGGGTGCGCATTACCGAGGCCACGCTCGACGCGCAAGACACCAATCTCATCGTCAAGGGGGAACTGGGGACGACTCCTACCGCGAAGGGTCAGCTCTCTTATTATCTGCAAACCAGCGATCTGGCGCCGTGGCTTACCCTTGCCGGGTACACCGGCGCGGGTTCCTTGACGCTGGAAGGTGAGGCCCGGGGGTCGTTCAGTGAGCTACAGACCCAGGGCACCGTAAAAGGGACAAATCTGAAATTCGCTGATCAGGTCATTCAGCGAGCTAGCGTGATGGTTACAGGTACAGGTCTTGGGAGCCAACACGCCCGGGGCAACGTACGCGCGTCACTCGATGAGCTGCGCATCGGCACTCCCCTCCGCCGGCTTGATATTGTGGCGACGTTGACGGCCATGCAACCGCTCAGCCTACAGGTTATCGCTGATGCACGTGATCCGGAGAATCGCCCGCACCATGTGAAGGCGGACATTGTCGCTGACACTGGGCAGAACACTGTGCGGCTCGCGGAACTGTCGCTGGCAGTGCCGGGGAGTACCTGGGAGCTGGCGCAACCAACAACTGTCACCCAACGAGGGGAACAGATCTCACTGACTCCCCTCCTGCTGAGAAGCGGCACTCAGCAGATCTCGCTACGTGGAGGTCTCTCCTTGCGCGGGGCACAAGAGGTCGATCTCGAGATTGCGCGGTTCGCTCTGGCCACGCTCCAACCAGTCTTGCCACAGCAACCAGAGGTACGCGGGCTCCTGGCGGCGCGCGTTCATCTTGGCGGGACAGCAGCAACTCCGACTCTCACCAGCCAGATCGCAATCAGTGATTTACTGATTGCCGGGCAGACGTATGCCGGCCTCGATGCACGTGCGACCTACGACGCCCAACGCTTTCGCACCGAGATCACGTTTAGACAGGACGACACCCATACACTGGTTGGTACTACTACCCTGCCGATCGCGGTTCGCTGGTCCGACGGGTGGACAGCAGAAGTCCTCGGTGATCTCGATGGACAGGTACGTTCCACCGGTCTCGATCTGGCATTCTTGAATGCGGTGACCGGCAAGGCCGTGCAAGACGTCGCGGGCGCGTTGCTGGTCGATCTTACCGTGCAAGGCCCCGTAACCGCACCACAACCGTACGGAACTATACGACTGCGTGAGGGCAAAGCGAACCTGAAAGACCTACGCGTCAAGATCAACGAACTCAACGTCGATGCACAACTGTCTCCGGATACTATTCGGATCACCCAGCTCTCCGCCCGTGCACGGGATGGCCGCATGTCCGGGACTGCCACACTCACCCTTAAAGATCGGCAACCTGATCAGATCACTGCCTCGCTCGTGGCCAGGAAGTGGCCGGCGATCCGCACTCGCGAGTATGACGTAGAACTGGCCGCCGATGTGCAATGTGAGGGGCGCTTCCCCGCGCCCCAGATCACTGGGCGTGTCGAAGTCACGGAGGCGACGCTACGACCAGACCTCGCCGTACTGACCGAGACACCAGTGAAGCGGGATGAAACCATCACCGTTATTCCGGTTGGAGGGCCGCCTGTTACCAGCCCCGAAGTGGCTGCGGCACCTGACCAACCAGCAAAACAGCCTGACCTTTTTCGACAACTCGCCCTTGATCTCCAACTGATCGTACGCCGCAACACGTGGATTAAGCATAACAACGCGGACATCGAGCTCGCGGGTCAAGTGCACGCGACTAAACCGTCAGAGCAAGACCTCCGGCTTGTTGGGACCATTGAAACGGTGCGCGGCTGGGTCGGGTTTAAGGGACGCCGTTTCACTTTGACCAAAGGGGACATTGCGTTTCAGGGTGCAACGGAGATCGATCCGAATCTCGATATCGTCGCCGAGCATAGGTTTCCTCAACATGTCGTCGATATCCTGGTCGGCGGGACCGCGACGGCCCCTGCCCTACAGTTCCGGAGCGAGCCCGAGCTGGACCAAGCTGATATTCTCTCCTTGATCCTCTTTGGTAAGCAGGTCAATGCCCTGGAGGAGGGCGAAAAAACCAATCTGCAACAACAAGCGGTCGGGCTCGTTGGCGGTTATGCGGCAACGATGATTGGAGAGTCAGTCTCTCAGGCGTTAGGGCTGGAAGACCTCGGGATTGATCTGCGCGACGCCGACCTCGCAGGCGGTCAAGTCGGTTTTGGTCGCTATTTGGGACCGAACACCTATCTGTCGATGTCCCAACAGGTTGGCGGCAAAGGTGGCCGCGAAGTCTCCGTCGAGCAACACTTGAATACCAACTGGACCGTGCGGACGTCGAGCAGTTCGACCGGAGATAACAGCGTCGGCATTCTCTGGCACAAGCAGTACTGATCTCCGTTCAGTCGAGGTAATACTGTCGCGTATATAGTGTCACACCGCCTGCGGCTGGGACAGAGCCCGTGCGATCAACTGCTGGGCTTCGGCTTGAATTCGCCGGAGATGTCCCTCCCCGACGAAGCTCTCGGCGTACAGCTTGTAGATATCTTCCGTGCCGGACGGGCGCGCGGCGAACCACCCCTGGGCCGTGATCACTTTCACCCCGCCGATGGCACCGCCATTCCCCGGCGCTGTGGTGAGCATGGCCTGGATCGGGTCGCCTGCCAGATGGGTGACCGACAGCTGTTGCGGCGAGAGTCGCTGCAACAGCGCTTTCTGTTCGAAGGTCGCGGGAGCATCAATCCGTTCGTAGACTGGATCGCCACAGGCTCGCGTAAGATCACAATAATATACCCCTGGATCCCGACCAGTTCTGGCTGTGATCTCGGCCGCCAACAAGCCGAGGATAAGGCCATCCTTGTCCGTCGTCCACACACTGCCATCGCGGCGGAGAAACGAGGCTCCGGCACTTTCTTCACCACCGAATCCTAGTGACCCACTGAGGAGCCCTTCGACGAACCACTTAAAGCCGACGGGAGTCTCGACCAACTTGCGGCCAAGCTGGTTGGCTATGCGGTCGATCATGCTGCTGCTCACCACCGTCTTTCCTATCGCTGCGTTCCTCCCCCAGTCCGGGCGGTTCTGAAAAAGATAATCAATGGCAACCGCCAGATAGTGGTTGGGATTGAGCAGACCACTACTCCGCGTAACCACCCCATGACGATCATGATCGGTGTCATTCGCCCAGGCAAGGTCAAAGCGGTCTTTGAGCGCAATCAAACTGGCCATGGCATAGGGCGATGAACAATCCATACGAATCTTTCCGTCCCAATCCGCCGTCATAAAGCGAAAGGTCTGATCGACCGTGCCATGAAGAACGGTCAGGTCAAGAGCGTACCGCTCGGCAACCGCGCCCCAATAGGCGACCCCGGCACCCCCAAGAGGGTCGGCAGCGAGAGTGAGGCGGGCATTGCGAATCGCCTCCATGTCCACGACCGCCGAGAGATCTGCCACGTAGGCGTTGAGATAGTCGTGACGGTGCGTGGTTGCCGCCCCGCGAGCACGGTCATACGGGAGACGTTTCACATCGCCCCAATTCTTCGCCAGCAGCTTATTCGCCTCCGCTTCGATCCAGCGCGTTACCTGGGTGTCGGCCGGCCCGCCGTGTGGTGGGTTGTACTTGAAACCACCGTCCTCAGGCGGATTATGAGACGGAGTGATAACGATACCGTCAGCAAGACCACTCGTCCGCCCGCGATTATGGGTGAGGATAGCGTGCGAGATGACAGGCGTGGGTGTATAGCCGCTATCGCGATCGATCATCACCTCGACACCATGGGCGGCCAATACTTCCAGAGCACTCACGAAAGCCGGCTCCGATAGGGCGTGGGTGTCCATCCCTAAAAAGAGCGGGCCGGTGATCTCATTTTGCTGACGATGGCGGCAGATCGCTTCAGTCATGGCCACGATGTGCGCTTCATTAAACGATCGTGCGAACGCCGAGCCGCGATGACCCGAAGTGCCAAAGACGACACGATGCGCCGGTTCAGTGGGATCAGGACGCTCTGCATAATAGGCAGTAACTAATCGGGGTAGGTTCACCAAACTAACGGGCTCGGCGGGCTTGCCGGCCAAGGGACTGACGCGCGTCATGAAAATTTCTCCTCAACCACGATGGTGAGCGACCGCTCCATCATAATCGTTCTGTACGAATTCTCCGCTTCGTTCCGGCTGGATGCCCACTGACAGAGGCACACCTCTCGTGACTCTCCGTAATCCAGCCATGGCACCTGGTCGCGTGCTGACGCCAAGTTTGTCGCTATCACATTCCCGTGTCAATCGCGGGTCAGGTGGATAACAACTCGTAGAATCGGGACACAAGGTACAGCGAGCGACGCTCGTCAGACCTCGTTTTTGGCACCTCCTCACCACCAAGACCCACGTAACGTTTCCCTCCCCTGTGATTGCTGTGGCACCGCTCGGGCATGATGGCATTAGCGATGGGGTTGTTGCCTACAAACGCTCGTGTGTTTACTATTTTTTTTACTCTTGGGCGTTGCGGAAAACGTCGGGACTTCGCCCGCAATTCTCGCACGGCCTCGTCACGAAAGGTGCGCTGGGGGGCAGGACGAAAGCCCGTGACGGTGGCTGTCATTAGGGCCTTCACGTGCGGGACAGGCTAAAGTAGCATTTGCCTGTTTTTCGCTTCTCCCAGAACGAAGATTGAGTCCACGTTGGGACCAGTAGTCTGTTTCGTGCAAGAACGACCAGAGAAGGAGCACCCCCATGAAGATTGGTATCGTAGGCAGCGGTATGGTAGGCAGCAGCGCAGCGTATGCGCTGGTGATGATGGGGGCCGCACGCGAAATCGTCCTGGTCGACATCAATGAGAAACTGGCACAGGCGCAAGCAGAGGACGTCTTGCATGCGACTCCCTTTGCCTCAGCCGTCCGCGTTGTGGCTGGCCGCTACGAACATCTTGGGGGGGCTGGGGTCGTTGTGCTCTGCTGCGGCGTGGGGCAGCGCCCAGGTGAAACACGGCTCCAATTGTTAGAGCGCAATGCCGAGGTCTTCCGCCATGTTATTCCCCCCGTCGTCCTCGCGGCTCCCGAAGCCGTATTAATCGTCGCCTCCAATCCAGTCGATGTGATGACCGACGTGACGGCGAGCATTGCGCAGCTTCCTGCCGGTCGCGTGGTCGGCTCCGGCACAATTCTCGATACTGCCCGTTTTCGTACGCTCCTCGGCGAGCACGTCGGTGTCTCCCCTCACTCGATTCACGGCTATGTGCTGGGAGAGCACGGCGACTCTGAAGTGTTGGTGTGGTCGAGCATCCAGATTGGGGGCGTTCCGCTTGCCTCGTTTGCTGAGCAGGTAGGACGCCCCCTGACCGAGCGAGTGAAAGCCCGCATAGATGAGAGTGTGCGGCGCGCGGCGTACCGTATCATCGCAGGCAAGGGCTCGACGTATTATGGTATTGGCGCGGGGATTGCCCGCATGGTGCGGGCAATCCGTGACGATGAGCATGCGGTGTTAACCCTGTCGGCTCCTGGGGTGGGTGTCGGCACGGTCAAGGACGTGTCCCTCTCGCTCCCGCGCATTTTGGGCGCCGGCGGAGTGGAGACGACACTCCAAGCTGCGCTGTCGACGGAGGAGGCGGCGGCTTTACAGCGCAGCGCCGTTATTTTACAAGAGGCAAGTCGCGCGCTCGTAAACAGCCCGGAGAGCGTCACGAAAAAATAGGGTCGCAGGTAATAGCCAGTCAGGAGCTTTCATTTCCGTTGGCCCTCGTCGGCATCCATCTTGGCAAAGGCCTACTTTTTGTGCGTTTTGTGCGGCAAGTGCGGCGCGAGATCCCCCAGGCGAGCACCTTTACAGACCCCCTTTGTATCACAGGCTTCGACATGTAGGTCTGGGCCGCCAAGCTCATGCGCTACTTGCAGGCAGGCCCCACAGGGGAAGGTGAGGTGTCCGTCAGTCCGCGGTGCCACTAACACTAATAGTTTGGGCTTGCCAGCATTTTGTGCGACCGTCGAGAATAATGCGACCCGCTCTGCGCACATCGAGAGACCGAGTGAGACATTCTCCACCAACGCCCCTGACGTCATAGTTCCCTTGTCCGTGCGCACCGCCGCGCCCATGCGAAACTTTGAGTAGGGTGCGTATGCGCGCTCCCGCGCCGTGCGCGCAACGGCGATCGTCTGCGTCAGCCACGCGTTCTCCTCCGGCGACAGTGCCGTGGGAGAGACGCTTGGTTCACCTTTCTCTTTTGTATCTTCCGCCGCGTAACCGGCATAGGCCGCAACGATCAACATTGACAGACTTCCCACGCCGACGAGCAACCACCAAGTACTCTTTCTTCGCCCCATATTATTGCTCCGTTCCTCTGCTTCCGTATTAGCTTAGTCAAGAATATATTTCTACACACGCGTCGCCTGGGTCACAGAACCTCCCGGGTCATAAAACAGGGGCGGCGGCGAAAGAACCCAGGTGAGATCATATCAGGAAAGAACGACAGCATGGCCACGGCACTGACTCACCGTATCGCGAGCGGCCTCAGGACGAACTAGCGAAGCTCAAAGCCTTCGTACCCTTTCGCGGCAACCTCGGCAAAGATCTTCCGGTAGAGCGGCACGCCGCCGGCAAATAAGAGGAAGCGTCCGCGTACGTTCTCGGGATTGGTGCTGCCGAAAAACCACGAATCCTGCATCTCATTGATTAACAGCCCTTGAGCCGATTCATAGCAGCGCTTGGTCCAGGCATCTTCGGCCTCAGCGGTTGCAGTCATCGTTTCGAATCCGTGCTCACGCATATAGCGAATGCACTCGACGATCCATTCCACGTTGGTTTCTACACAACGAGTGATATTACAAAACACCGCGGGATTGTGCGGCCCCATGATGGCCCACAGGTTCGGGAAACCTGAGAACTGTACGCCCAGGTTAGTTCTGGGCCCGTCGGACCAATGCTCTTGCAGGGTACGCCCATGTTGGCCGCGAATATCCATCCGCAGGAGCTCGCCAGTGACGCTATGAAAGCCGGTGGCATAAATAATAACGTCGAGTTCATGCACCTCGTTGTTGGTTGCGATCCCGGTGGGGGTGATCTTCGTGATCGGGGTTTCGCGCAAATCCACCAATCTGACATTGCTGCGATTGAACGTCTCGTAGTAATTCTTCTCGCCGGGACACCGCTTGGTGCCAAACGTGTGCTTGGGAATCAGTTTTTCGGCCACCACCGGATCAGTGACGCGTTCACGAATCTTATTGGCGAGGAACTCGGCGACCTCATCCGCGGCTTCCTGCGACATAAATGAGTCACGGTAATTGCCCAGCCATAGCGCGAACCCGCCACGGTCGTACAATTCCTGATAGCGGGCGAGACGCTCCGCTTTCGGCACGTCCATCGCGGCGCGTGGGTCCGGTTCGTGAATAAAGCCGGCCCAGGTGCGTTTGCACAGTGCGAAAATCTCTTGCGCTTTTTCTTTGAGCGCCCGTTGTTCCTCCGCGGTAATCGGGCGGTTGCGGAGCGGGGTGCACCAATTGGCGGTGCGCTGAAAAACTGTCAGCTGTTCACAGTCGGGGGCAATTGTCTGAATGATCTGGACGGCAGTCGGACCGGTGCCGATGATGCCGACTCGCTTGCCAGTGAAGGCGACTGGCTCCTGCGGCCAGCGTGCGCTGTGCAGCGACCGGCCCGTGAAGTCTTCAACCCCTTCGTAGTCCGGAAACTGGTGCGCCGAAAGCAGGCCGGTGGCACAGATCACGTAGCGCGCACGGACGCGCAATCCGTTTTGAGTCTCTATCTCCCACCGCTTGTCAGCTTCGTCGTACACGACGGTCGCAACGCGCGCATTACACTCGATGTCGCGTTTGAGAGCGAATTTATCCGCGACAAAATGTAGATATCGCTCGATTTCTGGCTGGCCCGAGAAATGCTCGCTCCACTCCCACTCTTCTAACAGTTCTTGGGAGAAGGAGTACTGATAGGAATAGCTCTCAGAGTCGAAACGGGCCCCCGGGTAGCGATTCCAGTACCAGGTGCCGCCAATATCGCTGCCAGCCTCGAATACCCGCGCCGAGAGACCGAGCTCACGGAGTTTATAGAGCGCATACAGGCCAGACACGCCAGCCCCTATTACGACAGCATCATAGTGTTGGGTCACGATATCAGTCCTCCGTGGTGAGCGATCAGTTTGGCTTTCAAACACCGACTCTCGCACGACAGCTCGGCGCTGGCTTTTCGTCCGAGAACACTGCCCCGACCATTTGTGGCGGTAGTGTGGTTTATCAAATCACTTTAACAGTGTCTATAGGACACATAGTCTTTAGGACTTATTATTATCAAGTCAAGGTTCCGCGGCACTCACGCCACTGGGAACAACCAGCACATTCGGGACAAAACAGTTGAAAGTTCAGAGACAGAAAGACCAACAGGCGAGCACGGCAGCAGCTGAACTCCAGGAGTTTCTTCTCCTACCACGCTTCACTCACGATCTTGCCAAACATCGGCAAGCGCTCAAAAATGCCTGACCTTTAGGGGTATAGCTATACGAAACTAATGCCCAGTGTTTTTCCTCGTGTTTCGAAATGATGTGGCAGGGAATTCCATGGATGCGTCTCAACCCCTCCTATACCCTAGCACTCTGGACCTCCGCACCAATCATGAGCTTACCGTAGGTAAACCCGACGATCAGGGATAAGAGGCCGAAGACAAAAACCATCGTGATAGCTGAGCTGCCCGGAAAATTGGTTCCGACGATGAGCAAAGCCAGCGCGACATTGCGAATCGCCGTGGAGATAGCCAGCGAGCGACGGATTTCCGCCGCTTCGCCTCTCATGATCCCATCCCCGATAAGCAGACAAACAAAGATGGAGAAAAGCGCTGCCAAATGCGGAAGGATACCGAGGCGAACAATCTGCTGGGCTTGCGTGGCGGTGATCAAGGTCAGGCTCAGTACGACACCGATGCGACCGAGCTTAGGCACAAACTGTAGCAGTTTCGCGGCCCACCTCGGCCTCACACGCTGGATCGTCATACCGACACTTAGTGGGATCAGCTGGGCGGTCAGAAGGGTCTGGAGAATTTTCAGGGTATCTATCTCTAAGCCCGCTTCGCTTGGGGGCAGACTGAACGCGAGGATGAGCGGCGTGAGTGGGAGGCTGAGGAAAGCGACAATCAGCATGAGCCCTACCGCATACGCCACATCTCCGCGTCCCAGCCCGACAAAGGGAGGAGCCAACGGCGCGACTGGGACGGCGGCCAGAACTAGCAGGCCAATGACGATGTCGGGTCCTAAGGGCACGCCTTGCAGAGCAAACGTAAACACGCACGGCACGATCACAAAATTTGCGACGAGGCCACGCAGCACCAGTTGGTACTGTGTGGCGATGGCGAGCACTTTGCCGAATGGGGTGCTCAGCCCGACACCCAACAGAAGGCACATGACTGAGAGCAGCAGTAGAACATTGATAATGTCACCCATCGTCCGATTGTCCTCCTGATTGCGTAGCTCCCTGAGCTCGACTTTATCCCGTGAACGAGCTTTTAAACGCAGAGAGAAAGGCTTATATGTAAAAGTCAAGACTTGATCTGACAAAGGGAGATTTGATCTTCGTTGTCAGGTGACTCCCCAATGTCCGATCCACTACGCGGCTAATAACTTCTCCTTGGCCAAGGGAATGGTCTCACGAAACGTT
>JBFWXH010000063.1:0-44588 GCA_050187625.1 Binatia bacterium
AGAGCTTGTCCAGAATCTCGTCTTTGGAGACAAGGCGGTCACGGTGGTGGAGCAGGTAGGCAAGGACATCGAAGACCTTGGGCTCAATCTCAACGGGCGTACCATCGCGGCGCAGTTGATAGAGTTGATCGTCGAGTTCGCACGTGGCGAAATGGTGCAGCATCAAGAGGGGACGATAGCAAACGCCAGGCCGACTGAGCAAGAGAAAAAATTGAGGAGAGATTCGCCAAGAAGGATTTGCCAAATGCAGAGACGCTGCTTGAGGATTTGGGGAAAGGGGGAGACGGATAAGGGATAAAGGATAAGGGATAAGATGAAGATGAGATTGCCACTGTTCTCAATGACTCAATCCCCCAAGCACTCAATTTTTCTTGAGTCGCTCTAACTCTTCTCGCAGGCGCGCAAGTTCAGCTTCCGCGTGTGCGGCCCGAGCCTCGGCTTCTTGCCGAGCGGTGGTTTCACTCGTCACGCGCGCCTCAGCGCGCATGGCCCGCTCTTCGCCGGTTGGAATCACATTCCCTGCTGCATCGCACCAGCGTAACCATGTATTCGTATGCCCTTCAAACTCTCCTTCCCATAAGGTCACACTGAGGCCCACCTCTGGCAACTGCAGGTCCTTTCGCAGTCGATACCGCTTCCCGAAGCCACGCTCATATACCCGCACCGCATCTTGGCTGAGCAGCCGTTGGGGATCGTACACGACATAATAGGTCACGTCGATCTGCGCATAGCGGCGCAACTTCTCGTTCAATTCGCCCCCTTTGCGGTTAGAGACGATTTCCACCACTACATCCGGGGCCTTCTCGAACTCCCACACGAAGTAGGAGCGATGCTCTTTGGCGTACCAGTCTTGATGTGGTTGTACATCCAGACTCAGGAAAAAGTCTGGCACGAGCGGGGAATGGTGGGGGGAGTAAAACACGCCGACGTTGGCATCAGCCAAGAAGACACGCCGGATTTCGGAAGAGTCTTCACGCGCGGGTGGGGTCCAGGAGCTATACAAAGCACGCGTCAACAAGCGCTGTTGTTTGGCAGAAAAGAGATTGTCCACCGGCGTCTCATCCTCCGTCTCCAGGTTGTTGATCGCCTCTGTCCATGCCGCGGCAACCTCGGCAATATCGTATTCTTCAAGCATGCTCTCTGGTAAGGGTTGTGCCATAGTTCACTTCTACGTTGACCAGCTAAGAGCCGGTTGTCAGTCTTCCAATTCGGAGTATTATCGTGGCTTCACCCGCAGGGCGTGTCCGGCATTGATTCGACCATAGCCGTACAACGTATCTTTGCCTTTTTCACCCAGATCATCTGCTGTCTCAAATAAGACCTGTGCGACTTGGGCATTCGTCAGCTTAGCGTGCTGGGTGCGTAGTAAGGCGGCGACTCCCGAAACGTGCGCTGCCGAGAATGAGGTGCCGGTTGCCAGTAAATAGCCACTGCCAGCATCTAAACTCAAGATGTTCAGCGCCGGGGCGGCCATATCGATTCGTGCCCCGTAGTTCGATCCCGTCCAGAAATGATCTGCACTGTCAGTTCCGGAGACCGAGATCACATGGGGTAACGCCGCAGGGTAGAGGGCGGCTGCTGTTGCTTCGTTCCCTGCCGCCGCCACTAGCACGGCTCCTGCGTTATACGCCTGTTCGACTGCATCAGCGAGAAAGCGAGAGTAGCCATAGCTGCCGAGACTGAAGTTGATGACCTGTGGCTTGCGTTCAGCCGCCCAGAGAATCCCGGCGATGACTTGTGCGTAGGTGCCTTCCCCGGCTTCATCGAGAACTTTTACCGGCAACAGTGGACAGTGGGGACAGACTCCGGCCATGCCGATGGCATCATTCATGTTGGCAGCGATGATACCAGCCAGTGCGGTTCCGTGACCGTGTTGATCTCTGGTGTCATCGTTTTGATCAATCGCATTCCAGCCAGGAATAACTTTCCCCCGCAGATCGGGATGGTTGCTGTCGATCCCACTGTCGATGATCGCCACGGTTACTCCAGCCGTACCTGAGAGATGCGCCCAGGCCTGTGGGGCTTCGATACGTTCCAATCCCCATTGCACAGGGAAAAGTGGATCGTTGGCGACAGGAGTGACCGGCTCAACCGTGACGATCGGGTTCGGTTCGAGGAGACGCAAATTGGGATCGTTCTCGTGTTTTTGGATGAAATCAGTGACAGACTCACTCTCAGGAATAAGCAGATGATAGAGTCCAAACGAGCCTGTCTGACTGATCACCTCAGAGTTCAAGCGCGCGATTTTCTCTTTAATCTGATCTGCCGACATCTGAGGATCAAAGCGCACCAACACCTCACGTTTAGCGATATCAATAAGTTGGTTCGTCTGTGAATCTCGGTATTGCTCGCGCGCGAGCTTATGCGGAGCTGAGCCGGTTGCCGGCGTGCTGGGGTTTCGTTGGTCTGAAGAGGAGAGGGCAGGTAAGGCGGTTCCATGCCCTTCAGTAACCAGTATGACGCGAGCCAACTCCCATTTCTCGGCTGCTGTGGCAGTGGGGTTCTTGCGATAGCTCCAGGCAGAATTGGTAATGCCCGCGTGGCGAATGATTTCTCGCAGGCCGGTTTCGAGTTCGCGATCTGTAAATGAGATAGTAATTGGGAGCGCGGCAAAAGCGGGACTGAGCACGATGGTCACACCCGTCTGTCGGGTGATGGCATTCACCAGCTCTTGCAATGACACCTGCTGCGCGGTCACGGACAGGTGATGGTCGGTAAAGGTTACCTGACACTGAGATACTGCGTGTGTCGTTGTTGTCGAACACTGACTATTTATTGCGACAGGTGAAGACGCTGGTGACGGCGCAGACGAAGGAGCGTCAGCCCAGGCTACAGGAATGATGGTAAGAACAAGAAGGATCGGAACACACTGGACCATACGCAACATATATCCTCCAGCAACGAACACACCTTTCTTTCTAGCGTGACGGTAACAGCAAGGGAAGCTGCGTGAACCCGAACACAATTGGCGTGGCTGTCTGTCGTACTGCCGGCGTGGTGCCACGCTGCAGCACCGGGAAGCGGTCCAAAAATGCGTTGAGTGTGATGGTGGCTTCCGCTCGTGCCAACGGCGCACCAAGACAGTAATGGATACCCATGCCAAAAGCGACGTGATTGCGGAGATCGCGGTCAAGCTGAAATTCGTCTGGGTTGGGAAAGGCATCGGGATCACGGTTGGCGGCACCGTAGAAAATGGTCACGCGATCGCCTTTGCTAATCTTGGCGCCGGAGAACT
Organism: Binatia bacterium; assembly: GCA_050187625.1. GTDB lineage: Bacteria > Desulfobacterota > Binatia > Bin18 > Bin18 > JBFWXH01. The sequence continues at coordinate 3,236 of JBFWXH010000063.1, forward strand.
CAAAATCTCGTGTAATTGTGCGGAAGAGGCGTTGCACGGGACTCTCGATACGCAGGGTTTCTTCGATCACCGTTTCGACCAGGCTGCGATCCGCACGTAACTGTTGCCACAGCTCGGGGCGATCAACGAGGAGGTTAAGCAAGTTGCCAAGCAGATTCGTCGTCGTTTCGTTCCCGGCAATAAGTAGCAGGATACAAAACCCGAGGATTTCCCAATCCTGTAGTGACTCTCCTTCGATTTCGGCTTCAACGAGGGCTGTGATCAGATCTTCCGCGCCGTGGGCCCGACGGGCGGCCGCCATCTGGCCAAAATACGTCACCATATCCTGCACATTTTGCATACGCTCGTTCCGATCGGCGGGGACAGTCGACAGGAACGCATCTGACCAGTGCTTGAACGTGACGTAATCTTCGCCGGGAATGCCAAGCAGTCGGGCAATGACTTTGACCGGCAGAGGAATCGTATAGGTGTCAACAATGTTGCTCTCAGTATTGGCGATCTCGTCGAGTAGATCATTGGCGACACTAGTGATCCACGGGGTCAGCTCTTCAATCCGCTTCAGCGTGAAGGCTTTGTTCACCAGTCGGCGAAAACGCGTGTGACGGGGCGGATCATCTTGAATCAGCACGAGCGGGGGACCGAACTGCCCTGCGGCCGGGCTCTGCGAAGAGAAGGTGTCGTGATCGCGTAGGGCAGCATAGACATTGTCGTACTTGAGCAGCCCCCAGGCCAGGACCGGTTTCTCGATGCCAGACTCGGGATTGGCGGGGATACTGACGTAACGTACCGGAGAGTGCGCACGCAACGCGTGATACACCGGGTACGGGTTCGCGAAGTGCTCGCGTGCAACGAGTTGGTCGGCGGTAAAGGGTTGTTGATCAGTCATAGGGTATACCTGTTACTTTCCCTCGCTGCTTTGAAATTATTCCCCTACTGAATTATCCCCCTGTAGCTACTGCTCGTCAAATACGTGACTCTCCTGGAGTTTTCATTTGCATGAGAAGATGCGTTCGTCATTTTTGGGGGGTGTGCTCCGCGCACCACAGAACCAGAGCAAACAAACGGTGCGCAAGCACACCCTACAAGATCTCGCAATCACTGGAAACTCAGGGCTTAGAATGACGCGCAGGCTTTATGTCGTCTGGATGTAATCCAGGAAGCGAATTCCTGGATTACACTTCGCTTATCCGAGCTACGGCTCTCTCAATTTCTCACAATTTTAGTGTGGTGAACCATCTGAACCACCTTTGTGATAATCCAGCTCCCCGGCCTCAATGCGCACGGTCAAGCGATTTTCCTTTGATGGTAAGGGGCAGGAGGTGAAGGGATTGTACGCGCACGGTGGATTCACTGCCTTATTGAAATCCAGAATGACGTGTCCATTCTGTGGGCCATCTGTTGTGAGGAATCGAGCAGCACCGTAACTCTCGTTGCCACTGGTGCCGTCGCGAAAGACGAAGAACAAGCGGTCTGATCCTGAGGAGACGGGTTCGAGGCGTAGTTCCTGCCCGTGGAGTGCGAACTCAACGATGCCTGGACTGGTGTAGTGTTCGCGGTCGCCCAGAACATTGGCCATGATCACGGATTTTGGCTCCGCGTACGGGACAAAACGCGCAGTGACGCGATATGTCGGATCGACCGGAAACCACCGGCAACCCGTGAAGTTCGTGCGGAGCTGGCTCGCTTTGTCGCGTACACGGATGGCAGAACGCGCGCCACTCTTGTGCAGCCACAACGTGAGTCCACCTATTATAACGGCATCGTCCGGGGCGGCACCAGTTCCTGGACCGGGAGTGAGAGTTGCCATGCGGATATTTTTCCCGTGTTGCCTAATAGGGACTCCTGGTGCTGCCGTGAAGGTTGTCGTACTGTTTTGCACGGTGAAAACCCCAATCTGTGCTGGCGCTGAGCCGGTAGGGAGAATGATGTCATTAGTCGGTCCGCTACCGATAGCATTCTCACCGTCATTGAGCCAATAGAGTCCCACGATCGTGAGCCAGCCATCGTCAGCTTTCAGGCGCGTCTCGCGTTCCTGTCGCCAGCTCTCTATTTCCTGGTGATACATGCCCTCTTCACCAAAGGAGACCGTTGTTAGTGCCAGCCCCCAGAACACCAGACTCCAACTGGCCCACAGTGTTCGCCACAGCATAGCGATGCTCCTCCTCTCGTTGTGATTACTCTTGCTTCGCGAATCTTTTTAGTCTCGATTCTTGGTGAAGATTTGTCTTATGGGCGGAAACGAGTGGAAACGCAAGAATGAAGAGGTACTCTTCGTGCCTTGACGGTGTGTTGGCCTTCCCTCATACTTTTGTGGCTGATCTAAGTCGAGTACCCATTTTAAGTTTTTATGTCGCAGGCAAACACTGGCAAAGGTAAAGTGTTGTAGCTTTCTGACGAGGAGTGGGCAGAGGGGCAGCGATAGAGCTGTATGGGATTGCTGACCAACGATTCACCGCAAGGGTTCGACATGAAAGACTTGCAAGGGGCGAAATCGTTACTCAGAGAATTGGAGCAGTGAGCGGTGGCAATAATTGATCCAGATGAGTTCACGGGCAAGGAGACCGCAATGGTATATATCGCAGCTCGACTGCGTGAAGCCCAACAAGTCGAGCAAGTCCTGTGTGAACAGCAGGTTGACTATATGGTTGATCGCGAACCCTATGAGGTAAAACTCTTAGGTATTCTTCCCATTCGATATGATGGAGTTGCGTTCTATGTTCTGGCGGGGCAGGCTGAATCCTGTCGTCGCGCGTTGCGTGACGCCGATTTATTGAGGGGATTGGTCGAAAAAGAACCGGAATAAGGTTGGCGGGTGGACAGCAAATGTCCACCCCTTTTTTCCCTCTACGTTATTTTACAATTTCCAGTAGCTCGACCTCAAAAATAAGGGTAGCACCGGGCTTGATTTTTCCCCCAGCTCCGCGGTCTCCATACGCGATTGACGATGGGCAGACCAAGCGACTTTTTCCGCCGACTTTCATGAGCTGCACGCCTTCGGTCCAGCACGGAATGACGCCGTTGAGCGGAAACGTCGCAGGCTGGCCCCGCTCGACTGAACTGTCGAAAACCGTGCCGTCGATAAGCGTGCCGTGATAGTGCACTTTTACTTTGTCGGTTGCTTTCGGTGACTCGCCTGTTCCCTCTTTAATCGTGGTAATCACGAGGCCAGACTCTGTCTTTTTTGCCCCTTTTTCTGCTGCGGCTTTGGCCAGGAATGCTTCACCTTCTTTCTTTTCCCCTACGGCGGCAGCTGCAGTCCGTTCTTGTTGTAGTTTTTGGATCTTTGGCATAAACTCTTGCACGTTCACCTTTGGCGCACGATTCAGTACCCCATCGGTGATACCAGCCTTGACCATCTCGAGTTCGGCTTCGCTCAGAGTGAAATTCCCCAACGACTGACTGACCGCGACCCCAAGGGCGTAAAGTGTCTTTTGCTCATCGGTTGTTGGTTCCAGGGGGGCAGCACTGACAAACGAGGCCGAAAACGTCAGCGTCACCAGCAACACCAGTATTTTGCGCATACATACTCCTTTGTTTCCTCTTGTGGAAAGGAATTTTTACCGTTGCCGAGGTTTACCGCCCGGTTAGCCAGCGACCAAGGGTACACGCCGGGGGTCCACTGCTTCTGCTAACTCGCGCAGCATTGCGAGGGTCGTCGGGAAATCCACGCATGGGTCGGTAATGCTCTGTCCGTAGACCAACTGGTGACGTGGAGCAGGAAACGATTGTTTACCCGCGACGAGGTTACTCTCAATCATCACACCCATGAGTCGTGTATTGCCGCTGCGAATTTGCATAGCGACATCATGAAGGGCGACCGGCTGCTTATGAAAATCCTTTTGTGCGTTGCCGTGACTACAATCGATCATGATGCGTGGGCACAAGTGTGCTTGCGTCAAGACAGTACTAGCGATTTCGACGCTTTCGGCATCATAGTTCGGGGCGTTTGCCCCGCCGCGTAAAACGAGATGGCAATCAGGGTTGCCGGTGGTGCTGACGATGCTAACTTTTCCCTCGGTATCAATGCCGAGGAAACGATGGGGATGCTGGGCCGCACTCATGGCGTTGACAGCCGGAGCGATACTGCCATCTGTACTATTTTTGAAGCCGACCGGCATAGAAAGCCCAGAGGCCATTTCTCTGTGGGTCTGGCTTTCGCTCGTGCGAGCACCGATACCAGTCCAACTCACGAGCCCAGCGAGGTATTGCGGCGTGATCGGATCGAGCATTTCAGTGGCGGCAGGTAAACCTTCTTCCGCTAAGTCGAGCAATAACTTGCGAGCAAGCCGCAACCCGGTTGCCATGTCGTGCGTATCGTCAAGATGGGGATCGTTAATCAGGCCTTTCCATCCAGTGGTCGTTCGCGGCTTTTCAAAGTACACGCGCATCACGATCAACAAGCGGTCAGCCAGTTCTCGTTGGGCTCTGATGAGATGAGAGGCGTAATCACGGGCCGCTTCTACATCATGAATAGAGCATGGACCAACGACGGCGAGTAGACGCGAATCTTTCTCTTGCAGAATATCACGAATAGCATCCCGCGTTGACGCGACGGTCTCTGCCGCGCGTTCGGAGATGGGTAGTTCATCTCGTAGTGCCGTTGGCGTGATTAATGGACTTGTTTCAACAACATGAAGATCATTGGTTTGACGCATGTTTCCGCTCCGAAGGAGTTGAGATCTCGGATTTAGGATTTAGTTGTTTTGCTAATCCCTAATTCCCAACTCCCAAATCCTTGCCTTACTCCTTCCACGTTCCCCGCACGGTAATGCCGGTTTGCTCTTCCAACGCTTTGATCGTCGCAAGGACATCTTCCTTGGCATAGCCAGTCTTTTGATAATTCGCGATGAGGGCTTCAGCCGCCTTGCCCATTGCCAATGGAACGGCAAATTCATCGGCAAGCTGCGTGGCGAGGCCGATATCTTTGCGAGCGAGGTCGATGGTGAAGGTTGGGGCTAAGCGATCACGCAGAATCGCCCGTGTGCCCGATTCCCAAACAAAACTGCCACCACTGCTCGCTTTTACAGCCTGCCAGAGCACGTTGGGATCGACACCGGCTTTGGCGCCCAGGATCATGGCTTCGGCTGCACCCATCATATGGATAAACGCGAGCATATTGTTGGCAAGTTTGACGACGTTCCCCGCGCCGACCGCACCACAGTAGAAAATATTTGCGCCCATGGCTTTGAGTAACGGTTCACATTTATCGTAGACTGCTTTGTCTCCGCCAACCATGATCGCGAGCGAGCCGTTTCGTGCCCCGCGGACACCGCCGCTTACCGGTGCGTCGAGAAAATTAACGCCTCTCACTTGTGTTTTTTCTGCCAGGGCACGCACGACAGTGGGTGAGTTGGTGCTCATGTCAACGATGGTTCCTCCACTGGTCATTACTGAAAGGACTCCGCCGTCGCCTACGACAACCTGCTCGACATCTTTGGGCATAGGTAACGACAAGAAGACCCAGTCGACACCAGTCGCCGCTTCTTTGGGGCTGTTAACCCAGGTAGCACCCGCTTCTTCAAGATTTTGTGCTGCCTCACGACGAAGATCAGTGACCTGGAGTGAATGGCCAGCTTTGATGAGGTTAGCTGCCATGGGGTTGCCCATGTTGCCAACACCGATAAATCCGAGTTTCATGTTTTCTCCTCCTTTTGTGGGATCAGATCGACATGGATGTGCAGCGCATCCGCAATATGATCGAGCTGCTTATGCAGTTCTGTGATATCGATAAGATTTGAGACATCCATCTGTATTTGCATTGTGTAGATACTGGTACCACTGCCCGGTTCAGGACGCGCGTGCGTCTGCATGTGGGTAATGTTGACCCCGTGATCAGCCAGGCAGCGGGTAATCCGCGCAACAATACCAGCTTTGTCGATGCCTGTCGCATGCAGTTCGTACGCCGTCACCGGACCATCAGCCAGATGCGGTGTCGGTTCGCCGTCAAGCGGACGGAAAAAGACGGTAACACGTTTTTCCCACTCGAGTCGTTTGCAAGCTGAGGACAGTCTGCGCTCCAGGTCCTGCCCTTGTCCCGACAAGAGGAGCAGGACGGCAAATTCACTGCCGAGAACTGTCATGCTCGAATCTTCGAGATTGCAGTCACATGCGTAAATCAGCTCAGCGAGGTCCGCGACAATACCTGGGTGATCTTGGGCGATTGCCGACAGAGCAAACCATTTTCTCATTGGCGTAACTCTCGTATGGCCGCAACCAGTTGGGGGAGAATTTCTGCCGAGGGGCCGCGCAGGCTCACATTGCACAGTGGTGTGATCTCACTTTCGTAGAGATTCACCTCGATCATTATGCCTCCCCGTTGACGTACTGCCAAAGGAAACCCAGCGGCGGGATACACGGTAGCTGACGTCCCGGCGATCAGAAAACAATCGCACTTATCAGTTTCTTGTATACAGTGATCCAAGGCATCGGGTGGAATCGGTTCGCCGAAAGAGACGGTGTCGCTTTTAAGGATGCCTTGGCATTGTGGACAGTGTGGTGGTAGTGTCTGTAATGGCACTTCCGAGCCGGGATACCGCATATTGCATTCGATACAGCGGATCAGTGTGTAGTTCCCGTGAATTTCGATTAAGCTCTTACTACCGGCACGTTTATGCAAGTTATCGACGTTTTGGGTGATGAGGCTGCGAAGAATCCCCATATTTTCGAGATCGACGAGCGCATGATGCCCGGCATTGGGTTCGGCTTCTCCCAAGGTTTGCCACAAAATTTTACTGGGGCCTTGTGGAGATAGGCGCTCTTCCCAGGCTTTCTTAGGATCTTGCAGGAAAATTTGATAACCGTTCATCGGTGGTTCGCCGTATTTTGTCCACAATCCACCAGGACCACGAAATGGCGGAATGCCGCTCTCGACCGAAATACCGGCACCAGTCAGGGCCATGACGTACTTCGACGAAAGTAACAATTTTGCAGCTTCATGGATGGCAGCGGCTTGGGTAGGGGCTATCTGTGTCATAACCAAAAATCCCTTGTGAATAAGGATAAGGGGAGAGTAGGGATAAATGGGAAAAGGATAAAGGACAAATGGAGAAGAAAAAAACAAGGAAAAAACTCAGTCAATCTCAATTGTTCTTGTTGCACCGTTTATACGCTTATCCATTTATCCATTTCCCCTTTTTCTGTTTTCCCTTCGGCCTAACGCTTATTTCCCCCGCCACTCCGGTGACCGCTTCTCGGCGAAGGCTTTCGCCCCTTCACGTGCATCTTCAGTTCCTTGTAGCCAGTTATACAATTCTCGCTCTAGTTTCAGCCCATCGGCGAGCGACATGTCAAGGCCACGGAGAGCGGCTTGTTTGATTTTTTGCACGGCGAGCGGTGCACTTTTGCAGATCTCCGTGGCGATTTCTTCGCATTTACGCATGAGTTGGTTCATCGGTACGACATGATCAACCAGTCCTAACCGCAACGCTTCGTGGGCATCGATCCGATTCCCGGTGTACAGCATTTCCAGTGCACGACCAAGGGGAATCAGTCGTGGCAGGCGCTGGGTTCCTCCCGCACCAGGGAGCCAGCCGAGGCGAACTTCCCCAAGGCCAAATTGCGCATGTGCTGCGGCGACCCGTATGTCACAGCAGAGTGCTTGTTCCAAGCCCCCGCCGTTCGCATGACCGTTGATGGCTGCGATGATCGGTTTGGAGAGATCAAAGAGAAGCGGAAAAAGTTTGTTTTGAGGTTCTTCTCCTGGTTGTTCAACATAATTCGCTTTTATATCACTGCCTGCGCAGAAGGCACGTTCCCCTGTTCCTGTGAGAATGGCGACATAAAGGGAGGAGTCATCACGAAATTCCCGCCAAATCTCGGCGAGTCGTTCGTACGTTTCAAAATCGCAGGCATTCAATCGTTCCGGGCGGTTGATTGTGACGTAGGCGACACGGTCTTTTTTTTCGAAGAGAACTTTTTCCATTGCGAAGACCTCCTTTTTGGCTGACAGCGATCCGCCTTTCAGTCAGACGATAAAAATAGCTGAGAGAGGTGTCCCCCTGAGAATAGCTGAGAGCAGATTGCTTTTTATCGGCCTTTCTTCATTTCCGTCAACGGATCAAGGATTTCCTCTTTGCGAAACGACCCTGGGTCGCGTGAGCGAGAATCCTTCTTATTCCGAACTTCGCCAAGGCGGATCACACCTTCTCCATAACGAGCGGTAAGCTGATCCAGGACTTTCCCGAGTTGGTGCCGCTTCTTTGTCTGTTGTGATGGAGATGGAGAAGAAGAAAACAGTCCAAGTTGCTGCGGTTGGCGTTCTGATTCCAGGTTACTAGCGTACAACCCGGCAAGGCGGACTTTGTGACCGTGACGAGGCACTGTAGCGTATAAACGAGCAGCACAGTGATACAGCTCCTGTGCATCGTTGGTCGGAGTCGGAAAAGTATGGCTGCGGGTATACATGCGAAAACGGCCTTCGCCGAGACGTTCGGCCAATTTTATTTTGACTGTCACGGTTCGTGCCGTAAGGTTACGCGCGCGAAGTCTACTTGCTACCGTCTGAGCATAACGCAAAAGGGCCTGATGGATAATCTCATCGCGGGCAACATCCTCGGTAAACGTCTCTTCCTCGCCAATAGACTTCATCTCTTGATTTGGGTCGACAGCGCGGGGATCGATGCCCTGCGCGAGTTGGAATAAATGCTCTCCATTGGTACCAAACCGCTTCACGAGGACGTCACGATTGAAGCGGGCGAGGTCGCCAATAGTCTTAATTCCTAAACTGTGCAGGGTGTTCGCCGTAACTTTTCCTACACCCCACAAACGAGTGACCGGCAGAGGGTGGAGGAAAGCAAGAACTTCTTCGTCTCGTACCTCTACCAAGCCGTTGGGTTTTTGCATGTCGCTCGCGATTTTTGCAACAAATTTAGTCGAAGCGATGCCGGCAGAGCCGGTGAGTTGGGTCTCGGCAAATATACGCATCTTGATTTGCTCAGCGATGCGAGAGGCGGAGCCAAAAAGAGCTTCACTAGCGGAGACATCGAGAAATGCCTCGTCCAAAGAGAGGGGTTCGACGAGGGGAGTGAACGAACGGAGAAGGGCGAAGATCTGTCGCGACACCGCGACGTAGGCCTCACGCCGCGGCGGAACCACAATAGCATGCGGGCACAGTTTGAGCGCCTGCGCCATAGGCATGGCTGAGTGAATGCCGTACGGGCGGGCTTCGTATGACGCAGTGGAAACAACCCCACGATGACGATCTCCGCCAACGATGACTGGTTGTCCGCGGAGCGTGGGAAAATCACGCTGCTCGATTGCCGCATAGAACGCATCCATATCAAGATGAATGATGCGGCGGGGGGACATTGTCAGATTACTCCTGTTCGTTGTCTACTTGATCGCCGTCGGTTTGAGAAGGAGGAGATTCGACTGAAGCGGGCAGGGGGACCTCGGCGTTGAGATTGGTTCGTCGCGCGATGATAAGAAAACCCGTGTGGGCAACCATCCGATGCTCTGGCCGTACCGAAAGATTCTTGACATGCCATGAGCGAACAAGGTTCTCTAACACTTCAATCGCGGTAAAACATGGGGTTCCCCGTAATTCATCTACCAGGGATTTCACTTGCACCACAGTCGGAACATACCCGACGAGAACCCCTCCAGGACGAAGAGCCTGGGCCGCGTGCGGCACGACCCGCCAGGGTTCGGGAACATCAATAAAGAGGCGGTCAGCTTCGCAAACCTCAATACCAGCGTACGCATCGCCAACCTGGATCGTCCAATTGGGAGCAGCGCCAAAGAAGCGAGCGACATTCTCGCGCGCCATGTCACAATGGTCTTCGCGAATCTCAACCGTGACCAACTTCCCGTTTGGCCCAATGGCTCGCAGGAGCGCTATCGTGAGCGACCCTGGACCAGCGCCGATCTCGACAACGGATGCGCCTGGAAAGACATCTCCCCATAGTAACATTATCCCAACATCTTTTGGGTAGATGACTTGGGCGCGGCGCGGTAGGTTGGGGATCAAATGTGCGTAGGTGGGACGAAATACCCAAAAGGAATCATTTGCGGTACTTTTGACTTGGCTCCCTTCGGGAAGACCAATGACTACATCGGCTTGCAATGTCCCGCCATGAAGAGAGATACGGCCGCCAGATTTGAGGGTACGTAGGTACTCTCGTTCTTTGGTGTCGATAAAGAGAACAGATTCTCCAGCGTGGAGGAGTGAGCGATCACCCATGTGTGCGGGCGCTTTATTCTGCGACGTTACAGCGGGGCGCACCCTACCATGCTTGTTGGGCAACGACAAGAACCCTTGACAGTTTCTAGCATCCTTCCTATCCTAAAATGATTACTTCAACGCGATTATTCCCTACTCGATATTCATTACTGATTGTGGAGGAAACGTATGGCTGAAAAAGCGAAGACCGCGCAAAAAGATGCGGCACGGATCAAACGTCTCTGCCCTGTGTGTGGAGGTGACAGCAAAGTCGTGCAGTATGCTGGCTTTGGTCAACGCAAAGGGTTTTTCTGGGTGTGTGAAAAGAATGCTGAGCATCTTAGTCGCACCCGCTAGTTGGTGGAGAGTCGTCAATGCCGCGTACCAAGAAGAAGGAAAAAGAGAAGAAGGACCTCAATCTTTTCGATGAAGAGTCTGCCGAAGAGTCTGCAGACGAAGAGCTGCCTAGAGATGAAGCCGGACGGAAAAAGATCAAAAAACGCTATGAAGAGTTGCTCGGTATTCGTATCGAGAAACTGAAAGGGCGCGTTCTCAACCGTGAACGTATTAACAAAACGATTGAGGGCATCTATTTTATTTGCGCAATGTGTAAGAAGATCTGCCATAACCTCGACGAAGGACTGATCGAGGATCCGGATAATATCAATAACCTGTGCACCGCCTGTGGAAAGACGACTGGAAAGAATCCCCCGGCTGCGGCATGATCGGATGGCGCGCCCTCTGGTATCACGGTATCAATGGAACGCGCGCATCATGTGAATTGCTCCTGGATTGCCCGAAAATCCTCGGGTAGAGGACAATTGAAGTGGACCCGTTCTTTAGTAGTAGGATGAACGAAACTGAGTGCTTCGGCATGCAGGCATAAGCGTTTTTGGTCTCGTGTATCACCGTACAACGTATCCCCAATAATCGGGTGCCCTAGTGTGGCAAGGTGAACCCGGATCTGGTGACGCACTCCCGTCGGAATAACAATCTGGACGAGTGTGTGTTGAGGAAGTTGTCTTAGCGGGACATAGAAGGTTTGGGCGTATTGCCCCTGCGCGGGACCGACTTCCTGCATACGTTGTCGATGTCTGCCGACAGGGGCGAGGAATGATCCTTGCTCGCCTGCTACGCGGAGATGGCCTTTAACGAGGGCAAGGTAGCGCTTCTCTACCAGGCGGTGAGCAAATTGTTGCCGGAGGGTTGTATAAGCTGCGGCTGTGCGGGCTGCTACTAAGAGGCCCGAGGTCGCGGTATCGAGACGATGAACAATACCGGCTTCTAACGGACGAGGGCTGACGTGTGTAGCTTGGGGGAAATGGGCGCAGAGGAAGTTTACCGCTGTATGCGTATCTTCAGAGCGTATGGCAACACTTGCGATACCACTGGGTTTGTCAAGCACGACAAGAGCATGATCAGCAAAGAGAACGCGGACTGGAAGGTTCGGGTTTGGTTGCAGGATTGGGAGTACACGAACTACGATGATATCTCCAGTCTTTATCTGCTCCCCTTTTTTCCCGCGTTGGCCGTTGACCGTGACTTTTCCAGCATGAATCCATTCGATGAGTTCACGTCGAGCAACCATTGGATAACGGTTGGCAAGAAAAGTATCGAGTCGTTGGTTGCCATCTGTTGGATGTGCGATCCATTGAGACGGCATAGTTATGTCGGTGCTTCCCGGGGTTAATTGTCGGATAGATTTGATTTCATCCATCCTTCCACGCTGCGAAGAAACTGTCCGAATGGGTCTTCTCCTGGTGTCGGCATAAAGTACGCTTTCCGCATGTAGTCGAGAGCCCCTGAATAATACTCGAAATTTTTGGACAATTCCTGGAAAAGTAAAAAACCAGTGTGGTACAGCGTAACGTCGAGTTCCGAGACTTTCCAATATGATCGGCGTCCCTCGGTGAGATAATAATCAAGCACTCCATACTGTTCGATGTGGGCACGAAATAATCCGCTCATGAACAACGTATAGTCCCCGACATATTTCCGCAGTTCGCGCTCACGTTCGACCGGGTGATGCTGTTCCGGATGTTGGGCAAGATACATCCCCAGCATCTCGACAATACTATCCAGCCGCCGCCCGCTGGGTGCGCGCAGCCGATAGAGCCTGTCAGCATGTGCGAACGTTGTTAAGACGTTCGCGACATAATCAACGATAGCGGCGTCATGAAGACCGAGTTCATGAAAACTCCGCTGTGCGCATTGGAAGAAAAACGACTTTAGCCGATTGCCATTCGCGATCATTCTTCCCATGGCCGAAATTATACTAGTAAGACTAGGGAAAAGAAAATACACTGTCTGAACAAAATAGATCAGAAGGAGGTTCCTATGCGCAGCGAAGGACTGGGATGCCAACGGTTCTTTCCTTCTTTGACGGTAAGGATCCGCTTTTTTTGTCTTGTCATATTGCTTCCGGTAGGAATTCTGACGGCCTGCCGGTCTCCATCGCGAACGCGAGATAGCGACCTGGTGCAGGTTGAGGTGCGCGGAGTAAGTTTTGATCCGACTGTGAATTCGCCGGTGATCGTTCTACAAGACCAGGACCGTACCAGGGCGATTCCGATTTGGGTCGGGATGTTAGAGGCGCAAGCGATTCATCTGCAGTTGGAAGGGAGATCTGTACCGCGGCCGATGACGCATGATCTGCTCAAAAATATCTTGGAAAAAGTGGGCGTTGGTTTGGAGAAGGTTGTTGTGACTGAGTTGAAAGACAACACGTATTATGCGTTTATCTATCTCGCGAATGGCACCAAGACTTTGCAAGTTGATAGTCGTCCAAGCGATGCGATCGCGTTGGCGTTGCGTTTTCGGCGACCTATTTTCGTAGAGAAGGGCTTATTTGATGTCGCGGTTCCTGGGAAAACGCCAGCGAAGTTGGCACCCGTGAATTTTATTGCTGAGGAATAAGGAACAAGAGCGGAATGGAGGAATGTATGGGAAGCGTATTAGAAGATAAAGAAGAACTGCGCGATTTGGTCACCCGTTACTGTTTATACATCGATTCTGGCCGGTATGATGAATGGGTAGGCACGTTTACCGAGGATGGAGTCTTTGATAGCCCGATTCTGGGGCGATGGCAGGGAAAAGAGGCGCTGAAACAATTCACGGCGAAGTATCGTTCGTGGACTGGCAATTTCCAACCGCGACACTGTGTGATGAACGTTTTGCTCAATGTTGAAGGTTCGCACGCGACCGGTGAATGTTATCTCCTCATGACGCATGCCTCAGAAGGAAAGACCGAATTGGTGATCTCGGGCCGCTATGAAGATCGCATGGAGAAAGTGAACGGCAAGTGGCTGTTCAAAGAACGGAAAGTGAAGCCCGATAGTCGTCCGGCGCATAGTTGAGACAAAGAGGGGATGTTGCCGCTGAGGTTTGCCGGTCTGTACGAGATACCAAAACGGCAATATTCCCGACCCTGCGTTCCCACCTGGCGCAGGGTGAGGTCTCGATTGAGATGGGCTCGGCCCGATCACTTAACGCACCTCCAACCCAATCGCCGCGAGAATTCGGTCGTGCAGCGAGTTGGGGAAGTGGTCTTCCAGAAGTTGGTCCGCAATAGGAATCAGCAGTGACTCCTCTTGTGCGAGCACCGCATAAATAAGCTCCGTGAATCCGCTAGCGGCGTGCACGCGTAGCAATTCACTCTTCTTTTGCTCTTGCGTGCACTCCCATGTCTGGATCTCTTCATCGTCAGACACTACTCAAAGTTCATCCTGGTGTCGACTAATTGACCATCACTGATGGCCCTGCTAGCGTCCAGAGAAGCGAGGAGCAGAATGCCTACGAGGGTGGGTGTTGTTTATGAACTGGGATGTCCAAATGCAATCTCGATTTGACCAATTGCGCACGAGCGAATTAGCCGGAACTTTATCAACCCAAGAAGAGGCCGAACTGGCACAGCTCACGGCAATGCTTGAGTCGGAGGAGACTCAACGGCTTGCTCCCACTTTCGCTCGTTTACGGATAGAGCATGCGGTGCTGCAGGAAAAACTGCAAACGCTCCAAACTGACAACGAGGAACTCGCGAAATTACTCCACCAACAGGAACAACTCGTTGCCGATGCACGTCGCTGGCTTACTCAATTCGAACAACGTCATCTCCTAATTCGACAAGCGTATACGAAGATCACGGGAGAGACTCTGACTCCTTCTACCTCTTCTGAATGACACTCACTGCAGAAGTTCGTAAGACTGTGCGCACCGCATATAACTATCGTTGTGGCTATTGTGGGGTGCCTGAAAGTTGGGCTGGCGGTGAACTTGAGATTGATCACTTCTGCCCGCTCTCACGAGGTGGCCCAGATACCCTGGACAATTTGGTTTACGCCTGCACTTCCTGTAATCGTTTCAAGAGCGACTATTGGCCAAATGACGATGCGTCGGACAGTTTTAAACTTCTTCACCCTGGCCGAGATACGTTGGAAACTCATGTCCTGGAAGCCGCTACTGGGCGCCTAGTTGGTCTGACCCCACGAGGCTGGTTTCATATTCGCTGGTTGCACTTAAATCGCCCTCAGCTTATTGAATTCCGCCAACTTCATCAGCACGATCGGATTTTAAGAGAGGCGTTGACTCAGGCGGAAGAAACGAAAACGAACTTGCAGAAACGTATCACAGAACTAGAGGCTGAAGTCGCACGGTTGCAGAATCTCATTGCTCGTTTAACACAGGAATGAGACAGGTTTCGTTCTCACCCCTCTCGATCCCTCGGCCAAAGCTCGGGATAAACTGCGCGACAGACCCGCGCCATCACCAGGCAGGCGAGACAATCTCTAGCAGACTGTCAGCAATATGACTGGCAATCACTTCTGTGGATTCTCTTAACCCACCTCCAACCCAACCGCCGCGAGAATTCGGTCGTGCAGCGAGTTGGGGAAGTGGTCCTCCAGAAGTTGATTCACAATAGTAATCAGCAGTGACTCCTCTTGTGCGAGTACCGCATAAATAAGCGCCGGGAATCCGTTAGCGGCATAGACGCGTAATAATTCCTTCTTTTTTTGCTCTTTCGTGCGCTCCCACGTCTGGATCTCTGCATCGCCAGACACTGCCCAAAATCCGTCATTCTGCAAGCGCTAGAATGGATACTCTGAATGAGAAGATTTCCGAGCTGGTCCGAACTCAGCGAGAAGTGCTAACAAGACCTCATCAAGGAATAGTGCTACATGAGATTGACCAGCTATAAGGGTTGGGTTCAAAATTGGCAGACCTCCTTACTCCCCTTTATGAAGAATGCACTATGACGATGGAGAAAAACTATCGAATCTCGGGACACGAAACTTTCCCTTGTCGCTACGCGTGGTTGCCCAAAATCGTGCGGGGGATAGCCAAGAATCCGCAGCTCTTCTCGAATGAAGATCAGGCAATGGTCGATTTAGGTGTTGGGAAAAATATGGTTCGCGCTATTCGCTTCTGGGCGCAGGCAGCACGGGTAGTAGAGCTAGCAACGAGAAGCAGAAGGTATTCCCTAACACCCTTTGGAGAGACAGTGCTTGGTGAGGATGGTATCGACCCGTTCCTAGAGGACATTCGCACGTTATGGCTTATTCATTGGAATCTTTCGACTGATATTGAAAATCCGTTGTTGGCTTGGGACTATCTGCTGAATCGATGGTATGAGCCGGAGATCGTACCTGGAGTAGTACTCAAGGCGCTTCACAAAGAGGCGAACTTGCACGACGATAAGCTCTCACTCGCGACCGTGGAACAACATTTCGATACCTTTTTGCATACCTATATTCCCACTCGTGGACGCAAGAGAGAGGTACAAGAAGACAACCTCGATTGTCCGCTCATTGAACTCGAATTCCTCGTAAAAGTTGGGGAGAGAGAACTTGATCCCTCCTCGGGAAGACGAGAACCGATTTACGCGTTCCGCCGAGAAGAGAAGCCTGAAATCACTCTTGCGCTTTTTGTGTACTGCTTGTACGACTTTTGGCGAACACGTCATCAGTCGGAAGCCACTCTTCCTCTACGGGAGGTTGCCTATGGGCACGGAAGTCCAGGGCAGGTTTTCAGATTACCAGAAGACGAGGTGCGCGTGCGGGTTGAAGCCTTACAGCAATACACTGGCGGTTTTCTCACCTATACCGAATCGGTAAATATGCCACAGATTCGGCGGAACGAGGAACGGGACAGTATCAGTTTGCTGAGAGCGATCTACCTAGGGGAGGAAGGGAATGGCTGAGAAGAAGATTTCTGACCTGTTCCATATTAGGACCCGCTTCCTGCGCTCCGTTCATCTTGAGCGAGACTTTCAAGACCCGAGCGCGCTTTCGAACTACGTTGTCACTGACTTTGTACGGACATGTACGGAGCGCATCGCGAATGGCTTGCAGCCGCATTCGGGACAGCGAGCGTGGCGAGTCACAGGTAGTTATGGATCGGGAAAGTCCAGCTTTGCGCTGCTCCTCGCCCATTGGTTCGCTGGTCAGGAATCGAAATTCCCTCTCCAAATTCGCAACGCAGTGAATAGCCAGCAGCTTGGTGTAAACCAGACCCGTGGTCGCCCGACGGCATTACATGTTTTACTCCGCCTCTGACAAAAAGTGTCAACTGTACGAAGAGTTGTGGAGAGTTGCTTATGGAACCGCGAAGGATACAGCTCAAGAGCAAGAAAGATTGGAAGATGCCTGCCAACACAATGTCCGTCGCAAATCCCGCGAAGTGGGCAAATCACTATGCGTGGTGGGCACGAGGTGGATACGCTGCCGCAGCCGAAATGTTTCGCGACTACATCATGCGACGTCCGCGTCTGATAGAAGCAGCGAAGCACGAACTTCGTGGCAAGAACTTGGCATGCTGGTGTCCGCTAAACAAGCCGTGCCATGCTGACGTGCTCCTCGCACTTGCCAACACACCAGGATCAAGGATAAGCAAAGAGCGACATCATATGCAAATGAAGCGCAGCTACAAGGATTCCAGATCTAAACAAAAAACAATCACTCACTCAGAGTTATCTCGACTGACGTTTTGCAATAGCGAGAAGATACCGTTAGCCGTAAACCACGACGGCGTACGGAAAGTGTGGGTTGGTATAGGCTGGATTGAAGACGGCAAGCTACGTGGTGACGAGGTTCTTGTGATTGATAAATGAGAGCTGAAAGCCATCACACCGTGATTTCTGCCGAAGCTTGCTCGGCATGTGCGGCACATTAGGCATAGATTTTGGAGAGGCAATGGCTCAAGATGGTGCAACTGACCAAACATCCGCTCTTGCTGGAGTTGCGCTGCGTTATCCGGAAAAGACTTTCTACCTAGGGCAAGTTTTCAAGGACACGACTAACTCATACAAGCTTTTTTGGTTTCTTTCTATTCTCTCTCTGCTCAAGCGAAGCGAAGAACTCTCTTTCCGCTTCGTGGACATCTTCACTGAAATGGTTGTTGCGGCTTGGCACCCAGTCTGTCTCTTCCGCCTTTCACTCGGTCGGCAAGATAAGCTCCAAGATGTAATTCTGGAGATTCAGAAGAAGTCGGATTTACCACCGAACGCGGCTCCCGAAGATATCAGGAAGTTTGTAAGTGGCTCTGCGGATGCGCAGGCAAAGTTGGAGTATCTCAAACACTACGTTCCAACGCGCTTCCTGACTCCGTGGTTCATGGACAAGCTGTATGGTGAACGTGACGAGACTGCTCGTACGCGCAAAATTCAGACAATGGCCAAGGAGAGTCAGAATACTCCGTTTGCTAGCCTCTACTATTTTGAGGGTAACGGTAGGGGTGCCCTAATCAGATTTAATAATTCTTGGTGGTCATTTCTGACGGAGAATTTGGGCATCGTTCAGTCTTTCGCAGAGTATCATCTCGCGCTCTATTTGCAGGCGAGGAACCCGAACGTGCCTGGTGTGGTAAACAAACTTCGCGCTCCGACAAAGCGACAACTAACCGCTGCACGTGACTTCTGGCGGCTCGTGCAAAGCGACTTTGAAAAGGCAGGGAAATCAGCTCAGTTCAAAGATATCTACTCCGAGCGACAGCTCAAGGATAGTTTCTCCATTGATCACTTCTTGCCGTGGAGTTTTGTAGTTCACGACTTACTCTGGAATCTGACACCGGTCGAACCAGTGACGAATTCCAGTAAGAACGACGTGTTACCTGACCTCGCTTTGTACCTTCCACGCCTCGCAACCCTCCACTTCAGCGCCATTGAAGTTGCCAAGAAGCGTCCTAGGTTTCTGGAGGACTACGTCGACTGTTTCAAACAGGATGCTGAAAGCCTGCTGGCATTGGGCGAAAACGGCTTCATCATCAAGTACCGTGAAGTCATTGTGCCACAGGCTCAGATCGCGATGAACCAAGGATTTCAGTCTGGGTGGAAATTCAAATAACTAATAGTGTGGTGAGATAAGAAGTAATCTCGTTCGTTTACTCTACGAACCTTGAAGTCAATAGCAATAAGCGATGGACCTCCAAGTTCGTTTTTCCTTATGGTCGGGAATGTCTCTACGAGGACCTCGATAATCACGCGAGCACGAACGATCGACGCTTTTTTGGCAGAACCGGTGAGATTCTTTACCTGATGTTTTGCCGGACTCAATATAAGCGAGAACTGGCAACAGCAATCTCACAGCGTCTTGCCCCGAGCGATCCAACCTGGAATGCGATCGTCAAAGCCTTACAGTCACCGGAGGACCATGAAACCAGCGGAGGGGAACGGGCAAATGCCTTCTTGCCGTACGCGCATCATCCCCTTTTCGATGAGATGGCACGAGATTGGCTGACCATTCTTCGTCTCAATATTGCTGGTTGTGATGTGTTCCCCCATTTAGTCAACCTCATCGGACTGTCCCTTCTCAGCTATCAACTGACCATTGCTCGTCACCTTCTCAATCCCAGCACCCGCGTACGATTCGTCTGTGAGATGGTCGCACCGAAGAAGACGTTGGTACGAGAGATCTCTTGTGAAGAGTATCAGGAGAACAACTTGTTGCCAGCTCAGGCAGTAGAGACTTTTATCGCAAAGATAGAAGCCTCCCCGGAGTGGCAGCAGGCACTCACTGAACATGGTGCATTCGAGAAATGCAAAAAGCTTCTGCAGCAACGAGCACGTTGGGGAGAGGATTATGACGGGCCAAACGATCCTCAGAAGCTGATAACTGCCCTTCGTCAAGCCGCGATGAAACGGCATCGCCAGCACGTTGCTAATATTCATCGTAATTATGGTCGGGAAATTGGCTTAGTGTCAAAACGGGGAACCGTTAAACTGCGATATGCTCCTACGGATAGCCTGCTCAAAACGCTCCTCTTTGCCAACGTGGAAAAACGCGTCGAGCTGCATCAGTTTCTCGACCTTTTGTATCGTCGCTACGGTCTCGTGTTTGGTGAGCGCGAAGCTGAGCAAGCGCTAGAGAAGAGTAGTTTTGACAAAAAAGCATTCCAGGCCAACGCGCATCGCCTCGAACAGCGGCTCGGCAGCCTTGGTCTGCTCAAGCGCCTTTCTGACGGATGCGCCTACGTCATTAACCCATACCATAGAGACATCTCATGACGAGCGATGAACTGATTGGACAAGTTGCTGCGAGTTACCTCCGCGATCACGTGTCGGACGAGGATTCCACCGGTGTGGCTCGGTATCTGCTTGACTGTCTCAGTGCAGACCAAACAGCGGCAATTGCGCACACCATCCTTACGGATGCGCGGCTGTCACAACTCATCGACATCAAATTACCTGCGCATTTCGTTGGACACCTTGGCTTACCGCCCGAAGTGCTAACCAATGAACGGACGACGTATTTCCGCAACGCCGCGTGCGAGAAACCCGCGCTCCTTCTTGCCAATACCGGGGACGATGAGGGGCAATCGCTGAAGGATCTGGTGTTTATCGATGGGCAGATATTGCGAGCGAGCCCAGAACTCTGGGTGAGATTAGCGGCTGAGGGGGTACCTATCAACGACGCACACCAGTATTGGTGGGCGAAAGCGCTCCAGGCGTTGCTAGAGGTCCGAGACTTTCCGCTCGATCGTTTTGCTCACTATGTGTTAGACACGCGTAAAGCGCTTGAGGATGGACAGCCCATGCTGTTCGCTCTTGGCGTTGCACTGCCTGCATTACACATTCCGCGGGATACCGCCTTCTTCTCCAGCTTGAATGAGAAAACCGCGCGGCAACTTGCCAAATGGAAAGCGCTCTATGAGCAAGCGATAAAAAAACGTGCGTGTTACCTGGTGAAGCAAACACCGACTCAGAACCTCCTTCTTGAAGACGACCTAGAGATTGCCTTTGCTGCTGTACAAGATGAGATTCCTGTCGAGTATCACCCAATCATCAACGCCTTCATCCACGCAAGCAGCGGGTGGAACGACGAAGCGGCAGCCCTTGCCCAATGTGAGTGGGATGAGATTAAACGACTTTTTGATGGCCTGAAACGCGAGAAGTTTAACCTCGGAAAAGCCACGCGTGATTTTTACGATGAACGCGAGGAGAGCCTCCTGACCGCAGATGAGCGGAGCTACCTCGATCGCTTGAGTGACAGCAAGCGCAAAGAAGCACAGGACGAGGACGAAGACTTTTACCGCAACCATCGCCGTGAACTTAAGGAACAACCCTCCCTCAAGACGAAGTGGGAGCGCTTTATCTTTGGCTCTTCTGTTGAAACGAACGACTTCCTGCTAGGCATTGTGCTGTGTTTGGAGTGGCTCTTTGATAAAGATATGCCATCGTCGAAACGGAAACTACGGATCACCAGTGATCACCGCACCAAGCGAGATCTGAGGGATCTGAATGTCGATGCGGGTCTCTTTTTCTGTCATCGCTATCGCGGCTTGAAAGAACTGTTCGGGAATCGCGTATCCTGGGACATTGGCGAGTTAATGAACTTTGCAAGCTTGAACGAGCAGTGGCGAGCAGCATCGAAACCGTATGTGAATCACTCAGTCGCAAAGGCTGCTCTCCAATTGAAGTTTACCTTGGAATTAGAAGTCGAATCAGCGAATGGCACGACTGAAACTACTCCAAAGCAACTGATCTGGACCTACGAGCCCAATGCCATCGGGTGTGAGTTTCCGGGCGACTGGTTGCGTTTACGTGCACATCCGTTGAGCCGCTCTCACGTCAATCGTGAGATCATCAGTGGCAAAGGGCGGTTCCAGTCACTGGACCTGCAAAATGTCCGTACGTTGTATGCCGCCTTCGGCCAGGACCGGGGATCGTTGATCGCAACCTACAAGAAAGAAGAGGACATTGCCCTTATCTGGCCTGCAAACCTGCGTACAGTGCAGGAGCAGGGAATGATCTTTGCAGAGACTGGCGCGAAGCTTCTTAATCTGTTTCACGTGTTCCAGCAGAGCTATGAAGACGCGATTACCGGGTTCCTGGATCATGGCTTGGCCTTCGATGGACTCCTCTTGCAAGCCACAGACTATGGTGCGTTGTTAGAGGCTATTTGTACCGAGGCCAAAGGGGACCGCAACCGTGAGTATCTGCTCCAACCATTGCTCCAAATCGGTGCGATTCCTGTGGATGGCGGCCGTGTCTCTACCATTGTTGCGCCGTGGCATCCGCTCCGCTTTGCGGCAATGGCGACCAAAGCCCGACAAGTCGCGTCGTTAATCCGTCATCTGCTCACTGCTGAAGAGGTTTACTTTGGTGACGCACCATTCTTCTTCCAGGAACGTGAACAGGAGTTGTCCCATCCCTATTATCCGGAAATCGTACTTGGGTGGAACGCGACAAAGCCAGAATTGCTTTCATTGAGCGATCAATATCTCGACTACAGCCTGCATGAAACGCCGCTGATCAATAATGATGGGCTTGATGACACCAATGAAAACCCGTCGGAAACATCTCGGTTGATTGTTGATTTGGCCAAGCGCTTCTTGTCACTGTATCCACATGAGAAAGCCAATCTTTCGGTTGTTCTGTACAATTGTGACTCTGCGCGGCTGCCCTATGCAGTTGTCGATAAAATGAGCGAGTTGCATGAGGACGAGGAGGATATGCGCTGCCAGGTTATCCTCCGTCATCGTGACGGTGAAAAACTCCGTGGCTTGTACGAGAAAATCATCGAGTCAACAGAGACCGATGCGGACTCGTTCGTTTCCAGTGAAGTCGCCAAGGATTTCATGGCCCGTTTGCGCATTGGGATCATGGCCGATCAAGCGCCCGTACGCGATCCCAAAGACGGCCCTACCGCAGACCTCGTGTTCTTACAGGATGTGATTGCCCGGCATGCAGGCGTTGACTGGTACGCGGAGAATAGCGACCCGGTTCCAGCAGATTCTTTTATTCCAGCCCAATGGTCACGACGGCGGCCAGCCGCAATCGATGATATGAAATCGGTGGTATACCTCTGCTGTCCGGTCCAAACCCCCGAAGGCTGGGCGTTTATTACCGCACTGACCACCTTCCTCAAGGGCGATTGGGATGGGGTCACGAGCAGGCGCCTTCTGCCCGCACGTAAATTGGATTTCAATGACCCAGTGACCGCCACCATTTTCAAAGAAGTCCACGATTTTGGCAATTGGGTCGTGAACTACGATGAATTGCTGGATCGCCGTCAGCTTCTCAACCAGAACGTGAAAGTGATTCGCTACAAACAGGGAGCGAGCCAAGGCCGCAACCTCCTGATCTCTTCGACCGCGCCCTTGAACTTCCTCCGCTCGATGCTGCTCGGACGCATCAGGGATCTCAATCTTGGACTGACGGACCAGGAGTGCCGAGAGCTTGCCGAGAAATTTGTCGATGATGCCAATGAGATTTCTGGTGATATTGTGTTGCGTGCGGCTAAACGCGGTCGCAGTGCCAGTGAACTGATTGGGATCGTCCTGAGTCGTTACCTCATGCGTCAGGAGTTTGGTGTTCATCACCGTGTAGGATGGTATTTCTTAGATGACTATGCTGAGTGGCTCGGCCAACGTGAGGAGCAGATTGCCGATATCCTTGCACTTTCACCGCAAGAGGCGCCGGATGGTAAGCTCCATCTCGCTGTTTTTATTAGTGAAGCGAAATACATCGATTTCGCCAATCTCGCCGCGAAACGGAAAGAGTCACAGAAGCAACTCCGAGATACAATGCGGCGCATCAATGATGCACTTTTCGGAGATCCGAAACGGCTCGATCGTAACCTCTGGCTGTCGCGCTTTTCCGATTTGATGCTCAACGGGATTCGCTTCCCTGCCAACGCCCCGATTGATCTCACCGCGTGGCGGCGAGCGGTCCGTGAAGGCCGCTGCGAGATCTTGCTGCGGGGTTACTCGCATGTGTTTGTATCTAGTCCATCGGACGCCGCAGAATGCTCAGACTTTACGATCGTCCCAGAGACCGAGTCAGCATATCAAGAAGTATTTTCACGTGGTCGTCTACGAGAAATTGTCTCCAGCTATTGGAAAGACGCCGACCCAATGCCTATCCGGAGGGCCGTTTCCGGGATCGGCATATGGAAGGAGGAGGAATATCGTCAACCTGCAGAGCCGGTCCATATTCTCTCTCAGCTTGACCCTCACGAGACCACGGCTCAGACGAGTGATGCCCCTCACAGAGATGCCGAAGAGATTACAGCAACACGTGTGGTGAGCGACTCGCAACCACCACAGATCGCCGTTGAACCTGAATTATCCAAGATCCCTGAACCAACGAATCCAACATCGGCACTGTCACCCGCATGGCAACACTCTCCAATCGGCCCACTCTTGGCAGGCTATCCAGACATCATGCAGGACAGTGCAGAAGACATCGAGTGGCTAAAGCAAGTCGAAAACGCGTGTAAGGCCGCACTTCAGCATTTCCAACTGCAATCGAAGCTCGTGAGCCATGTTCTTACGCCGAACGCCGCGTTGCTCAAGTTCCAAGGCAGTGCGAATCTAACGGTTGAACAAGTCCTGCGTCGCCGCTCAGAATTTCTCACCACGCACAAACTCAATGTGATTTCTGTACGTCCAGAGCCAGGCATGGTTGTCATTGCTGTAACGCGCCCGCATCGTCGTGTTTTGCACCTTCCTGAGGTATGGAAAGAATGGAATCCTGATTATTCACACGGGAATCATGAGCTGCTCATTGCTGTGAAGGAAGAGGACAGTAGCTTCTTGTTTCTTTCGCCCAGAGCAAATGCTCCCCACACGCTGATTGCTGGGTCGACCGGCAGCGGTAAGTCGGTGCTTATGCAGAATATCATTCTAGCGATTGCCTGTACCAATACCCCTGAACAGGCGCGGATCGTGCTCATCGACCCGAAACTTGGGGTCGATTATTTCGCCTTCGAGGGATTACCCCACTTGCAAGGTGGCATTGTCGACGACCAAGACCGTGCCATTGAGAGTCTGAACGCTCTTGTCACAGAGATGAATCGCCGCTATGTCGTGCTACGAGAAAATCGGGTGTCCAGCATTTTCGACCTGAACGCAAAGCCCACTCGCACAGAGACGCTCCCCTTTCTGTGGGTGATTCACGATGAATTCGCTGAATGGATGCTGACAGAAGAGTATGCACATGCGGTGTCGGACATCGTTGGCCGATTAGGGGTAAAAGCGCGGGCAGCGGGGATCTCATTGGTGTTTGCCGCTCAGCGGCCTGATGCGCGAGTGATGCCGATGCAATTACGCGCGAACCTAGGGAATCGACTCGTCCTGCGGGTTGATGGCGAAGGAACTTCAGAGATTGCATTGAATGAAAAAGGCGCTGAGCGACTGCTTGGCAAAGGGCACTTAGCCGCGCGTCTCGAAGGTGAACCTGAGATTGTCTTTGGACAAGTCCCGTTCGTGGAGAGTGAGTTTTTATCGCAAGTTGTCCAAGCCCTGCAGAACAGTACACCTCAACGGATTACCCTCCATTGAGACGTGGATTAGGAAATAATTTCCTGAGGTCAGGATAATGCTGGCACGGTACGTATCTGGGATGCTGGCACTTACACCTTGGAGAAGGCGGAACCGGATGAAGTGAAGTTCGTCCTCCACGGCACCAAGCTGAAAGGCGCTTTTGTTTAATGCGGATGAAGAAGCAGCCGAAGAATTGGATACTCTTGCGGCCCAAGACTGACAGGAAAAAACTGTCCGTGACAAAACCGTACCTGCAGCGTGTCTCGTAAATTTGTGAACAGTTTGCCTTTGGAGTGCGGCGGCTATGACGCCGCTTTGGCTACATATAGACCGCATCCCGTGCTCTTTCCGGTGCTGCTCAGCTACAGCGCCGCCACCGGCGGCACACTCCAAAACGAGAGAGCTGCTTCTGTGTCCCCTGCTAACGAACTCGCAAGTACGGTGAAGTTCGGACTGACATTAAACCAAAGAAGAAGCCTTTACGTACGTCTACTCATGCGTACGACGGCAGCTGCACTTGGATACCTGTCAATCGCTTGTAACGTTTGCCGCTCAAACAACCGTTCCTCGTTATTGAAGTCTAATATGTGAACAGTGACTTCACCGATCTCCGAGCGTGCAACAATTCTTACGCCATCAAGGACGAAATGTTCCGCCCATTGATCAGTGCGAGGATTGAAGAAGCGGACAAAATTTCCAGTTTGCTGCACGATCGAGCCAATATCACTGCCTTTCGACCGATTGCAAAAAGCACAGGCGTAAGCCAGGTTGTCAGCATCGGTTTGCCCACCGTGCTTTTCACTGATGATATGATCGACCTCGCAGCCAAAGAAGGCGTCTTCTTCATTAATCAGACAATACTCACAGAGGCCATCAGCTCGTGTAGCCACAAGCCGACGCAAAGCCGCGTTAATGTAGCTGCTCATGGGCCAGATGGGTGCGGGCGCGAGCCTTAGCCAATCGCATCAAGTGCTCTAACTGGAGATAGTGATTTAATTCGGTGGTTTCTTCTGGTGGCAGGCCGGTCGTTTTCTCGCGGTGGATCAAATCTGCCACCCGTGCCTTCGCTTCCTCCGACGGCTGAAAAGCGACAATGCTACTGGGAGTTGTCCCCGCAGCAATGAAATCGATGATTTCTTCGTAAGCCCTAGTCATGAGCATACTGTAACATCCTCTTAGTTACTGCACCAGCAAAACTTCCAGTGGCTTCGCCTGCCCTGCGGCGATTTCCTGTTTAGCCTGTCGCGCGGCGGCGACGAGTTGGGATTGGGTCTTCTTGAAGGTGGTATCCCACTGCAACTCCTCTCGGAGGTCTTCGATGTACTCCCGGAGATGTTCCGCGACGCGGTCTTGCACAGGGTCGGGTAACGACTCCAGCATTTTGACTACAGTGGCAATGACAGTGGCAGACATAAGCAACCTCTCCTTATTCAATTCTCTCCTCTTAAGCCGGCTTTCCGGCAAGCATACACTAGGCAGCACCACCTAACCACACAGAGTACGAACGCAGCCCTGAACGGCAACTATGGTCTGTTCGATTTCTTTTGGGTCATTACTGACATCGCAAACCGCGTTCCTGATGACCGCCATGCAGGTATGGTGATATCGGTGCCTTTCGCTGCACGTAGAGTGCGCCAATGCCTTTCGGGGCGTGAAGCTTATGGCCTGTCAGAGACAGATAGTCGATCGGGATCTTCTGCACGTCGATCACCGTTTTGGCTACGGCTTGTACGGCATCGCAGTGATAGAGCACGCCACGCGAATGGCAGATGTCGGCAATCTTTTTGACTGGAACGAGCCCCCCTGTTTCGTTATTCGCTCACATTAGTGAGACGATGGCAGTATCCTCTGTAATTGCATTTTCGAGATCGGGCAGGTTGAGCAAACCGTCGCGATCAACAGACAAGTAAGTGACTCGATACCCCTCTCTCTCCAACGTCATGCAGTAGTTAATCACGGAGGAATGTTCGACCGCTGAGGTGACGATGTGGCGTTTGGCTATTGAGGTGGAGGACCACCCATTAGAGTACCTCGACTTTGAAGGCACCATTCCTCGCGGGCAGTATGGCGCTGGCACGGTGGAGATCTGGGACACCGGAACCTACACCCTAGAGAAAGCGGAACCGGATGAATTGAAATTTACCCTCCACGGTACCAAGCTGAAAGGCGCTTTCGTGTTCGTGCGGATGGAGAAGCAGCCGAAGAATTGGATGCTCTTGCGGCCTCAGACTAAGGGTAAGCCTCCGCCGTTGAATAAAAAGAGCACAGCGAAGTAACGGGCGGCGAAACGTCAGGAGCAAGTCGTTCACCGCTCAGTAGTGATAACGAAGCTGGGCAAGAAAGAGAGCATCTGCCTCAACCTTATACACGATGCGATGCTCGTCATTGATGCGGCGGGACCAGTAGCCAGACAAGCCATGTTTTAGGGGTTCGGGCTTACCGATCCCCTCGAACGGAGCGCGCTGGATCTCTTTCAGGAGCGTGTTGATGCGTTGGAGGATTTTTCGGTCCGTGCGTTGCCAATAGAGATAATCTTCCCAGGCATGCTCGGAGAAAATGAGCTTCACTCCGGTAGCTCCCGTTCCGTCCCTCCCCCTGATTCCAACTCTGCCACCGATTCTAGGAGCCGACGGGCATTCTTTGGACTACGCAAGAGGTACGCCGTTTCTTCAAGGGCCTGGTAGTCTTCTAGGGAGAGCAGCACAACAGACCGTTGATTTTTGCGCGTGATAATAACCGGGGCGTGGTCGTCACACACTTTTTCCATCATTTTTGCCAGCTGACTCCGCGCATGCGAATAGGAAATAGCGTCCATGATTGAATCCTCACCTTGAAGATGTACAGATACTTGTACAAGAGGGATGGGCCCTGCACAAGCGACTCAATCGACCTGTCGCCCGATGCCATGCGGTCTAGGGTGCGGCTTTCGCCTGGAAATGAACGGCGTGCTTCGCAGCTGGGCGATACCCAAAGGCAGGTCGCAACGGCCCGGGGTGCGTCGTCTGGCGATTGAGGTGGAAGACCATCCTCTGGAGTACATCAACTGCGACGGGGCTATTCCCAAAGGTCAATGTGGCGCTGGCAGAGTGCAGAGCTGGGACACAGGAACCTACACCCTAGAGAAGGCAGAGCCGGATGAAGTGAAGGTTGTCCTTCACGGCACCAAGCTGAACGGCGCTTTTGTGTTCGGACGGATGAAGAAGCAGCCGAAGAATTGGATGCTCTTGCGACCCAAAACTAACGGAGAAAAACTCTCTGAGACGAAACTGTGCCAGTCCCGGGTCTCATAAATTTGTGAACAGTTTGCCTTTGGAGCGCGGCGGTTGTAACGCCGCTTTGGCTGCATGTAGAATGCATCCCGTGCTTCTTCCGGTGCTGCTCAGCCACAGCGCCGCCACCGGCGGCGCACTCCAAAACAAGAGAGCTGCTTCTTTGTCCCCTGCTAACGAACTCGCAAGTACGGTGAAGGCCGGACTGACCTTGACGTGAAGATCTCCCGTTCTTTACCAGTGCACTGGTGAAGCAGGAAAGGTAGGTGAAGGCGCTATGGATCCCTTAGCACTCATCGAAAAGCATGCCGCTGAACTTCGCGACCTTGGCGCGCAGCGGATCGGCGTTTTTGGCGCCTTTGCCAGAGGAGAAGCCACGGCAGAGAGTGACATTGACGTGTACTTGGAATTCGCCACGGGCCAGAGGACTTATGATAACTGCTTTGCTATTTATGAATTGCTCCACGGACTTTTTGGCCGCCCTATCGATCTTGTGACTGACGGCTCATTGAGTGAGCGGAAAGCTCGCATCATCCTTCCTACCGTGCGCTATGCACGCCTCAACTCTTGAGCTTCTACGCGATATTCTCCCAGGTGAAGTGCTGCTTCTCGGAGTTTCTAAATTCTCTTCGTTTTACGTCTGCCAAACTTCGCTCAGTTAAAACCGCAAATGGGCGGCGGTTGGGTGGAATGGTTCAGTTAGGCCGCCTTACGCCTTCTCGGAAGTTTCTTTACGGGTCTCGCTGGTCTAGGAGGATAGGTCACAAAGACTCGCTCGCTTGCTTGCTCCTGTCGCTTGAGATCCTGGTAAATAGCTTTCAGGTCGTAGTTGAATTGCGCAGCGTGATCCTCACGAATCTTGCGCACCTCGGCAACGATAGGGTCTTCCCACATAGCATTATACCTCCAAGAGTTCCTCTGGGGTGCAGATAATCACCGGTTCATACCCTGCCGATCGACACACATCTTCAATCTTTGTCCTCAGGGTGGCGTTCGCGAGATGTTTGCAGTTCCAGGTCAACAAGTACTCCACACCGTTGGCTACAGCAATAGCAAGGTGGAGGGCATCTTCCGCCGCCTTCTCCGGCACCGCCCCTGAGGTCAACAACCCTTGTGCAAGCGTTACTGCCTCTTCTGTAATCTCTAGTAAGGTCATCGTCTCCAATCTCTCAAGCCGTTCCTGGGCGGCTCGGGAATCTCCGGCACTTGCTTCGCGCACGACCAGTTGAGAGGCAACTAAATCAAATCTCTCTTGGCAGGTCTGCCACCAGTCACGAGTAATTTTTTGATGTCCAGCAATGACCACATCTCTGTTGGGACGCGCCGTCAGATAGCTGATTACCGTGGTTTCAATAGAGACCTTTGCTTTCACGATTGAACATTACCATACCGTACCTTGTCTCCCGGTACCACGGCCTAATCATCCCGTTCATTTACCCATTGAGTATCATAAGTTGCAAAAGGATATTTCTTCCCATCGTTCACTGACATGCAGTCAGGAAGAAACATTCAGCCGGGTAATAAGCCGCGGCGATAAGTTCTGGTCAAAGAGGAGTTTCATGCCCCCACAATAAGCTGACGTTTCTCGCGGTCGGCAGCATACGCCAGACAGGCCCGGATATCTTCTTCGGTGAGATACGGGAAGTCATCAAGAATTTCCTGGTGTGACATGCCAGAAGCCAAATATTCCAATACATCGTAGACCGTAATACGCATTCCCCGGACACAAGGCTTGCCGCCGCGCTTGCCAGGCTCGATTGTGATGATGTCGTGGTAATTCATGCACTGATGGTAAAACTAACCGTCGTCATCAGCAAGAATTTCGTGGTGCCCTTTACAAACCGCACGGTTTTCTCGATGAACTCTCACAGCGAACGACATGAACACACGAGGAGATGCCGTGGTAGGCAAAAGGGTCAACGGGAATCTGTACTTCCACGTGACGGTGCTTGAGGAGCTTGATTCTCATGTCCGTGAGCAAGTACAACAGGCGGCTCGCCACGCCGGTCTTGAGACCGCAGCAGAGTTCAACGTCATAAAAATTGATGACGAAGGTCAGCGCATTTCTCTGCTGTACTATGAGAACTTCTTCGAGGACCCATTTCCTGCCCTGCAGCGCTCATGCGTCGTTGACTTGATATCAGGTCAAACAAAGCCCCTGCGCTATGACCTGTCCGCAAATCCGCCCATTCTGCATCGCAAGGAACTGTTACTCCCGCACGATCATCCTCAGGTCCCACTCTTTGCCGCACTGACCGCCCAGTTGGAAGCAGCGGGATTGTTTCGCAACGCCCGGCAGATTGGCTTTGCCCGCCAGTGGCACGACCGCTTGCAGTCTGCTGGCTATGCCGTCCGTGACCATCAACTGGTGACTGTGAACGGCACAGCCCCACTGGCCCGACATCGTACTGCCTTACAACGCTATAGTCTCTCTACGCCTATGCAGGCCTTGCAACGACACGGCTATTTGGATGGCACCCGGACCATTTTTGATTATGGCTGCGGCAAGGGTGATGATGTCCGGATTCTGCGCCACAATGGCATCGACGCGAGCGGGTGGGACCCCCATTTTTCCCCCAATGCACCGCACACGCCGGCGCATATCGTGAACCTTGGGTTTGTCGTGAATGTGATCGAAGATCCCACAGAGCGAGCCCAAGCGTTGCGCAGTGCGTATGCGCTTGCGGGGCACCTCCTGTCGGTGGCGGTCATGCTCGCCCGCGGTGAGCATGCGAGTGTGGAGCAGTATGGTGATGGCGTGCGCACACGGCATAATACCTTCCAAAAGTACTACACCCAGCGCGAGTTCCGCGCATATCTCCAGAGCGTGCTCGACAAAGAGCCGGTGGCCGCGGGGCCAGGGATTTTCTTCGTCTTCAAAGATGAAAATGAGGAACAACGCTTCTTTGCCCAGCGGGTGCGCAATCGGGGCGGACTCGATCGACTCATTAGTCGCTTACCCAAGCCCACGAGAGCAGAACGCGAACAGACATTCTACGATACTCACCGGGAACTACTTGACTCCCTGTGGGAGACCTGGCTGGACCTCGGACGCAAACCCGACCCGAGTGAAGTGGCGCACCGCACGGAACTTGAACGGGTCTGTGGATCACTGGGAAAAGCGTTACAGTTCCTGGAACAGTTTCACGGCACCGAAGCAACGACTGCCGCCTTTACCTCTCGCAAAGAGGATCTCTTGGTCTACTTTGCGTTACAGCAGTTCGAGCAACGGAAGCGATATACGGCTCTGTCAGACGAACTGCGGCGGGACATCAAAACGTTCTTCGGGACGTACCAGCAGGCGCAGACTGAGGCGCGACAGCTGCTCTTCTCCGCCGGCAACCGCGATCTGGTCCGGCAGCTGTGCCGAGACGCGGCAAGTACCGGCCTGGGTTGGCTCGAAAAGGATCAGGCGCTCTACCTCCATACCAGCCTGGTTGAGCGCCTCCCGGCGGTGCTGCGAGTCTATGTCGGCTGCGCCAGCTATCTGTACGGAGATGTCACCAGTGCGGATATCCTCAAGATCCACATTGACTCGGCCAAGTTGACCCTCCTGTCCTGTGATGACTTTGTGGGGAAACCCCTGCCACGGCTGCTCGAACGCATTCAGATTCGCTTCCGGGTCCAAGATGTCGAACGGTTCACCTATGGGGACGCCTCTGCGCCTCCCTATGTCTATCGCAAGTCACGCTTCCTGACCGAGGACTTTCCCTACTATGCTGAACAGGTCGCCTTTGAGCAGGCGTTAGACGTGCGGCAGCTGTTCGACGTGACGAATGGGGTTGGCCCTGCCCCACAAGTCTTCGACGACCGACTCCGTGCCGCTCGACTGGAAATCGACGGCTTTACTTTGCGCCCAACGCGGACCGTGCCGGATCTGGATGATTGCTGTGGTCGGTATTTGACGTTCCGTGAGCTGATTCACTGTGGTGAGACCCAGGCAACGACCGGCATTACCAACCTCCCGTTACAACTTGCGACCTATACCGCGCTCACGCAGTTAGCCACGCTCGTACTTGACCCGGTCATTGACTACTTTGGGGACATCGTTCTCACGTATGGCTTCTGCTCGCGCGAGCTGGCCAAACAGATCTCTGGCCGTATCGCGCCGCACCTCGATCAACATACGAGTCATGAAGTAAATACGAAGGGGAACCCGGTGTGTCCTCGGCTCGGTGCGGCGGCCGACTTTTTGGTGACTGATGAAAATATGTTGGAAGTGGCACAGTGGATCGTCCACCATACGCCGTTCGATCGATTGTACTTTTATGGGGACGATCGGCCGATTCACGTCAGTTATGGACCAGAGCAAAAACGCGAGATTGTCATGATGATAGCGAAGGTAGGAAAGCCGTTCGTCCCGAAGGTAATGAAAGTTGACGCGTTCCTGACAAGCCGGAGACCCGTCTGACTGGCAGGAGGATCGCATCGTACATGGGATGATCCAGCGGCGAGAGGCCACTGGACTCCATCCGCTGACGTGAGTGCATTCCGAAACAAATATAGGTCTACGCCAACGGCACAATCGCCACGAGTGCGGGGTTGGTGCTTACGACACGAGTGGTGTGACCTGGCCCCGTTGTATCTTCCGCCAACGTCGCATCGCCTGGGTGCACCCGTTTCGTGCTCCCGTCCTTAAAGCCAATCTCTAACTGACCAGCGAGGAGAATAACATACTGGCGTCGTGGTGCGGGATGCCAATCCATAAACGCTCCGGCCGGCAACTCACGAAACTCGATATGTGCGGCCCCGCGTTGTTCAGCGAGGATTGGGTGAGTCGAGAGCGACTGCTCTTCATACTGTGATTGACCATCACTTCCTGTATATAAACGAAAGATTCCCATAGCCGACTTCCCCCTTTTGTTGTTTGGCTGATAAGATCCCCATAGACCTGTCGCAGAGTTTCTGTCAAGGAGAGACAAGGAGGATCACTGATGGAAAAATTTGCGCGCCGCCCTGCACGCTCGCTATTGACGGATGAAGTGTCTCCTAGTGAAGCCATTGCCCGGATACTGGAACAAGCTGGTATCGACATGGTTTTTGGTATGCCAGGTGGCAATACTGGTGCGTTGTTTAATGCGCTGTACGATCATCAACGGAGTATTCGGGCGGTGCTGGTCCGTGAGGAGTCCCGGGCTGGGGTCATGGCAGAAGTGTATGGACGGTTGACGGGAAAACCGGGGGTAGCAATTGCCCAGGCTGCCTTTATGGTCCATGCAAGCCTGGGTGCCATCGAGGCGCATGTGTCGAGTTCTCCGATGCTGATTCTTACTGATCTCAGTGATCACGCGCCATTCTCGCTGCATGGGCCGTACCAGTCTGGAGTCGGGGAGTATGGGTCATGGGACGCAAAACAGACGTTCTCTGGCTTTACGAAGATGACGTTAGTTGCAACCAGCGGAACACACGCGGTGCAGTGCACGCAGATCGCCATTAAACACGCGTTGACCGGAGAGCGAGGTCCGGTGGCGGTTCTCTACCATAGCCAGGCCCTCCGTGGCCGTGTTGGGCCGAATTCTCGCCCGCCGTTGTATGCGATCGATCCGTTTCTGCCGACCCCTCCACCCCCTGCCGACCCGACAGCGATTGAAGAAGCCGCGAAACTGCTTATGCGCGCTGAACGTCCGGTGATTCTTGCCGGGAATGGCGTGCGAATTAGTCGTGGGTATACGGAATTGGTTGCGTTAGCGGAGGCTCTTGGCGCGCCGGTGGCGACTACTGCTGGTGGCAAAGGCACGTTTGCCGAAACGCACGATCTGGCACTTGGGGTCTGTGGAAACTTTGGCACCCCCCTGGCAAATGCTGTTGTTGGCGACGCTGATGTTGTCCTGGTCGTCGGGTCAAAAATTGCACCGACAGATACCGCGTTCGAGACCAGGAAGCTGCTAGACCCGCAGCGACAGACGCTGATTCAAATTGAGATTGAGGCAAAAAACGCTTCGTGGACCTATCCGATCGAGGTACCGTTGGTCGGTGATGCGGCCGTCGTGTTGTCGCAATTGCGAGACGCTGTACATGACGCCGGTGGAGTAGCGGTTGAAAAAAAAGCGGCTGCACGTTCGGCTCTCCAGGCTGCACGAACACAGCATGGGTTCTTTAATGCGCTGGAATTTGCTGCCAAGGCCGCTCCTGTCCTCCCACAGCGAGCGATCAAGGAGTTACAACGGGCGGTTGCAGACGATGCCATTATAACGTGTGACGCGGGTGAAAATCGCATCTTTATGACTCATTATTTTCAAACTAAAGGTCCCGGGACATTTTTGCAGCCGGCTGGCGTGGGCGGGATGGGGTACGCGATTCCAGCCGCACTGGCAGCAAAATTGGTCTATCCGCACCGCCAAGTCGTCGCAGTGTCAGGCGATGGTGGGTTTGGTATCGGGATCAATGGACTGATGACTGCGCGAGAGGAGAATATTCCTATTGTGTCGGTCGTTTTCAACAATGGCGCCTTGGGCTGGGTGAAGCACGGCCAAGGTGAGCGCAATATCGCCTGCGACTTTGCGGACTTTGATTTTGCTGCGGTTGCGCGGTCGCTTGGCTGTAACGGGGTGCGAGTGACACAGCCGGAGGAACTTGCCCCGGCACTCCAAGGAGCGCTGGCGAGCGAACAACCAACGGTGGTCGATGTACAAACGTCACTCAGCGAGACCTTTGCGAAAGTAACCTCACCGTTGGTTGGAGAGCGGGGGTGATTGACGAGCTACACCGACCAGCGTTCGACGGCAAAACCCTCTGGTAAGGGGGCAAACATCACACGGGCTGGACCGCTCACGGTCCGGGTGACATGCCCCTTGCCGGTTGTATCGTCGGCAAGGAAGACCTCTCCAGCCTGCCACTGGCGTGTTTGACCATCTGTTGTGCCGACTTCTAGCGTTCCTGCCAAAACCACAACTATCTGCCGCGTTGGAGCGTTATGCCAGGTCTGCGACATGCCTTCCGGCAATTCCACAAACCGTACGTTAGGAGAGGTGTAAGCGTTCGAAAGCCGCAGGGTATGGCCATCGGAGTCTTTTTGGGCATGATCGATCGGTATATCGACCTCGACAAACTGTGACCCTCCATCGGCGGTAGCAACAAAACGGGTAATCTTCATTGTCCCTCCTTCTTCTTGTGGTTAAGAACGCTATCTCCTTTGTCCCCGTGTGGTCAAGAGAAGGAGGCCGCCGGACGTAGTTGCAGCCCGTTCAACGAAGATGGTAGAGACACAAAACAGAAGCGGATTTTCTGCAAAAAGCCGAATGCCATTTTTTAACATTCCTCGAAAGGAGAAAAAGGGTATGGCTGGTGAGAATGTCGAACGGCGATTACAGGTACTGGAAGATATTGAAGCGATTAAGCGGCTTAAGGTGCGCTATTGTCAGTGTGCCGATAGGCAAGATTACCCCGGCTTTGCGCAGCTTTTTACTGAAGATGCGGTCTGGGAGGGGGGGGCATTCGGACACGCTGAGGGCCGGAAGAGTATTGAACAGTTTCTCCGTGACGCCCAAGGGCAATCGCTTCCCTTTGCGATACATTACGTGATGAATGCGATGGTCGATGTCGAGGGGGATACCGCAGTTGGCCATTGGTATCTGCTGGAACCGTGCACTATGACCATGGCTGATGGGAAGCAGACGCAGGCGGTGTGGGGAACTGCAACCTACGAGGATCACTTCGCACGCGTCAACGGCACCTGGCTCTTCACCAAAGTGCATCTCAAGCCCGTCTTTTGGACACCCTTCGAGCAAGGCTGGGTGAAGAAACGTTTCGTACAGGAATAGGGAGGGAACATGAACAAACGAGAAATCGTTGCGGCCCAGCTCGCTGAGTGGGGATATACGTTAAGTGAACACGAACTCGATCAAATCCTTCCTGCCTATGAGAATCTCCTCCGCTGGCGGGGCGTAGTGCACGGGATGTTACGGTCTCGTAATATTGCCGAAGGAATGAACGTTCCAGAAAGTGAACCACTCCTTGTTCACGCAATGGATAAAGGAGGGCCACAGCGATGACATTGCCCCGAGAGATTGCCTACGCGCCGATTGCCGAGGTGGCTGAGAAAGTGAAGAACAAAGAGATCTCGCCGGTCGAACTCACGGAACTGATGCTTGAACGCATCAGCGATATCGACCCGAAACTGCATGCCTATTACACGGTGTTCACGGACGAGGTACGAGCTGCAGCTCGGCAAGCGGAGACGAAGATCCAACGCGGACAGTACCAGGGCCCTTTGCACGGTATTCCCATTGGAATCAAGGATATTTACGAAAGTGGTCGTACCACCTGTGGCTCCAAGCCGCTCGAACAGTATGTCGCGGCAAACGATTGCACGTCGGTGAAAAAACTGAAAGACGCGGGAGCGCTGGTGCTTGGTAAGACTGCAACATATGAATTTGCCTATGGGTTTCCGACGACCAAGTCGTACTTTGGACCGACGAGAAATCCGTGGAATCTCGACCATGATGCTGGTGGATCAAGCAGTGGGACGGCCGCATCGACCGCGGCTGGCTTAGCGTACGCCGGCATGGGGTCCTGTACTGGTGGATCGATC
Organism: Binatia bacterium; assembly: GCA_050187625.1. Taxonomy (GTDB): domain Bacteria; phylum Desulfobacterota; class Binatia; order Bin18; family Bin18; genus JBFWXH01. Next base: position 39,951 of record JBFWXH010000063.1, read on the forward strand.
CGGTGGCCAGCTCAAGCGTGCGGCATCGTTGGTCTCAAAGCCACGTATGGCCGGGTCAGCCGTGCGGGTGTGTACCCCTTGGCCTGGAGTTTAGACCATACCGGACCGCTGGCTCGGACTGTCACTGATGCCGCGTTGATGCTCCAAGGGTGCGCGGGATATGATCCGAACGACCCGGCTTCGGCGAACGTTCCCGTGCCAAATTTTACGGAGAAACTTGGGCGTGATATCAAAGGCATGCGGATTGGATTACTCCGGTCAATTTATGAAGATAACTGCGACCCGAAACTTTTGGGACCCTACAACGAGGCAGTCAAGCAATTCCAGCGCCTTGGCGCAGACATTGTGGAGGTCCCGTCAATTTCCTTGGATGAATTACAGGCGATTGAATGGCCGGGGCTCTTCGCTGAGTGCGCGGCGATTCACGCGGATAATGTCCGCAATCGCGGGAACGACTATAATCCTCACGCGAAACTATTTGTTGCCTATGGATTGCTGGTCAACGGGGCGCACTACCTGATGGTCCAGCGAGCACGGGCACAGGTGCGTGACGACTTATTACACGCGCTCGATCGTAACGTTGATGTGCTCATGTTGCCGACCGCCGGGTTTCAGATCAACCGCATCGCCGACGAATCCCCAGGGTTGAGTATCGTCGCTTCGAGTTTTTCTGTCTATACGCCAATTTTCAACTTTACCGGCTTGCCTGCCATTCAAGTGCCGTGCGGTTTTGACAGTGATGGATTACCAGTTGGGGTGCAAATTGCTGGGAAACCGTTCGATGAAGCGACGATTTGTCAGGTGGCGTATGCATACGAGCAGTCAATGCCCTGGCATACTCAACATCCGCAACTATAGGAGTGCCGGGCGGGAGTGATCCTGCCCGGCGTCTTTGCGAACCTCTTCAGAAACACGAACAGGAGGACCATATGCCTGGCGCTTTTGCTCATGTAGGAATAACGGTAAGTGATATGGACCGTGCCGTCCGATTTTATCGCGACACCCTTGGTCTCACGATGGTCGGTGATGTCACTTTCGCTGGCGATGAAGCAGATACGTTGACGGGGGAGCAACAAGTGAAGCTCCGCGCTGTGTATTTCCGGAGCCCCGACGACCAGAAAGGCGCACCGATTGAGCTCCTTCATTTTGTTGAGCCCCAAGGTGGAGGAAAACCCTATGAGCGTCTGACGAACCCCGGGATTACTGAGGTGGCGTTTTGGGTGAAGGATATTGAGGAAACCTACGCTGATCTCCGTGCGAAAGGGGTTTCGTTCTATTCTGCCCCGCAACTCTTTGAATTGGATGGCTATCGAGTGAAAGCCGTGTACTTTCGTGATCCAGACGGCACAACGTTGGAGCTAATACAGCGAGCCTAGTCGGATCGGTGGTTAGGCAACCTGCTTGACGAGTGCGTGTGTAGTAAAGCCACCGACCATCTCTGTACCGTCTGTGTACAGCCAGTCGTTGACTTGAGCGACGGTAATGGTGACGGAGTCACCAACACACACATTAGTGAGGTAAATCGGTTCGTTGTCTAAGGTCCCGAATATGGTCTCTTCAGCAATATCGGAAACAATGACCCACATAAATTCTGTTTCTGTTTCGTCAGTAAAGGGTGCCTTAACCGCAAACGTCTGATCTGCTCGCCTTTTCTCGAAGGCAGTGACAAATGCCGACCACATTGAAGTTGCCTCACTGACGGCAGCTTGCATATGGGTATCGTTGGCGGTCACTCGTACAGCGGGAACGTCGACAGGTTCGGCGACCGCCTGCAAAGGGTTCGGGCCACAGAGATGCTCAATCAGCGATTCGCGCCAAACGTTCAACTGATTTGTTGCCGGGCAGTATATTCCGACGCAGTCATCGGCAGCCAGTGCTGCGATTACGCGGCCGATACAGCGATACACGTGATCTGCAGTGGCGTTTGGCGGAGTGTGAAGGGCATCGACAGAGAGCCAGGCGTGGTGATCGCGTATAACTTGTTGAAGTCGCAGATTCGGAATGTTGTCGGGGATATTTTGCGACGGATCGATATACGGGTCGGAAACGCTGTTGACCAAGAACTCACAACCCTCGACGTGGACCACAAATGAGGGAGGGGTAGCGATGACGTAATTGGTCGCTGCCGTATTGTCACGCTCACAATGAACCCCAAGTGCTGAGGCGACGGCTTGTCGAATCTGATCAATCGTAAGAGTACGAGGAGTGCGTAACAGGAGGACGAGGGAGGTCAAGGTGTCTCTTGGTCGCTGTTGCGTGCATTGCCATAACCGCAGAAAACAGCAGGAGAGAATTGTAGTTGCTCCAAAGAGAGAAGCAAGGGTGACCCCAGAAGGTTCAGAGGGGATCACATACATAAGACACAAAAAGAGAAAAAAGAGACAGAGGCCAACAAAACCAAGGCCAATTTCAGCGACGTTTGTCTTCATGGACGTTCCTTACTCAAAGTGCGTGGAACTCTCCCCACGTCCCTGATGCTATCGGCGCAAAGGGCGCGGGCTTTATCGTTTTGCAGGGAAGCGCGGAAGCGCAATCTGAAGTAAAGGCGGCTTGTTACGATCGTGAAACGGAATTGATTTGAGGCACGAGACGGATCAGAGGTAGGCTGACGATAGAGGAGTGGAGACGTGTCTTCGTGCGTCTCCACAAAGACTGTATGTTGTAATTTCCAAAGGAATTAGGAAGAAGCCTTTTCTACAGGAAGCCCCGCCGCCGCCCAGCCATTAAAGCCGACTTCGAGATGAGCGACATTGGGAAAGCCCATTTCTTGAAGCACGTCCGCCGCAAGGGCAGACCGACCCCCGCCTGCTCAATACAAGACAATGCGTTTCTCTGGGTCAACTTTCCCACTATAGTATTTTGATGTTGGATCGAGCCAAAATTCCAACATCCCGCGTGGCACATGCATCGCCTTGGGAATCCAGCCTAGCTTCTGTCGTTCGCGGATATCACGGATGTCGAGCAATTGAAGGGTAGTATCAGATTGCAACTCGTTTTGGAGCTGGTCAAGCGAGAGATTCTGAACGCGCGTCTTCGCTTCTGTGACCATTTGATCAATAGTTTTTCGTGGCGTGAACATCCTGAACCCTCCTTTTTTCCGTCAATCGCTGACACTGGTGTTTACGGAAGTTGTGACTTTACGAGTGCTAACAGTTCCGGGATCGTCGTAAATTTTTCGCGAGGCTTGCCCACTTTTTTGCCCTGTGCGATTTCGAGTTGATCAATGTGTTGCCAATCGGCAAACGAAATATAACGCGCTTGTTTGTGAGTGAGCAAAGCGGGAATCGTTTCCGGGTCGCTATTGATCTCTACCGAGAATTCGCCCTGTTGCAGATCTGCGAGCATTGCTTCCACGGTGGCGGCGGCATCTGGCTTGTTGGTGCCGATGACCCCAGAGGGGCCGCGCTTGATCCACCCTGCGACGTACAAACGAGGGAAGGGGCGGGAAGTGCTTGGATCAATCACTCTCCCTTCACGATTCGGAATGGTCCCAGTTTTCTCATCGAACGGAATTTCAGGAAGCCGCAGTCCTTTGTAACCAATCGAACGGAGAACCATCTGGCAGGGTAACTCTTCGTATTCTCCGGTACCTTGGGCAGCCGCACCACCGTTGCCGGAGCGAACCAGTCGGTTCTTTTCCAAGCGGATTCCCTCGACACGATCAGTGCCAAGAATTTCAACTGGAGAGACAAGAAAACGGGCGTGCAATTTTCGCGGCTGGGTCTCGTGTTGTTTCGCCTGGTGTGCGTGCAAGATATCGAGATTTCGTTGATGAACGAGTTCGGAAGCGTGCGCGGCCAGGAATTCCTGATCGACAGGACTGAGCTCCAGTTCCTCGGCGCGCGCGATAAAGTTGACAGCAGTTAACTCGGTGAGTTCACGAAGCTCGACATTGGTAAATGCCGCTTGGGCCGGACCACGTCGACCCAACATGAACACCTCTGTTACCTTGCTCGTACGTAACGCGTTAAGCGCGTGTTCTGCAATATCGGTTGTGGCCAGTTCCTCTACTGCTCGCAAGAGAACACGTGCGACGTCGACCGCCACATTACCGTTGCCGATGACTGCGACACACTCAATGTGGTCGAGAGCAAAATCGAGATGGCGATAATCTGGATGGCCGTTATACCAGCCGACAAATTGTGTAGCCGAATAACTCCCTGGTAAGTCCTCACCTGGAATACCCATGTGGCGATCCGATTCAGCACCAGTGGTGAAAAGGACCTGATGATAGTGAGCAAGGACCTCGTCAAGGGTGAGCGTCTCGCCGAAAGTGACATTACCAAAAAAGCGGAAGCCTGGTCGGCGCGCGATCTTTTCGTACTGTCGAATAACTGCTTTGATCTTTTGATGATCGGGAGCGACTCCCCCACGCACGAGTCCATATGGGGTTGGCAGGCGATCAAAAAGATCCACCTCAACGGGGATAGCTGTTTGTTTCAGTAAGTCTTCAACTGCGTAGAACCCAGACGGACCAGCACCAAATACGGCAATACGAAACACGCGCGTCATCCTTTCGTTGCATATATTGGGGAGATGTGTGGATATGTCACATCACTTATGTTGCCCCCTGAATCGTGATCTAAGCACGATATGGCATGTGAGCTTTTGTTGTCTAGGGGTGACCGGTGAGAGGTT
>JBFWXH010000064.1:0-43872 GCA_050187625.1 Binatia bacterium
CACTCGCCAACTGCACCGCACCGCCCGGCAAGAAGCACGAAAGGAGATCCGTCGACACCAGGCGGCTGAACCGCCCCTATTGCGGCTGGCAGCGTGAGAACATCGGTCATCCTGTCAACTTTGAGTATTTAGATGACGCCCTTCCTGGCCCCCATCGGCTATTGGGCACCGTCTCTGTATGGAAAAAGCAGTATGAGCAGGCCATTGCCGAGGGAAAGCGGGCTATCGCCCTCGATCCCAATGACGCCGACGGCTATGTGACTTTAGGAGAGATTCTGCGCTTTGCCGGACGACCAGAGGAAGGTATTGAGTTAATCGAGAAGGCGATGCGCCTCAACCCCCAGTATCCAGCCATGTACCTAGTGACTTTAGGCATAAATTATCGTGTGGCAGGGCGGTATGAGGAGGCGCTGACACCCTTGAAGAGATTCCGCACCCTCAACCCCAATGTGTGGCATGTCCAAGCTAACCTAGCTGCCTGCTACGCGGAGTTAGGCCGACTAGAGGAGGCCCAAACTGAGGTGGCAGAACTGCAGCGGCTCGCCCCCAACTTCTCTCTGGAGGTGTACAAGCAGTTTCTCCCCTACAAAGACCCAGCGGGAGTCGAACGCTTTCTTGCCGGCTTGCGCAAGGCGGGACTCAAATGAATGAAGAATTGAGAATTAAGAATGAAGAATGGGGAAAGAGGCTGCAGGCCGAAGGCTGAAGGCTACAGGGAGGAAATGAAGAATGAACAATGAGAAGTGAAGAGTGTTGAATAATAATGGAGAATGAATGCGGAATGCTTATCAATGGATAGAGGAGAATCGCTGTATATGGTGTGGCCTGACTTCAATGCGTTGGGTGACCTACCCGTTGGCCTCCATCGCGCCAAGATGGCCGATGTCATCGCGTACTTTGGCCACGGCTCAGCTCAGCGCGCAGTCGTTACCTCACGGTTGGAACACATCTATGAGCTAGCGCAGAGCACGGGTTGCTTGCAGAGATTCATCATCTTCGGTAGCTACGTTACTGCTGAGCCTAATCCACGTGCTGTGGATGTATTTCTCGTGATGCGTGGCGGGTTTCAGTCCCACGATGCACCGCCCGAGACACAGGGGTTGTTCCGACACGGCACGGCGCAAAGCGAGTTTGGTGCGAGTATCTTTTGGGCTAACGCTGGGACAAGCTTTGCCGACACGGAAGATTTAATCGTTGGCTGGCAGACTCGCCGTGACCTTCAGCGACGTGGCATTGTAGAGGTAATAGAGCATGATAAAAAATGATGTTGAACTTCAGGCAGCACAAGAGTACGTCCTGCGTTTCGAACGTATCTTAGCTGCTGCGCGGAGTACGTACACTCCGGAAGCATATGAAGCAATGGCCAGTAGTTACCTGGCGGAAATTGAGCGTGTCAATGCGGAGATTGTCGAGTATTTGCGACGCTTGCCTTCGCGAGAGGCTGCATAAGAATACTGGCTCCTATGCAGTCAGGGTAAAGGATAATGGATAAGAGGATAAAGGAAGAGAACGAGTCAGAGTGGATGTGTTAGTTTTGCCATTCTCCTTTTCCCTTTATCCTTTCTCCGTTGTCCTCTTGGCTCCTGACTCCTGCTCTTCGTCTTACGCCCTCCGTTGCTGAGCCGCTTCCAACCGATCGCTGAGAATTTTCGAAACATTGAAGAAGATCTCAGCTGCGATGCGTGGGTAGCGGCGCTTGATGCGGGTGAGGAACCGTTCGTTAACAGCTAATACTTCAACATCTTCCGTGGCGACGACATCTGCCATGCGTTCGTGGTGACGGAGTAACCCCATTTCCCCAAAGACATCGCCACGTTCCAGTGTGGCAATCTGTCGCGCCCCGTTTGTGGAGTTGACGAGCACGTCGGCTGAGCCGTTAATCAAGACGTACATTTCATTGCCCATCTCACCTTGCCGGACAATGGGTTGCCCGTGGGTGAACGATTTTAGTTCACCCATCAGTGTGACAATCTTTGCCTGCAGGGGACGCAAGCCAGCAAAGAGCGGGATCGTTTTGTGTGGATCCTGTCCGAGTTTGACGTATAGTAGATCCCACAATGTGATCACTGGCGTTGTGGTAAGCAGGGCGGGCAGTAATGCCAGCTCGGCGAACACCCCGAAGCCAACGGTAACAGCAGAGAGGATGCCAAACTCCTGTACCGGAACGAACGTGGAGAGCCCAAAGGCGAGAAAGCCGAGAACGACTAGCAGTGAATAATACAGGGTTGGTTTGCCGACCGTGCACAGTGATTCCAACAATGCTTCGTGTTGGTCGGTGGTGCGGCGCGCTTCAGAACTCAGGCGTGACATGATGTGAATGGTGTCGTCCACGGCGAGTCCGAGGACGATCGACGCAATCATATTCGTACCGACGCTCAGCACAGCACCAGTGACGCCCATGAGACCAAAGAACATGAGAATAGGAAAAATGTTGGGAATGATAGCGATGATACCAACACGGAAGGAGAGAAACATTACCGTCATGATGACAAAGATCACCGCAGCGGTGAGTGCCAGACTTTCAATTTGTCCGGAGATCAAACTGCTCGCGGTCCGTGTGTTGAGAATGACCGTCCCGGTAGGATGAACTTGAATCTCCGGCGGAAAGTGCTCTTTGGCAAATGCGTGGATCTTGTCGACCGTATCTGCGATCTCCCGCGGATTCGCCAATGATGTACGGACCAAGATGTTGGAGCGCGAGTACATAGGATGATTGGTCACGTTGGCGATGATGGTCGGATTGAAAAATATCAACTGCATGACTTCGTCTAATTTGACGGGATTTTCCCAGAAGGTCTGGTTGTCAGTTGGCGATGGCTCTACCCCTTCCTCAGGAGGCAGCGACCGTAGGCCTTTATCGAATACCTCGCTGTAATTGACGAAGGAGACGGTTTTATCGACCCCAGGCAACGAGTTAATGTAGAGCTGCAAATCTTTGATGCGTTTGAGGGTATCCCACTTTTTCATGAGGTCGTTCTCGTTGCTGTCAATGACAACATAAAAGGCCGTACTGCCAACCAACGCACGGTTGATTGCCTCAGCTGCCTGACGAGTTGGGTGGCTCTCGCGAAACAGTGAGAGAAAATTCGAGCCGACTTGAATAGACGGAATGGGTAATGCCGCCAGAACCGCAACTCCCACGCTAACGATAAGAACAGACGTCCGGTGATCGATAATCCATTGGGTCACGGTCCGTAATGCTGCGGTGAGACCCGGAGCATAGGTGTCATACTGACGGGTTGGGAGAGGCAACAAGGCCAAGGCAGCCGGGACGAAGACCGTCGATAACAAGAACGCAATAATGATCCCCGTGGCAGAATAGATGCCCATCTCGCGGATACTCACGATGTTGTTCACGGTGAGTGAGAGAAATCCAAGCGCAGTGGTAAGAGCGGCCATCAACACTGGGGTGTTGATGCTGCGAAACGTATCCAATAAGACCTCTTCTACCGTGCGACCCGGTCGGGCGAGCTCGTAGTACTCGGTGACGACGTGGAGTGAATACGCCACGCCCAGAACCAGTAACATGGGCGGGAGCGCAAGGGTCCCTAAACTCAAACTACTTCCTCCCAGAACCATTAAGCCGAGTGTCCAGATCACGCTGAGAACAACCGTTAGGGCTGGTAGCAGCACCCCACGTGATGAGAAGAACGAGTGAGAGCATGAACCAGGGTCGGCGGATAATGAACCGATAGAAGGGTTGCATTGGTCCCTCCTTCTCTGTGGGCAACAGCAAAACGCAGACGTTGACTAACAGCAAAGAGGCTATGAACGCAGAGAATCACACTATGTGTGTAGCTTTCCCACTAGAGGCTCCCCACGACGGAGACGGCGCAAAACCTATGCCGCGCGGAATAGGGCGGCATAGGAGATCCTCAGCGCAGGTTTTGTCAATGACAAGACCGCTTTGCAAGACGCTGGGCGCAACAAGGCCAACAGTCTGTGGACCGCAGGAGTTTCGCCTGGCTAGCTATTGATATCAATTCGATATATCGAATTGATATGCAGACTGAACTGAAACAAGCGCGGGTACGGTTAGCGAGCCTGATTGAAATCAATCAGTTGTTGATGAGCACGGTCGAATCGGACGAATTACTGCGTGCCATTGTTGAGTCGGCGATTGGTTTGTTTGCGGTAGAGGCTTGCAGCATTGGGCTGGTTGACGAAGCGACGCAACAACTGTCGTTTTCGTTTTCTCTAGGCGGGGCCAAAGTTGAAGAATTTCGCATCGCGTTGGGACAAGGAATTGCTGGGTGGGTCGCGCAGACAGGGAAGGGTGTGATCTCTAACGATGTGGCTCGCGATCAACGATTCTTTCGCGGGGTCGACCAACAGACCGGGTTTCAGACCCATTCGATCCTGTGTGCTCCACTCAAACAACAAAATCGCATTATCGGTGTCATTGAAGCGCTCAATACGACAACTCCGGGTGGTTTTACGACGGACGATCTGCAACTGCTCATGGCGTTTGGCGGACTCGCGGCTACGGCGCTAACGCGCGCCAAAGCCTTTACTGCCGCTCGCAATACCAATGTCGTTTTTCAGGAAGAGGAGCAGGGCCGTTATCGGCTGATCACGGGAGCAAGTCCGACGATGCAAGAGGTCGTACATTCCGCACAGACGGTGGCTGGGACAGCCACCACAGTCTTACTCCTTGGTGAGAGTGGGACCGGGAAGGAAGTGATTGCCCGCGCGATTCACCGCTGGAGCCCCCGTACGGAACATCCCTTTGTTGCGATTAATTGTACTGCGCTCACTGCAGAACTCTTGGAGAGCGAATTGTTTGGTCATGAAAAAGGAGCGTTTACTGGCGCGGTAACCCAGAAGAAAGGAAAATTTGAGCTGGCTGACGGCGGAACGCTTTTCCTTGATGAAATCGGGGATTTGGCGCCAAATCTGCAAGTCAAGCTCTTGCGTGTATTACAAGACAAAGAATTCCAACGCGTAGGTGGGGTCAAGACTATTCATGTGAATGTGCGGATTGTGGCCGCCACCAACCGCAACCTGCTCCAGGCTATACAACAGGGAACTTTTCGTGAGGACCTCTATTATCGACTCAACGTCGCCGCGCTGACGCTTCCCCCTCTCCGTGACCGACGTGAGGATATCCCGACACTCGCTCGCTATTTTATCGAGCAATCTTGCCTTGAAGTGAACCGCCCACCGATGGACATTGAGCCAGCGGCATTGGCGTGTCTACAGGTATACGCGTGGCCTGGTAACGTGCGTGAATTGCAAAACGCTATGGCGCGGGCTGTGGTATTTACCACTGGTTCGACTCTCGCGCTGACTGACCTTCCGGCAGAGATCCGGAGCCAACCGGTGAATCAGCAGAAAACACTCGTGTCGCAGATTCCTGGGCTCGACGAGAACCTGCCTTTGGCAGAAGCAACCGACGCGTTTCTGCGTGCCAAGATTCGTCGAACCTTTGAGATCGTGGGGGATAGCCAAACCGAAGCGGCCAAATTGTTGGGGGTGCCGCAATCCAATCTCTCGCGTCTGATGAAGCGGTTACGTTTACGGTAAGTTGGGGGGCGTGATGTTATCGACTTCAATGACAGTATAGTCCCGACAGCCAAAGACGGGGATGGTAATACCGTCAGCCGCGAGGGTTGTTCGCGCGGTTTCCACGATGTCATCGATTTGTCCGTCGGTCGATGCTGGGTCGTGATGGGTTAACCCCAGCGCTTTGACTGCAGCGATCTTGGCCACCCGAGCGCTATAATCTGGGGTGGCGTGCCCCCAGCCAGCGGTCATTTCTTCGTACTTTTTGCGAGTGTACTGGGTATCCATCACCAGGAGGTCGGCGTTGCGAAGATGGGTGGAGAAACGAGCAGGAATGCCATCCTGATTTTCGTGATCGGTGACAAAAACAAAGACTTTTCCTGAAGGACGTTCCTCAAAACGATAGGAAATTGTCCGTTCCGGATGGTTGTTACGATGCATGGCAATCACGAGACACTCCGCGAGGTCAAACTTCGTCTCGTGGTTAAACGGGATCTGTGAGCCATTGTTAACGAGGCGCTCGAAGGCTTCAAGCGTGAGCAGATTCTGGCCCCCCTCCGGATGTATCACTAATATCGTACTATTCGGTTTTTCGATGCCAACACAGTGGACGTGACTCCCTACTTCGTCCAGATCAATAGGAAAGTAGGGTGGCTGCATCAGCGTTTGATAGACCTCGCGTGGGCCGATGCCTTGATCTGTCGGGCCGTAAATGTTCACTGGTATATGTTTTAAATAGGGAAAAGAGGAGAGCGTGAGTCCCTGGGTGTGGTCATGATGGTAATGCGTATGCAAGATGGTCACGGCTTGTCCAGCCGCCTGCAAAAAATCCGCAGACAAGGGGACAATCCCTGTTCCGGCGTCAATAACGAGCCAGTGGCCGGTGGGAAGACAGGACGATTCTATCCGCAGGCAGGTGGTGTTGCCGCCATAGATCGCTTTGCTGGGGTGAGACACCGGACAACTGCCGCGCGTTCCATAAAATGTGACTTTCATAGTTATCCCTTATACCTGCATACGCGAATTCTCTAGAATAGCATTGAGATAGCAGGAATCATACCGACCCCTTTTAGCGTGGACTGGTTGTGAATAAAAGACTGTCCGGCTTGATGAAGGGCGGTGAGGTGCGATAAGGCTAAAGGCAGAGGCAGGGAAGCAAGAGTAGGGAATGGGGAGAGCACCGACATGTCAGGAGCAACTATGGAACAACAAGTGCAAAGCGTTATTGAGGAGTTGCATGCGCGGATCAAACGGGAGAGCGAACAGTTCAGCTCTGGTCAACCGATTGATGTTGATCAATTTGCCTTAGCCGCTGGCCCAGAAACGGCAGGCTTCCTGAATTTGCTGATCCGGACGATGGGAGCAAAGTGTATTGTTGAGGTTGGCACCTCGGTTGGGTATACCGCTCTGTGGTTAGGTGAGGCTGCGCGGGCGACAGGAGGACGAGTGATCGGTATCGAGGCAATAAAGAGTAAGCATCAACAAGCCGTAGCGAACCTTACCCGTGCAGGGTTGTCTGAGGTTGTAGACGTCAGATTCGGTGATGCCAAGACGCTTATTCATGAATTGCCGGGCCCTATCGACCTGGCGTTCGTTGATGCCTGGAAAGACGACTATATCGCGTATTTTGATGCGTTGATGCCCAAGCTCCGCGTAGGTGGTTGCATTATCGCCGACAATATTACCTATCCGCCAAGTTTTCAGGAGACGATGCGCCGCTACTTGGAGCACGTGCGCAGTCAACCCAACGTGCGCAGTCAATTGCTCTCGATTGGCAATGGCGAAGAGATGAGTGTGAAGATTGGGGAGTAAGGAGGAAAAAAGAGGGGAAATGGGGAAATGGATAAATGGCGAAAAGAAGGAAGAGCCGCTCTCACGTTTTTTCCTTTTCGCCGTTTCGCCTTTTGCCCCTCTAACCTCCAAACTTTCGCCCGCAACCCTTATGGAGGGACACTATGGAAACGACAGACAATCAATACTGGACCATCGTACGCAAAGCTGAAGAACAGATACTGCCGTTGCTGCGCACGTTTGAGGCGGTACACGAGGAGATTCACTTTGGTCGTGAAAAAGAGGCGCAAGAGCGGGTACGGGCAGTAGCAGAACATATTTTCCCTGCGATCACCGAAGAGCTGACCCACGTCACCCCCCCGGCGGCACTCCAGGATTTTCACGCGCAGTTGACCGAGGCGATGACCTGCTGTGCCAATGCCTATAGCGACTTGCTGAAAGGCGCGGGGCGCAACTTTGCCGAATGGTTTCTACGCAGTCGGCAGGCCCTGAGCCGCGCTTTGTATGGATTCTATGAGCTACGTGACCAACTTCCTGCGTTACAGCCGTACTGGGTAACCGGCACCGTCAACTCCTCCCTCTCGGAGCGAGAGGCGCGTACAGCTGAGGTAGCGGTGCCGGTTGGCTTTTTACATAAAGAACGAACCAATGCGCGGAATGAGTATTCGCTGTACGTGCCAGAACAGTACACCCCGGACAAGAATTGGCCATTGATTGTCTGTCTGCACGGTGGGTACGGGCAAGGCAACGAATATATTTGGACCTGGTTACGGCCAGCCAAAAGTCATGGCTATTTTTTGCTCTCACCAAAGTCGATCGGTCCGACCTGGTCAGTGTTGCAGCCGCCCCTCGATATTCGCTCAATCCGGGCCATGCTCACCGAGGTCTGTGACACCTATAACGTTGATCGGAGCCGTGTCTATCTGACCGGGCTTTCTGACGGGGGCACTTTTTCCTATCTGACCGGGCTGACGGCTGCGGATCTCTTTGCTGCGGTTGCACCGATTGCCGGCGATTTTCATGCGATGATGGACCCACTCCTCCGGCAAAAAAGAGGAATCGACGTTCCTTTCCTCATTGTTCATGGGGGGAAAGATCCAATTTTTCCCATCCAAACCGCCCGTGAAGCAGAGAAGTTGTTTAGCTTCCTCGGCTATCAGGTGACGTATCGCGAACTCCCAGAGTGGGGCCATGCGTACCCCTATACGATCAATGAACAGATTGTATTGCCGTGGTTTGCGAGTCTGACAAAAGGAGAAGCTGGGAGTTAGGCGTTGGCGAGAGAAGTTCACCGCACCAGCAGTCAATAGCTCTGCTGGTGTTATTATCGAGCGTCCCTTTTGTCTTTTCTCTCCCGTAGTCCAGCTACGAAGCCTCAGGTTGAGAGTTGGAGACCCTGAGCAGAAGAGAATTTTGTCTCGCGACCGTATGGTTGCGCTTCGCATGCCGTACGTGAGCCGCAAGATGAGCGAATGTTGGCATGCGTGTCCCAAACAGCAGCCAGTTATGCAAGGCTTCTTTATTGACTATGGTTATGCCTTGCTTCCTCGGTATTTGTTGCGCCTCTTTCTCGTGGGGAGTTCTCATTGAGTGTTTCCTTTCCTTGCTTCACAGGCGAGGCGTAACAAACACTGGAACAGATTGTTCATTGGTTATGAACATTCGCGCGAACACGGACGTCAGGTGTTGACACAATCAAGAATACAGTACAGGTCTGTTGCGGCCGTGACGTTCTTCAACTGCTTGCGTCCGAGATATTCGACCCGATAGTTTTGTGGTAGGCGCCGCGCGGTTTCCAAGCCCACCACGATCTGGTTGGCCTTCGCGGCCCCAGCGAGACGCGCCGCGAGATTCGTCACTGGGCCACTGGCGGTGAACGTCCAGCGGGTACCGTGCACGCCCTCGAAGCGAACCGAGCCGACCAACGCCAGTCCGGAATTGATGCCGATGTGAATCGCCAGCGGAGCGTGATTCCCTTCCTGGTTCAGCGTGGTAGTAGTCGCCATAAGTGCCAGGGCGGTATCGACCGCCTGGCAGGCGTGTATCCCACCGTCCTCGTTTTGAAAGATCGTCATAAACCCATCCCCAGCCGTCTCATTAATATCGCCGTTGGCTTTGCAGATGTGATCGACGAATGCGGAAAAATAGCGTTCAACCAGGGCGCTGAGGGCGTCAAGAGACAACTGCTCACTCAGTCGGGTATAGCCTTCAATGTCAACGAACATCACCGAAACATCTCGCTGGTGAAGAGCAAGGTCTGGGGCCTCGGGATTAGCCGCTACCCGCTGCTTGACCGCCTCCGGTACGAATTTGACCAAATGATCGTTGATACGGCGTAGCGCGTTGAGCTTGCCGTCGATCGCCTGTTTCATGCGCAAAGCGGTTTTGAGACGGGCACGTAACTCCTGAGGGTTAACTGGTTTTGTGAGGAAATCATCGGCCCCGGCTTCAATTCCCCGGATCCGATCTGCTCGCGCGCCCAAGGCAGTCATCATAATCACTGGAATGAGCTGAGTCCGTTCATCTCCTTTTAAGAGTTGGCAGAGTGTAAACCCGTCTACGCCAGGCATCATCACGTCCAGGAGAATCACATCGGGTAGTTCGACGAAGGCTTTCTCTAGCGCCTCTTGACCATGCGCGGCGCTGACAGTTTGGTAGCCAAAATCTGCCAGCTCCTGTTCCAGGTAGTCTCTGTTGAGCGGCTCATCATCAACGAGCAAAATTTTAGCCAGCCGTTCCATTGTTCCGTAGGCGTAAACAACCGCCGAACGAATTGTGCATCCTGCCTGAACAGGTCTGGTGCGTACTCCGTTTTTGCAGGTTGTTTCTCTCCTGAAGGTCGCTATGCTTGCGAAAAGAAACCTCTGCTCCAACCGGATCTCCATTGGGATTTTGCCGCTTAGTTCCCCGATGGAATGGAGGAGAGGTGAACGGCGACGCGTCGCCATTTCTCATTACTTTTTACAAAACTCCAGGTAAACCGGAGAAAACTGCTGGTCAGCGGCCCATCTTTCGGCTTGATACTCACTGCCAGATGTCCCCAAACGATTCCGGCGGTCCCAACAACGCGATATTGGGGATTGATGAGCCTGGTCATGAGTTCCTCGCAGTTCGCAAAGAGACTGCGATACCCTTCTCGTACAGCGGCTTTCCCGTCGAGCGCAAACGGGGCGCGAGGGAGGAAAAAGGCGACGTCGTCGTGGAGAGTTTCGGAGAACGCCTCCAGGTTGCGCGAATTCACTGCCTCAATTACCTGAGCGACAACAGCTTTCAGTTCGTCAAGTTCCGCCATTGTGAGTGTCTTTTTTTTCTTGCCGGACGCGGCTTGGGGGAAATTTGCTGACCCCGTCAATGTTAGAGACCTGCAAGAATCATTACCGTAATGGGCATACGTGGCTCCTTTGGCTATGCTGCATCTCGATAATCCATGAAGACTGACTCTGTCGGCAATTCTTGTATGGTTTGCGGCTGTGATAGGTGATAGCGAACCGCCATAAAGACAATTGCCCCTGCAGACACTCCCACCAAACCAAGCAAACCGTAGGTCAACAGCGCCAGCTCATGGGTAAAGTCAACCACCGTAGATGTGAGTCCGGGTTGTAAAATGCTCGGCCACATAATGTCTCACCTCCTTTCTTTATAGCTTTCAAGGGAGTCGATTTGTTAGAGTGACGGTGATCTCACTTCTGTTCTCTCACTGAGGCGTAACAATGGACTGAACATGTTGTTCACTGCGTATGAACGCGCTGTTCATATCTCCCCTGTGCAATCGGACACGAAGTATAGGCTGTCTGGACAACCGCAGATTCATCTCTTCCGGTCACGATTAAAGGTGCAGTGCGTAACGAATGAAATCAGCCATGTCAAAGCCAGCCTTTTTGCCAATCTCGGGTTTCCATGCCGGTGCTTGGCTGAGAAAGGAGTGACTATCCTGGAGCAACAGTCCAGCAAAGGTTTCGACAACGATGCGGCTCCCCACCTTTCCCAAACGGACCGGTGTATCCGCTTCTCCGCCATGGTGTAGCCAATCGTGCGCGGCCTCGGCCAAGATGTAGTACCATAGCGGAGCTTTCCGACTAAACTCCTTGTGGATACTGACTAACGTTGGTAGAGATTCAAATTCTTTCGCTGTCGTTGCCTTGCCTACTCGCAATTCTTCGTCGTGGAGTGGCTCCAGGCCCATTGCTCGTGCCACATCCTGCCCTGACGGCAAACTCATAGTCATGCCACGCAAAAGATTGCGGAGCGCAAGATTATTGATCAACCCGGGCCTGGGAGGAGATTGGAGCTTGCTGACGTCGTCCAAGGGAGGTTTTTGCGTGACCAACGAAAACTCAGGCAGAAACGCCAGCGGGTTGACAAGAGAGCTATCAATTTTATAGGCGGGTTGCGTACGATCTTTCGTGACACGGCTGGCCGTGTCTCCCGTCAAGTCAAAAAACAGGTTCCAGTCGATGCCCCATTCCTGGGGGAATTCATCGAAGCCATTGAGCCCACGCTGCGGAATGCCCGCAAAAATGAACTGGCGGCCCTCGATCCCGCGCTCGATCTCAGGGGGACAAGTAGTGTCAGGGTTGTTGCCTCCAGTCAGACGGGTATTCAAGCGATAGAGTGGACGGACCATAGAATGGCCAAAGCGATAGGCGGCGGTGGAAAACTCGATCGGGATGAACGCCTCGCGGCGTGGCTTGTAGAAGAGGAGCCGTGGTGGATTATCGAAGATCGAGTCGCCAGTCGCTAAATGCGGAAAGACACTCATGATGACATCTTCGCGGGCGATCTTCCGTAAAAAATCGTGTAAAACGACATACTGATAATGCCAGCGCACCCAGCGCTGCACTTCGGCGAAGTCCCATGGTTGATGGTCGTCAGCGAACCGATTATGGAACTGTAAAAACACGGAGTGAAGTTGCGCAACAATGACATTTTCATCGTTGCGTTTGTCACCAATTAACGCGCGGTGATACGTCTTACCGTCCTCGTCGTCCCAGCTGTGACGCGGCAAATCCCGAGCGATCCGTTTGCCTGTTTTCCCTTCACAGAGGTCGCGCCCTAACTGAAACTTCCGTCCATCGGCTGTATACATATAGGGTTGATCGTCAGGTCCGCGGCCATAGAGACAATCCAAATCTAGCCGCGGCGTACGAAAATCCACGAGGGCATCAACGTCGTTCCGTTGTTGTAAGCTACTGGCAGGGTCGAAGGTGATGTCATGATCGATGAACTGGCCAAGATACGTGTAGCCAGCGTCAATCCCACTGTTTTCTTCTGCGTCATGCAGTCGGTTCGTCCGAGGGTGGCCGTGGTCGTCGACATCTTCACGAGGGGCACTGGGCAGTCGCGGGTTCTGCTCGTCCCGCTCTGGTTCTGCCGCCATGCGATTTTCTTGGTGCCCATCCCCTGCCAACTCATGTAGGGCTGCCTCGGACCAGCGAGCGGCAGGCAAGCTCCGAAAAATGCGTCCGAACTGCCCCTCAAACTGTGACGAACGCCGATTGAAGTACGCCCCGCGAAGTCCACCGTGAGAAGAACTGGTCTTGTGAAAATAGCCTTCCGTGCTCATATCTCCCTCCGTAAAGACGCTCAAATTGGCAATGACGTGAGTTTTTCATTGTTTTCGTTTCGTCTGCGTTCACTGGGTCGGTTCCGTAGGTCTTCAGGTCGAGGAGCGTAACAAGTTCCTGAACATGTTGTTCATTGCAAGTGAACAACAGGGGATACGGGGCGACAGGCCAGGAAAACGGAGGATGCCGATGCTCTGACGTAAAAGAAGGAAAAGGGTAGATGGTTCGGGCAGTGGCAGGTGTTACCCTGAAACGGGGGTGCCGAGAAAGTGCGCGATTTTCGCGTAGAGTAAATCTTCATCTAACGGTTTACTCAAGTAGTCATCACAACCAGCCAGCCGGGCTTTTTCTTCGTCTCCGCGCATCGCATGTGACGAAAGCGCAAGGATGGGAATATGTTGTAACTGTGGATTGGCTTTGATGCGGCGAGTTGCCTCCCAGCCATCTACGACGGGAAGTGAAAGATCCATGATAATCAAGTCGGGGCGTTCACGTTCAGCGATGTCGATTCCTTCCGCTCCGTCTACGGCGGTGAGGAGTGTATAATTATTTTCTAAGAGTTGGATAAGAAGATCACTGTTGAAGGCGATGTCCTCGACGATCAGAATCCGTTTCATAGCCTCACGCTTTCTAGCGGTATTTCCTGCCGTTGCTGCTGATAGATGACGGGCACTGTAACCGTAAACGTTGACCCCTTGCCGAGTAGACTCTCCACTGTCAAGGTGCCACCGAGCAGTTCAGCCCATTTCCTGGCGATCGGCAGTCCGAGTCCCGTTCCCTCCTGCTTTTGCACGCTGACTCCTACTTGCTGGAACTCTTCAAAAATGTTGCTGAGTGCGTCGCTCGGGATCCCGGTTCCCGTATCACTCACCGCGATTGCAAGGAAGGTTTCGTTACTATCAGCCCGTGTGACCTGTGCCCGAACGACGACTTCTCCCACGTCGGTGAACTTGATGGCGTTGCTCAGGAGGTTAAGGAGGATTTGTCGCAATCCTTGCACGTCCGTGTAGGCGTCGCCCGCTTCGTTCGCAACGACATGGCGCAATTGCACCCCTGGCTTAATCAGCGGTAGCATGGTGTCGCAGCATTCCTGGACAAACGACTGAATATGAAAAGAAGAGGGATAGACTTCCATGCGACCCGCCTCAATTTTAGAAATATCGAGCAGGTCATTAATCAGAACGAGGAGATTTTCGCCACTTTCTTGCACCTTCATCAGGTTCTCGCGTTGGCGTTCGGGCAAGACATCGCCGGCGCGACGCAGCACGAGCCGGGTGAATCCCAGGATCGCATTCATCGGGGTCCGGAGTTGATGTGACATGCCGGCAAGAAACTGCGATTTGCGCTGATTGGCCTCAAGCACCTGTTGATTGGCGCTCTCAAGCGCCCGATTTTTCTCCTCCAGTTCCTGGGTCCGTTCTGCAACTTTCTGTTCGAGGGTTCTGCTGTAGTCGGCGAGTTGTTCTTTCGTTTCTTCCAGATTTCTGTAGAGACGCGCATTCTCAATAGCCGTCGCTGCTTCGGCAGATAACAGGGTCACGAGTTCCAATCGGTCTGGGGTGAAGGCCCCTGACGTTAAATTGTTCTCCAGGTAGACGATACCGCTTAATGCCCCTTGCTTAAGGAGCGGCACGCAAAGCACGGACTTCGGTCGCTGCCCGACGATATACGGGTCGTTGGCAAAGACGGAGTCTTGGGTTGCATCACTCAAAACGACAGGCTCGTGTGTTCGCTCCACATAGTGGATGATCGCGATTGGGAGATTGGTACTCGTTTCAACCGGAACAGATTGCAGTACCGTGATCTCGTCCTGATCCCCTTCTCCTTCCGCTTCAATAGCCAGTCGGCCCTCTCTTTCCAAGAGGAGTATCCCACGCTGCGCTCCCACATTTTCAATGACGATTTTCATCAGCCTGATCAGCAACTGATCGAGGACAATTTCACGGCTGATGGCCTGCGAGGCGCGCAGCAAACTGGTAAAATCGAAAGTACTGGAGAGGCGGTGGCCGGTGTTGGTGGAGAGTGTTGAGGCAATACTTGGAGAGAAGTCGGGAACAGACGAAGCCAACAATTGCGGATAGCGCGCCTCTAAATCTTTGACTTTTGCTACTGCGCCCCAGCGCGTGTACGCATAGTGGGCCTCACGGAGGTAGTATTGCGCGAGACGCGTTTGTTCTCTAGCCAGATAAAACCTTGCAGCCAGCTCATTCGCTAACGCTTCCTCATGAATGTACCCGTGCTCTTGCGCCAGATCGATGGCCTGGTCGTAGTACTCTCTCGCGTCGCGATCTGCGTGGAATACCCGGGCACGTTCTGCCTCGACGAGATAAAATTTATGCAGAAAATTCATAGGCGCATGATGGGCCCAGACGCGCATCTTTTCTTGATTAGCCGCAACTTTTTCAAGCATGTGCTTGTGTGGTTCCCCTTTCGCATCAACAGCCACTGCCAATCTGACAAGAGAATCGTAGAGATGGAAAGCTGGAATGGCGGATGCGCCGACCAAGCTGGCTAGATATTGCTCGGTCGGCTCAGTAAGCGCGAGGCATTGTCGATAATCGAGAAAAAGATAACAGAGAAAAACTTTATGAAGGTTGATCTGGGCTAAGGCATTGACATTCTGGCTTGCGGAGAGCACTGAACGCATCCGCTCCTCATCGTAGTAGCTACCCACCAAACGACACGGATGCTCAGACCGCCCCATCAAGTTTGCTACCGCCTGTTGATAGAGCCGGTTCAGGTTAAGCATGCTTTCCTGTTTCAGGTGAGCAAAGGCGACACTATATTGTTCCAGTTCTTGCTCAAGCGTCCCGAGCTCTTTTCCCATCCAGTAAGATTGGAACCCGTAGACAAAGGCAGCTTGAGTTCCGATACTGAGATCCCCGGTTTCCAGTCCAGTCTGGTACGCTTCGAGTAAAGGTTTCAATGTTTCCCGAATATGTTCCTTCCAGTGTCTGATAAAGCTGTTGACAACAAAAAGCGTACTCGACTTTTCCGCTTTCCTCTCTTCCTGCTCAACCAGACGCTGGGCAAGTTGACCGAACTGATAGCCGCGATCGATATCGCCCACCTGCCCACAGAGAATCAGCCCGTAGGTCGCGTAGCCGAAGGCGGAATAGCGTGTATTTCCATACCGTGCAGAGAGGGTGACGATGCGAAAAACGATGAACGGAAATAACTCCGGGGCGCTGGTGTACACGTGGTGAGTCAAATTGAAGAGGATACGTATTGCCGCCACACGGTGCGGGTCGGTCATCACTGGAAGGTCGCGGAGATATTCGACTGGTGTTTCCGCCATAACTCGCTGAGTTTCCCCTAGCTCTTGAAAGATCTCTTCGTAGCCTGGCTTCTCTGGGAGCTGGATTTGCAACAACTTGAGAATCTGCAAGCCGGTTTGTATTCCCTCTTGTTGACGATTCTGTACGGAGTAAGCAGCCAAGCGCACCTCATACGCTTTCACCGTGTCTAACAGCGTCTGGGCGTGTCGACATACACTGTCGATGAGGTGCTCCATTTGCTCGAAATCACCGCAGAGGTATGACACTTCGGCTGCTTCGACGTGCAGGGCCAACGCTAACTCATAGTGTTGTTGCCAGGTCTCGGTCGTTAACAGACTTAACCCCACTTGTAGATAGGTAAACGCCGGCCCGTACGCCGCGGCGGCCTTCGCCTTTCGTCCGGCCTGTAAATTAAGAGTGACAAGCTCGTTTTGTTCCGTCGGTTGCTGAATTCGCCCCCGTGCGGCATTAAGCTGATTGACAATGGTAAAGATCTGCTGCTCGCGTCCCTCTGGCGGTATTTGCTGCAAGAGGAGTTGTCCAATCCGTTGATGTATCGCCTGCTTCTGCGTTTCGGGAATAAGCGCATACGCTGCTTGTTGGATGCGATCATGGGCAAATTTATATTCAACAACTCCCCCCTCAGGGAGTCCTGTGTCGTAGAACTCCACAAGCCGATACGTCTCGTCTAGTGGAAGAATCAGCCCTTCTGAGAGCGCTGGCCAGAGAGCAGCGGCACTTTCCAGGGGAGATTTTTCAGAGACCGTCGCCAACGTTTGCAGGTCAAATTGGTTGCCTAAGCAAGCGGCCAACTCCAGAGTTGCTTGAGTTTCCCCTCCTAGGTCCTGCATTCGATCAGACATCAACTCAACGACGTTATCGGTAATGTTCCGCGCCCGGATCTGCACGACATTCCATTGCCATTGACGCTCCTCGACTGCAAAGGTTAGCAACCCTACGCGGTCCAGTGATTTGAGAAATTCGTTGATAAAGAAGGGATTCCCCGCCGTCTTGGCGACGACTAACTCAGCTAGAGACCTGACTGTTGCGAGGGGGCTGTGGAGGGTGTCACTTATTAACTGCTGGGTAGCGGACAAAGACAACGGCCCTAAGATAATCTGCGAGACCGCCCCTCCTTCCTTCCGAATCTCGTCCAGTGTCACTTGCACACGATGTCCCGCTGGGACTTCATTGTCTCGATAGGCACAGATAACGAAGAGGTAGCGATTCTCTGGAACTGTCAGGAAAAGCTGTAACAGCGAGAGAGAAGAGCTGTCGGCCCACTGAAGATCATCGAGAAAAAGAACCAAAGGATGGTCAGAGCTAAGGAACACACGAAAAAAGCTCTGGAAAGTGAGACGAAAACGACTCTGGGTCTCGGCTGGTGGAAGCGGTGGAGCTGAGGGTTGCGGACCAACTAGCAGTTCTACCTCTGGGATGACATCAATGACAACTTGGAGATTGACGCCGACGGTTGTCAGCAGGGCGTTGCGCCAAGCGGTAACGCGTTCTTCACTTTCGGTAAGGATCTGGCGGATCAGGGCACGGAAAGCCTGCACGAGCGACCCATACGGAATGCTTCTCTGCAATTGGTCAAACTTCCCAGCAATAAAATAGCCGCGTTGGTGTATGAGCGCTTTATAGACCTCTTGGACCAAGGTGGTCTTCCCAATGCCTGCGGGGCCGGAGATGAGCAGTAATTCGCTAGCGCCTTGGCTGACACGGGTAAAGGCATCGTAGAGGATGCTGCAGTCTTGTTCGCGTCCGTAGAGTTTCTGAGGGATCTGCAATCGCTGCGTGATCTCGTACTGTCCTACCGGGAACAGCGTGATGGTTTTGGTCATTTCCCATTGGCGGAGGCACGCAGCTAAATCTGACCTGAGGCTGGCGGCTGACTGATAACGATCCTCGGCATTCTTGGCAAGCAACTTCATGACGATCAAAGAGAGCGGAGGGGGAATCTCGGGGACCACTTCATGCGGTGGAGTGGGCTGCTGGGCAATATGAGCATGAACCAGGGTCAGCGCATCTGTCCCGAGGAAAGGCACTCGCCCAGTCAGTAACTCATAGAGTGTGATACCAAGTGAGTAAAAGTCGGTGCGATAATCCACCAGGCGATTCATGCGTCCAGTTTGCTCTGGCGATATGTAGGCAAGGGTCCCTTCTAATCCGGTAGGGGATTGAAAGGAGGGATTTTCGCGACTGAGCTGTGCAGCAATGCCAAAGTCGATCAGCTTGAGTTGTCCCGTTTGCCGGTTCAGCACGAAATTCGCAGGGTTGATGTCTTTGTGGATTATCTGCTGCTGGTGTACCTGCCCCACAATATCGACGATTTGGATAGCCAGGGGCAGGCATGTCGCAAAAGGAAGGTGACCGTTCTGCAGGAGCTGGGCCAGTGACTCGCCTCCAAAGTCTTCCAGTACCATGACTGGACGATGCTGGTCAGTGATAAGTTCGTAAGCGCGTATAACCCCTGGCAATTGAAGGACACTGAGCAATCGATATTCACGCCGAAAGGCAGCAAGTTTTTTGGGCGAAGGGTATTCCTCTCTTAACATTTTGAGGACGACTGACCGTGGCTCTACCTCTCGTTGCCCACGATAGACGAGCGAGTTGCGGCCCTCATAAATCTTTTCTTTGATCTGGTAGCCTGTCAACGTCATGAAGATCAGTTCCTCACTCAGAAGAAAAGATGCTGCGCATTCAGCCCGTCCTCAGTGCGGGGTTGGTTCAACCATCCCATCTGCACAGGAACCTCATATAATCGGCCCGGAGCAAACCGTGGCCAGAAATGACGCAAACCAGGCACGATGACCTTGACGACGTGGAGCCCGGTATCGGGTCGGGTTTGGTCTAACACCAGCGTTTCGAGCCCCTTTGCTTGAGCAAGCTGCACACACGTCCTCACATCATTAGCGAGATCATCACTCCAATCTTGTGCATAGTCCGAACGCATCCTTGATGCGGTAGTCCTATCTGGAGCCAGGTAGGGTTGATTCTCGAGCGTAGCGGCTTTCCACCATTGAACAGCTTCGCCTCCTGGGGCACGATAGATCACAGCATTTTCTGCGGTGCCAGAGTGAACGACCGGTAGCCACTGATTGAGTTCAGTCAGCGCCCGGAGAAGAGCCAACCGGGCGTCAAAATGAGCGCCGAATCCCCAAATGATGTCCTCGACGGCCGCATCGCGACGACGCGAGAGCGCCGCAAACGTAGGAATAGGCAGGTCACTGGTAATGTCGAGTACCCACAGATCACGGTGTAGCATGTGGTAATAGTCTCGCAGTTGCTCAAAGTATGGCTCGGCGAAACTGGCGAGATCTACTGCTGGTCTCTGGAGGCAGTTGTACCACCAGAGTGCAATGTTGTCGCGTTCGACGACTTCCATAAAACCTTGAAGAATTGCCTCCTCTTTACTGCGCCCAGCAGCGCAGCCGTTTGAGTCTGCTCGTGCAAACCACACCTGATGCTTGCGCGCGTAGCCGTAATAGCAGTAGGCAGTGGGCACGTAGCGCGGTTCGTTGTGGGTCAACGACCAGACTGGGCTCCAGTCGACTTCTTTCTCCTCATCAAACGGTTCTGGCACCCAGGCAGACCGCGAACCACTGGTATTCCACTGTTGACGGTTGTAGAACTGCCGCTCGCTGTATTGCATACAGGCGTTGGGGAGAATGGTTGCCATACCCAAGTCTTTGCGTCGGGCACGGACGCGAGCCTCGTCTCCCTGAAAAGTGCCGGAGTATCGCTCAATGGCTTCACACAAGGCGCTGACTTTTGCTTGGGTAAGGGTCCGTCCTTTGCCGCCGGAGCCGCTCTTCAGACTGGCCTCTAAAGCCGTTAGATCAGAAGCGTCTTCTTGCGGCATATGGACAAAATTGTGGCTGGAGAGAAACGACGGCGTGCAACTCGACTCGCCAACCGACGGAGCAGTTGGATACAAAGCGCCAACGATCCCGGTGATCGGGCTGACGTGATGACTCAGCGCATGCCAGGTTTCGTCTGGAGTGAAACTGCGATGTCCACCGTCGCTGATAAAGACTTTCTTGCAGCTTTGCAACACGATTGGGGCAGACTGACTGGCCGTTACCACGCGCGGGTCTCCGCAATGCGGGCACTGTGGCCGTCGGACCAACGTGTGCGTCTGTTTATCAAGTGAGAACGTGTCGAGAGTCACTACCTGCCCCTCGAGGTCTTTGTTGTGTCCGTGTGCGATCCATTTCGCGGCTTCGGTTGCGGCCAGACTCAGCGCCGTGAGCACGGTTGAAGGGAGTGCTGCAAGGGAAAGAGGGGAGTGGGCGGTCATGTTGATTTTTTCCCACAGATAACTATCGAGTTTCCGCGCCCCCTGGAGACGATGGGCTAGACAAGCCCAACAACCGGTCCTCCCCGGAATAAAAAGCGGTCCAAGCCAGACTTGCGTGCCTACTGGTTTGACCAGCAACCACGGGCGTTCATGCAGTAGTGCTTCTCTATTAAAGGCATGTAGTGCATCGTGGAGATAGTCATCGGTCAGAACGACGGCACAGCCACCACCGTCATTGATAGGAACGCCGAGAGCTGTGAGGAGAGCGCAAACCAGATCGGGGCGAATATTTCCAAAAGCTTTCACCGCGACCGAAGTTGTTTGCAGACGAGAGCCCGCCTCTTGTGGATCAAGATTCCCCAGGTCCCAGTAAGCGGCCTGGCCAGCAGACATTGGAAAATGGGCGTCAACAACCAGACCATGGTGGCGAAGCAGGGTAAGCGCGTACCGTGTCTCGACTGGGGAGACATGCTCTTGGAGAAGCGCGACGATTTCCTCATCCGTGTGTTGTCCATTAAGCAACGGCGCCAATCGTGCATACACTGGATTGTTCAAAAGGACGTGCCCCTGTTCAGACTGCAGCACCACCCCTTCTGGAGGAACCAAAATGCAACGGAAACTCGGCTTGAATTGAAGGCAGTTGGTCATGGTACAACTCAGGGCATGGCATTCGAATCCTGCTTAGTTGTTCGGCAGGGGTGGCTTAACCCACCCCTGCCAACAGAAGCTAGCAGGAAAGACTCACACAAAGAGTTGCCTCGTATCCCATGCAGACTCCTCGTGCGATTTCATCCAGGACTCTCTCGAGTTCTCCATTTGGGCGCAGGGCAATGGGCAGAGTGGAACTTGCGCGGAGATCCGTAACGGTGGGGAGTCGTAGAACAGGATCTACTGGATTATGCGGGAGAGGGTTCGCTCCAGGGAATGTAGCAACAAAATCATCAATAGCCTTTTTGGGATTTTTTTTGAGTAGGCCTAAGTAGTTACTGTTCAGAACCGCGCCTGCATACACCCGTGCCCAATGCGTTCGGTTCAGGTGTTTGTTCCCCGCACCAGGGACAAGGTCATTGGTAGCCTCACACGTATCTCCAGTAACCAGTTCTGTGAGTGTCCATCGGTTGGGTCGCGTCATCATAAGGATATGAGCGATATCGGTATCGGTGGATGGCAGGGTAGGATCGCCATCCCGGAACCTTTCAAGCTTTGTTTGATCGTTCTCTTTTAGTTCTTCCAGGACGTAGTAGAAGTCTTTCAGGCTCTGGCATGCCATTCGATGGTGCTCGTCAAAAAGCGGTTCAACGAAATCTCCAGTTGGAAGCCCCAGAAAGTCAGAGACTGCTTTCCTCATATCTTCTTCAAGTGTCTTCCTGAAGACCGGATCAATAAGGGCTTTCGCCCACATTCTTCCCCAAATGCTTGTGGGTACCGGGCCTTGAATAGTCATATGGTTGTCCTCCTCCTATTAACATGATTGTTCACCTGCCTCCAAGAAGTGTAACAACCCCCTGAACAAAGTGTTCATTTTGACTGAACACTTGAAGAAGAGCTGGAAAAATCACAACTTCCAGGGAGTGGGCAGGTTCAGTTCAGGAGTGTAGGTACAGAAGGTGCCGGTCTTGATTGTCTCGTTTAGGGAACTTCCTAGGGTTGGATGGTGCTCGGTGAGCTTTTCCAGGGCGGTTTTGAGCGCTCGCTGGATATTGACGCGTGCCCGGTCCACCGTATTCGCTGCCCGTCGGTCTCGCCCCCCTAGTCCCACCGCTTCTCGGAGTTGCTGGATGAGAAACTCAAGCTCCTGCTGCGCGCGTGCGGCGCGGCCAAAGTCGTTGCATTCCTGGGCATGTTCGACCTCCGCGCGGAGGTCTTTGATCCGCTGTTTATAGGCCGCCTTGGCTTGCGGGTCGAGAATTTCCCCGGCGTCGCCAAGCCCGCGGCCGACTCTCAGCCCCTCTGACAGTATCGACCCTTGCCTCCCAATAGTTGGGGCGGTGCCTTCCGGCGGATTTTCCATCGCCGCCACCAGCTCAAGTACGTGGATTCTTTTGTAGGGATGGCGAAGCAAGTACGCCAGGTAGTGTAGTCCAACAGTATCCTTTACACGACAAACACTCCCCTGGTACGCGACAGTCCAGTACTCCCCCTCCAGACGAAAGGTTCTGTCTGGCACGTCCTGGTCGTGGATTTCTTTATCGATCTCTCGCTTCATCTCGATGGCGTTCCGAATCCGGGCCAGGAGAATCTCTCGATCTGGTGGTTTGGTGAAGAAATCATACCCCCCGGCTCTGATGCCTTCGAGCCGGTCTTTTCGTTCTCCCAGGGCGGTCATAAAGACAACCGGGATCAGTCGAGTCTCTAGGCGTTCCTTCAGCTGACGGCAAACGGTAAAACCATCCATACCTGGCATCATGACGTCGAGGAGAATCACGTCAGGGGCGGTCGCCTCGACCTTCGCCAAGGCTTCCAGCCCACTATGGGCGCTTATCGTTTGGTAGCCGAGGTCAGCAAGTTCTTGTTCAAGGAGGTCTATGTTCAGCGGTTCATCATCGACGATCAGGATCGTGGCAACAAACTGCGTAGCCATATCTTCGGTCCTCTCAGGCGTTTGCCGAGACCGCGTCAATCACAAATCTCAACCGGGGAGTTGAGGGCTTTGTCGGGATGACCGCTGTGTCGGGTTGACTGACTCTTCCCAACTCTCGTGTGAGTGAGGACCAAAGGTGAAGAGGTTATTCAGCGCGCAAAACGACTGTTCCCCAACGTCGTCACCTGCCAATGTAGGTTATT
Organism: Binatia bacterium; assembly: GCA_050187625.1. Lineage (GTDB taxonomy): Bacteria > Desulfobacterota > Binatia > Bin18 > Bin18 > JBFWXH01. Next base: position 23,226 of record JBFWXH010000064.1, read on the forward strand.
TTCTGTACCTTAAAACTGTCGGTCTCTTTGTTTTTTAGCAAACACCCAGTTCATATTGCCTCCTTATAGAAAGGATACGGTAGGTGTCAAGACTTCAAGGGTGACAATCTTCAGGCGTTTCCTGATAGGGGTAAGGTGTTACCGTTTCTTTGATGAGGGGCCCGCAACGGCGACTGAGAGTCAATTTCTTTCTCTCGAAGGGAGAACAACGTACGGCTCAGCAAACAGCTGCCGTTGGAACCGGTGACACCAGACCTGAGACGCAGGGCTATCGTTCTCCCCATCGTAACTTGCTGCGCAGGACGTCAAAGAATGTGCGGTTTTGTGGTTTGATCAACGATACGGTCACGTCTGAGCGTTTGATGCTGACGGTATCGTTGCGACGAAGTGGATACCCTTCTTGGCCATCAAGGGTGAGAATCACATCCTCATCGGCCGTGCGAAGCACGATTTGAATGTTGGCGTTGTCAGGAAGCACAATCGGACGGTTGGTCAACATGTGCGGACAAATTGGGGAGAGCACGACCACACCGACCGCTGGGGCAATGATCGGTCCACCCGCGGCCAGAGAATATGCTGTCGAGCCGGTCGGTGTCGCGACAATCAACCCGTCGCTCTTGTAGGTGCAGAGATAGTGATCATCCACCCAGGTTTCCAAGTCGATAATGCGGGCAAGCGCCCCCTTGTTGATGACGGCATCGTTGAGGACCTGAAACGACCCCAGCGGTTCGCCGTCACGTATAAGCGTCGCTTCGAGCACGCTACGCCGGTCGACGTCGAAGTCTCCAGCCAGGATCTGCTCGAGCGTAGAGTACAGTTCCTCGGTGGTGGTGCTGGTCAGAAAACCAAGACTGCCGAGATTGACCCCGAGAATGGGAACATCCTGGGTGCCAGCCCGACGCGCAACGCTGAGCAGCGTTCCGTCACCGCCGAGCACGATGACGAGATCCGCACGCTGCATGATTTCGATCTTACGCCAACCTTGAGCGAAGCCGAGTTCGGCACTCGCCTGATCTTCAGGCAGGATGGTTTTTCCTCGCGCGTGTAGCCAGGCTGCCAGCTCGCGCCCGAGAACCACCGTCTCGTGAGAATTCCGTTTGAGGACAAGGCCGATCGTATTCATACCTGCTCCGCAAGGCACCTGGTGCTCTCCCTTTTCTCTTGTCCTTGAGTATAATACGCTTCCGTGTCTACCCAAGGCGAAGATTTGTTCACCTATAGTGCCGCAAAGGTTGCGGCCAAGAAAGCCCCGCTGGCGGAACGGATGCGGCCACACACGCTGGCTGAATACGTTGGCCAAATGCGGGTTCTTGGTGCTGGCCGTTTACTGCGTCAGATCGTCGATCGCAAGACCTTACCCTCATTGATCTTGTGGGGGCCGCCGGGCTGTGGCAAAACGACCTTAGCGCATCTGTTAGCGAAGACCGCCAACGCGCCGTTTGTCGCCTTCTCTGCGGTGCTCTCCGGAGTGAAAGAACTCCGGCAAATTCTTGAGGAAGCACGAGAAGAGCGTCGCCGCTCCGGGAAAGCCACGATCTTGTTTGTTGATGAGATTCACCGCTTTAACAAAGCGCAACAAGACGCCTTTTTGCCCCATGTCGAGCAAGGGTTGATCGTGTTGATTGGCGCGACCACCGAAAATCCATCATTTGAAATCATTGCGCCACTGCTCTCGCGGGCCCGGGTCGTCGTCCTTGAAGCCTTGAGTGAGGACGATCTGACTCGGCTACTCACGCGGGCGTTGACCGATGAGGAACGTGGTCTGGGGAAGCAACACCTGACCGCAACGGATGATGCTCTGGCGTTCGTTGCCCAGCATGCCCAGGGGGATGCCCGAGCGGCGTTGAATACGCTTGAAGTGGCGGCGCTGTTGGCTGCGCAGAAGGAAACTACGACCATTGATCTTGCCGTGGTTGAGGAAGCCGCGCAGCACAAGGCGTTACTCTACGATAAAGGGGGAGAGGAGCACTATAATGTCATCTCTGCCTTTATCAAAAGTATGCGAGGGAGCGATCCTGATGCTGCAGTCTATTGGCTGATGCGCATGGTCGAAGCCGGAGAGGATCCGTTATTTATCGCGCGGCGTATGGTGATCTTTGCGGCGGAAGATGTCGGCAATGCCGATCCCCATGCCGTACCGCTGGCGATTGCGACAAAAGAGGCCGTCCATTTTGTTGGGATGCCAGAGGCGCGGATTCCGTTGGCCCAAGCTGCTACCTATTTGGCCACCGCACCAAAATCGAACGCGTCGTACAAAGCGATGCTCGCTGCGTTAGATGACGTAAAAAAACATGGCCCGCTCCCGGTGCCGTTGTCTCTGCGCAACGCGCCAACCAAACTGATGAAGGGCCTCGGCTACGGGAAAGATTACCAGTACGCGCATGATTATGCTGGCGCAGTTGTTGACCAGACGCATCTGCCCGACCAGCTAAAAGAACGCCGGTACTATGCGCCGAGTGAGCGAGGACGAGAGAAGGAGATTCACGAGCGGATGCAGCAGCGCGAAGAGATGCGGAGGAAGAAAGAAGAGGAAAGACGAAAGGGAAAAGATAACGACCACAAGTAGTCCGTAGCCAGCATTTACTAGCGGATTTTGTAGCCTATACGGAGGCGGCTATTGTCGACAGGAGGGAGGAAAGCATGCAACACACGACGCCAGAACCATTTACCATTAACATTCCTGAAGAAGTCCTGCATGACTTGCGCGAGCGCTTAGGCCGCGTGCGTTGGCCGGGGGAGATCCCGAATAGTGACTGGGATTACGGCAGCAATCTCGCCTACATGAAAGAATTGGTGGAATACTGGCGCACCAAGTATGACTGGCGAGCGCAGGAGCGCCAGCTTAACACCTGGCCGCATTTTAAGGTGACTATTGACGGGCAGCGTATCCACTACATTCATGCCCGGGGGAAAGGACCGAAGCCGCTACCATTGATTATTACTCATGGGTGGCCCGGATCGATCTACGAGTTTATGGAAGTGATTGGTCCATTGACTGACCCCGCGGCACATGGTGGTGACCCGGCCGATGCGTTCGATGTGATTGCTCCATCACTGCCAGGCTACGGGTTTTCCGATCCCACCAATAGACGGAAAGTGAACATCTCACAGATTGCAGAGTGGTTTGCCGTGCTGATGAAAGATGTGCTTGGTTACGCGCGGTATGGTGCGCAAGGTGGAGATTGGGGGGCGATGGTCACGTCTCGGTTAGGTTTCGCCAATCCGCAAAATGTGGTGGGGATTCACCTGAATATGGTCGGGGTTGCGCCTCATCCGGCCAATCGCCAGAATTTGTCGCCGGCGGAACAAGAATTTCTCAAGTCGATGGGAAAATGGCGCGGGGAAGAGACCGGGTATCAAGGGATTCAGGGCACCAAACCGCAAACTTTAGGGTACGGATTGAATGATTCTCCCACTGGGTTGTGTGCCTGGATTACTGAAAAATTCCGCACCTGGAGTGACTGCGACGGGAACGTTGAGAAGTCCTATACGAAAGATCAGCTTCTCACCAACATCACGATCTACTGGGTGACCCAGACGATTAACTCCTCGACACGATTGTACTATGAGGAGCGTCATCATCCCTGGCTTATGGGGAAAGATGAAAAGATTGCAGTGCCAACGGCGATAGCGCTCTTTCCGAAGGAAATTGCCTGCCCGCCACGCGAGTGGGCCGAACGCGCTTACAATGTGCAGCGTTGGACCCCCATGCCGGCGGGGGGGCACTTTGCCGCAATGGAGCAGCCGAAGTTACTCGTCGATGACGTTCGGGCGTTTTTTCGCGGACTGCGGTAGGGTGCCATTCCTGACGGTGCGAGTGGCCGAATACCCTGACGAAGGCGTGTGGACATGGTAGGGTGCCGTGATCTCGATGACGAAAAAGGAAACAACATGCAGCAAAACACTGAGGCGCGATACGACAGGCTGGTACGGGATGACCGGGTACATGTGACGCTGTATACCGATGCTCGTATCTTCGAAGAAGAGCTAGAGAAAATTTTTTATCGGGGCTGGGTGTTTGTCGGGCATGAGAGTGAAGTACCGAAGTCTGGCGATTTTGTCACGCGCCTGATTGGGCGACAGCCAGTGATTATGGTGCGAGACAAAGATGGTTCCATCGCAGTGCTGTTGAATCGCTGCGCCCATCGCGGGTCAACTGTCTGCACCGCGGAACAGGGGAACGCGAAAGTGTTTGCCTGCCCCTACCATGGGTGGATCTATGATCTGGGCGGCCATTTGCTGAGTACGTCTCATCCAGGAGGATTCGATCAGTCCTTCGATAAAAGTCAATTCGGCTTGTCACGCGCAGCGCGAATCGACAGCTATCGGGGCTTTGTCTTTGCCTGCCTCACTCCGACTGAGGTGTCGTTAGCCGCACATCTTGGACTTGCCACGCAACTCATTGACCGTGCCTGTGATCTCTCTCCGGAAGGAGAGATTGAACTCACCGCTGGGTGGATACGGCATTGTTATAGTGCGAACTGGAAGATGTTGCCGGAGAACGATACCGATGGCTATCATCTCACCTTTACCCACGCCAGTTTCATCAAATCAATCAATTCGCAGTACAGTTTGTTTGCTGGAGATGAGAACGACGTGCGAGCCGTACTGCGGGACTGGGGGAAGGGCCATACCGAGATCGACTGGGCACCGGGATATAAGCGACCGTTCGACTGGTTTGGTGGTGGGCCAGAAGGAAAGTTTGCCCGCTATTTGTCGGTTATGGAGCAGCAGTATGGGAGAGCGACCGCGCAACAGCGTGCCTTCGATGGTCCGCCGCATGCGATCATTTTTCCGAATCTGTTCCTGGCCGAGATGAATATCGTTATCATGCAACCGGTGAGCGTCAATGCGTGTATCCACTGGCACACGCCAATGTTCCTGAAAGGGGTGCCGGAGTTCAATACGCGATTACTGCGGCAGAGCGAAGCGGCGATGGGGCCAGCCTCGTTTTTGACCTCTGATGATGCCACGATCGCGAGTCGGAATCAGGTGGGCCTGGAAGCGCGCAATCCTGAATGGCTTGAGATTCGTCGCGGATTGCAACGTGAGGAAATTGATAGTAAAGGACGAAAAGTGGCCCATCTGACCGATGAGACGACCAATCGTGCGTTTTGGCACCACTATCGCACGGTCATGAGTGCATAAATGGTCTCGGCTACCGAATACAAAGCTGTTCAGGCCTTTCTCTACAAAGAGGCGCGGCTGGCTGATGAGTCGCGCTACGATGAATGGGAAGCCTTATGGGAAGATGACGCGATCTACTGGGTGCCGGCGACGACTCGGGAAGACGCCGATCCTAACCGTCACATCTCGTACATCTACGACAACCGTGCACGGATTGCCACTCGCATCCGTTTGCTGAAAAGCGGAGTCCGCTATAGCCAGACTCCTGTATCGTCGATGCGCCGCCTCATTTCTAACGTTGAGGTTGAGAAAACCGGAACTGGTGAGTTTGTGGTCGGCGCGAATTTCTTGCTCGTAGAATTGTCAGTCCAGGCTCAGCACGAAACTCATATATGGTGTGGACGCACGATCCATCAACTACGATCGGTAAACGGCGAACTGAAGATGTTTGGCAAGAAAGTGGTACTGGTGAATGCTGGGGAGCCGATTCCGAATCTGACCTTTTTGATTTGAGACGAAAAACGTGATGCGTAAAACGTAAATAGGTAAAACATAAAACGGCAGGGAGGGGTGGTTACGTTTTACGCTTTACGCTTTATGTCCCCTCTGGCGTAATCTCAAAGGCGAAGATCACTTTATACCAGCCGATCCATTTGAAGACTTTGGCTAGAAAATATTTGTGTAAGAAGAGGGGGATAACCTCGCTCTTCACTCCCTCGTCTTCGCGCCACACTGCCGTGCCGTCAAAGGTGGTATTGCCAATCTGTAACTTGGCGTGTGGGGTTTTGCGCAGATTTTTCACCCACTGGGCGTCTGCGCCGCGGGCAGACGTGACGTAGACTTTTCCTTTCGACGCGTCGGTAGCAAACCAGATTTTAACGGTGTGGGGTTTTCCGCTTTTGCGGCCCGTGACCGTGAGATGGACCAGGGACTCGCGATTCAAAGCTTGCAAATCAAGCATAGTGGTTTCTCCAGGGATTGGTTGTAACGAATCCCCTGGCAGGAGACAATGCGCCGACGATAAAGGGCGAAACGGGGAAAAGGGTAAAAGGATAAATGGGGTAGGAGAAGAAAGGCAAAAGGGGAAAAAGGGAAAGGGGTAAAGGATACAAAGGAGAAGAGGAAAGGAGAGTTCCCGAGTTCAGTGGGTTGTGATAGGTAGGATGCATAAGATAGTGGCCACTAAGACAAAGACTGGAGGAAAACTCAGGGCAAAAAGTAGAGATGACGTAAATAGCCGTCTTATCGTTTGCCTACAGGATGCCAATCCCCAGTCCCTAACCCCTAGTCCCTGATTTATGTACGAGTCATTTTACGGTTTTCAAGATAACCCATTTCGACTGACGCCTGATCCTGATTATCTGTTTCTCAGCGCGAACCATCAGGAAGCGTTGGGTCATCTACTCTTTGGGGTCAAAGAAGGAAGTGGTGTTGTTGTGATTACCGGTGAGATCGGGGCCGGAAAAACCACCCTTCTACGGACACTTGTACGGAATCTCGATACGCAAACCACTGTCGCCTACATTTTCAATCCGGTTCTTTCGCCACTCGAGCTCTTGCAAACGATCAATGCCGATCTTGGGCTCCCGTCGTCGTCGACCAGTAAGAAAGAACTCACCGACGAACTGAACCGGTTTTTGCTTGAACAGCAGGCGACTGGTCGGCGAACGGTCGTGATCATTGACGAAGCCCAAGACCTCGAACCTGCCGTACTTGAACAGTTACGCTTGTTGTCTAATCTGGAAACCGAACGGGCCAAACTCTTACAGATCATTCTTGTCGGCCAACCAGAATTGGCCGAGACCCTTGCCAGGCCCGATCTGGCACAGCTTGACCAACGGGTCACACTACGTTGGCACCTCCAGCCGCTCCCGGCAACAGACACTGGAGCTTATATCCGCCATCGGTTACAAGTGGCGGCAAAAGGGCGCTCTCTCGCGGTCTTTACTCCGGGGGCGATTCGGTTGATTCATCATTTTTCGCGTGGAGTGCCGCGCCTCATCAATGTTTTGTGTCATCGGGCGCTGTTGGTTGCGTATACGAGTGAAGAACGACAGATCAATTCTCAAATTGTCCGCCAGGCGATCAAGGAACTCCGTCGTCACGGGCAAGAGACCCGTCAGTTCCTCTGGAATCGTTTTCTTGGCCAGAAGGTTGCCCTTGCCGCCGGTCTTCTTTTGATCATTGGGGTTCTCTCAGCCATAGCAACAACTCGGGGCTGGTTTTCGCCGCAACGTGTGGCGACGGCGACCCCAACGTCAGAAGTGACTGTAGAAAAAAGCGACCAAACGGAGCAGACCTCTGACCATACCTCTCCTCAGGGTGGAGTAGACCCTGCTCGCGTCGTCGTGGCTCCCAGTGACATGACGCCGACGACTGCCGGCTCTGGTGTTTCTCCGGCAGGCACTAACGACATCGCTGTAGAGCCATCTCCCGCGTTGCAGAGCCAGGAGGAGAGAGATCGTCAGGCGGTTGCCAGCTTTTTTCTCGACCTCCGTAATCTCACCATGGTCGATAGTGCTGTGCAAGCCGTGGCCGGTCTCCTCCAGGCGTGGGAGGTCGAGGGCCTCCGTCAGAGCGAATGGCAGCGGGGAACCCTGGATCTTCCAGCGATTGCGCGCTCTCGTCAGCTTGAGTATTTATCTCTGACGGGAAGTATCAATCTACTCTCCCTGCTCGACTTGCCAATGGTGATGGAGCTGGTGCTGCCTGGTATGGAAGGATCACGATTTGTCCTGCTTCGCCGTCTTACAGGGGAGCGTTGTCGTGTGTTCTTAGAGCATGAACGAGACCTGCCGTTACGAGTTCTCACTGACAATTGGTTGGGCAAGGGGCATCTCTTTTGGAAAGATTTTGAGAATTTGCGGACGCCTCTTGGCGTTGGCGCAGTTGGTAAAAATGTCCGACGTTTACATACGCTCCTTGCGAAAGCTGAGAATGCAGGAACGGAGAGCCTTGTCGCAAACGAGCAAGAAACGGTTTTTAATCGCCAGACCGAAGCGGCGGTTGCGCGCTTTCAGCGGGAAAAACGGCTCACGCCGGACGGTGTCGTTGGTCCGTTAACGATGATCGTGCTGTATAAAACACTGGCGACCTATGGCCATCCGAGTCTTGGTGATGACGTGTCTGATTCCCATTTGGGAGCTGAGACGAAAAGAGATAGGACGGCAATTCGTACGACGGAGGAAGGAATAGGGCTGAGCCATGAGCACCATTCTTGATGCCTTACGGAAAGTTGAAGAAGAAACGCGAACTCAGAACGCCGACGCGCGTACGCGCCTCCTCTCGGCGACACAACGCTTTGATTTTCGTACCCCACGCCGGCAGCGAATACCGTGGATGTGGGCGGCTGGATGTATTCTCGCTGGAATTGTCCTTGGTGCAGGGGTGCTGCTTTTCGGCAGTTGGGAGAGTCTTCCGCCACAAGTTGCCCTGGTTGAAACGATTGAACAGCCGTCTACAGATACGAAGCCTGTGTCACCAGAGCAGGGGCAACCATTAGAGACCCCCCCCCTGCCGACTAACGCCTTGCCGTCCAAAGCTGCACCTCCCGTTCCCGCTGCAGAAAGTCAGTCCGCCGTAGTCCCAGCTGGAGCCTCCTACAGCGCATGGGGGGCAAAGGCACAGCAAGATTTACATACGTATGTTCCGCCACCGCCACAACCACCGCCAAGTGAAGCTTTGGTACAGAAATCACCATTTGTGGCGGCGCCGCCGCTCAACCCGATAGTTGAGCCGCCAGCGGGGCGAGGAACCCGTTTTCAGCATCCACAAATGAACCGTCACCGAGCTGCGGTGGCCCAATCCCCCGTACCTCAACCCGCAACCGTAGCGACTCCTGAGCCGACTGCCGTTGTTGATGCCCCCATTGAGGAGTCCTCCATCCCTGAAGCAGCTTCGGGAGAAGAGAAGACTGCGCCACCCGATACCTCACTAACCTTCTTGCAGTGGTCAAGCGAGCCAAATAAGCGAATTGCCTCAATCAAGGTGGGGAATGGGCCGTCTACCCTTGCCCATGAAGGAGATGCGATTGGCGATATGACTGTTGTAGAGATTCGCCCGGATGCGGTCGAGCTGCGTTCCGGCAATTCGCATTATACGTTGAAAGCGCAGTAGTGAGACGCCGCCAGCGCCAGCGAGCCTACTCGCGTTGTTTGATGGACTATGGATCGTTCGCGGTGCTCACCTAGCAGGGTGCTGAAAAACTTCGCGGTCGCCCCCTTCGCATAAGCGAAGGACAGGCCTCGATAGGTTCAGGGCGGATGAGGTGGAAGTTGAAACTAGGCAAAATTTCGCCTTCGTGCTGGACCTGTCGGTGCACGAAGGTCACTTTTTCAGCAACCTGTTAGGAAAGGTGAGGGTTAGCTCTTCTTCGCTTGGGCTTTCAGTTCTTTTATGCGGGCTTTGAGACGCTTTTCTCGCCGTTTCCGCCGCCGGCGAATCTCTCGTTCACGTTCTCGATGCATTCGGTGCTCTCACCTCCTTTCTCTCCTCGGTGTTATAGCGTGCGATTTTTGTTGGTCGCAACGGGGGAGGCGACAATTTTTTGTCCACTCTTGACGGTGATCCCGAACAGTCAAGTGCTACTAGATATTGTGGGGGAAGAATTTTTTTGCTACATGCTATTGTACTTTTACTCTATCCTTAACTTTTCGTAGTATTCATACGCAATATAAGTAATCCTGTTCAGTGTGTGAGGAGGGTGTGGAGTTATTTACGATCAAGGGGTTGAAGTCTGGTCCAACGTTTCTTTTCAATGATCGGGCTTCGTTTCCAGATGTGATTCAGGCGGTGGAAGAACAGTTGGCGCATGCTAACGGGTTCTTTCGTGACTCGCCTGTGGTGCTGCATTTTGGCGAGCGAACGCTGCAGAAGGAAGAATGGCGCGAGCTGAAAGAACTGCTCCATCGGGAGGGATTAGTTCCACGGTACGCGGTGACCACTGAGCCCGCAAGCCAGCAGTTGCTCCATAAGGAGGGGTTAGTTGTCCGTGAGACGCTGATTTCTCCTCCCCAAGAAAAACGTGGCGGGCAAACTGAGCCTACCCAAATAAATGGAGCGTTGTATTTGCGACGCAGCCTTCGTTCCGGACAAAAAGAGGTCTTCGATGGCGACGTGGTGTTGGTAGGGGATGTGAACCAAGGGGCGGAGATTCTCGCCGGCGGGGATGTCATTGTCTTTGGCGCTGTGCGTGGGGTGGTGCATGCGGGATTTCCGGATACTCATAGTGCTGTTGTTGTCGCGCTGAATTTAATACCTCTCCAGTTACGCATTGGACCCTTCATTGCCCGGGCGGAAGAGGGGCACAATCCTCGGCGTGTCCAGCGCCCCGAAGTTGCGCGGGTCAAAGATGAGCGTATTGTGATAGAACCCTACCAAGGAAAACTATAGGAGGCCCTGCCATGAGCGGCCGCGCGATCGTCATTACCTCAGGAAAAGGTGGAGTGGGAAAAACCACTACTACCGCAAACCTCGGACTTGGTCTCGCGAAGCATGACCGCAAGGTAGCGCTGGTCGATGCGGATATTGGCTTGCGAAACCTTGATATCATTATGGGATTAGAAAACCGTATTGTGTACCATCTCGTGGATGTCATCCGTGGACGGTGTCAATTACGGCAGGCATTAGTCAAAGATAAACGCTTTCCGCATCTCTCTATGCTGCCAGCGTCGCAGATTGATCAGAAAGACGCTATTACGCCAGAGGAAATGAAATCTCTTACTTCTCAGCTGAAAGAAGAATTTGACTTTGTATTGATCGACTGTCCTGCGGGGATTGAACAAGGATTTCGTAACGCTGTGGCTGGAGCTGATGAAGCGATTGTCATTACAACCCCTGATGTGTCTCCCGTCCGCGACGCTGATCGTGTGATCGGCTTACTGCAATCCTCACTTGGTGACCCGCAGCTGATTATCAATCGTATGTCCACAGATATGGTCAAGCGGGGGGATATGTTAGACCAACAGGACGTACTGGATATCTTGGCGGTTCGTCTGCTAGGCATTGTGCCGGAGGATGAGGAAGTGTTGGTGGCTGGCAACCGAGGAGCCCCGGTGGTCTTGAACGACTCTTCGCGGTCGGGGAGGGCGTTTGATCGGATTGTTCGCCGACTTCTGGGGGAAGACGTGCCGATTCCCGAACTGAATGGGCATGGTGGGATCATGAACCGTCTCGGTAAACTGATCTTCAGGAGATAAGAGCATGGCATCACTAGGAACGCTCGTCCAACGATTTTTTGGCACTAAGGGGAGCAAAGAGGAGGCGAAGGGGCGGCTACAAATCGTCTTGGCGTATGATCGTCTCGGCTTGTCGTCTGAGCAGATGGAAGCGTTACGGAAAGACATTATGGTGACCATTAGCCGCCATATTGCTATTGATGGCGAGCGAGTACAAGTTGATTTCCTTCAAGAGTATCCGGCCAAAGTCGTGATTAATGCGCCGGTCGCTCGGTCTCGTGTGCCCCGTCCGGCTGGAGGGGACGCAAAGGTGAACGACGAATCGAAGTCCTCGGTTGGCTAGTCAGTCTCCCTGTAAAGTGCAGATTCGAAAGGGCGTGCGGTGTCGCGCCCTTTTTTGTTGCGCGTGAGTGCGGTATTGACTCTGCCTCAAGAAAAGGAGGTGTGACCGATGGCGAACTACGAACATATTTTAGTTGATCACTCTGATGAAGGGATTGTGACCCTGACCCTGAACCATCCAGAGAATCTCAATGCGATGACCGGAGAAATGGGCGATGAGGTCACCGCCCTGGTCCGTGAGCTCAAAGACGACCACCGGGCGCGAGTACTCGTGCTTACGGGAGCTGGCCGGGCCTTCTGTGCTGGTGGGGCAAAGGGAAACCTGCAGAGTCGTACCACTGGCGGTGGAGGGAACCGCGAGGCCCCGAAAGTCTTCTACAAGCGGTTTCTGGCGCTTCGACAACTTGAGATTCCGACGATTGCCGCCATTAACGGTCCCGCGGTTGGGGCTGGGTTCTGTATCGCTCTTGCGTGTGACATGCGTGTGGCTGCGGCCAACGCCCGAATGGGCCTTAATTTCGTGCGTCTCGGCATTCACCCAGGTATGGCCGGGACATATACCACCCCGCGGATCGTCGGTATGGCGAAAGCCTGCGAGGTGCTGTTTACCGGCAAGCTCTATACCGGCGAGGAAGCCTTCGCGCTGGGATTGGTCAATCGGGTGGTCCCGCAAGAAAAAGTTGTGGACGAGGCCATGTCGCTCGCACGGGAAATCGCCATCTATAGTGCCCCCATCGCCGTGCGGTTAGCGAAACGGGCACTGTATAAAGGAGATGCCGATCCTTTAGAGGCGGCAATTGACGTGGAATCCGAATATCAAGCCTTCACCTGGACGACGGAAGATGCCAAAGAAGGAATTACTGCGATGACCGAGAAGCGCACGCCGAAGTTTCAAGGAAAGTAGCGAGACCTGAATGGAACCAGGGAAGATTCGGAGACCTGATCACTTTTTGTGTTTACCCCCCGTCCGACGATGAATCGTCGGGCTCATGCCACCAAGCTGGTAAACCAGGCTCGGAGGGGACGTGAGTCCCCTTTTTTGCTTGAGCGCCGGGCGGCGACTGTAAACTCTCAACTATTGAAACTCTCGCAAAAATTCTATCAACGCTGTATTTACGGCCGCTGGTTTCTCTTGTTGGGTCCAGTGACCTGACCCTTCAATGAGAACCGTGCGTCGCAGGTTTGGGACCCACATCTCCATGCCGGTCGCTAATTCTGGACGCAACACGACATCGAGTTCGGCAGTGATCATCAAGGCCGGGTGCTGGACTTTGGCGTTGGTGAGATAGGCGGTCAGCTCCCAGTTGCGATCAAAATTGCGATACCAGTTCAGCCCACCACGAAAACCACTCTTTGTGAAACCGTTCACGAAGACCGCAAAATCTTGCGCAGTGAGAAACTCTCCGTGTGGAGCATCGGGAAGGCGATCAAGCAGGCCTCCGTCAGCTGGACCAAAAACGCCAATAGGGACGTTACGTAGCTGTTCCATCGCTTGAGGATTCGGTGGCTGATAAAATCCCCGCAAAGAACGTTGGACGTCACGCTCGAGTTCTGCTTCGGCAACCCCGGGTTCTTGGAAGTACAAAATATAATGGAAGTTGTCCTGTGCCGTTGCGCGCATGGCTGCGAGGGGAGAGATGGGTAAGCGGGGAAAAAAGGGGGTGTTTACGCCAATCACCCCGGCTACCCGATGAGGAGCCAGGAGGGCCATCTGCCACACAACGAGCCCACCCCAGTCATGTCCGACAATCACCGCTTTGTCGATCTCTAATGCATCGAGTAAGCCGGTCAGATCGCCGACTAAGTGATGGATCGTATAGGCGTCGATCGCTTGAGGAGCGTCAGTTTCTCCGTAGCCCCGCTGATCGGGAGCAATGGCCCGGAACCCCGCGTCGGCTAACGCCTGCAGTTGGTGTCGCCAGGAATACCAGAGTTCGGGAAACCCGTGACAGAGGAGGACCGGAAAACCGCTGCCCGCTTCTACGACGTGCATGCGAATGTTGTTGGTGTTGACGTAGGTATGCGTAAAAAGATCACTCTGGGATGCCAAGGGGCGCCTCCTTTCTTCTGGTCCGCAGTGGAGTAAACATGGGAATGAGGGCTGCAATAATTCCCCAACTTTATTAACACAAGAGGGGGATTGTCATTGCAAGGAGCCGTAGGCGACGAAGCAATCTCTGCCCGAAAATGAGATTGCTTCGCTTCGTTCGCAAAGACACTTTTGTCTTGACCAGGAAATCGGAAAATTCTTTTATCCACAGTCCTTAGTTGCCCAACCTCATTCTTGTGTCGGCACTGCACTCTTATTGGTACTGTCAGGATTAGTCTGGACGTACACTTTGGCCTCTTCCTCAGCAATCATGCGCCAGACACGTAACCCTTCTTGAAGGTTACGGCGGCTAATTTCATGGGCTTGGGCTTCGGCTTTGTCTTTACCGCCACCGATGATGCGTGGGGCTTTGAGATAATACTCCGTCAGATCTGCACGAGCATCGACGTTGTCCGGGTCAAGTTCGACCGCTTTCTCGAAATGTTTTTTCACCCGCAAGGCTAAGGGCAGTTGCCACAGGACGCTCACCCGCTGTGCTTGATAACCATAAGCTCTTCCTAACCATAGGTGATAATTGCTATTGTGGGTCTCGAGCAGCACCGCCCGTTCGAGCCACTCGATGGCCGGTTCGTAGTGCCCTTGTTCAAAAAACGTCCGACCCAAATAAAAGGCGCCGATTGGATCAGTCGGATGTTCCTGGGTGAAATTTTCAAAAAAGCGCTGCGCGGCCGACCACTGTTCATCGTCGAACAAGCGCACGCCAACGGTGGCATCTCCCCCGGCCTGGGCTGCCACTGCCAGCGACATCGACCACGCAACACTTATGGCGATGACCACGTGTTTCATGACGGGTATTAACGACAGGCGTCGAGCGCGAGAGAGACGAGTTCTGTCGAGAACTGCATAAACTCTGCATAGTCTTTCTGGCCGGTATTGAGGAAAGCAAAGGAGAGTTCGCGGTCTAAGTCGGCAAGACAGACTTGTCCGCCTTTTCCTGGATGGCCAAAGGTTTGCAACGAGGCGCCCCGTGCCAGATGTCCCAGCATCCATCCTAAACCGTAGACGATGGGAATACGGAGTGAACGGTCGATGGTGCCTGGTTCGTTCGTCGGGGTAATCGACTGCCGGAGCGTCGCGGCAGTAAGGTATTGTTGCCCGTCCCACTGCGCTCCGCACGCAAGCATGGCATAGATCTTGGCCATATCACGAGCTGAGGCAATACCGCCACCGGCGGGAAGCACGATCCGATGGACTTCAGGACGGTTGAAAATATTTCGCCACTCGGGAAAAGGAATGGACTGTCCAGCGGTGTCTTCTTCAAAATTGATCGAGCCTTGGAACGCAAAGTATTCTTCGTCGGGGGTGAACCCCATGAGTGTCGCCATCTGGGTGAGGGAGGCGCGATCGGCCGGTGCTTCATACACACAGGCGACACGTTCTTCCTCCGTTGCCGGAAGTCCGACAAAGACACCATTGAGCCCGAGCGGAGTGAAGACCTCCTCGCGAAGGAACTGTCCGCAATCACGTCCATCAAGGCGCATCATGAGCTCGTTAATCATGAAGCCGTAGTTGAGCGGGTGGTAGCCATTGGCTTCTCCGGGGGTCCAGCGCGGAACCAGTTCTTCCATTGCTTGGGCGCACTTCTGCCGATCCCCCCACAGCTTGTAGGTCAGCCAGTCAGGACCGATGGTGTTGCCCACCCGATGGCCAAGAACGTGCGCGATTGTTGCTCGCTCTTTGCCGTTGCGCGCAAACTCTGGCCAGTACCGCGCGACCAGATCGTCGTACTGAAAACGACCGCGATCATGTAGCATATGCATTGCCAGTGCGGCCAGCCCTTTGGTTGATGAATAGAGGACGAACATGGTTTCGGGAGTTACGGGCTTGCCATCGCTCGCCCGAGCTACCCCGCCACCAATATCGAGTACGCGCTTGCCACGGCGGGAGACTGCCAGTTGGGCTCCCCAAAACAGCTTGCCGGACTCGACTTCTTTTCGAAACAGCTCGCTGAGCTTGGTGAGTGTGGCACTGTCCATGTTGACATCGTGCGGCGTGACTTCAGGATCGCGTTGATAAAATGCCATAAGGCCTCCTTGAAAAGGATGTGCTGTCGGTCAGCAAGGAGCCTGGATGGAGTGAAGCGTAATCCAGGCAAGAGCTAAAACGTGATCAATGGCTTAATAATGTTATCTTCCTTGGTTTCCATCATGTGAAACGCGTGTTCAACTTGGGAGAAAGGAAACGAATGGGTCGTCATTGGCGTTGGATCAATCCGCCCACGTTCGATGAGTCTGAGCAGGCGCATCATTCGCTCGCGTCCGCCGGGACACAGGGCCGTGCGGATCTTTTTATCACCCATGCCCAAGCCAAACTCTGGCAGCGGAATTGATAGCGTGTTTCCTGCCTCACCGTGATACCCGACATTGGAGATGGCGCCACCCGGTCGCGTCACCTTAATGCAGTTTTCAAAAGTGACAGGATGCCCGAGAGCTTCAATGGCGGAATCAACACCTTCGCCATTGGTCAACTGGTGAATCTGTTCGATGACGTCGCCTTGCGTCGGATCGACCACTACGTCAGCTCCCACTTTTGAGGCGAGGGCCTTACGATCCGGTCTCGATTCGACAGCAATGACCAGCCCTGCGCCTAACAGCCGTGCCATCATCGTCGCCGCTAGGCCCACGGGTCCTTGGGCGAAGACGGCGACCGAGCCCCCTGGAGGAATATCGGCGTTTTCTGCGCCAGCGAGACCAGTGGTGAGCATATCGGTAGTGTACAATGCCTGTTCGTCACTCAGAGTCTTTGGGATCGGTGCAAGGTTATAGTCGGCGTCGTTGACAAAAAAGTATTCCGCCAAATTCCCATCCCGCTGGGTGGTATACTTATACCCGCCGAGCATGCCCCCACACTGAGAGGTGTAGCCACGCTGGCAATTCTCACAATGCCCGCACGGGGTAATTGCACACACCGCCACGCGATCCCCTTCTTTGCAGCGCGTGACATTGGCCCCTACTTTATACACGACGCCGACACTTTCATGCCCGAGTACGCGACCGCTGGGGATGGCAATCACCCCGCGAACCGTGTGGACATCCGAAGTGCAGATCAGCGAGCCGGTGGTTTTGACAATGGCATCATTCGGTCCAGGGTCGGGGATCGGCTTCTCGATAATGCCGACCTTGCCGATCTCAAGAAATGCTAACGCTTTCATGTCCTTCCTCCTCTGTTAATTCGCGCGCAGCCACGCAGGCCAGTACTGTTCTTCAAGCCCAATCGTCTGGTAAATGAAGCGCGTGCGCTCCGGGATATGGGCGAACGCATCCATGACGGTGGGAGCGAGACCCAGTTTGCCGACGAGAAATCGTTCGGCGTTTTGCTGGCTGAGTTTGAGTTGCGTCTCCAACAACATTTCATTGTCTGCGACCAGTTGGCGTTTGCGTTGGTCCTGTTCTTCCGGGGTGCCGCTGTGGAGATACTCGCGCATCGCCGGGTAGAGGAAGGTGAGATGGCCCGCCTCTTCCGCGATCTCGTTTGGTGCCCAACGTGCCAGCACCGGGTCGATCATCAGCGCATCGAGAATGTTCGTTTCCGCAGGATACGCTTCGGTATGCAAGCCAATGACCGCAAAGAAGCCCCCTAAATCGCGATGAAGAATAGGGTAGAGCGCTTCGATGTTCTTACGGTAGGTAAGGTTCTCAATGCCGTTCCAATAGTTCTCGCCACTGAGACGGCAACCGCGCGTAATATAGGTAGCGGCGTGTTGCATGTCTTCATAGGCTTGTTTCAGCAAACACATACGCCACGCTACCGGCATGGCAAAATGATTGGCCGCATACGAGCAGCCGAGCACGATCATCTCGAACTCAGCCAAGCCAATGAGCCCCAGATACCGCGCCAGATACTGTTTTCGTGTCGTATCCAGACGGTCAAGCGCCGGACTCTCGCCAGTCAATAACCGCTGCTTTGCCTGTTGCCACTGTCGTCGCCAACTGGGATCAACGGACAAGACTGCTGGTTCCTCGTTCGGCAGTGGGGGAAGATTGGTTTCGCCGTGTTCAACGTCGCGACGAATCAGTTGGGGAAGAACGTTGATATCAAACATTATGTACCTCAGTTGTGTGCCGCATGTCGCCAAATTCCGGCTTTCTCCAGCAAAGGAAGGATCTCTTCGCCAAAGCGTTGCATCTCTTCTAACATCGGGTGAAACTGTAGCAAGACGGTTCGGATGCCAATGTCATAAAAGGCTTGCAAGCGCTCGGCGATCTGTTGCGGGGTTCCGACCAGGCCGGCGTCGGTGCCGCCATTCGAGCCGACCGCACCCGGACGATAGGCATACGTGCGAATCATCACGACATTGGGATCAACCCCAGGAATCGCCTCTTCCGCTCGCAGAGCGTGTAGCCGTGCATGCTCCGCGAGCGCGTCGTCCTCGGTCTTACGACAGATGACAAACGCACTCATGCCAAATTGCAGCGGCCGTCCACACTCGGCGGCATACGGACGGACATGATCGATCAGTTCCTTGGCCTTGTGGACCGGACGACCATTGATGAGATACTCGTCGGCGAATTTGGCGGCGAGACGCTGGGCGATATCGGACTCGCCACCGAGATAGATTTTGGGGTGCGGCTTGCGCACGGGAAACGGTGCCAGCGTAACATCGTTGACCTGATAATACTGCCCAGCAAAGCTGAACTGCGGTTGGGTCCATAATCCTTTGAGGATCGTCAGATATTCCTCCGAGCGCGCATAGCGGTCATCATGCGGCAGGCTGGGCAGGCCCATCGCGTCGCTTTCTTTTTGCCACCAGCCCGAGACCAAATTGATTGCCATGCGGCCATTGCTCATATGGTCGATATTGCCGGCCATTTTGGCGGTCAGGACCGGGTGCTTGAACGCCGGGCGGACCGCAGGCATAAGTTCGATATGTTTGGTGATAGTGGCAAGACCAGCAGTCGAGGTCCAGGTTTCGAGCTGATCGCTACCCGCATCAAAGGGATTGAATGTATGTTCCGCGAGCAGCATGGTGGCGAAGCCGAGGTGCTCCGCCAGTGCGGTCAGTTGGCGCGTGTAGTCGAAGGACGCGTCGGACAGGTTGGCATGTTTCGAGTAAATCCAGTTACCATAGACTGGTGCCCAGAAGCCTAAACGGATGGCTTGCGCTGTTTGTTCCACCGGCGTACTCCCCTCGTAGTGGCTATGGCAAAGTACCATAGCCAAAAGCGTCTACAGGCTCAACCTATCGTGCTTTTCTGGTGTTCATGACGTGGGTCCTGCGGATTCCGGCCCTGTGCAAGCCTCTTCAACGCGATACGTTCTTAATAGTCTTCTACCCGTAGATTGGGAATTTTTTGGAAGTGCCTGAGGTTCCGCGTGATGAGCGTATCGTTTTCTACTAACGCCTGAACACCAATCAACAGCTCCATGGTTGCCACTGTTATACGTTGGCGTTTCAGCTCGGCAAGGGTTGCGCCATAGACAGAAGCAAATCGCTCATCGGGGTAAACGATCTCGAATTGTTCACAAACGCGACGCACTCGCTGGTGTTCCTCTTGGCCATGATGGAGCGCAGCGCCTGCTTCCAGTTCGCAGACTACGAAGCAGCTCAGTTGAACAGGGGTCTCATCTAACTGTCTGAGCTTTTTATGGGAGCCTCCATCGATACCTCGACGTTGTTCACGTAGGAGGTCAATGATAAACGAGGTGTCGAAAAAACTCATAGTCGTGGAGCGCGAGCGGAAGACCGTCTGCGTTCTTTGATCTGTTCTTCAACGTGATTGAAAGTTTCCTCTTCCAGCGCAAGCGAAGGCAGAGCGCGTAAGAGCGTAGCGGCGGTTTTCCGTTTGCCAAAATGTTCTTTGATGACCGTAGAGAAGGACTGCCCTGGTCGCTTCTCGCGAGCGAGGAGTTCATAAGCTTCCGTATCGATCGTAATAGTCTTGAGAGCCATGCACTGAACCTATACTGATTTTAACGCAGGAAAAAGTGCTCAACGCCTTGCGGCATCACAGAGGTAGTCACTAATCACTGTTAAATGTTTCTACAATTTCATCTAAGTGCTCAACGCCTTGCGGCATCACAGAGGTAGTCACACCCGTGTGAAGAAAAAAGTAACTGTGCAGGCAATTTAGTGCTCAACGCCTTGCGGCATCACAGAGGTAGTCACCTTTTAACGGAATTCATTAGATAAAGAAGGAACTATGTGCTCAACGCCTTGCGGCATCACAGAGGTAGTCACTATCGACGAGTTGCGTGGGCGCATCCACTCCCACATGTGCTCAACGCCTTGCGGCATCACAGAGGTAGTCACGTCATATCATGCAACATAACATAAACATTATGACAAAGTGCTCAACGCCTTGCGGCATCACAGAGGTAGTCACGTAATCCACTCCGATGTAGCCCTGTTTCTACACAGGGTGTGCTCAACGCCTTGCGGCATCACAGAGGTAGTCACCAGAAGCAGATCTCCTAGAAAAGGAAGAAGAGGATGAGTGCTCAACGCCTTGCGGCATCACAGAGGTAGTCACGCATCCACTCCGTGCTTCCTTAAAAGCTCAATCATATGTGCTCAACGCCTTGCGGCATCACAGAGGTAGTCACAAAGCTAATCCATCCACTGTTGCTTTGATCGGTGACGTGCTCAACGCCTTGCGGCATCACAGAGGTAGTCACAAACATGGCCGGCATGGAAGCAAAACGCGGTAGGTGTGCTCAACGCCTTGCGGCATCACAGAGGTAGTCACCCCGGACTGCACGACTACGACACACGCCCGACCTAATGGTGCTCAACGCCTTGCGGCATCACAGAGGTAGTCACACAAACGAACGCGGCCAACTATCTTGGCTGGATGAAGTGCTCAACGCCTAGCGGCATCACAGAGGTAGACACCATCTCTTCTGTACTTAACTCTCCGTGATAGTAGAGTGCTCAACGCCTTGCGGCATCACA
>JBFWXH010000065.1:0-43585 GCA_050187625.1 Binatia bacterium
TTCTTGGTTTGGTGTTAGTTGTTGAATTGTCTGCGTTCTGTTTGCCTTTGCCTGTTGGGATGCGCTGTTACGGTGACTGCTCCATTGCTTCTCCTGCCTTTCCTGTGCGTGTTGTTTGTTCCTACTCACAAAGGATGCAAAAGCGTCGCGATTTGCTGCAGGAAAATGGAAAAGGGGAAACGGATAAGGGATAAAGGATAAAGGTAAGGGGGAAGAGGCGAAAAGGAACAATAGCGAAAAGGGGAAAGTCCCATAGCCCGGATGGAACGAAGTGAAATCCGGGATTGCTCAGGCTCTCACGCTTGGTTGTCCTCAATGCTGCCACGTGCCATCGAGGCTCCCTTCTATTGGGAGGACACCAGAGGAACGGTTAGCGCAAGCCGGCCTTACTCAGGTGGGCAAGGAGGCGTTCACGGATGGCTGGATCTTTGTAAGGGAGACTTTGCCGGAGACTGGTGAGCGAGGTCTGCGGGTTCATGCGTAAAATGTTTGCAACTTCGGCGCGGGCTTCTGCTGCTCGTCCGAGCTCACTCGCGTTGACAGCCACTTCAATGTGAGCCCCGAGATGCATGGGACTGGCCTGTATGACTTCCCGTTGGACAGTGATTGCTGCCTCATATTGCCCGGCGAGCCGGTAGGCGTGCCCGAGAATCCACAGATACGAAGTTGTTGCCCGCGGGTTAAGGCGAATAGCTTGCTGCACCCATGCTATAGCCTCGGTTGGTTTGCCAACCCAGGTGAAAATCTCTGCGAGTGTGGCATATCCTTCCGCATCGTTGGGGTCGAGGGCGATAGCGCGTTCTGCGGCTGCGACGGCGCGCTCATACTCCTTTTTCCACAGATAGACATTACCGAGGATCATGTGGGCTGGGGACAACGAGTCATTCAAGGCAATGGCCTTTTGCGCCAGGAACAATGCTTGCTCCAGCGTTTGCGGAGTCTGTTGCCATTGCCAGGTCCATTCCAATAAGTAGGTGGCACTGAGCGCGGCATAGGCTTCAGCGTAATGGGGATCGAGTTGAGTGGCCTGCGCGAACAACTGCCGTGCTTGCACAATCGCTCGCTCAGTCAGGCGCCCATACAGCGCCCAGCCGCGTAACACGTAATCGTAGGCTTCCAGGTTCCCCGTCGGGATTGTGGTCAGGCGCTGCTGCTCGTCTGGAGCGATACGTACCTGCAGGGCTGCGACAATATGGCGTGAGATGTCATCTTGCAGAGCAAAAATGTCATGCCATGGACGATCATAACGTTCCGCCCACAGAGAGGCGTTGGTTGTTGCATCCACGAGTTGGGCAGTAATGCGTACCCGCTCGTCAGCTTTGCGGACACTGCCAGTGAGGAGGTACCGCACACCGAGCTCGTGACTGATCTGCTCAGGCGTGGCGGTTTTTCCTTTGTACGAGAAAGCGGAGTTGCGCGCGATGACGAACAGGTTCGACAACTTCGAGAGGTCGGTAATCAGATCTTCAGTCATACCATCGCTGAAATACTCTTGCTCCGGATCGGGGCTCAGGTTGGTGAACGGGAGGACAACCAGCGAAGGCTTATCCGGCAATGGCAGCGGGCGGTCACTGTGGGAAGGGAGGAATGCTGAACGCTGCCACAGGGATAACGGCGAGGCAGCGAAAAAGAGCCAACTGACTCCAAGGACAAGTAACCCCAGGCTTGCTGCCCACAAGAAGAAGTGGCGAAAACGACGTTTTCGGTATTGTGGCGTAACGGAAGTCTCTAGGTTTGGCTGGGTAGTGGGAATCGTGGTGGGTGGCGTGACCACTATTGCAGCAGCAGGAGAGGGCACGTCGTCTTGGTTGACGGATAAAAACGCACGCGAGGGCAGTTGCTCGGCAGAGATTAGTGTATAGGTGGGATCTCCGTATAAGACATAACTCGCCCAGGTTAGACTGTCCCAGCCTTGCTCTTGAATGAGGCTGTGCCGTGCAGCGAGTAAAGCCGAGCCTAAACTGGCACCCGAGAGAAGCTGTTGATAGAAGATGGTAGCAAAGCGTCGGCTTTCCGCGTCGTCAACCAGCCAGAAGGTACCAATATAATTTTTGACTCCGGCTAAAAGAAACGCACTGCCCAGGCCAAATGTTTGTCCGGTGTAGGTCGCAGTTTCGCGCCATGCGGCGGTAACCGCAGCCTGACACGAGTTCGAAAAAACCAACTGCGGCGGGTGACGACATTTACTCAATTCTTCGGCGGTGAGAATACCTTCATGGAGGCGCCAGCCGCTTTTGCTGGGCGTTTGTGGATCGTAGTAACTGTGGCCAGCGAAATGCACAAGGTCATGCTCGGCCAATTCGGCGAGGAGGGATATTTTTTGTACGTATCTGCCGCCAAGCAGCGTCACCTCTACCTGCGGAAGTGTATCAAGCAAGGCGCATAAGAGTTTGGCTTCTTGTTCTGCTTCTGGCAGAGTCTCGGTGGGATCCACAATGAGAAGGATCTTGAGTGACTGTGTCTGTTCTGGTGCGGCACCGTTGCGAAACACCGGGGCGCCAGTGATGACCTGCCGCGCCACACGAAATTTCGTGGCCAGAAAATGTTCGCCATCAAAGCCCAATTCCCAGGGAATCTGTATGAGCTGTTCATCGAGGCGCAGGTAGAGGTCGCCGGTTTTGGTCTCGCGGAGGCGCTCACGGGCTGCTTCGGTAAACAGATGGGAAAAAATTAGTCCGCCAATTTGCTGCAACGCACGTAGCGTGGTCCCTGCGTTGGCCACAAACGGAGAGGCTGAGCCTGGTGCACTATCACGCCTGCCATATCCAGGTGTGGCGATACGCAGGACCGCCGTTGTCAGTTCCTGGAGGAATGCCGCGTCGACTTGCGTTTCGCTACGTGGGATCAGCGCTCCGACCTCGTCGAGATCGAGCAGGAGAGAATCGCCCTTACGAAGGATCGTTACGTGAATGGGCGGTGTGGTCATGGCAGGTCAGTGTTGCTTACGCGCGCAACTCCACCTCAAACGTTCCGTCGATGCCGGCACACGCAATTTCATAGAGCCCTGGTTCAAGATGTGGGACTTTGACGCTACCGTGTTGGTCTGTCTTGCGGGATAGTACCGACCGTCCGTGTTGGCTGAGAAACATCCGGTGCCCGGCGACTCCTTCCTGCTGAGATCCGAGCAGGACCAGGGTAAGAGCGATCCCGTGACCGTCAGGGACAATGGTCACCGCAAGCGTATACTGTCCGGCCGTGAGCGTGAAATTGAGCTGTTGAGGCACCTCCTCAGAGCGATAGGCTGGGGATGGGACCAGCACTTCTTGCAGATGCAAAAACGGTGCAACCAGGTGTTGCTCGATGAGTTGGAGTCCTTTGTCAGCAAGTTGCACGACGACGCGAGAGAGGGACGGTGTTGGCGTGGTAGCTGTCGTCTGTTGCCATAACGTCGCTGCCTGTGCTTTCAGTGCGGCGGGAACAGGGCGAAGCGTAGGCGCGGCAAGCGATGAGGCCGTCTGCCGCGCGGCTTCTATTTCATTGAAACAGATAAGGCAGGTGTGGAGATGCTGTTCTGCGCGGCGCTGGCTTGCGGTTGGCAAAAGACGGTGAACATAGGCAGTGACGGTCTCGGGAGAGAGGCATAACGCTGTTCGCTGTCCAACGGTAGAGAACCCCGATGAGTAAGCGAGTGCGGTCCGACCCTGGTCTGTGGCGTGCAGGAGTTGTGCGATACGTGCCTGACAAGCGACACATGTCGCAACATGCTGACGAAGTGTCTCTTCTTCGGCAACAGACAGTTCGTGATCATAGAACTGCGAGAGGAGAGGAAGGTCAGGGCATGCTGCTTGCGTGTTCATAATGTTCTCTCCTCTTGAGTAGGATCGACACCAAATGCTTGCATAAGACGTTCACGCAGGCGACAAATCCGCGAACTCACAGTGCCTACCGTTGAATTGAGAAGCCGTGCCATATCTTTGTAGGGTGTGGTAATTTTATTCGTGCGGAGGTCGGCTAATATCCGTTCTCTCTGTTGGTAGCGTTTCATCAGCGCCTGTTCAATCTCCTGTCGTTGTTGCAGCAAAGAAATTTTCTCTTTTTCATTCCCCTGCTTCTCCATAAGGAGAATTTTTTCGTTGATCTCCTGCCATTCTTTCTGGCGGAGAAGGATCCAGCCCCACACCGAGTCCAGCTCGTCGGCTAAGCGCGTCTGTTTGGCATCTTTCCGTCGTAAGCCCTCTTGAACCTCGGCGACTAAGGCGAGGGTATCGAGGATCGAGCGGCCAGAGAGTTGTGCAAGCAGACACGTTTCCTGGTGGTCAAGGTCGCATTCCAGGAGTGAGAGCAGTTTCAGGTCAAGCCGTTCGGCAGCAGTGAGGGATGCCCAGATGGTCGAGGTCGCAACGGAAGCGGCTTCTTCTTCTCCAGCCTTCATCATTGACTGGCCAGGAAGAATATCTTCTAGGGTACGGCTTTCGCCCTCTGCTGGTATATCGATTGGGGTGGATAACGAGGTCGTTTCCACATCTTTGCGGGTGCGTTGCCACTCCAAAAAGAGGTGCTTCAGCACGTAATAGGACAAGAAGGTGCGGAACTGAATGCTGTTGCGCCCTTCAAACGTGCGCATGCGGTTAAAGATCCGTCCCTTGTCAAAAACGTACAGATAGAAGTCTCCAGCGTCCTCCTCGGGCAGTCGGTAGATTTTTATGGGGAAATTATAGATGTCTTCGCCATAGTGTTCTTGGAACCGATGACGCGCATTATCATCACCAGTAGCACAGGACTGCAGGAACGTCCGTATATCATCAGGCTCGTCAAACATCAGAACGGAGCCTCTGTCCCGGCAAACTCGTCGGGATCAAGAACCAGGACTTTCACCTGCATACCTTGCGGGAGCAGAGGGAAATCTGCAGGTCCGATAATTAACCCGTCGCCGAGAGACAGTGAACTAAGGACGCCAGAACTTTGGGTGCCGGTCGAATGCGCAATGTAATGCCCCTTCGCGAGTTCAAGACGACAGCGGATAAACTCGGTCAACCCTTTTGCCTTGGTAATTTCCTCTCCGACCGTCGCCGAGACGACCGGGAAAGAGAGCTTTTGGTGTCCCATCATGCGGCGTAAGGCGGGTCGCGTATACAAATAAAAGCACACCAGGGCGGAGACCGGGTTCCCTGGAAGACCAAAGTACGGACGCTCGCGGAGTAGCCCAAAGGTGAGGGGCTTTCCTGGTTTTTGGGCGACCTGCCAGAATAAGCGATGCATCCCAAGTTCATCCATCGCCTGTTTGACGAAATCAAAGTCGCCAACCGATACGCCACCTGTAGAGAGCACAACGTCATGACGGACCGCTTCTCCTAAAGCTGCACGAATTTCGGGAAGCGTATCCCGCACAATTGCGAGTGGTACGGGGATGGCTCCGGTTTCACGGACAGCCGCAGCGAGGGTATAGGCGTTGGAGTTAACAATCTGCCCAGGGCGTAACGACTCGTCCACCTCGACCAGCTCATTGCCAGTACTGAGAATCGCGACGCGGGGACGTTGGCGGACGAGGACAAAACTCCGACCAATAGAGGCCAACAGTCCAATATCTGCGGCTCGGAGGACTCTTCCTGGGGCTAAGACGACTTGACCGCGACGGATATCTTCACCGTTGTGGCGGACATTGGTACCTTGCCGCTCGCTCCGTCTGATCCACACCTGCCCTTCGTGCTCTTCAGTATCTTCGACTTTGATGACGGTATCCGCCCCTGATGGCATGACTGCGCCAGTCATGATCTTACTGGCAGTGCCCAGTGTTACGGCTTGCGCAGGAACCGCTCCGGCCTGGATCACTTCAAGCACGTCGAGTTTTATTGGTTGATCTTCGTCCGTTTCGTGAATGTCCTCCCAGCGTACGGCATAGCCATCCATTGCCGAGTTCGGAAACGGTGGGACTTCGCGTTCGGAGCGAATTTCCTCGGCGAGCACCTGACCAACCGCGTCCAACAAGTTGACCCGTTCGCCAGCGAGAGGAGACACAGTTTCGAGAATCGTGCTTAATGCGTCATGTACGGAAATCATAGCCACAGAGTAGGCGAGTCGGGTAGTGAGCGTCAACAAGGGAAAAAGCGTAATGCGTAATACGTAAAACGTAAGGCGTAACCCGTAAAACGTAATACGTAAAGCGTAATACGTTTTACGTAAAGCGTAAAACGTGATATGTAATGATGAGGTGGGTGGTTACTCTTTACGTTTTATTCTTTCCCCGCAGCCGCTCTTGCAGCTTCCGATCCTTCTCGCGAGTTGCTGCGGCCAGTTGTTCTTTGAACGCGATAACTTTGGTGAAAAGCGCCTTATCTCCAACTGCGAGAATCTGGATAGCTAAAAGGCCCGCGTTCCGTCCTCCGTCAATGGCAACGGTGGCGACCGGGATTCCTGGTGGCATTTGTACCATCGAAAGTAAGGAATCGTGTCCTTGCAACGCTTTACTTTTGACCGGCACGCCGATGACTGGAAGCGGCGTATGCGCGGCGATAACACCCGCCAGGTGCGCCGCACCGCCAGCCCCGGCGATAATGACTTTTAACCCACGCTGGTGAGCATTCTTGGCGAAGTTCGCGGTTTCATCCGGCGAGCGGTGCGCCGACATCACGTGCATCTCATAGCCGATGCCGAATTCTTCGCACGCTTTTGCCGCTTCCTCCATGACTTCGAGATCGGAGTCGCTGCCCATGATAATGCCAACTTGAACGGTCATGAAGATATCCTTTCTAAGACGTAATGCGTAAAACGTAAGAAGGGGAAAACGGGTGGTTACGCTTTACGTATTACGTCTTATTCTGTGATTCTCCGTGTCACTTCCTCTAAACGAATGCCTCGCGAGCCTTTGATAAGTAATAACTGAGGGCCGTTATACTGGTCCACCATCTCTCGGACAAATGCGGCCGCTGGTTCTACAGTAGCAAACCAGTGCACAGAAACCGGTGTCTTCTCAACCTCCTCTGCAATACGTTTCGCGCCCTCGCCCACGGCGACCAGCATATCTGGACGTGGCGTCAGGGCAGCAACGGCTTCACCAATCTCCCGATGGCGTATGTGGCTGAGTGCCCCTAATTCCAGCATATCCCCGAGCACGAGCAGCTGTCGCTCGCCTGCGGTGCGCACCTGCTGAGCGGTCATAATGGCCTG
This sequence comes from Binatia bacterium, assembly GCA_050187625.1. Taxonomy (GTDB): domain Bacteria; phylum Desulfobacterota; class Binatia; order Bin18; family Bin18; genus JBFWXH01. The sequence continues at coordinate 7,105 of JBFWXH010000065.1, forward strand.
TTGCATCGAGGCTGGATTCGCGTTGTAGCAATCATCGAGCACGGTGAGTTGTCGCGCTGGCAAGTTTATGACTGCCATACGGCGGGCTGCACCTTTCGTTTCGCGCAACGTTGTGTACATATCCGTCAGTGAGAGTCCACATTCACTCCCTACCGCGACCGCTGCCGCCGCTGCCAGGGCAAAATGACTTCCCAGTAAGCGAAGAGTGACGGACTGAGACCCGAGTGGAGTCGCAAGCTGAAACTGAGTACCTTGACGTGTCACCTGCACGTCAGCGATACGTACGTGATTGGTTGAACGTTCACCAAACGTGACGATGCGGCACCGCGCCTGACGATGAACAGCATCGAGCAGACCATCATGATCGCCATTGACGATCGCGACACCATCAACGGGAAGGGCAGCGATCAATTCTGTTTCCGCAGCGATAACCCCCGCAAGATCGTGTAACGTTTCCGTATGCTCCTCGGCGATGGACGTAATCACGCCAATCTGGGGCTGAGCAATATGACACAGAGTGGTTAATTCCCCCGCACCGCTCGTACCCAGTTCCAAGATCAGAGCCTCGATATCGCTGGCGGTACGGAGCAGGGTCAACGGAACCCCTATGTGATTGTTGAGGTTTCCTTGCGTTGCCCACGTCCGCTGCTGAGGGGCAAATACTTGCGCAGTGAATTCCTTGGTTGTGGTTTTGCCATTGCTACCAGCGATGCCAACCACGCGGGCGGATAAGCGCTCGCGATACCACTTCGCCAGGTCTTGTAACGCCCTGAGCGGGTCGCGCACACGGATGGCTACGGCATTGCCCGGCAGTTCAGGATTGACATGTTCGGCAAAGAGGAACCCTGCTGCTCCTTGCTGAACTGCCGCAGCCAGGAACGCATGTCCATCGGTTTTTGTCCCAGGGAGAGGAACAAACAATGCGCCAGACGGAACTGTACGCGAGTCAATAGTCACGTCAGTAAACACAACCTCCGGGTGACCCGCAGCTAAGGTTCCTTGGGTAGCGATACAAATGTCTTGCGCCGTCAATTTCATCGTCGGCAAATGTACCCAGACGCAGTGCGCACTGCAAGGTCAGGCACTCGCCGCTTTGCTTGGTTTGGAGTGCGGCGGCTGTGACGCCGCTTTGGTGACGCGCGGAGCGTGTCCTGTGTTCAGGGTTGCGCTTGTGAGCCATAGCGCCGCCGGTGGCGGCGCACTCCCAATTGTCCGGTGTTCTCTTGCTGCCTTTTGCGAGGCCGTGTGCTGTAACTGTTGCAAAACCCGCAGGGTTAACGCATGATCCGACGAATCTTCGGGGAGAAGACCACGATGACAGGTGCGAACGGAGACCCGCGATGAGCTTTGATGACGTATTGGATCAGGTTCGCGAACTCTTACAAAGCAAAGGCCGGGTTGCGTACCGCGCACTGAAGCTGCGCTTTCAACTCGATGACGAGTACCTCGAAGGCATCAAGGACGAACTCATCGATGCCGAGCGTGTGGCGGTGGATGAGGATGGGAAGGTGTTGGTGTGGGTCGGCTCTCGTGAGGAGGAGAAGGGGAAACGGATAAAGGATAACGGGATAACGGGGGAACAAGAAGGCGAAACGGGGAAACGGGGAAACGGCGAAACGGAAAAACAGGGAAAGGGGGAAGCGGCGAAAGGGGGAAACGGCGAAACGGGTGGCGTCAATCTCCAGCCCCTAGCCCCTAGCCCCCAATCCCCAGCGGCGGAACGGCGGCAGTTGACGGTGATGTTCTGTGACTTGGTGGGGTCGACAGCCCTCTCCGAACAACTCGATCCCGAGGAGTTGCGGGAGGTCATCAGTGCCTATCAACAGACCTGCACCACCGTGATCCAGCGCTATAGTGGCTATCTCGCCCAACACCTGGGGGATGGCTTGTTGGTATACTTTGGTTATCCGGTGGCGCATGAAGACGAGGCCGCACGAGCAGTCCGAAGCGGGCTGGAGATTGTGGCGGCGTTGTCCAAGCTCAACGCCCACCTCCAGGGCTTGGTCGGGACCCAACACGTGTTGCCCTTGCAGGTGCGTATTGGCCTTCACACGGGGCTAGTGGTGATTGGGGAGATTGGGAGCAGTGCGAGACGAGAGCTGTTGGCATTGGGGGAGACACCGAACATTGCAGCGCGGCTGCAGGGACTGGCCGAGCCGGACACGGTAGTCATGAGTGCGGTAACGCAGCGGTTAGTGCAAGGCCTCTTCGCGTGTCAAGCCTTAGGACAGCAGACGCTCAAAGGTATCTCGACGCCGCTGGCAGTGTATCGGGTGTTGGGGGAGAGTGGGGTACAGAGTCGGTTTGAGGTGTCAGTACAAAAGGGACTTCCCCCACTGGTCGGCCGCGAGGAAGAACTGAGGGTCTTACAACGCCGTTGGGCGCAGGCCAAGGAAGGCTCCGGGCAGGTGGTGCTGCTCAGCGGGGAGCCGGGGATTGGCAAATCGCGGCTGGTGCAAGCACTCAAAGAGCAAGTCTTAACCGAAGGGGCGACGCGGATTGAGTTTCGCTGCTCGCCCTATCACCAGAACAGTGCCTTCTACCCCCTCATCGACCACTTGCAGCGGCTGTTGCAATTACAGCGGGAGGATACTCCACAGACCAAGCTGAGCAAACTCCAACAGGGGCTCGCCGCTTATCGTTTCCCCCAGGCTGATACGCTGCCGCTGTTGGCGACCTTACTCTCGTTACCGCAGCCTGAAGGGACTTCCCCGTTGGCGTTGAGTCCGCAGAAACAGAAGCAGAAGACGCAGGAAGCGTTGGTGGCGTGGATTATGGAAGAGGCGGAGAGGGCGGCGGTGTACTGTGCCTGGGAGGATTTGCACTGGGCTGATCCGTCTACGCTGGAGGTCCTCACACTGTTCCTAGATCAACTGCCGACCGCACGAATCTTTTCCGTCCTCACCTGTCGCCCGGAATTCACGCCGCCGTGGAGTGCACGATCGTACCTCACCTCACTTACGCTTACTCGCCTGGGACGTCAACAGATCGAGGCGATGGTGGCGAATGTCAGCGGGGGGAAAGCGCTACCAGCGGAAGTATTACACCAGATCGTCGACAAGACCGATGGGGTGCCGTTGTTTGTGGAAGAGTTAACGAAAATGGTTATCGAATCAGGTGCTGCCGTAGGGGCACGCCCTTCGACAAGCTCAGGAGCCGTGCCCCTACAATCCCTGGCGATTCCCCCCACGTTGCAGGATGCGTTGATGGCCAGACTAGATCGACTGGGGGCTACCAAAGAAGTGGCGCAACTGGGTGCGACTATTGGACGAGAGTTCAGCTACGATCTCCTCCAGGCTGTGTCCACAGTCGACGAAACGCTGTTGCAGCAGGGGCTAGGGAAATTAGTCGAGGCGGAGTTGATCTATCAACGGGGACTACCGCCGCAGGCGACGTATCTCTTCAAACATGCTTTGATTCAAGACACCGCCTATCAGTCGTTACTCAAGAGCCGACGCCAGCAGTTGCATCAGCAGATTGCCCAGGTGATGACCGAACGGTTTCTCGACATACAAGAAAACCAGCCGGAACTGCTGGCGCACCATTACACCGAGGCTGGGCTCATTGAGCAGGCGATTCCGTACTGGCAGCAAGCGGGACAACGGGCGAGTCAACGCTCGGCGAATGCCGAAGCGATCAGGCATCTCACGAAGGGGCTGGAGTTGCTCATGATTCTGCCTGAGACGCCCGAGCGTGTTCAGCAGGAACTTACACTGCAAATGGCCCTCGGCACTCCATTACAGGCCACTAAGGGCGTCGCGGCCCCGGAACTAGGAATAGCCTATACCCGGGCGCGGGAGTTATGCCGGCAAGTAGGTGAAACCCCGCAGCTCTTGCCGGTGCTCTTTGGACTGTGCAGGTTTTATGGTAATCGGGGGGATCTCCAGACGCTGCGCGAACTGGGGGAGCAGTTCCTAAGACTCGCTCAACGTGTCGAGCCGACGCACCTCGTGGGAGCGCATTATATGCTGGGTGTGAGTTTCTACTGGCCTGGAGAGTTTGCTTCTACCCGTGCCCATCTGGAGCAGAGCATTGCTCTCTCCAACCGGCGGCAGCATCACTCTTTGGCTTTCGTTTACGGGATAGACCCCGGGGTTTCCTGCCTAACCTATTTGGCCTGGACCCTGTGGGATCTAGGATATCCGGACCAAGCCCGGGAGAGAATGAAGGAGGTGCTCCCTCTAGCCCAAGAACTCTCGCACCCATTTAGCGTGGCTCAGGCCTTGAGCGCTGCGGCCAGTCTCCATAAGCTCCGCCGGGAACCGCAAGCAGTGCAGGAACGGGCAGAGGCAATGATTGCACTCGCTCGCAGCCAAGGGTTTCCGTATTGGGAAGGGCGTGGGATCATCTATCGGGGTTGGGCGTTGGCCGAGCAGGGACAGGCAGAGGAAGGGATTGACCAGATACGCCAGGGCCTGACTGCCTACCAATCCGCAGGGGCAGAACTGGGGCGGACGTATTGGTTTGCTTGCCTAGCTGAGGCGTATAAGAAAAAGGAACAGATAGCAGAGGGGCTTAACGTGCTAGCCGAGGCGTTGACTGTAGTGGACACAACTGGAGAGCGTCGATACGAAGCCGAGCTGTATCGGCTGAAGGGGGAACTCACGCTCCAAAAGTTGTCAGTTGTCAGTCATCAGTTGTCAGTTCCTGATCCCCGACCCCTGACCCCTGATCCCCAAGGCGAAGCCGAAGCGTGTTTTCTGAAGGCCATCAAGATTGCCCAGCGCCAACAAGCGAAGTCACTGGAGTTGCGCGCGACAACCAGTTTGGCACGCCTGTGGCAAGCGCAAGGCAAAAGGCTCGAAGCACGAGACAAGCTGGCTGCAATCTACAACTGGTTTACCGAGGGGTTTGACACCAAAGACTTGCAAGAGACGAAGGCGTTGATCGAAGAGTTGAGCCATTGAGTCATCTGGCGATTGACGATTAAAGAATTGTGTTTCTCAATGACTCGATGCCCGATAAGCAAATGATTCAATAACGAAGACTTACAAGAAGCCACGGTACTACTCAACAAACTGAGTCAAAGAGTAGAATTGGGTATGGCCCCACCCGATGCTGCCAAACTCGTTGGATAATCGATAGGCTACGCGGCTTCCATCGCCTTCTCTCGAAGCCAGAGGTTAATCAAGGTTTCGGTCGAGACGCCTTGTCGGCGTGCCTGAGTGCGTAATTGGGCAAGGAGGTCTTTCGCTACAGCACAGTAGACCCGACTCGATCGGATATCGATCTCCACATCGACGTCTTCCATAAGATCCTCGTAATCAGCGCTACTATGCGTGTCCCAAAATTGCTGGAATTCGTCGAGGGACTCAAAGTTCTCCGGTAGCGGTGCTCGTTTGTGAGCCTGTGGTTTACTTCGTGGCATAAATCTTTCGTTCCTTTCCATCCATGTCACGCGCGCTTAAAATCAGTGCAGCTCCTGTTCGTTTGTGAATAAAGAACACCGCTAAATAACGTCCAGCTTCTGTCCGACCCAAAGCACGGTAGACATCTTCACCGCGAAAGCGTCCTTTCTTCATCTTCCTAATTTTCGGCTTCCTGGTAAAGACTTCGTCAACTTCCCACTGGAAGACGTTATGCTTGGCCTCGATCTTTTCGATAAACTCATCAAGCCAAACGAGGTCGGTAATCTTCATGCCGCGCCCTTCTTTAACTGTCCGACCTACCTGGTCTTCTTCTCTTTCTCGCTGACGATTTTACTGGGCTTCACAAACGATGCAAGGTCAGTCCCGGAGCCTGGATACAAGCTTGGGAATGAGGAATTCAGGATTCCGGCCCTCGCTATCCAGGCTACATTGACTCTTACCCTTTAGTACAAGTCCACGTCCGAGACGCTACGCTTATTCCGGCCCACATCGTAATTTCTTTCTTCTCATGTTGAGACCTGAGCAGAGAGCGACTATCTTGCAGTCTGAATGAAAAATAGTCGCTCTTCTGAATATCGGGAACGGCACTTGAAGACCGTTGACTGGAAGCGTCGACTCAGTTCCTAGTCTTATTTCTGACTGGCCCGCGACAGATGGGCAAAACCACCGTACTTCAACAGCTCTGCGAAGCGGAACGTCGCTATGTCACGCTGGATAATCTGGCGGTGCGTACATTAGCCAGGCAAGACCCAGAGCTGAAAACACTGCTGTACCGCTTGGCCTGCTGTAAAGCTGGAAGGAAGAATAGCCGCCTGTCCGCTCCTCTTGCTGCTCGCAGACGTTTTCGCGTAATAAACACCCATGAGGACTGCTCATGGAGTTTGATGAAGTTCTGGCGCAGGTGAGCGAGCTGTTGCAACGGCAAGGTCGTGTTGCGTACCGAGCCTTGAAGCTCCGTTTCCATCTTGATGATGACTATCTCGCAGGCATTAAGGACGAGCTGATCGACGCGCAGCAAGTGGCCCGTGATGAAGACGGCAAGGTGTTGGTGTGGGTCGGCTCTCGTGAGGAGGAGAAGGGGAAACGGATAAAGGATAACGGGATAACGGGGGAACAAGAAGGCGAAACGGGGAAACGGGGAAACGGCGAAACGGAAAAACAGGGAAAGGGGGAAGCGGCGAAAGGGGGAAACGGCGAAACGGGTGGCGTCAATCTCCAGCCCCTAGCCCCTAGCCCCCAATCCCCAGCGGCGGAACGGCGGCAGTTGACGGTGATGTTCTGTGACTTGGTGGGGTCGACAGCCCTCTCCGAACAACTCGATCCCGAGGAGTTGCGGGAGGTCATCAGTGCCTATCAACAGACCTGCACCACCGTGATCCAGCGCTATAGTGGCTATCTCGCCCAACACCTGGGGGATGGCTTGTTGGTATACTTTGGTTATCCGGTGGCGCATGAAGACGAGGCCGCACGAGCAGTCCGAAGCGGGCTGGAGATTGTGGCGGCGTTGTCCAAGCTCAACGCCCACCTCCAGGGCTTGGTCGGGACCCAACACGTGTTGCCCTTGCAGGTGCGTATTGGCCTTCACACGGGGCTAGTGGTGATTGGGGAGATTGGGAGCAGTGCGAGACGAGAGCTGTTGGCATTGGGGGAGACACCGAACATTGCAGCGCGGCTGCAGGGACTGGCCGAGCCGGACACGGTAGTCATGAGTGCGGTAACGCAGCGGTTAGTGCAAGGCCTCTTCGCGTGTCAAGCCTTAGGACAGCAGACGCTCAAAGGTATCTCGACGCCGCTGGCAGTGTATCGGGTGTTGGGGGAGAGTGGGGTACAGAGTCGGTTTGAGGTGTCAGTACAAAAGGGACTTCCCCCACTGGTCGGCCGCGAGGAAGAACTGAGGGTCTTACAACGCCGTTGGGCGCAGGCCAAGGAAGGCTCCGGGCAGGTGGTGCTGCTCAGCGGGGAGCCGGGGATTGGCAAATCGCGGCTGGTGCAAGCACTCAAAGAGCAAGTCTTAACCGAAGGGGCGACGCGGATTGAGTTTCGCTGCTCGCCCTATCACCAGAACAGTGCCTTCTACCCCCTCATCGACCACCTGCAGCGGCTGTTGCAGTTTCAGCGAGAGGATACTTCCCAGACGAAATTCAGCAAACTCCAACAGAGGCTTGCTGCCTATCGTTTCCCTCAGGCCGATACGCTGTCGCTGTTCGCGACCTTACTGTCGTTACCGCAGCCTGAGGGAATACCGCCACTCACGTTGAGTCCGCAGAAACAGAAGCAGAGAACACAAGAAGCGTTGGTGGCGTGGATCATCGAGGAGGCAGAGCAAGCAACAGTGTACTGTGCCTGGGAAGATCTACACTGGGCCGATCCGTCCACGCTTGAGGTCCTGACTCTGTTCCTGGACCAACTCCCGACCGCCCGGCTCTTCTCCGTCCTCACCTGTCGGCCCGAGTTCATTCCGCCGTGGAGTGGGCGATCGTACCTCACGTCGCTCACGCTCAGTCGTCTGGGACGCTCCCAGGTCGAGGCGTTGGTGGCGAACGTCAGCGGGGAGAAATCTCTACCGTCCGATGTATTACAACAGATTGTCGCCAAGACGGACGGAGTACCGTTGTTTGTCGAAGAGGTGACGAAGCACATGGTTGAGGCTGGAGGGGCGACCGGCCGGTCGCCCCTCCAAGTGGGCATTCCTGCCACCCTGCAGGATGCCTTAATGGCCCGGCTGGATCGACTGGCGCCAGTACGAGAGATCGCGCAGATAGGGGCAGTGTTAGGGCGCGAGTTTAGCTACGACCTGCTGCAGGCGGTTTCTCCTCTAGACGACGACAATTTACAGCACGGCCTGCGGCAGCTGGTCGAAGCGGAGTTGATCTATCAACGGGGCCTCCCGCCACAGGCGACGTATCTGTTCAAACATGCCTTGATTCAAGACACGGCCTATCACTCATTGCTCAAGAGCCGCCGCCAGCAATTACATCAGCAGATTGCCCAGGTGCTGACGGAACAGTTTCCCGACACACAAGAAACCCAACCCGAGCTGTTGGCACACCATTACACTGCTGCTGGACTCACAGAGCAGGCGATCCCGTACTGGCAGCAGGCAGGGCAGAGAGCGAGTCAACGCTCGGCGAATGTGGAAGCGATCAGCCATTTCACCAGAGGTTTGGAGTTGCTCAAAACTCTGCCCGAGACGCCCGAACGGGCTCAGCAAGAGCTTATGCTGCAAGTCGCTCTGGGCACTCCGTTAATGGCCACAAAAGGCCTTGCGGCTCCAGAGGTGGGACAAGCCTACACCCGGGCGTTGGCGCTGTGTCGGCAAGTAGGTGAAACCCCTCAGCTCTTGCCTGTGCTCTTTGGGTTATGGAGGTTTTCTAATAATCAAGCGAAGTTCCAGACAGCGCGTGAGTTAGGGGAGCAGTTCTTAAAATTAGCTCAGCGCGTCGAGCCAACACACCTAGTGGGGGCACACTATACACTAGGTGTTACTTTGTACTGTGCTGGAGAATTTGCTGGCGCCCGTGCGAATTTGAAGCGAGGTATTACCCTCTATAACTCACAACAACATCACTTTTTGGCTTTCGTTTATGGGATAAATCCAGGGGTCTCTTGTCTGTCCTTTTTGGCCTGGACCCTCTGGTCTCTTGGCTATCCGGATCAGGCCCGGGCGAGAGTGCAGGAGGTGCTCACTCTCGCCCAAGATCTTTCCCATCCCTTTAGCCTAGCCCAAGCCTACCTGTGTACTACCATGCTTCATCAACTCTGCCGGGACGCACCCGTGACCCAAAAAAGGGCAGAGGAACTGATCACAATCGCTAACGACCGAGGGTTTTCGTACTGGAGGGCACTTGGAACCAACTATCGGGGCTGGGCGCTAGCTGAGCAGGGGCAGACAGAGGGGGGCATCCAACAAATACAGCAGGGTCTGGCTGCCGCTCGGATCATAGGAATGGAGCTGTTGCGGCCACATTTTCTGGCCCTGCTGGCTGAAGCCTATGGAAAGATAGAGCAAGTAGAGGAAGGATTGACTGCGCTGGCCGAAGCACTGACTCTAGTAGACAAAACTGGCGAGCGTTGGAACGAGGCCGAACTGTATCGGCTGAAAGGGGAACTCACCCTTCAGTCTAGTGTCCAGAGTCTAGAGTCTAGAGTCACACAAGCAGAAGAATGTTTTCTAAAGGCCATCGAGGTTGCCCAGCGTCAGCAAGCGAAGTCACTGGAACTGCGCGCGACCACAAGTCTAGCGCGGTTGTGGCAAGCACAAGGAAAACACCACGAAGCACGTGAGAAGCTAGCCACAATCTACAACTGGTTTACCGAGGGGTTTGACACCAAAGATTTGCAAGAGGCCAAGGCACTGATTGAGGAATTGAGCCATTGAGTCATCGGGCGATTGAGCGATTGAGGCGTTGAATCATTGAGTCATGAGAACGGTGGCGGCTGAGAGGGTCGCGCGCATGACGTGCAGTGGACCAATGATCTGGGCAGTGGTAGATGCCGAAGGCGTGAAGCTAGCTCGATTTCATGGAATTCCGGCATCTGGTAAACTGCCGCTGGTGAAGTTCACCCAATACTTCCATGCTATGCGCCAACGTCCAGATCGTGCAGTTATTCAAATGGAGTGGATTCAGTACGTGATCGAAAATCCAGTGAAGACCGTCATTCAGCAAGACGGACGGATCCGTTGTTGGGCGCAAATCCCGGAGATGGACGGAAGATACTTGCGTGTGATTTTGCTAGCTGACGGGGAGACCGTCCATAACGCTTTCTTTGATCGGAGATTTACCCCATGAAGATTCGGTATTTTCAAGAGACGGATACCCTCTACATTGAGTTTCGCCCAGCGGAGGTAGCCGAAACTAGAGATCTGGACGAGAATACGCTGCTCGATCTGGACCAAGACGGAAACATTTGTGGCCTCACCATTGAACATGCGCATGAACGTGCGGACATTCCACATTTTTCCTACGAGCAGGTCATTCCCTCATAACCCCGTTCCTCATTGCTCCCTCTCACCTCTCGTGTCACCATGCCCCTGTGACTGAAAAAGAACGCCACGCGAGACACATCGTCCAAACCCTCCGGGCGCACGGCTTTGTTGCGTATCTGGCTGGCGGCTGTGTCCGCGATAAACTCCTCGGTGTTGAACCCAAAGATTTCGATGTGGCCACCAGTGCGCCGACAACCGATGTCTTGCGGCTGTTTCCCCAGTCTATTCCGGTTGGTGCGCAATTCGGTGTGGTTCTCGTGATCCACGACGGTCTGCCGTGTGAAGTGGCGACGTTCCGTTCAGACGGCCTCTATCTCGACGGACGTCACCCGACCAGCGTCCGTTTCAGCGATGCCCAAGAGGATGCCCGCCGACGCGATTTCACCATTAACGGCATGTTCTACGATCCGGTGACCGAGCAAGTGATCGATTATGTCGATGGACAACCGGACTTAGCCGCTGGGGTGATTCGCGCCATCGGCGATCCGTACGCTCGCTTCTCTGAAGATCGCTTACGTCTGTTACGTGCGGTCCGTCTGGCCGCGCGCCTGGATTTTTCTATCGAGCCGGCGACATTCGCCGCGGTGCAAACGCTCGCGTCAACGATTGTGGATATTGCCTGGGAGCGTATCGGTGACGAGATTGTCAAAATTCTCACGGAAGGTGGAGCCAAACGGGCGTTCCTGTTGCTGGCGGAATCTGGACTCCTCGAAGTTATCCTCCCGGAAATCGCGGCCATGCAGGGAGTCGAACAGTCTCCTGACTTTCATCCGGAAGGGGATGTGTTTGTCCATACACTTCTCCTATTGGAGAAGCTCCAGCAACCGACAGCGACCCTGGCACTTGGCGCCTTGCTGCATGATGTCGCCAAACCGCTCTGTCAGGATCGCAAGGGTGAGCGCATCACGTTCTACGGCCACTGCGAAAAAGGGGCAGAGCTGGCCGTAGACATCTGTCAGCGCCTCAAACGTTCGCGAGAAACCTGGGAACGGGTGGCGTATCTGGTTAAAAATCACCTGCGCTTGCTCAGTGCACCGGAAATGCGCACGGCAACGCTGAAGCGATTCCTGCGCGAGGAAGGAATCGAAGAATTACTGGAACTGTCCCGGCTTGACGCGTTGTCGTCGAGTAGCGACCTGCGCCCGTATGAGTTCTGTCGGCAGAAACTCGCAGAGTTAGGGCCTGAGCAGATTGCTCCCCCTCGTTTGTTAACAGGGCGTGATCTGATGGCATTGGGACTCCCCCCTGGTCCGCGTTTCAAAGAGATTTTGCAAGCGGTTGAAGATGCGCAACTCGAAGGACAGCTTCACACCCATGAAGAGGCGCTGGTCTGGGTGACGCAACAGTATCGCTTATGAATGCGCTGCAATGTCAGCGTGCGATTCTACTGGGGCCCCGAAAGGCAGGAAGATGCGGACGGTTGTTCCTTTTTTGAGTGCACTTTCAATACGCAGAAAGCCATTATGCGCCTGGACAATATGCTTGACGATGGCAAGCCCGAGCCCGGTCCCGCCCAACTCGCGTGACCGAGCCTTATCAACTCGATAGAAGCGCTGCGTAAGTTGCGGAAGATCTTTTTCCGGAATGCCACAACCGGTGTCGGTAACGGCAAGCTCAACCCATTTGTCGGTTGCACCGCTACCACTGGGATTGCTGTTCCGTGCCGTTAACTCGTGCCCGGTGCCTAGGCGTTCTTTCGCCTCGTCAACTGTCAAATGATGGACCAGACGGGTTGAGACTGAGACTGTTCCGCCTGCTGGCGTATACTTGATCGCGTTGTCGATCAGGTTGATGAGGACTTGATGAAGCCGATCATTGTCGCCGACAACAGTTGATACTTCGGAAGCGCAGTTTTGTGTGAGGTTCACTCCGCCACGTTCCGCCTTCTCTTTGACAACCTCAAAAACTTCGTCGACCAGTTCCGGGAGCGCCACTTCTTCCCGCGCGAGTTCAGTTTTCCCTAACTCCAGATTCGATAAGATCAATAGATCGTCAATGAGGCGGCTCAGTCGTTCCGAGTGACGATCAATAATCTCTAAGAAGCGTTGGGCTGTACCCGGGTCCTGGACTGCGCCGTTGAGCAATGTTTCCGCATAGCCTTTGATGGCGGTCAGTGGAGTACGAAGTTCATGGGAGACATTAGCGACGAAATCGGCACGAATCGACTCAAGTCGTTTAATCGCAGTCAGGTCATAAAAAACCAGGACATACCCACTTACACCGGTTCCGTCTTCGCAAATCTGCATACCGCTGACAGCAATGTGGCGTTCGTCTTTCGCGTCGAGGGAAAGTTCACGGGTCACTGGTGTATGTCCAGGACGTTGCATTGCGACTTCGCGCAGCAGGTCCTGAAAGATCGGATCACGGGAGAGCGCTTGCAGGGGTTGGCCTTGCCAATCTTGAGCGGACCGGAGGCCAAAGAGGTCCTGGGCGGCGCGATTGCTCAAGATGACTTGATTCGCAGGATTGATAACCACTACCCCTTCGGCCATGCTGTGCAAGACAACTTCTAATCGCGTCCGCTCTGCCTGGAGGGCACGAATCTGCTCTTGTTGATGGAGCACCAGTTGTTGCACGTCGTGTTCTAGTTGCCCGACTGTCTCTGGGTGCCGAACAGAGAACGGTGAGGACCCCTCCTGTTCTGTGGCTGACGCGAGAAAAGCCAGCATATTCTGTAACCGTTGACGTAAGCAGATGCTGACATACACGGCGCCACAGAGCGCGATAAAGGCAAGGGTAAAGGACCCAGACCACAGCAAGGTCGATGGCAGCAGGGTGTGGGAGAGCAGCATACCTCCAAGAGCACCGAGGGCCAGGCTCGGGAACAAAAGTGGCAGAAAATAGTCGTTAGTCGTTGAGCGCATCGGGATTGAACTTATACCCAACGCCACGCACGGTCAGAATCAGCGTGGGATTCGCATCGTCGTGTTCGATACGCTGACGGAGGCGGCGAATGTGCACATCAACGGTGCGTGGCTCGACATACACGTCGTGCCCCCACACGAGGTCGAGAATCTGGGTGCGACTGAACACGCGGTGCGGATGCTGGACAAAAAACTTCAGTAGCTCGAATTCCCGCAGCCCCAAGGGAATAGATTGTCCGTCGAGTGTCGCTTCGTAGGTGTCGTAATCGATGCGCAAGCGGCCATGATCGTACAGTTCATGCGGGCGTTCCACAGAGGGGCCATACGCACGACGAAGGACCGCTTTGACTCGCGCGACCAGTTCACGAGGGCTGAAGGGTTTGGTGACGTAGTCATCTGCCCCCATTTCTAAGCCGAGCACTTTATCGACTTCTGAGGCCCGTGCGGTCAGCATAAGAATGGGAATATGAACGGTTGCCTCCTTCGCGCGTAGCAAGCGACAGACCTCAAGGCCAGGAACACCCGGTAACATAAGATCCAGGATGATAAGGGCTGGCCGTTCAGTCGCGGCCAGTTTTAACGCGCGTTCCCCGTCGCTGGCTTCTGTGACGGTAAATCCATCGCTTTCGAGGTTGTAACGGACCAACTCGCGAATATCTTGTTCGTCTTCAACGAGAAGAATTTTGCGTTTCGGTTCCACAGCTACAGCTTTGCTTTGTATTTGTGTTTCCATGAGCCTTTCATTTTTGTTCATTGGATCATCGGGCTATCGGAGGATTGAGTCATCGGGTGATTGTGTGATTAGGCCATTGAAAGAGTGGATCAGTGACACCTCTTGGCTATGCTTCCTCAATCAATAAATGGCTCAATGGCGCGATGATTCAATGGCTCAATTCTTCACTGACTCAATGGCTCAATTTCTAGAGTGATTCTGGTGGCGGAGAGACGTGACGAATACTCTTTCCTTTCGCCATGTAGATAACCATCTCGCCAATGTTAGTCGCGTGGTCGGCGATGCGCTCAAGGTATTTGACAACAAAGAGATGACGCATGCCCCGACTTACGCTCTGTGGATCCTGCGTCATAAGGGGGAGAATGTTGCGAAAAGCCTCGGCGGTAAGATTGTCGATAACGTCATCGCGTTGGCATACTTGCAGTGCCAGGGTTGTATCTTCTCGGACAAAGGCATCAAGGCTATCCCGCAGCATCGCCTGGGCCCAGTCTGCCATTTTGGACAAATCGAGCGCATGTTGCAGCGGCGCTTCCTGGTTCAGCTCGATCGCGCGCTCGCAGATGTTTTGCGCAATGTCGCCAATGCGCTCCAGGTCAGTGGTGATCTTGAGGCTGGTCATGATGAGCCGGAGATCTCGTCCTGCTGGTTGGTGTAGGGCCAACAAACGCGTACAGGCTTCGTCGATGGTGACGTCGAGGTAATTGACCGTGTGGTCACGAGCGATCACCTCTTTCGCTTGCGATGAATTGCGCTCGGTGAGGGATGTCATCGCATCGCGAATTTGTTTTTCGACGAGCCCACCCATTTCCAAGATCTTGGCGCGCAGTTGTTGAAGTTCTTCTTCGTACTGTCGGTCCGTGTGTAATGGCGATGCTGGCATGGTGCTGCTCCCTGTTTAACCGAATCTCCCGGTAATATAGTCCTCAGTTTCTTGTTTCTCTGGGGTGGTGAACAGCTTGTCGGTTCTGCCAAATTCTATCAGCCGCCCCAAGTACATAAAAGCCGTGTAATCGGACACCCGCGCGGCCTGTTGCATGTTGTGGGTGACGATAACAATAGTGTAGTTCTGTTTCAGCTCATGAATGAGTTCTTCGATTTTTGTTGTTGCCATCGGGTCGAGCGCGGAGCAGGGTTCGTCCATGAGAACCACTTCCGGCTCCACCGCAATCGTGCGCGCGATGCATAAGCGTTGATGTTGACCGCCAGAGAGCCCCAGCGCATTTTCCTGCAAACGATCTTTGACCTCTTCCCATAACGCTGCTCCGCGTAAGCTGCGCTCGACAATTTCATCGAGGCGCGACTTGTTCTTAATCCCAAGGATACGTGGTCCGTATGCCACATTCTCATAGATCGTTTTGGGAAAGGGGTTAGGTTTTTGAAAGACCATGCCCACACGTTTACGTAGCTCCGTGACGTCCAGGGTTTGGTCGAGAACTTCGGTCCCGGTAATTTTGATACTGCCAGTGACTCTGACTCCATCGACCAGATCATTGAGCCGATTGAGACAGCGGAGAAGAGTTGATTTGCCACATCCCGACGGGCCGATGAACGCTGTCACCTGGCGGTGGTCAATATCCATGTCAATGTTATCTAATGCTTGTTTGCTGCCATAATAGAGATTGAGATTGCGGATCTCTATTTCGGTTGTCTGATCGTTGTCCATAGAGGGATCTTTCCCGTTTCCCCTGCTGTTACCCTGCAGAGGAACGGAGACAGAACGTATGGCCGGTGCTTCTCTGTTCATGAGTATGAATTCCTAAAAGGTCCCAAACCGCATACGGCTGCGCAGCCGGTTCCGTACCATGATGGCGGTGAGGTTCAGTACGACGATGACTCCGATCAGCAGCAGGGTGGTCATAAACACCATCGGCTTGGCCGCCTCGACGTTGGGCGACTGAAAGCCGACATCGTAAATATGAAAGCCGAGGTGCATGAATTTGCGTTCCATGTGGAAAAATGGCCAGTAACTATCCAGCGGTAAATTCGGGGCCAGTTTCACGACCCCCGTGATCATCAGCGGCGCTACTTCACCTGCGCCTCGCGCCATCGCGAGAATCATCCCGGTGAGGATACCAGGAAGAGCACCGGGTAGCACTACTTTGCGAATGGTTTCCCATTTTGTTGCGCCTAACGCAAGCGAGCCTTCGCGCCATTCGCGTGGAATAGCTGAAAGCGACTCTTCTGTGGCGACGATGACGACTGGGACAGTCAACAACGCCAGCGTCAGTGACGCCCACAGAATGCCACCGGTACCATAGGTTGGAGTTGGCAGCACTTCGGAGAAAAACAATTGATCGATGCTCCCGCCGACCAGGTAAATGAAAAATCCCAAGCCAAACACCCCAAAAACAATCGACGGGACCCCTGCGAGATTATTCACGGCGATGCGGACCGCACGCACCAGAGGACCCTGCTTGGCATACTCGCGCAAGTATAATGCCCCCAACACTCCAAATGGGACAACGACAATGGTCATGATGAACACCATCATCACCGTGCCGAAGATCGCGGGGAAAATTCCCCCTTCTGTATTCGATTCTCGTGGTTCCTCCCAGACGAACTCCCACAATCGTGTGAGGTAGAGCCCGAGTCGTTCCAGCCAACTCATTTGGTTGGGAAGGAATGCCCGCACGACCCCGACAATCGGCATGTCTTTCTCGCGTCCACCGGCGGCAGTCACCACCATGCGGTACCGGGCATTCTCTGTGGCCAGAGCACGCAACTCTTTGGCTTTCTCTTCATAACGTCGTTGCCAGGTTGTGACCTCTTGCTCAAGCTCCGCAATCCTTTGCGTCACGTGCGGTTGTCCGCTGGCTTGCTGTTGCAGGCCTTTGATCTCTAACCGCAAACGTTCAAGATTGTAATTGATATCTCCGATCTCGTCGCGTTCGATGGCGTGGCTGCGCTCCAGGGTTTCCTGCGTCTTGGCGTGCAGCTCTTGAAACTTTTGCCAGCTCTGCTGCGGACCTTCAGCAATGATGTGGCCGTCTTGTGTAATCTGCTTCAGGACGCCAAAAAGCGCGCCCCATTCCCACCGTTCAAAGTAGATAAGATCTGGCGGGTAACTCCGTTCAGTGATGTCTGCGTCATCAACCCAACGAAAATCGGCACCATAGAGGTCACGGTTGGCAACCTGGAACTGCGTGCGGTGCTGCGGTTCGCTCTTCCCGTGCATCGAAGGAGGAATCTCCTCGTGGCCACGAATCTGGCCGACCACTTTACTGCCGTCTTTCAGCTTTACTTGCATGAGACGATCAGGCCAAAAGAATCCCAAAGCGTTAGCTGCAACGATGACGATGAGGGCAATGATCATGATCAAACTGAACGTCAATGCCCCACCAGTCAGCCAGACAAAGGGGTCGCCACTGTTCCAGAAGTTTTTGAACACGTGAAGTTCTCTTTTTCGTAGGTTGCTCATGCGGCGCCTTCACCTTGTAGGCGCCGCTCAGCACGCATGAGTCTTTTCACCGCTCGTCCTGAGCGTAGCGTAGTGAGGTCGAAGGGCGAACAAGAAGTATTTCTCACCATTTTGGAAGGGCTCTCTATATCTTGCTATACCGTTCACGTAAGCGTTGACGCACCAGCTCCGCGACCGTATTGACTAAGAACGTCAAAATAAAGAGCAAGAGCGCACCAAGGAACAGTACCCGATATAAAGTCCCACCTTCGGGCGCCTCAGGAATTTCGACCGCGATGTTCGCCGAGAGTGCGCGAAAGCCGCTAAAAGCATTCCAATCCATGACTGGTGTGTTGCCCGTGGCCATGAGCACGATCATCGTTTCTCCGACAGCGCGACCAAAGCCAATCATCACCGCGGAGAAGACGCCTGGGCTCGCAGTCGGTAAGACGACCCGGAGGGCGGTTTGCCACCGTGTAGCTCCTAAGGCTAAGGAACCAGAGACGAGATGCTGCGGAACATTGGAGAACGCGTCTTCGCAAATCGTGTAAATAATCGGGATGATCGCAAACCCCATCGCAAACCCGACGACCAAGGAGTTGCGCGGATCATAGCGGACCCCGGTAGTATCATAGAGCCACTGCGGAAAGTTGCCGCCGAAGAAAGTCGCTTCGATGACTCCATTGAGGACGATGCACCCATACGCTGCCAACACGAGGAGCGGGGCAATGAAAAAGACCTCAACTCCAGGTCGAAAGCGGCTGCGAACCGGGAGTGGCACCAATCGCCACACGAACGCTGCGGCCAGAGTGACCAGGGGCAACGCGATCAACATGAGAAAGACCCCTGGAACCATCTTTTCTATGCGCGGTGCGAGCCATAGTCCAGCAAAAAACCCCAGGACCACGCTGGGTAAAGCGGCCATGACTTCGACTGTGGGTTTAATAGTGTTCCGGAGACTAGGGTGGAGAAATTGTGACGTGAACAGAGCGGCGCAGATACTAATGGGGATAGCGAGGAGCATGGCGTAGAAGGTACCCTTGAGGGTTCCGTAGGCTAACGGGGTCAAACTAAACTTGGGCTCAAACTCGTCGCTGCCACTGCTAGATTGCCAGGTGTAGTCGGGATGGTCATAGCCTTCGTACCAGACTTTGCCAAACAAGGTGCGAAGGTTGATTTCTGGATGGGGGTTATACAGAAACCAGGAGGAGAGTTTGGCGTCGTTGCCTACGGTGAGAATGCCATCCGACTTAGGGGCCATTGTCAGTAAAGCCGTGGGACTCTGGGCATGAACCTCCAAGAGGGTTTGTTCAGAGGTCGCATGGTGGAGTAATATCTGTCCGGTGTGATCTGCCGAGAGAAACCCTTTATCTCGTGGTGAGGGAGTTACTGCCACCACTGCCGCCGTGTGAGAACGAAGCGTGTGAATACGATGATAATTCATCTTGGCGGGATCGTGCGGATCTCGTACCTGGGTCCAGATACTAATCGCCCCAGCCGTGTCGCCAACAATGAGCGAGCGGTCACCTAGCAGCCAGCCTAATGTGCTGACTTCGGCATTTGCTTGTGAGGCAACCGTGAAAGATTCCGTCAGTTGTGGTGAGGCTGCATCACTGATGTTCCAATGCTGTACGTTACCGGTACTGGTCCCGACCAACAGGTTCGCGTGGTATTTGTCGAGTGCGAGCGCAGTGGCATCACTGTTCAGCTGCGCAGAGAGATCCGTGCGTGATTCTTCGGCGCTCGACACGCCAAGGAGTGAAGTGGTTGTTTCTTGGGCAAAGAAGATCAGCGCACGTGGACCTAACAGCGCGGCTACCGAGGTTTTTCCCTCAGTCTCACGGTAGGCGAGGGTGCGGATTGCCCGTCCAGCAGGGTCAATCGTCAGCGGGGTTCCTTCTTTGACACTGGGAATGAGGGTACGTTTCCCATCGACAAAATCTACTGAGAAGATAATACGGAGAGGAACCACGATTCCGTTGGCTGTCCCCACGGCGATGAGATGAGAAAGGCCATCGCGATACGCGACCGTTGGTTGTTGGCGTTGCAATGCCTGCACTTCATAGTGTTTGAGGAGTTGATTGTCGGTCAGCGAGACAAAATCGACCACGCCGTTTTCTCTCAGGACATAGGCGATGGACTGATATTCGTCCACTCCAAAGGCCAGAGGCTTGCCGAGTACGGTACTGGGGCTGGGGGTCACTGGGAGCGGTGCGGGTGTGGTTGTCGATTGTAAAAGATCGAGCGTTGTTACGGGGGTCGCCGTCGGAGAGCGCCACAGGGGTAGGGTTTCGGCGAAGATGACGAGGAGGATCGCCGCAATACTCAGGATAATGGCAATCCCACCAGCAGTGATGGTAAGGTCAGCAGCTTTATCCGCCAGCTTTTTTCGTCGGAGTCGAGCCTTATCCTCGATCGTGGATAACCGCGCAGAGACTGGCTGCTCTGGTACGTGTGGTTGGGCAATGTCCTGGGTACTAACTTCCCCCATGTTGTCCTCAACTATCTGATTGGAGAGGCAATGTCACGACACTGCCCGAGTGAAGGGGCAACCGGAGGGTCGCCCCGTGGATGACGACCTATTGGAGCTTCTGCAGCTCTTCGTTGATCACAGAGGCTGGCAGTGGATAATAGCCATCCTTGATCACGACTTCCTGGCCTTCTTTACTGAAGATATACTTGGCGAACTCCTGCACGAGAGGATCAAGTTTTTGCCCTGGGGCTTTGTTGATGTAGACCAACAAGAACCGGCTCAGCGGATATTTCCCGCTGGCGACATTCTCATAATTGGCGGGATGGAAGGGCTCACCTTCTTTCTTCGCCAGTGGCACGGCCCGTACGCCAGAAGTTGTATAGCCAATGCCGCTGTACCCGGCACCGTTACGGTCCTCGCTCACTCCCTGCACCACCGAGGCTGACCCCGGTTGTTCTTTCACGCTATCCTTGTAATCTCCATTACACATGGCATGTTCTTTGAAAAAGCCGTACGTGCCGGAGGCGGAGTTACGACCATACAAGCTGATCGGGCTTCCGGCCCAGCTCCCGTCCACCCCGACATCGCCCCATACCTTCGCCTCTGTCGGAGTACCGCACCGGCGGGTTTTGGAGAAGATCGCGTCAACCTGTTTCAAGGTGAGACCTTTGATCGGGTTATCCTTGTTGACGAAGACTGCCAAGGAGTCGAGGGACGTGCGCAGTGGAGTCGGTTTGTAGCCATATTTGGCTTCAAACGCGTCGACTTCCGAGCCTTTCATGGGGCGTGACATGGGACCAAGTTGAGCAGTAGCCTCAATCAATGCCGGAGGAGCGGTGCTCGAACCCTTACCCTCAATCTGGATGTTGACGTTAGGGTAGACTTTTTGGAACCCTTCGGCCCATAAGGTCATCAAGTTATTTAGAGTATCAGACCCGATACTGTTGAGGTTGCCAGAGATGCCGCCCACGGGTTTGTAGGCGGGGATGGCCGGATCAACGTTCAATGCTTCTTGCGCTGAAGCCTGCTCTGTCCCCATCACGGTGCCGAGAGCAAACAGCGCTACCGTTGCCGTGTGCCAGAGAAAACGCTTCATAATAAATACCTCCATAAAATGACATTAATGCGGGAATGTTACAAAATTGTTACAAACAGATGACGCCAGTGTGACGCTTAAAACTTCAGTTGCGCATCGAGCTGGAAGCGGTTCAGGGTCGAATTGACCTGACCTGCCGGACGATCGATAAACGAAACGAAGTGGTTCTTGGCGGTAATGGTCAAATTGGGCAGCAACAGATAGTCGATCTTGACGAACGGTCCCTGGACGTTAGTCCCACCACGGCCGAAATCGCTGTAGCTAAACTCGGAGAGCACGGCATCGGTTTCCGTGCGTGCCCAAGCGACTGCGAACGCCCAGTCGCCAGGTTTGCTGGTCTTACCGAGGCTAATGCCGGCCCATACGGCTACATCATCGCTCGTTTTCGCGTCAGTGTTATGGGCAAAGTCGAACATCAGGGCGAGCGGCCATTTGGGATAGCCGGTGTCGTAGTCGAGCTGCAAACCCGCATTGATGATGTTGAAGCCACCACAGAAATCTTTGAACGCCTTGTCTCCCGAGCCGGGACTGATCGAGCGCCCACCGCGGTTGATGGTGCCATCTCGCAGCACCACGCAGTTCGTGACTGCCAGGTCGCTGTTGCTGTTGCGCTCTTGGGCTAGGAGGTCACTCTTGGAGAAGTAAAAATCGCCAAAGCTGGCAGTGAGCGCAAGCGGCGGCATCAATTGAAATTTGGCGACTGCCTGCCCACCGAACATCCAGGCATCAGCGGCTGCGCTTTTTTCACTCAAAATCCACTGGGCGGCGTTGATGCTGAACTCCCGCAAGAGACCTTGTGATCCTTTAAAGAGGGTAAACGTCTCATGGAGGCCCTCAGGAGAGAGGTCGCCGTCGTAGATCAGCTCTGACTCCATTCCAGCTTTCGGTGTGAAGAACTGGTTAGAAAATTTACCGGCGGTGATAACAATCGGGTCCCAACCATAGTCAGCGAGGCCGAAAGTTTCTTTCGGCGTCACCGTAATATAGGCTTGATCGAGGTTAAACGACTTACGAGACGACAACCCAGTCAGCGATTGGTTCGTGGAGATCGGGTCATTTGCTGTCCCGGTCACCAGGCGAAAACCCGCGGACAGTTCGTCACTAATTTTGAGCTTGCCACCAAAACGAAAGCGGATACGCTCGCGCGTGCGCGCGTTGACCCTGTCTTGATAGAACCCTTCCATACGGGTACGAACGTCACCGGAAAAAGAAAAACGACTCAACCAGCTCAGCCCTTTATCGTCCTTGATGGTTTTGATCGGATCACGGCGATAAGCCTCGACCCCGGCCTCGCGCGCTTCATTTTCTGCTTTGGCGCGGTTCATCAAATCCTGGTACTTTTGTTCGCTGATCTTGTTTTCTGCGCGTAAGATCTCCAGAATTTCTTCAGCAACACTGCGTTTCTGTGCCAGGCCAGGACTGACACCGAGTCCGACCAGCGCAAGGCCACTTAAAAATAATACGCCCACTCTTCTCATGCCCTTTGCTCCTTCCCGTGCAATGAATTTCTCCTGATAGGTCAATGCCTGTGGTTATGAGGGGACTACTCTCACGACGCACCACCTCCCTTCGAAACGGGGAGAAACCTATGGAGCCAATGTTGCGGGAAGATGACAGCGGGGTTATTTATTTGTGACGCTCGGATATCGATATATCCGAGCAACAGAGAGTGCGCGGGGACTTTTACCGATCATCGGGGA
Organism: Binatia bacterium; assembly: GCA_050187625.1. Classification (GTDB taxonomy): domain Bacteria; phylum Desulfobacterota; class Binatia; order Bin18; family Bin18; genus JBFWXH01. The sequence goes on from JBFWXH010000065.1 coordinate 29,724, forward strand.
AGGAAAATGCTAGTAGTACGCCTTCTTATAATGAAGTGCTCATCATGGTCGCGTCCGGTTTGCTCAAGAGAGTATGGGCAAGGAGGGATAACTCGGTGACCGAAAACGGCTTCGCTAAACAGTGCTCGACCCCGTGGTGACGGAGGTCGTTGTGGAGCTGCGGCGAGCAGAGCGCACTGATGACAATAATAGGAGTTGACGCGGTCTGTTTACGGGGATGCCGACGAACCGCATAGAGCACGTCCCAGCCGCTCTGCAGAGGCAAGAGAAGGTCCAGGATGATAAGGTGCGGAAGAAAGAGATCAACTTGTCGCAGTGCATCGACTCCATTCTCTGCGATTGCTACCTGATAGCCTGCCTGCTGAAAATTAAAGGCAATCAGATGCGCGATGCAGGGTTCATCTTCAATAACAAGAATGCGTTTCACTCGATGATTCCCTCCCTGTTCGTTTCATCGCGCACCACTATTATGTCGATATTGCATTTTTGTGACATTTTGATGAAACAAACGGTGAGGGCTACGGTGTTGTCTGTGGCGTGAACGGTTGGAGGGGGGGCTGGTTTTCGGCCGTAAATTCGTACAATCGCTCCTGCGCGCGTACGGGGGAATCCTCTGCCAGCGCGATACGTTGTGAGCGGCCGTCAGGAAGAATCTCCCGCGCTTTGACCGTGTCGCTGAGCTGGATCATGAGAATCTCGTAAATCTGTGCTTGGAGTTGGGGGTCTAAGATCGGAAAAGCCACCTCTACGCGTCGATCGAGATTACGGGGCATCCAATCTGCCGAGGCGAGCCAGTACTCGGGCTCCCCAGCGTTCAGAAAGTAGAGAATGCGCGCGTGTTCGAGATAGCGATCGACGATTGAAATAACCCGGATGTGGTCCGATATGTTGGGAATTCCTGGGCGTAAGCAACACAGCCCACGGACAATCAGGTCAATTTGTACACCCGCCTGGCTGGCCGCGTACAGTTCTTCAATCAGGGTGACATCTTCCAGGCCATTCAGTTTCGCGATAAGGCGAGCGGGTTTCCCAGCTTGCGCATGTTGCGCTTCGCGACGAATACGCCGCACCAGTTCTTCGCGCTGGTCCGACGGGGAAACCAGGAAGTGACGAAACCCTTGTGGCCGGGCATAGCCCGTCAAAAGATTAAAGAGTTCCGTGAGATCTTCCCCAAACGATTCCCGACAGGTGAAAAGTCCCAGGTCGCCATAGAGACTACTGGTCCGGGCATTATAGTTCCCGGTCGCCATATGGCAGTAGCGACGCAGGCTATCTCCTTCTCGGCGGACGACCAGGCAGATCTTGCAATGCGTCTTATATCCCACCAGTCCATAGACGACATGCGCCCCGACCTCTTCCAGCGCGCGTGCCCATGAAATGTTTGCTTCTTCATCGAAGCGGGCGCGCAGTTCGACCAGGACCGCCACCTCTTTGCCGGCTTCGGCCGCGCGAGTCAGTGCCTGCGCAATCGGTGAGGTCGGACTGACGCGATAGAGCGTCATCTTGATCGCTACAACTCTGGGGTCCTCGGCGGCTTCTTCGACGAACCGCGTTACCGCGCGAAACGAATGGTAGGGGTGATGGACCAGAATGTCTCCGCTACGAATGGCGCTCCAGACATCCGGTGCATTCTCAATGTGGGTGACCGGGAGTTGGGGCAGGGGACGATCTTTGAGCCGCGGGAGGTCCACTGCCGAGTACAATTCAAACAAGTCGGTGAAGGCAGTAAAACCATGACTCGGGTACAAATCACTCGGTTGGAGTTCGAGTTCTGAGATGAATAAAGCAAGGACATCAGCAGGCATATCCGGGTCATACTGCAGGCGGACGGCGGTGCCCATACGACGATCGCGCACACTCTGCTCGATCGTGGTCAACAAATCTTGGGTCCGTCCCATAGTCGGCAGTTGGATATCTGCATCCCGCGTGACCCGTAGCGCGTGGCACGAAAGAATATCGTAGCCGTGGTAGATCTGCGGCAGGTGCAGGCGCAAGACATCTTCGAGCATGATGAACGCGTACTCTCCGCTTGGGGCCGGTAAGGTAATAAAACGCGGAACAACTTGCACGAGTGCAGGAAGATGCACAACGGACAGCGTTGTATATGGTAAGCGTGACGAGAGCGTTGGTCGTAGCGAGGCCACGAGGCAGAGCGCTCGATTTGCGAGATGTGGGAATGGGTGCCCAGGATCAATAGCCAGTGGGGTAACGACGGGCAGAAGCGTGCGGCGGAAGTATTCTTCAACAAACTGCGCTTGCTCAGTGCTAATCTCTCTGGGCCGAACGATGCGAATTCCTTCTGCGGCCAGACGGGGTTGGACGTCTTCCAAAAAACAACGGTGTTGTTTCTCGACTAAGTCGTGCACCCGGTCGGCAATAGCGGTCAACGTCTGAGCCGGAGTCAGCCCATCCGGTCCAATCGTGTTATTCCCGGTTTCGAGAAACCGCTTAAGACGAGCGACGCGGACCATGAAAAACTCGTCGAGATTGGCGCTAAAGATAGCCAGGAATTTCACGCGCTCTAACAGCGGGACTCGTTCATCCAGTGCTTCCTCGAGGACCCGATAGTTGAATTCCAGCCAGGACAGCTCGCGATTGATATACAGATGTGCATCCATGTGTCAGGAACCTTGTCTGAATACTTCGTGGAGTAATAAACCTTGGCGGACACCGCCGGTACAGACCGTTAACGTGCGATAGTTGCCCAGGGTCATCACCTCTTCGATAACGATCGTACCGGCCAGGATGATATCGGCCCGCTCTGGTTTGAGCCCGTTCAGACGGAGGCGTTGGCGGAGTGGCAATCTGTCGAGTTGTTCCCTCAGCGTGGTAATGTCAACACGTTGCAAAACCAATCCTTGTCGAGAGCGTTGCCTATTGAGGTTGAGCAGATGCATACGTGCTAACGTCCGTACTGTCCCACCGAGGCCAATCATCCCGCTCCCGGTCGCGGTCGTCAAGAGATTGTTTGTACAGTGTTCTTGCACTTCGTGCCGTAACGCTTCGATTTCCTGTGGGGTCGGAGGGTCATGGTGAAAAAACCGTGTCGTCGTACGTACGGCCCCGAGCGGGAAACTGGCTGCTGAGACGATACTCCCGGCCCCAATGTGTGAGAGCTGCAAGCTGCCGCCACCGAGATCAAGAACAGTGCCCTCACGTGTGGACAAACTCCACAAGGCAGCCCGAGCACCGAGCTGCGCTTCTTCTTCTCCACTTAAGATCCGGATCGACACCCCGACGTCGCGTTGAAGGGGATCTAAGAGAAGATGGCGGTTAGTAGCGTCGCGGACAGCTGACGTCGCCACGCCAAGAATACGAGGCGACTGGTAGTTGCGTTGAGCGGCACGGACAAAGCGGCGTACCGCAGTAATCGTGGCGCGCACAGCAGGGGGAGCCAATATCCCCGGACGCCCTCCACCGAGACGCGTTTGCACCCGCTCCTCTTCAATCAGCTGAAATCCTACACCGGGAACAACCGAAGCGACGATACAACGAACGGCATTAGATCCTACTTCTACGAGGGTGATAAGTTCTGACACAAGGGAACCATACGAAGGTGTCCCCTGCTGGTCAACGGCGAGGTCACTCTTTGTCGGTATGCTCATAGACGACAATCCCACCGTCCTCCACCACATACTCGTCAATCTGTGCGAGGGCCTGTTGAATATCCGTCTCTGACGCCTGATACCGTCGCATCAGCTGTTGGATATCGATGACATCGGCAGGATAGCGCAAAAGATGCAAGAGGACGTGATCGGCTGGGGTTTTCCGCTGCGAGATCAGCCATGACCAGCGTTGCGCATCGTCATTGGCCTGCGTAATCGCAAATTGGTTGAGCGCAGCTTCCATTTCTGTGGGCGTGGCCTGGAAAAGGTGGAAAAGTTTACGCGCATGACGCAAGTCGCAGGGATAACGCTGCAGATGCTGCACAATGGCTGCGACCACATTCGCCGGTCGCGCGTCGGTTGATACATCAGCCATAACGGTCCTTTCACTCATTCGTTGGGTGACTCGATTCTGACACCAGAGACGGAGGCACACATTTCCCAGTACTCCACAATACCGGGGAAATATGACAAAACGATGACAAAGAGATGAAACCCGAATGACAACCAAAACCTTTTGTGTCTGATAAAGGGAAACCACGCGTCACAGAATCTTCATCTTACTGTCATCTGCACGTAGGGCAGGTGGTGTAATGTATTGACAAGGTTTGTTCAGAGAAGGAGATAGTATGCAGCAAGATAATGTAATCCACCTTTCCCTGCGGCTACCGGATGCGTGGTGGCAGCGGCTACGACGTGTCGCGGGGACCTGTTATGCGTCCCCGACCGAATTTGCTCGGGAAGTACTAGAAGCAGAAATTGTCAGACGCGAGCTATTGTTGGAAAAGCAAGGAGGGGTGACTCCAGACTGGTTAGCCCTGCTGACCGCAGAGGTTGTCGATGCTCGCGTCCAGTAATGCCTGCGTGCGCAGGTGGTGAGGGAGACAATCGAAACGCGGACACGACCGGGGTGTTCTTACGGAGTCGCAAGCGGTATCGAACCTGGACCTTCCGCTGTGGGTTGGGGATGCTCGTGTTGTCCCGCGGCGAGGATTTCCTGCAGCAGTGGGAGCACCGTTTTTTGCGTTTCGTCAAGGCAAACGTTCCCGGCGGCCGTAAGGGTATAGTAGCGCCGCGTCCGACCCTGCACCTGTGTCGTGGAACTGCGGAGCAACCTGGCCTTCTCTAACGCATGTAAGAGCGGATACAGGGTTCCGGGGCTCATGATATGGCCGAATTTTCGTAAGGTTTTGCTGATCGCCCCGCCGTACGTGGGTTCGTGTTGGGCACATTGCAGGATCAGCAACTTCGCTAGACCATGCACGACCGAACGACGAATATCCCTGAGGGGATTGATACCATCCTGCTGTTTGCGCTTCATCCCCATCACCGGTACGCGCGAGGTATTACTGCATGATGTATCTTTGGTTATCGTTTGATGAAATTTCCCCTTTCTTTTTCTCTGCAATCACACACATTTCTCTAATTTGTCATTACGGTGTAAAAAATAAAGCGCTCTATGCAACCTGATACGCGTTGCGTAAATCTACAGCTGCCGAGGAAGTATCATGTGGAAAGATGATTACGAGAATGACGTGGCTCACCTGTTTGTCATGCCGGAACTCCACTTGTTACGTACTGAGCGAGCCGACGCAGAGCAACCAGAGGCGGAAACGCGGAAATGGGATGAAGAGCGGCTTGCGCTCCTGGCCCTTGTTCTTGGCAACGTCTGTTTTGCCGGGTTGTTCCTTTTGTGGATTCTCTAGTCGTAGGGAAGGCGTGCTGAGCTGCGGTCTCACAGGCTCCCTTGTTATTTTTATTCACTATCTGTTATTTTCGTAGTGGATGACAGATGGCGGGGGGCAAAGCGAAAAAAGCAGCCCTCCGGAGACGGTTGGCGAAATCCTTCTTATCCCTTTTTTCCCACAAGAGAGAACCGATGTGACACAATTTTCATCTCTCTGTCATCATCGTGTAATAGAGGATCACTAGAAACGGTGGTGATCATCTCCCTACCCCAGAGGTCGCTGAAAAGCCACCTCCCTCACAGGGGGTTATCTTTTTCCCTCGGGATAACCCCCTCCCCTCCCTCTTCGAGAAGGCACAAGCGAAGGTGGCCGGTACGGGGCGTTTGCTCGGATATGGTATCCATGTGAACGGGACGACGATGTGGAATGGCGTTGGAGACAGCTTTAGCCAATTTCTCAATGACGGGAGTGTCAGTAACCTCAGCGCACAGGATTACGGCGTCTTCAGAGATGTTGCGGAGTTTTACGAAAAGATTGGCGGCAGTGACGAATTGCGCGGGCTGAATCGTGTGCTGATTCCGCTCTTTATTGGATCCGCTACGCGTAAGGTCTCGGCCTTGAGAGAGTAGGCCGGGTCATGAGCCTCGGGGGCAGCGTTGTTGCGGGTAAAACATACCCGGGGTAAGGGCTGCAACTCTCTGAACGGAGGCGGTGGAGAGAAACCGCCCCCGAAAGAACCCAGGTCATGATCAGGTTATTACTTCAGCCCCATACAGCTGGCGTAGTAGGTCACGGTTCCGGACCAGTCAGAGAAGATACCGAGGATGCCGACTTGACGGGCCAATACGTCCAGCGTCACCAAAATGTCGCCGTCGTTGTCCAAAGCACCCAGCGTCGTTTGGTAGGAGTAGGTGTTACCACCAACCAACACATCCTCGAAGATGCGCCCCGACCGTTCCAGCGTCCAGGTGATGATATCGAGGTGAGCAAGCTTGGCGTTCTTGGCGTATTGGGAAGGAACAATCTGGCCGTTCTCTACAGTCACTAACGCCCACATAGGCGGGGCCCAGATGTTGACGCCGTCCGTTTCCTGAACGAGGTGCTAGAGCGGATGCAAGCGCATCAGCAAAAAAGCGGGCCACACTACGGAAGTTGGGGGTTTTCTCCCTGATGGGTGTTGACTCTCCAGAGTAGTAGAGAGGACGGACAAGAAGCCTGTCCCGCCAATAACCCTTGTCGGTCATCAATTTTTATTGGCACTATGAGACGGCGAAACCGCGCTTCGCGCAGAAAGATAACAATATGTTGTTATTAACTTTGCGACAGCGTCGAGGACATTTCGGCCGCTACCTGTCTGCTCGTAGCCACGGTCGGCAACAGAAAGGTGATAACGAGACACAACGCGAGCATCGTTGCTGAGCCCCACAGGCACGCTGCCATTCCGCCTGCCTGGACGAGCGTCCCGGAGAGCACAATCCCGATCAACCGCCCCCCCGCGTTGGCGGCATAATAGAAGCCCACATCCTCAGCCGCCTTTGACGATCCGGCATAAGCGAGAATCAAATACGAATGCAGCGACGAAATGACGGCGAATACGAAACCGAACAGGCCAAGACCTATCGTGATCACGAGATCGGGACGCTCCAGGTGGGAGCGGTCGAGCCCGAGCGCGAGCCCAAGCGGAATCGCGGTCAGCACCATCCCCCACAACCGTGCCTCCGGCACCTCACGTGACAAGCCGTCCGCGCTGCGACGAATGACGGCGGGGGCGATGGCCTGGACAAGGCCGTAGCCAATGGTCCAACTCGCGAGAAATCCAGCTACTTCCAGGTAGCGCCATCCCTGGCTGTACAGAAACACGGGCAGGCCAACGACAAACCAGATATCGCGCGAGCCGAACAAAAAAATCCGTGCGGCTGCCATCAGGTTGATAGCGCGGGACTTGGCGAACAGTTCGCGGAACGATTCTGACGCCTTGGCCTTGCCAAGTGTCCGCGGCAGGCTGAGCGTCACCCCGGTGAGAACGAACGCGAGCCCGCCGGCCATGAGCCACAAGGCGCCCCGGAAGCCGAGGATTTCCAGCAGCAGGCCGCCGAAGAAAAAGCCTACGCCTTTCATTGCGTTCTTGGACCCGGTGAACCAGGCGACCCAACGGAACAACTGACCGGAGCCACCTTCTGCGGTTGCCTTGATCGCTGATTTCGAGGCTGTCTTGGTAATATCTTTCGCTACCCCCGCGAGCCCTTGCGCGACCACGACCCACGCGACCGCCAAGGGTGCGCTCCAGGTCGGGTCGAGTGCTGAGAGCAGGAGCAGGCCAGCGATCTGGAGCGCTAAGCCGGTCATCAGCATACGTGGGATGCCGAAACGCGTAGCAAGCCAGCCGCCGCCGAGGTTGGCGAAGATCCCGGCGGCTTCGTAGAGCAGAAACAGAAATGCCAGTGTAAACGGTGTGTAGCCGAGGCTGTAAAAATGCAGTAGCACGAGCATCCGCAGCGCACCGTCCGTCAGTGTAAAACCCCAGTAGCTGGCCGTCACTATCGCGTAATTACGTACTGCTGACATCAGACACTCCGCTGCATGACGATGTTAGCGAGATCGACCACGCGGCAGGCGTAGCCCACTTCATTGTCATACCAGGCGTATACCTTGAGCAACGTCTCGTCGGTGACCATCGTACTTGGTCCGTCTACGATCGCACTGCGGGTGTCGTTGGCGTAGTCGGCCGAGACCAGGGGACGCGGCTCGAACCCGAGAATGCCAGCGAGCGGACCGTTGGCGGCGGCGTGGAACAGGCTATTGATTTCGTCAACCGTGACTGGACGCTTCATCTCGAATACGCAATCGGTCAGGCTCGCGTTCAGCACCGGCACACGGACGGCATGGCCGTTCAGTTTGCCCTTCAGCTCGGGATAAATCAGTGCGATGGCGGTCGCGCTACCGGTGGTCGTGGGTTGCAGCGACAACATTGCCGAACGGGCGCGCCGGAGATCCTTGTGGGGCGCATCGACGACGACATTGGTATTGGTTGGGTCATGAATGGTGGTGATCTGGCCGTGGCGGATGCCGATCGCCTCATGCAGCACTTTCACTACCGGAGCGAGACAATTCGTGGTGCACGACGCTGCCGTAATCAGTCGGTGTGTTGTGGGTTCATAGAGGTGGTCGTTGACACCAACCACGATGTTGAATGCGCCAGCCTCTTTCACGGGTGCTGCGACGATGACGCATTTGACGCCGCGTCGGAAGTAACCGTTGAGTTGTTCGGTCTTCAAGAATTTGCCGGTGCACTCGAGTACGATCTCGCAGCCGAGATCGCCCCAAGCGACGGCATCCGGGGTCGTCGCGTCGCTGAACCCGACCCGCCGAGGGCCAATATGGATGGCGCAATTATCCGCCACCTCGAAGCGTTCCCGCCAGCGACCATGGATGCTGTCGAACTCCAGGAGATGCGCGGCGGTTACGGCACCGCCTTTCAGTTCGTTTACATGCACAATCTCGAGACGATTGTCCGCGCGCGGGTCGTCTGGAGCCCGCCACACGCCACCCAGGGCGGCACGTAACACCAAACGGCCAATCCGCCCCATCCCGTTAATTCCCACTCGCATCTTTAACTCACTCCTCTCGCTGCAAACAATCCGCTGCCGATTTCATCGAGCCGCGCCTTCATCGCCAGGCGATCAAGCGACGCAAAGGGTAAAGAGATGAAAATCTCGATCCGGCGCCGTAGACCGCCGTAGACCTCATTGAGCAAGGTCGCGCGCTCGGCCGAGTTTCCGATGAATTTCGCTGGATCAGGCAGCGGCCAGGCAGCCGTCACGGCCAGCGTACTGAACTCCGGACAGGCTTGGTCGATTAATGTATCACATAGAGTGATTATAAAATCCATGCGTGGAGCATTGGGGCCGGTGAATTCCTCCCATGACTTGCTGCTTAAGCTCGTTGTGTCGTGGCCAAACGCGCGTAGCTTCGCGATCACGTCTGGATTAGGTGCGGGAATCGGGGTAGACCCGGCAGAGTACGCGTGGAAGCGGTTCCCCCCGTATTTTCGCAGGATGGCTTCTGCCATGATCGAACGGGCCGCGTTGTGGGTGCAGAGAAACATCACGTTGAAGGCGGGGGTCATTCCTGGGTTCTCCTGAGGCAAAGGGGAGAGAAGCCGCTCCAGGTCCCCGCAGAGGTCGGGCCGACCACCGTAGCAAGTCTCGACGAGGAAGCCGAGCAATTGTTGTACTCCGACGATTCGTGCTGCATGCACGATCTGGCGGCCCCGACGTGTGGAATGGGTCAGGCCCACGCGTTCCAGTGCCGCCAGATGAAAGGACAGGGTCGAAGATGGCACCCCCAGGCGGCGGCTGATTTCACCTGCTGGCAAGCCGTTGGAGCCTTCCGCTATTAGTAAACGCAGAAGATCAAGCCGTGTCTCCTGCGATAACGCAGCGAAGATAGCAATGACTTCCGAGGATTCCATATTTCTAAAATAATAGAAATATGGAATAAAGCAAGCTCCTCTCTCCTTGTGTCCGTAGTAAAATGCGCGTCGTGATCGCGATAGCGACAAAGGGTTCTGTAGGAGCAAAACAGGTCCTCTCGTGTCCTGTGTGTCATAACCTGCGAGCCGGTTTGGGCAATTGGCGAGACGCACAGTCACCCTGGTATGAGCCCAAGACGTGACGTACACGGCAGTAATCGCCAGTATTCCCACTGTTCTTGCCGAGCTGGCTGACACGTAAGCGACCTATGGGGATACGCTCCTCTCTATGTGTGTGTGAATTGTTTAACGCTCACACAATCTTCACATATCTGTAACTCACAGGAAATGATGAGAACGTACCCTGATACCCACTCATGCTCGTGCCAGCGTTGCGGGGAGGATACTTGTGAACGACATCAACGTGGAGATGGGGCGCTCACGAACACAGGTTCAATCATCGATTAGGTCCCGCCCAGCTACGGCGCACGTACGCCACATCTGTCTGGTCAGTGAAACCTATGCTCCCGAGGTAAATGGGGTTGCGCTCACCTTGGCTCGTCTGGCGGAAGGATTACACGCGCGAGGGCATACCGTTTCGCTCGTGCGCCCGCGCCAACCCACTGACGGTAACGACAGTCACATTGCCAACTCCGCTGTCACCCTGGTGCGAGGCGTGCCGTTACCTGGGTACCAGGGCCTACAGTGTGGTCTTCCAGCTCGTCGGGTCCTGCGTCGAGTCTGGACACGGTGCCGTCCTGATGTCATCTACGTGGCAACAGAAGGACCTCTAGGCTGGTCAGCCGTAGGGGTGGCCCAACAGTTCGGGATATCGATACTCAGCGGTTTTCACACAAATTTCGATAGCTACTCTCAGTATTATGGAGCTGGGTGGCTACAACCTGTGATCGTGCGTTATCTGCAGAGCTTTCATAATCGAACGCTGGGGACCTTGGTTCCAAGCCTGGAGCTGCAAAATCGACTCCAGAGGCTCGGTTTTCATAATGTCAGTGTCCTCGCACGTGGGGTTGATACGCACCTGTTTACCCCCGCACGCCGATGCGCCGAATTACGACATCAGTGGGGATTATCGGACCAGGACGTGGCACTTCTTTATGTCGGACGGGTCGCGCCTGAGAAAAACCTGCAACTTGCCGTTACGACGTACCACGCTATGAAGCAGGTCACCCCTTCTATAAAGTTTGTCGTTGTCGGAGACGGGCCGCTCCGCGTAGCGCTACAGAAAGAGCATGCGGATCTCATCTTCTGTGGAGTACGTACTGGTGAAGAGTTGGCGAGGCATTATGCGTCGGCGGACGTGTTTCTCTTTCCCAGTGAGACCGAAACATTTGGCAACGTGACGCTGGAAGCGATGGCTAGCGGTTTGGTAGTCATCGCCTACGACTATGCCGCGGCGAAGATGCACATAACGCATGGGGAGACGGGGGTGTTGGTGCCGTACGGTGACGCCCACACCTTCGTTACGGTGGCGATGAACCTTGTCCGCGAACCACACGCTCTCCACAACATGCGCCAGCGGGCACGAGAATACGTGGCTCCACTGGACTGGCAGTCCGTAGTCAAAAGGTTTGAGACCCTGCTGACAGGGATTGAGCATCTTGCAGTTACCGACGGGGCACTAAGCGCCGACGAGGTGGCAGCGTAGCCCCCGTCCAACAGGACCAAGGAGGAAGAGATGAGTGTGAATGAAACCCTATACCCCTGGATAGGCTGTCTGACTGGAACCTCACTAGCAGCCTGTGTACCGACATCGTGGTACGGGTGGTTGGTACTAAGTCTGGTTCTTGTGTTTGTTGCGGTCATTGGGCGTAGGCTTATCGCCACGCTGCTGACCCTGCGGGCCCTGGCGTGGACGCCGTTGATCTCGCGACGGCTGGCGAAGTGGGTTAAGTCACGCTCGTATTCGGATGAGGAGTTTTTCCGGGCGGATGGGGCGGAGGTACGGTGGGCCACGCTTCGACAACAAGCACTCGACCGTCTCGCTGGGTACCTGCATCGGCAGTTCGCTACCTCGATCGCCTGGGGCGACGCGTTGCGCGAGAGTTTTTCTGATTTGCGTTTTACCGATGCTAATCGCGTGCCGTTCCCGTTCATGCGGGTGATGCGGGAGAAATTTAACCTCTGCTCGGTGGTGACGGCATCGGCAGGGCCGAAATTGCGTGACCTTGATGGGCACTGGACTTTGGATGTGAGCGGTTCCTACGGGCTTAATGTGGCTGGTTTTGACCGTTACAAAGAGTGGATGCAAAAAGGGTGGGAACGGGTGAAAGATGTGGGTCCGGTGCTGGGTCCGCTTCATCCGGTCGTGGCCGAAAACATTGATTTGCTCAAATCTATTTCCCGTACGGATGAAGTGTCCTTTCATATGAGTGGCACCGAGGCGGTGATGGCCGCGGTACGTATGGCCCGTTTCAATACGCGCCGAAAGCTGATTGTGTGTTTCTCTGGCGCGTATCATGGCTGGTGGGACGGCGTGCAACCAGGGTTAGGCAATGAGCGTGATATCGGTGACTGTTTGACGCTCAAAGATATGCACCCAGCGTCGCTTGACGTCTTGCGTTGGCGGGCGAAAGAGATTGCTGGGGTGCTGGTCAATCCGGTGCAGTCCTTCCATCCGAATTCGCCGCCTCCAAGTGATACCGTATTGCTGACCAGCGAGATGCGGAAAACCCAAGACTCGATATCCACGTATGCCCAGTGGCTGCAACAACTGCGTGCTGTCTGTCGCGAACATAACATTCCGCTGATCTTCGACGAGGTGTATACCGGCTTTCGTCTCGCGCCAGGTGGCGCGCAGGAATACTTTGGGGTGCAGGCGGATATCATTGTTTACGGAAAGACCGTGGCCGGCGGCATGCCCATTGGGGTGGTGTGCGGCAAGAAAGAGCTGATGCGACGCTTTGACCCCCAGCACCCCATGCGCATCGCCTATGTAATCGGAACGTTTTCTGCGCATCCTTTGGTCATGGGCGCAATGAATGAGTTTCTGCGCTGGGTCGTGCAGCCAACCGTCGCCCAGTTGTATTTTGACGCCCAGCGGCGTTGTACGGAATGGGTGCACTCGATCAATCAGCACTTGGCAACCCGCGCGTTACCGCTACGCCTGGTGAACCTGGCAACCGTGTGGACCGTGCTCTTTAAAGAACCGAGTCGTTATAACTGGCTCCTACAATACTATTTGCGTGCGGAAGGGATAACACTCAGTTGGGTGGGGACCGGGCGGTGTTTGAGCAGTATGGATTTTACCGCCGAAGACTATCAGGAGTTGGAGGGGAAGATTCTCTCCGCGGCGGAGAAAATGCAACACGATGCGTGGTGGTTAAAGGAGGAACAACAACCAGGGAGGGAGAAACTCATGCGTGCTCAGTTGCTGAAGGAAATGATCGGCAGCCTTGTCCAGGTGCCACAACCACTTAAGCACTTCTATGCGGAAATCATGCGACGCAAACATGATGACCATGTGGCCTCGCATAGTAACGTGGTCAATCAGTTCTTCCATCTGCTCAGTTCCAGCGTGTTTCTCTATTGTTATGTGCTGATTTTTTCGGACCTTACCCAAGCGATGTGCTTGGGATTAGCGGCGCTCTTTGTCCGGCAGTTTGGACATGCGGTCTTGGAACCTCCCTGTCACGACAAAGAAGAACTCCTCTTAGGGTTCAATACGCGCAACAAAACCCTCATCGTTGCCGCGTATCTGCTGATTCCACTTGCACATGTGGCGAGTGCTGGGGCGTGGGACATGGCGACGCTGACCGCGGTCGTGTCCACGATTGCCTGGCAGTGGTTCCTCCTCACGTTGATCGTGGTGCTGGGACACGTTGCCTATCTAGTGTGGACGCACAACCTGTGGCTGGCGATGATCTGGTTCGTGAAGCTCGCAACCGATCCGATCACTGATATTGCCGCTTATTATTCCAGCCCCTATCGGCTCTTGGTTCCCTCTCACGCGCGGCTAACCTTTACCCACATGTGGAGCACTTAGCGTAGGAGAGCGGAGGAGCACATACATGCGAGTGAGATCCGCGAGGTGCTGAAACCCGCGCCACAGGACGGTCACGCCCGGTTCACCATCGCCGG
>JBFWXH010000066.1:0-43284 GCA_050187625.1 Binatia bacterium
GGGCGTGACCGTCCTGTGGCGCGGGTTTCAGCACCTCGCGGATCTCACTCGCATGTATGTGCTCCTCCGCTCTCCTACGCTAAGTGCTCCACATGTGGGTAAAGGTTAGCCCTCGATGGGAGAGGGACAGGGTGAGGGAGTCAAGAGCACAATTCCCGATTTTGATCCGCAAATTTCATTAGGGGAGCGTGAACCAGGAGAAAGCGAGAATTCCAACGCGGCAGCCAGAGCACGATTGAGCCTGGTAATCGTAGCTGGAACTCGTGTCCTTATGAACGAAGTGAGTTTCGCTTTGAGCGTCAAGGTTTCGAGCGACACATCCCCAATGTCAATGAAATGAGTTTTACTCTGTAATGGTCATCTCGCTGACGTGGACCAGATTGGGGACGGGTCGCTTGCCATAGGTGGCGATCTCGAATGCCTCGCCTTTCTCCGTGCTTTCCGTCACGCCGTGCTTGAAGTTTCCCCAATGGCAGATCTCATGCAGCAGGATTACGCCGACGACGTAGACCGTCTGCCCCCGAGCGTTGCGGCCTACTCCAGCCCCATTGGGGTCTTGCTCGTAGGTCTTGACGTACTCGATCTCGACCTCGATCTGGTTTGGTGCGGACTGCTGGAAGCAGCCCATCGGAGAAGCTGTCCTCGCGTTACAGCGGAAATTCGACAACGGCTTAATCACGATCAGCGGATCGTTGCCCCACTGCACGGCGTGTCGAATCTCTTCAGTCGTCAGGCTCCCGTGGGCTTTCAAGTTGTGCACGATCGACTTGACCTGGATGACCTGGGGAAAGCTCTGCCGGACGTAGAGGCTGAATTTTGGAAACGATTTGATGTCTTCCTTGGCCATCTTCATGATGCACACCTAACGCAAAGGATTTAATCCGTCCCGCGAACGAAAGCAAGACACACTCAGTTCTCCTGTCCGCTGAGAGGCTGAAATCCGGTTGCAGAGAACTGCAACTCTACCCACCGGCGCTACCATTCTATACTCTTTTTAGACTTATACTGGAGGTGCTTGGGCAACTCCCAGGGAAATTTAAGACCGAGGGAGTCAATCCGCAAATCGGTCTTCTCGGCACAACTAACGGCCGTTCCGACGCACTGATGCACTCCGTCCTTACCGATGATTCCGCCGGTCGCAGTCACAAAGGCGGATTCATCATCCCTCTTTCTGATACGTGCCTTGACACCATTGTGAATCCGGAAGATATGCCCACCCCTTGCCGGGGTGGAGGATAGCATCCACACAATTTTCTTCGTTGAAAAGTTGTACACGCAGAAATTGTCCGGGTCATCGACTTCAAGCGTATCCCAGGAATTATTGCCTTGGGTGAGGGTGTGATAGCGCCACCACGGCGTCTTTGTCAATGATTCGGCGAACACGACAAGGAGCGGCTCGAAGCCAAACTCTCCCTTGTCGACCACAACTTGCGACGTCGGCATACTCGATTCTCCTTAGTGTTTGAGAGCACTTGCCTTGGATGATCCCGCATCTACAACCTTACTATCGTCCTCCGCCCAACGACCATTGAACTGCACTCCATGTTCCCATTAGCAGCAACTTGTTGCTCTTACGATAAGCCGGGTTCCATATCGACAAACCACCATGTTTTTCTATCTTCAGACTCTCAGCTTGCCATTAGGGAAGAACTGTACAAACACCGATGACCCTCCCCCGATGAACTTTCCCTGCCTAAGGATGCGTGTAACTGCTATTTTATTGCACCCGCTCTTGGCTATTTGCCGCGATTCTTCTTATGAGGAGACGAACCCGGTTCCTGGCAGACACGAGTGTCCAGCGTTATACAGAGCCACTCCCTTACCAGTCCTGATTCTGAACTGTGGGTTGATTGGTGCGCCCCGAAGGGGCCAGGCTGATGACAAAGTGTTATCTCTACGGTGGCAAAGTGGAGAGTAAGACCCTTTGCTAGGCGCGCTCGTGGCATCCTGCTTAGCAAACCCTTATATAGTTGGCGGTGCGGATTCAGTTGTGGAGAGAAAAAAGACGTCGAGTAATGATGAGGGTCCGCAAAAGCCTTCGCAGTCTTCCTTCGACTCTTATTCTTCAGGTGCTGTAGGGAAAAACTCATGGTCGAGGATTTGCTCGAGAGTGAACGGACAGTGGGGAGGGAAATCTGCTTCGACAAGACCGGTCTGATTGGCTGCGCTACGAAGGGCGCGCGGGTATTGCCGCTCGACAAATTCCGGCAACCGCGGGCGTAAACTCGGACTGTCGTCTAAGAGGTCGATAATAGCATCTCGGGCAGAGTCAATACTGTCACGCCAACTTCCGGACCGACGTTGCGCTTGTTGGGACCATTTCAGCAAATGCAGCAAGAGGCTTTTCAGGTGACTTTCGACTGCTCGTCGCTCACTACGGCCCATGTCCTCCAACTCCTCCGCAAGTGCTTCGTAGTCCAACTCAGCAAAACGACGCGCCCGGAGATGGGCTGCTTGTTGGACAAGCCACGCCTGGTAATCTGTATCGCCACATTCTGGTTTCATGGCGGGTGCGCTCACATATTCCCCCGTTCGGTTACCAGACTAGAAACGAGAGGTGTCGCTGTCAAGCTGCTTGCTCAGCGGATCTTTCATCCTTTATGGGACATTTTTTGCTCAGTCCTCATACCCCTTTTTAGATCGTAGGGCGTACGCTGCGCGCCAACAAATGGCGCATGAAACGCGCTCTTCAACTTGATAGACTGGCCGGGGGCAAACAGACATGAAAATACTGTTGACCTTTACTGGCTTTCATGATCCCTACGCCATTGGGCTGATCGGGCAAGAGGAGCAACCTGGACCGATTCTTTCGCTGGCGAATGAGCGGACGTTTGATCAAATCATTCTCTTCTCTACGCCGAAGGCAGAGAAGAATACCGCCGCAACTGTGAAAGCGCTGAGTTCTTTACTTCCTGACCTAAAGGTTGAGGTGCGAGACCTGCCACTGGTCGACCCAACGGATTACGTCACCATCCTGAGAGAATTGCGCACCCACCTGCGCGATATTTGTGAAGCCATGCCGCGGGCGGAGTTCTTTATCGCTGTGGCCTCCGGCACACCGCAGATGCACGCCTGCTGGGTTTTGCTCACTGCAAGTGGCGAAATCCTTGCGCGGATTCTACATGTACGTCCGCCGCGGTTTGTGAGCAAGGATCGTCCGTTGGTCTCTGAAGTCGATCTAACCCTCCCAGATTTTCCGCTCGTGCGCGCCAATGTCGGTGCGATTGAGCCCACAGAAGCAGTTCCACCTGTTGATATGGAAACAGCGCTCCAGCAGCTCGGCATTATCGGTGACCACCCTGCTGTCAGGAACGCATTAGAGACCGCTGCAACCCTTGCCAATTCAACCGTTCCGATTCTCATTCTTGGAGAGACCGGTACAGGAAAAGAACTGTTCGCGAGATTCATCCACCGGCTTAGTGGTCGTCCGTTGGATCAGTTTGTTGCGCTGAACTGCGCCGCGCTTCCCAAAGACCTGGTGGAAAGTATTCTCTTCGGTCACAAACGCGGCGCGTTTACTGGAGCAACGAATGATCAAGCTGGGAAATTCGACCAGGCGGACGGAGGAACGCTATTTCTCGATGAGCTTGCTGAATTACCGTTGCCAACCCAAGCGAAACTGCTGCGCGTGTTGCAAGACGGTGTGGTCGAGCCCCTTGGCGCCAAGAAACCTCACAAGGTGAATGTCCGGATCGTCGCTGCCACCAATCAAGATGTGCGCAAAGCGATTCGGCGGGGAAATTTTCGTGAAGATCTGTACTATCGGCTCAACGTTGGCGAGATCAAGCTTCCACCTTTGCGTGACCGACGCAGCGACATTCCCAAAATTACTTTGCATGTTTTGGATCGTGTGAACGCCACACTCAGAAGGCCGAAACGGTTGTCGCCGGATGCATTGAGGCGACTGCAACAATATTCCTGGCCTGGCAACGTGCGAGATTTGGAGAATGTTATCGAACGCTCCGTAAGGTTGGCGCGATGGGAAGTCCTTGAGGCTGACGATCTCATGATTGGCGAGCCGATTGCGTCGCCGGACCCCCTGGATGCGCTGCCTGAACCGCAGGAAGGCTTTTCGTTGGAAGGATATCTTTCCAGCGCTCGTAAACAGCTAATCCTGCGCGCGTTAGAGACAGCGAAGGGTAATCAGAGCGAAGCCGCAAGACTTCTCGGCATCACACCGCAGGCAGTGCATAAGTTCTTGCGGAAAGGATAAAATAATTTTCTTCGAGGGGGAAAACGATGACCACGACAACTTGGAGAGATCGTATTGTCATTGATCCCGGTATTCATCGTGGAGTTCCCTGTATTAAAGGCACTCGCGTGTCTGTCCGTGTTCTTGTCGGCAGCATTGCTGACGGAGATTCGATAGCCGATCTCCTAGATGCATATCCGCAGCTAACAGAAGAAGATATTCACGCCGCGCTGAAATTTGCTGCTAGGGTTGTTAGCCGATGAGCTTACCTGAGACATTACCAAACGGTTACCTCCCTGCTGGTGTGCACCAAGCGACGTTAGGGGAGGTAGTTGATCGTTTTGGCACAGGCACGCCACGACGTCAGACTCTAGCCGAACGGTTGCGAGAGATGGTTACTCTGGCGCGAGCGACGGGAAAACTGCAGCGTATGTTCATTTGGGGAAGTTTTGCTACCGCTAAGTCATTCCCAGGAGACTTGGACGTTTTCCTGTTGATGCAGGAAGGGTTTGATCAGGACGTTGCTGGCCTGCCCCCGACACAGCGATGTGTTTTCGAGCATGATCGTGCACGATTGCTTTTTGAAGCAGACGTCTTTTGGGCGACCGAAGCGATTGGTGTAGAAGTACTCGCATCTTGGCTCAGCGTTTACCAACTCTCCCGCGACATGGTACAACGTGGAATCGTAGAGGTGATTTTCGATGATTGAGACACAGGAACAATTTGAACGCGCTGAAGAGGCTATTGCGAAAATAAAGCAATTCTTACTAGCGGCGCGACGCACTCATACGCCGGAGGCGTATGCCTTGCTTTCCGCGCCGGTCCTGCGTGAACTACAAGATCGGGAGCGTGAAGTCCTTGTGTACCTGAGCCTGGCTCCTGCAACACCAGCTGAACAAGAACCAGCCTAATGAGGCGGGGTTATTGCTGTAAAGAGGAGCGGAGCAGAAAGGGGTCGGAAGGTTGTGGGGGGGCTCCAGGACCGGTCCTGAGCACGTTCGCGGCGATTTCAGCTCGAGTTGAAACCGCTTCAACCTGGGTTGAAGCGAACGGAAACTTCAGGGAAAGAGCAAAGAACAGAAATTATGTAAATCTCTGTAGTTAGCATTTGTAGGGCGAGTGGCATATTGCTTGCTCTCCTCATAGAAACAAAAGACTAGAGACGATTAAGTTCTCTCTCTGTGAGATTTTAAGAGACCCACATGGCACTACGTGAATACCAACTCACCAACTTCAAAGCGTTCGCCGGGCCGGAAACGATACCGATTCGGCCTATCACTCTGATCTATGGACCGAATTCGTCGGGCAAGAGTTCGATCCTGCAATCCTTGCTGCTGTTAAAGCAAACGCTGGAAGAGGCAGACAGCTCTACGTCACTGCTGCCGACAGGGAAACTCGTCGATCTAGGTGACTATCGCGAGTTCGTGCATCGCCACGACGTGAGCAAGAAATTCTCCTTTAAGATATTTTTTACTTCTGACACGGAGAAAGTTAATCCTCATTGGGTTAGGCAGCTTTTGCAAGCCATTGATTCACCGGCTGTGGGGCTAGAAATTCAATTTTCTTGTGATGATGAAGAAACGAAGAGCCCAGATTTCTCTCATATCGGGATCTTCATTGATAACAGGCTCTCACCGGTGCTCTCTTATCGGCCTTTCAAATTATCCGATGGGAGATTTCCAATGTTCACTCGGCTCGACTCTACGCATGATTTTTGGCGGGCTTGGTGGACTCATATGAAGCAATACATTGAAGAAGAGCTAAGCAATGTAGACTATG
This sequence comes from Binatia bacterium, assembly GCA_050187625.1. Classification (GTDB taxonomy): domain Bacteria; phylum Desulfobacterota; class Binatia; order Bin18; family Bin18; genus JBFWXH01. The sequence continues at coordinate 5,972 of JBFWXH010000066.1, forward strand.
TAGCCTACAAGGAGGAACCAGAGTACGAACCATTTGAAAACTTCCGGCAGGATCTCAAGAATTACCCCTTTAAGAAAGCCATAAGAGCCCTCCGAAAAACGAATCAGATAACTCCCTTTGCCTATCAGACCTTTTTGCCCATCGAGTCACAACACTTAACCTCTGAACTTGTTGAGAAAATTTTGAGTGAACTCTTTGAGAGAAATTCGGGACAGTTAGATTTAGGGGAAACAATTCAAGGAGAATCAAGCACGGATTCTAAGCCTACTGGCCTTTCAGAAAAGCAAACTATAGAAGAGTATTCGCCTTTTGCTGCGAGACTTATCTACCGTTCTCTCTATGGACAAGACCTTTTCGAAAGCGGGCTGGATGTGTCACCTATCACTCTTTCTGTGTGTTCCGCGTTTCGGCAACTTGTCAAAGATGTAGTCTACCTAGGTCCCCTGCGAAACTATCCGGAACGGTACTACACTTTTTCCGGCAATTTGAGTGACCAGGTGGGAAAACAGGGAGAACAATTACCTAACCTGTTGTACCAATATCGTGAAAAACTATTAGAGCAAATAAATGAAGAACTTAAGAGTTTCGGTCTAAGCTACGAGATTAAATTGTCTATTTTGCGAGACGAAGACCGAAAGCATAGTAACGTGTTTGCCCTTCGTATCGTAGACAAAGAAACTGGCGTAAGCGCGAGCATCCGGGATGTTGGTTTCGGCGTCAGTCAGGTGCTCCCTATTATCGTTCAGAGTTTGCTCTCGCAAAACAAGACGTTGCTTATTGAACAGCCAGAGATTCATTTGCATCCTGCGCTTCAGGCGGAACTTGGAGATCTGTTTATTCAATCAGCACTCGGCGAGCAAAAGAATACTTTCATCCTAGAAACTCATAGTGAACATTTGCTCTTACGTATCATGCGACGGATGCGTGAGACGCTTCAAGGGAATCTTCGTGAAGGGCTACCACCAGTGCGGCCCGAGGATGTGGCTGTGCTTTATGTAGAACGAGATGGAAAGCAGAGTATTGTTCGTGAAATGCCTTTGAATGAACGTGGGGAACTCGTGAAGGCGTGGCCGGGAGGCTTCTTTGAAGAAGGTCTTAGAGAGGTGCTGCCTACTTATGATCACTGAATGCGCTCTGGTGCCAGATATCTTTGATGGCGCTTCTTATGGTTCACAGGAACTTTGCGATGTTTATCTCAGCAATCTAAAGGAATACCTGTTGCAAGAGGCATTGGTTCGAGATCTCCGTGAAGGGGAGTGGAGTGCCTACATTGGTAGAAATGTGGGCTGGCACCTACGCGCACAAGAGTTAATGAAGAAGCTGGTCAGCCAAAGACGGCTTCATCCTTCAGCGCCGGCTACGAAGACTGTACCAACAAGCTGTATCGAATGGTGTCAGGAGGCGCTTGCTTCTCACGCAACTGACCCCCTCGTTGGTATTATTGCCTCAAGTGCGGTCGCGCATGAATTTCGGCACGAGACCGTCGTCTCTCCTATTGAGAAACTCCCCAGTGCTTCTTGGTGGCAGGCCCGTAGTCCCTCCCTCCGACTTTATCGCGCGACGAGCCATTACTTGCAGCATTTGCGGTTAGTTTTACGCCACGCCAATTCTCTGATGTTTATTGATCCCCATCTTGATCCAGTCCAACCTCGCTATGGAGAGTTTGTTCAATTGCTTCAAGAGATTCAGAGAGCGGACATTGCTCCACTCATTGAGCTTCATCGAGTTTGTTACACTGGCTCGGGTCCTCAACGGAAAATCGTTTCGCCAGAGGAGTGGGAAAAGCAGTTTCGGGAAAAACTGGATGTTTCTCTCAAGAGCGTCGGACTTACCGTAGAGATATTCATATGGGACGATTTTCATGATCGTTATCTCATTACGGACTTGGTTGGGATTAGCGTGCCAAATGGCTTCGATGTAGAAAGAAACTCTAGAAGGAAGATGACAACCTGGACTAGATTGGGTCGTAGAGACCGTGATGATGTCCAGCGCGAATTCGACCCTGCTGCGAAACGGCATGATTTGAAGGGGCGATTCTCAGTGGGTCTTGAGAAAAAAATGTAGAAAACTAGGTCGCAGGACGACACTCCTTACGGTTTCTGAATAAACAAAAGGTGTCATGAAATTCCTCCACACCGCAGATTGGCAGATTGGTATGAAAGCCGCTCATGTGGGAGCGGTCGGCCAACGGGTGCGCGACGAGCGTCTGGCCGCTGCGCGCCGCGTGGTGCAGGCTACCAATGCTGCCAATGCTGAGTTCATCCTCATGGCTGGGGATACCTTCGAGGACAACGGCGTAGATCGGGTGCTCATCCAAAAAGTAGCTGACATCCTGGCGGAGTTTAGCGGACCGGTCTATGTGATTCCTGGCAATCATGATCCCATGGTTCCCGGATCGGTCTGGGAACATCCGGCCTGGAAGTCGCATGGACAGGTCCAGGTCTTGAAACAAGCTGAGCCTGTCGAAATTACTGGCGGTGTGCTTTATCCCTGTCCGGTGCGGGAGAAACGTTCGACGCGGAACCCTACTGCCTGGATCAATACCACTGGTGCACAAGGCGTTCGCATTGGCTTGGCTCATGGCACGGTCGATAGTGTTCACCAAGAGGAACCTGACTATCCTATTCCTCGTGATACTGCTTTGCGCACAGGGCTCGATTATCTCGCGCTGGGGCACTGGCACTCCACGACGGTGTACCCAGACCAAAGCGGTTTTGTCCGCATGGCGTATTCTGGAACCCACGAACCGACCAAATTTGGCGAGCGAGACAGCGGCAACGTTCTGCTGGTGGAAATTCCCGAAACCGGAGCACCGCCAGTTGTGACCTCTGTGCGTACCGGAGACCTCCACTGGGCAGTGATCGAAGAGAACCTTCGTGAGCCGGGAGACCTTGTACGGGTCCGGGAAAGGATCGAAGTGTTAGAGAATCCTGCGAAAACCTTGCTGGAGTTACGCCTCAAAGGATTGTTGTCCGCTCAAGAACGCGATGAACTCTTACGTCTTCAGGAATTGCTCACTGCTCGGTTTTTGTGTGGGCGGGTCAACGTTGCTTTGCTGCGACCATCTCCGCAAGATGAGTTGTGGTTGGCCGGTTTGCCCGCAGGCGCGATCCGCGAGGCAGCTTCCCGGCTGCTAGCACTAGCCGACCCTGGTTACGTCGGACAAAGGCCGGAAGGAGCTTCAGCCGAAGTAGCTGCACGAGCCCTCCTGGAACTCTATGTACTGATGACCGAGGTGGGTGCATGATTCTCCGTTCGATCCGGGTTGCGGGTTGGCGGTGCTTTGTCAATCCTGTATGTGTCGGCCCGTTCTCAGATAATCTGAACGTTCTCCATGCACCTAACGCTACCGGGAAATCTACCTTGTTTGAGGCGCTTCTTCGCGGCTTGCTCGATAGCCACCGGGTCACGGGTCAAGAAGTTGAGGCCTTGCGGCCGTGGGGTCGGTCTTTGGCTCCTGTGGTCACTGTGGAGTTTGCACATGGAGGCACAAACTACCGTCTGACGAAACGGTTCCTGGAGCGTCCGTTCTCCGATCTGGCGCGACAGGAGGATGGGCATTTTGTCCGGCTGGCGGAAGACGAGGCGGCGGACCAGCAGGTTCGGGAGATCCTTTCGCATAATCCTCCCGGCCGTGGACTTGCCCGACCCGAAAACTGGGGACTCGCGCAAATTCTTTGGGCGCCACAAGGTGACTTGGCTTTCACCAAACTCTCTGGTGACGTAGTCGCCGATATCCGCGAGTTTCTTGGAGTACAAATTTCCGGACCGGGCGCCGGGCGTTTGGAAGAACAGATCGAGGACGCCTATCTACAAATCTACACTCCTGGCGGAAAACTTAGGGCGGGGAGAGATGCGCCTGCAGTAGTCAGACTCCGCGATCAACTGCAACAGGCCATCGCGCAGCAGAGCCACGCCTGGGAACAGCAGCAGGCTTTTGAGGACGCCGCTCGTAAGGTCGAAGATCTCCGTGCTCAGCGCACACAGGTAAAACGCGATGCCGAAGCGTTGGTAAAGGCATTGACAGAAGCGCGCTCCGACGCGGAATTTTATATGGCGCTGCTGGCGGACAAGCGCGAACGGGCAGGGCAAGTCGAGTCAACGGAGATCCAATATCGCACGCTGAAGGAACGGATCGAAGCGATCAGGGAGGCTCAGAAAGAACTCAGGGAGGCACGGGAGACTTTGGTGCGTCTCCAAGCAGACCTGCCGTTGTGGGCACGCGAAGTAGAGAAGTGTGAGACAGAAGCTGCGCAAGAAAAGAGTCGGCTGGAGAATATCCGGACGGGTCGTGAGGCCGTTGAGGAAGCACGTCAGAAGGCGGACTTGGCGCGGCACTATCTTGATACCAAGGTGAAAACCGAGGAATTGCGGCAGCACCTCCGGCGTATCAGGCAGGCAGAGAAGGTGCTTACACAATGCAGGAAAGAGCGCGGTGAAGTGGTAGCCCCAGATACAAGAACGCTACGTGCGATTCGCAAGGCAGCCAGAGAGCGGGATGCGGCTCAGATCCACCTCGAAGCTGCTCTTATTACGCTAGAGATCGTTCCAGAGAAAGCTGGTTCTCTGGAGATTGTGGCAGGAGAGGAAACCGGAACTCGGGTGCTCACGCCGGGCCGATCGACTGAAATCAAAGGTGCACCTGAAGTGGTCGTTGAAGTGTGCTCCATTGGACGTTTGCGTGCCCGGGGGCCTGCTGGTTCTGTCGAAGAACTCCGTGCTGAACGGGACCGGGCTGTTCGTCATCTCAGCGAACTAAGCCGAGGCTTCGGCACGATGAGCCTGGAGGAGTTGGAAGCCCTCCAGGAAAAAGCCAGAGAACTGGACAAGCAAGTCGCCGCTGCAGAGACGCAGCTTGCAACCCTCCTTGCTGACGAGTCGGTCGAGAAGATTGAACAGGAATACTCAAGAATGACAGCGATTCTGGAGGAGATACTTGTAGCTCGTCCAGAATGGAGGGAGACTCCGCCGGATTTGTCCGGCCTTATCACCTCTGCTGACGAAATCAGGCGCTCGTTCATGACTGCCGTAGACGAGGCAGAGACTACATGGGAGTCGGCGCAGAATGCCTTTACTGTGGCAAACAAGAAGAAAAATGAACTGGATGTGAGATTGGGAGAAACGGAAAGACAGCAGAGGTCTCTTGAGACGAGGATCGCCGATCTCTCCAGTAATGGGAAAACAAACGAGGAACGGGAGGTGGAACTGAAGAAACTTGCGCTGGCATGGGACGCGGCTACAACCGCTCTCGAAGCGGTCGAAACAAAATTGCAAACCTATGGTGAAGATCCCCGCGCAGCTATTACCAAGCTAGAGAAACAGCTTCGCAACGCTGAAGAAGAGGCGACAAAAGCCCTTGAGGCTGAGAAGAGTGAGGAGGGCAGGCTTGGGTATCTGTCAATCCAAGGATCGTATTCCACCTTGGTACAGGCTGAAGAGGAAATCGCGACTCTGAGGGACGATGTTGCCAGAGAAGAGTTGCGTATAAACGCTGTGCGACTGCTGCATGATACGGTCACCCAATGTCGAGCGGAGGCGCTAGCAGCGATTGTAGGACCTGTCCAACAGGCGGCAACCCGCACGTTGCAGCGTATTGCCGGCGGGCGGCTAGGTGGCATCCAACTTGGTGAGACTTTCGAACCAGCGTATCTTCTTCCCCAATTGGCAGAGATGCCAGTGCGGCTCGATGATGTGTCCGGCGGTGAACGGGAGCAAACTTATCTTGCCACTCGTCTTGCCCTTGCTGAAGTCTTGGCCAAAGAAGAGCGGCAGCTTGTCGTGTTTGACGACGTGTTGACGGCGACGGACACAGGTCGGCTAGCTCGGATTCTAACAGTCTTGGAAGAAGCCGCTCAGCGCCTCCAGGTCTTGATTATCACCTGCCATCCTGAGCGGTATCGGGGATTAGACGAAGCTCAGTTTTTTGACCTTGAGGTTATTCTGCACAGCAGTGCTGCGGCGTGAGTTAGATCGATGAACAAGAAGCTATGAGGATTAAAGCAAACTTTGTAAAGCACGAGAAGTGGTGGATCGCTTGGACTGAGGATGTACCAGGGGCATTGACTCAAGGCGCGACCTTAGGGGAAGCCCGAGAAAACCTCGTTGATGCTATTCACATGATTCAGCAGCCAATTGATCTCTCCCAGCTCCCGCAAGGGAGAGTTGTAGTTGAGGAACTTGAGGTATGAAGGAACAGGCAGTGCAAAAACGGGGGGCCCTGACTCCTACAGAACAACACGCCCTGCAACGGTTCAAAACCGTGCTTGAATCTATGTTGGCAGATAACCTGATGTTCTTACGCTTGTTCGGCTCGCGGGCGCGAGAAGAGGGAACGGAAGAGTCCGATCTCGATGTGCTGATCGTGCTGCAAGAGAAAAGTCGAGCGCTCTGCCGCCGTATCGTTGCAGAAGCGCTTGAGATTGACCTTGCCTACGATACGAACTTGGCCCCTACTATCTTGAGCGTGGAGGAATACCAACAGAACCGTGACTGCCACACGCCTTTTTATCGAAACGTCGAACGCGAAAGTCTCCCACTATGAGTTCACAACAAAAGTAAAAAACCGTGAGAGCGAGACGGGACGAATGAACCGATGCTATTTTTCCAAAGTAGGAAGGGAGAAATCCTCTTGAGCATCTGCAAGCCAAGGTTCGCCAGAAAAAGTATCGGCTCACTATTCATGCAGAGAAAGAACGTGAAGCAGACCAAATTACCCGGCGTGAAATGGAAGAGGCTGTCCTCTCGGCACAATGTGACATCATTGAAGATTACCTCACAGACCTAAGGGAACCTAGTACCGCGTCTCGTACGTTCAGTAGCAGGACAAGGGAGTAGCTCGCGTCCAGTATGGAGTGCGCCGGCAGAGCGGAGCGACGACGGCGCTTGCGGTGAAAGCACACTGAGACTCCCACCCGACGTCCCACGCCAAGCCAAAGCGGCGTCACCGCCGCCGCCGTCCACAGAAGCCTTACCCGCTCGCGAACTTATGAGACATGACACTCTATTGTCCTGACCCTCAACTGTGGATGGATTGGCGCATCCGAAAGGAATCAAGCTGATGACTAAATGTTATTTTTGTGGTGACAAAGTGGAGAGTAAAACCATACGCCATACACACCAATGGGGGGAAAAGTTTTCATTTTCAAGAACGTACCAGCCGAAGTGTGTCGCCAGTGTGGAGAGATTTATTTTGGGCCGGAGGCGTTGGAGAAGATGGATGAAGTAGTTGCAAATAGTCCCGAGCCGGAAGAGATTGCGCAAGTGCCGGTCTATTCACTATAGCGAGCGGTATCGCTGTCAAGCTGCTTGCTGATCGGATCGCCTGTCTCTCTCTTTTTGCTTAGGCTCGGTCCCTAGTTCAGTCGGATCTCATGTCGGACTTTGAGTTGAGATTCTCGTGGACGTTCTTAGCTTGCGATAACGAATCTCCTTTCCGTGCTCCCTTTTTTCCTGATAGAAAATGACGATGACGGATTCTTGTTATATTGGCTCCCTTCATCTGGCTTCAAACCTGCTCCTGGCTCCCCTGGCCGGCTACACTACGCTTCCCTTTCGGCTGTGTATGCGCGAGATCAGTGGGTTTGGACTGGCAACGACCGAGCTCGTCCATGCACGTTCGTTATTGGAACGGAAAAAGAAAGCCTTGGAGCTGGCGCAAACCTGTCCAGAGGATAGTCCGCTTGCGGTGCAACTCTTTGGAGCTGTCGCTGAAGAGCTACGTGACGCGGCCCAGATGTTAGAGGCCGAAGGCGTGGCCGTGATTGATATCAACATGGGCTGCCCGGTGGATAAAGTCGTGAAACGGGGGGCAGGGGCAGCCATGTTGCGCGACCCTCAGCAGACCGGGAAGTTTGTGCGCCTGATTACTCAGGCTGTCAACATTCCCGTGACCGTGAAAACTCGTCTTGGCTGGGCGGACGGCAATCTTGATGCCGTGCAGCTGGCACCAATCTTAGAGGATGCCGGGGTCGCGGCACTCACTATCCACGGGCGCACCCGGGCTGGCGCGTTCGGTGGGTCCGTCAACCTTGCCGGTATTCGTGCGGTTGTGCAGTCCGTGCGAACCCTCCCGATCTTTGGGAACGGAGATGTGCGTGATGCGCAGTCTGCGAAACAGATGTTGGAGGACACTGGCTGTGCTGGACTCGTGATTGGCAGGGGGGCACTGGCAAATCCGTGGATTTTTCGGCAGATTGGTGCAAGTCTGCAAGGAAAACCTGCACCCTCGACGCCGACCCTGGAAGACCGTCTGGTGTTTATGGCTCGGCATTTTCATTGTGCCGTTACGCTGCGGGGTGAACACCTCGCCTGCCTGCAATTCCGTAAGGTTATTGATTGGTATGCGCGTGCGCTTGGACCATGTAAACCTTTGCGCCTGGGACTCAAGGAGCTACGCAGTGTTGAACATTATCATTCCGTAGTTGGACGCTTTCTACAGGAGCGAGGAATCGCTCCACCTGCTGAACTGCTGGCGCTTGCCAACTCAGCGATCATGTCTACTGGTAGTCCCTTCCTAGCGGCTGCCGGCTAAACGATACGACGAGTTGCAGAAACTCCCGAACGCTGAAAACATTTTTCTTGCTGTCGGTATAGCGGAAGCTTAGGATAGAGGCGAGAATTTCATGTGCAGAGTCGTACATCTTTTCGCTCTTCTTTGTTTTGTTGTCGTGCTTTGCGGTGCTCAGTCAGTGAACGCGCAGGACGAAGAGCAAATTTTTGGGCACGAGGAAGCCGTCGTCTCTCGTGTCTCGCCCGCTCTGATCCCGGCCCCACAGCACCCAGCGACCGCCTATTGGAAAGTGTCGGCGACGATGGACCTCCGCTTTGCGTCGCCGGGAACCCATGTTCAAATGTTGTTGCCTCTGTCAGATGAGCGACAAAGTGTCCTGGAGCGACGAACGAGTGCTGAAGGGGTGAGTTATCGAGAAGAGGCTGATGGCCTGAATCTCTGGGGACATTGGCTTGTGACCAAAACGCCCACCGTTCCTCAACAGATTACCTATGATTATACCGTGCAAATTACCGATTCGGCGCAATCCCTTCCGTCGGTGCTGTTTCCTCTGCGCAATATCCCTGTCTCAGCACGGATATATGTACAGCCTTCAGGAGTGATTCAGAGCGATGCCCCTGAGGTTCGCCAACAAGCTGTGGCCCTCACACGCACAAGCCGCTCCGTTGAGCGGGCGATCAGAACACTGTTCGAGTATACGGTCGCATTGGTTTCTTTAGATTCAGGCAGTGCAAAGAATGATGCACTCACTGTGATTACAGAGCAGCGAGCGAGTAGGATGGGAAAAACCCGGGCGCTCGTCGCTTTGCTCCGAGCAGTGGGAATTCCGGCACGAATTGTGGGCGGCATTCGTCTTGGCGACACAGCGGTAAAACGGACAACCATCGCGTGGGTTGAAGCTTTCGTCGACCACAGCTGGATACCAATGGATCCTGCAGGGGGATACTTTGCGTGGCTGCCAAATACCTACCTGGCTCTCTATCGTGACGATCTTCCGCTCCTGACCCATTCGCGGAAAGTGCCGGTCGAGTACTCGTTTTTTATTCGGCAGGTCTCCCGGAATGTTGTTTTGCCTGAGCGGGCTAATGGCGGGCGTCGTCGTGACCGCGAGCGCCTGGGGATTCGACATGAGGCGGAACATGGACATACGATCGCAACGTATGTGGATAACCCCCGTGCGAGTGTGGTGTTAATTAATGATGGACCTATCCCCCGCGGGACGGTTGATCGTATTCTTGCCGATGCCCGGCAAGTGCAGCTCAATGTTGCAGTCCTCAGTGCAGACTTTGAGTCGAGTTATTCTCGGGAACGGTATCTCCAGTCTCTCGTGAGTAACAATTTGACCCTCATTCGCGAAGCCGACCTGTTGCTTATTTCTACGGCAGATACTGCCGCCATGTATGCCCTGCTGAAACAGGGTGAACTAGGCGTACGGTTAGATGATCTTCGGGTCGTGATTGCGAGTGGGGTGTTGCAACCGGTGGCAACGATATTTGCCGCGGTGGGTGCTCAGCTACTGCGCCCAGCCGAAATTGTCCTCGTCGGACGACAACCTGATTTCCTCCAGTTGTGGGACCTTGGCCGTACCTATGCCGATACGCCGGGGTCTTTAGCGAAGCAAGCAGAACGGCGAGGTCTGTCGCCTGCGGTGATTAGCGCTGAAACGGTTGAAGGCTGGAGTTGGTGGCGGCGTCACGTTGTGAGGTTGTGGACTTTGGCCGTCCAGGCCCAGGTCCCTTTACCGGCATTGAATCTTATTTTGGTACTCCCGTTGATTGCGTTCTTCTTGGTTATTATCCGTAATGTCATTGGGTTAGAAACCTTTGGTACTTTTTCTCCGATGCTGTTAGCCTTAGCTTTCCTGACCACGGGGTTACTGTGGGGACTGGTCGTCTTTTTTATTATCGTTGGCTTAGGCACCGGCTTGCGATTTCTCTTACAACGCTTCCGTTTACATCTTGTCTCCCGAGTTGCCATTCTGATCGCGGTGGTTGCGGTTGGAATGGTAGGGCTTACTGTCCTCGGTGCGACTCTAGGAATAGGGGCGTTGCTCCATGTCGGAATTTTTCCGATGGTGATCATGGCGAACACCATTGAAAACTTCACCAATACACAACTTGAGCGTGGTCCTGGAGAGGCGCTGCGGTTGACCGTGAATACGCTCTTGGTGGCGACCTGCTCGTATGTTGGTATTGAAAACACAGGGTTGAAGCCGTTAGTGTTGACCTTTCCAGAGGTGTTGATCCTGGTGATTGGTATTGAGTTGCTGCTTGGGCGTTGGCGCGGTTTACGGCTCATCGAGTATCTGCGGTTTGCGGCGTTGATGCGGCGCTCGGCGGGAGAGTCCACAACGGAGACCCAGAAAGCTTCGATAATATGATGCGCGGTACGCGTGCCCTGACGCGAGAACTGCTCGGTATAAATCGGCGGAATTACGACTTGATTGCTCGCTACAATCCCCGGGCGTTGTTCCAAATTGTTGACCACAAACTGAAGACCAAAGCGGCCCTGACGGCGCTCGGGATTCCTGTTGTTGAGACCCTTGCTGTCTATCGATTGCAACGTGAGATTGCTGATTTCGCTCTGCATTCCCGTGGGTGGACGGAGTTTGTAATTAAACCTGCCCAAGGGGCGGGTGGAGAGGGGGTCCTCGTCATTACAGGGAGCGAGAGCGGAAAATTTCTTATGAGCAATGGGACCGGGTTGTCTCTTTTGGATGTCAAGGCGCACCTTTCGGATATCCTTGGTGGAGTTTTTTCCCTCAACCAACGGTACGATGAGGCGGTGGTTGAACGTCGTATTCATGCCCACCCGGTGCTGACCCAACGAAGTTTTCAAGGGTTGCCTGATATCCGGGTGCTCGTCTTGCGAGGGATTCCGCTGATGGCGATGTTGCGAGTTGCGACACGCTCTTCAAAGGGCCGCGCGAATCTTCATGTCGGAGGAATTGGCATCGGCATTGATTTGACAACCGGGCGGACCACCCATGCGGTGGTTGGAAAAACATGGGTGACGACGCATCCAGATACCCAACAACCATTGGGGGGTGTTTCTATTCCCCACTGGGAAGAGGTATTAGCCCTTGCTGCTCGGTGTGCAGATGCGGTTGCGCTGGGCTACCTTGGGATAGATCTTACCATTGATCCCGCGGGAAATCCGTACGTTCTCGAACTCAACGCGCGGCCTGGTTTATCCATACAACTGGCAAATCGCCGCGGGCTTCGTCCGTTAATTGACGAGGTCGAACGTCGAAATCCTCAGTGGCTGTCAGCGAGAGAACGTGTCCGTATCGGTCAAGCGATCGCGGCCCAGGCTCTCTCTCTGGCGTAGCGAAGGGTACTACTAGGGTTGGGTTTCGGCTTGTTTGAGGATCGACGCAATTTCACTGTAGTCTTGACGCCTGACAAGTTGGTTCTTTGTTTTGTCAAAATGACTGAGTTGATCATACGGAGGGGTCATATGGTCACGAAATTGGAGATCATAGATTGAGGTTCGTCCCTGTCGTGCTGCGTACATTGATGCGGTGCGCCCAGTTCTGTCTTTGACCCGTGCATCGGCACCTTTGTTCAGCAATGCTTCAACTGTCTGACGATGCCCTCGCCAGGCTGCATACATGAGAGGCGTCCATCCTTGGTTGCTCCTGGCGTTGATCGATGCCCCGTGATCAAGAAGAGTGTACACAACCTCAATGTGGTTATTATTTGCGGCATGAAAGAGGGCGGTTTCTCCAGCCGTATTTTTGGTGTCTACATGCGCGCCGCGTCTCAGGAGAAGTTGGACAACCGCAAGGTGGTTTGCACGAGCGGCCTGCATCAGTGCTGTCCAGCCCTGATTACCTCTCGCGTTCGGGGAAACCTCTGCTGTCAGGAGCAAGTCCACGAGTTGCAGGTCTCCAGCAGCAGCGGCTGCCATGAGTGCCTGGGAAGTGGGGCGAATGTGACGCTGCGCGAGAACTGTACGCGCGTTGGTTCTGAGATTTCGCCGGACGTTCCGGGGAGGGTAATCAGTCGGGCGAGGTTGGATGCGAGGATCTCTTGCCGGCGCCTCTGTCGCCTTCTTCTGCTTTTGCGGATACCTGTCATGTTGCTGCTCGGGAGACGGAAGGCGTTGTTCTTGTTCTTTACCGGGACTTTCAAGTGGCAGTGAGATGGACGAATCCGATCGTTTTGGTTGTGACGGAAGGGTCGCCACCGGTTGGGTCGAAGCTAGTCGGGTTTCTGTCTCTACTGACGTTGCAGAGTCTTTTTCTTGCTGGGATCCCGCGTGTTTGGTGGATTGCTTGCCAGTTGGCAAAGGCTGTTGTCGGAGAGTTTTGTCTTGTTGCTGCTGAAGCACAGGGATAACTGGTTGCGGTGACGGCTGAGGAGCCGGTGACATATGAGGATCAGAGTGTGATACGTAATGCTCTCCTTGTGAGGAGGACGGTAAAATAGAAGAAGCGGCAGGGATCTCTGGAGCCACAAAAGACGTGGTCGATGAACCAACCCTAAAGAACTCGCTTATCAATAATGGCGAATTCTGTTGCACGGAGGAGAGCCAGGCAAAGAAGAACCCGATCCCTGCCCAGGCAAGATTCTGAATCAAGCGCGATTTCCTTACAGGCGCAGGTGAAGTGGCGGAGAAAGAAACCGGTGGAGTGGGGTGTGATAGCTCTCGTTTGGCGGTTGTCTCGTCTGGAAGCTGTAAATTCTGTGCGACTTCATCAACGAGGGAGTGACTGACCGTATGGTGACCTGCCATGTATGCGGCAATGAGGACATTATCGCAGAGTACATTGATGAGCTGAGGAACAGCCTGAGAGTAACGGACAATTTTCTCGATCGCTTCTGGAGTAAACAGCCGAGAGTTTTCGCACCCCGCGATCCGGAGACGATGCTGAATAAAGTGGTGGACGGCGTCGGGCGAGAGGGGAGTCAAATGGCAATGCAAGGCAACGTACTGCTGAATATGCCGTAAATCGGGATGAGTAAGTTTCGCCTCTAGCTGGGGCTGTCCAATCAGGAGGATCTGCAACAGGCGCCCGTGTGGACCTTTCAGATGAAGAAAAAGGCGCAGGCGGTCGAGCGTTTCCTTACTCAAATTTTGTGCTTCATCGATACATAATAGAGGAATCCGACCGTGCTGAGACCAGGTGCGCAAATGATCTTGAATTGCGAGAACCTTCGTGAAGGGGTCGCTGTGAGTGACCTGAAGATCGAGATGCTCACAGAGGTAAGTTAGAATCTCATGAAAATTCAAAGTCGAAAACGGCGGAGAAATAATGTGAATGGTCTCATCAACGGTGCTGGTGATACGGCGCAGAATTGTTGTTTTACCCGTACCAGGAACGCCGGTGAGAAGGAGGAGCCCTTTTCTCTCTCGTACGGCACTGACAATTTCTTCCTCAACCTCTGTTGTGAGCGGGGTTGGATAAAAAAAATGAAGATCATTCGAGAGGGAGAAGGGAAGTTCACGAAGACCGAAATAGCTTGTGTACATCGTGTATTCCTTCAGAGGTAGCTCGGGGGCACGTAGCTGGTAGTTCTCAAAGCGCAAGAGAAAGAGAGGCGGGGCGTTTTCATGTGAGATTTTCTTTGATTAAGTTCATGACGCTGTTTTAGTCGGGTCCGACAGTTCACTCTCCTTACGTCCTCACGGAAAAACCAGCTATCCGTCCATAATCATAGGCCGCGGTTTATGAGGTCAAGTCCTATTTTTCTCACCAAATTAGGCCGGGGTGAGGCTGTCAACGACCTCTGGACAATCCTCACTGGGCTAATTGCGTTGTCGACTGCTGATCTGGTGACGATGGTTGGGTCTCTGAGCGCCAGATAGAGACAATTTCCGCGAGCTTCTCGCCAATTCCCGAGACGAACAGTGTAACGGTTTCTAGACCCCGTACCATCGATGCCGAGAGTCGCTCGTCAGATATTTCTTTACCTACTATGAGTCCAGAGAGCAGAAGCAGTGAACACAGCCCCATTATGACCAGTCCACGGCCAAGACGAATTGTGCGCCGGCGGAGAGACCGTACGTCAGGCCAATATGACGACGCAGTGGATGCGGAGGTGCCGTTGGCACTCGCTGGGAACCCGGGTTCCTGTTCTCTGATACGAGTTGCAGCGAGGGGGGCCTCAAATGTCGGAACCAGCTGTTGCCCCAAGTCTTCGATGATTTGCAAGGATATCGTGCGCTGTCCCTGCATGTAGGCTGCTCTCAACGCCTGTTCGCAGAGTTGAGTAATGCGGAAAGGAATTGCTTGCGAGTAGTGCGCAATTCGTTCAATTGCTTCTGGCGTAAAAATATCTGGTCGCGACTGGTTAATTTCCTGATATCGCTGACGAATAAACTGGCCTACTTCTTCGGGTTGCAGCGGACCGAGTTGGCACCGCACAGCCACGTGCTGGGCCAGTGGTTGCAGCTCTGGTCGTGCAAGGGTTGTTTCGAGTTCGGGACGTCCAACAAGAATGACCTGAAGCAGCGCCCCGAATGGTTCGGGGAGGTCAAGTAAGGGAACGAGCTGAGAAAGAACTTCGGGTGAAAACAGATGGGCGTCATCAATGACAAGAACGATGGATTCATAGCGGGACGTCCACGTACGTAGATAATCAACGATAGCTTCAAATCTGCTGTCCGAAGTTTCCCCAGCGTGTTGAATAAACAGTTGTTGGCAGATCTCTGTGAGTAATGCGTCTAATGTCGGAGGTGGAGTAGGAAAGGATACTACGGAAACCGTGTCGTCGACTGAGTTCGTCAGCAATTGCATCAGTTTCGTTTTCCCGGTGCCTTGCGGCCCAACGAGGAAACTTAATTCTTTTCTTTGGCGAATTCCTTCCGTCAGTTGTTTGAAAATAGCTTCATACTCGGAGTTAATGTAAAAAAAATGCGAGTCACGATCCAACCTTGAAGAAGATGTCTGAGAAGTGGAGGAAATAACGCCCATTCCGAATTTTCCTTTCCCTCTAAAAAAATACCTTGCTTTGTTCACGATGTCCAACTTTTCTTTCTCTTTGTTGTAGGGCGAGTTGTAATCGGCACTCGCAACCACGGGAAAGCGTGTATGGGCGCAAGGATGCGTCCGAATTCTCTTGACAAGACGAATATATGATGGCTACTATGCGTCATATAAACGCAAAGTCTTAGCACGGAGGATGCAATGGAAAATATCTACGGCGGCATGAAAACTTCAGAGGACCTCTATTCGCATCTCTCGCGGCTTGACAGCGGTTACACCATCGAGGCTTGTACCACGTATACCGATGTAATTCGTGAGATTATGACCTGGAAGCAAAAACGGAATGCCGTTGTGTTGGCGCACAACTACCAACGCCCGGAAATTTTTGAGGTGGCAGACTTCATCGGCGATTCTCTTGAACTGGCACGAGAGGCCAAAAAAGTAGACTCTGACGTGATCGTGTTCTGCGGGGTCCATTTCATGGCCGAGACAGCGAAAGTGGTGAATCCAGAACGTACAGTTCTTCTTCCTGATCTTCGCGCAGGGTGCTCACTTGCCGATAGCATTACGGCGGAGGCGCTCGCGGAACGCAAACACGAGCTGCGCAAAGTTTATCCCGACCTTCAGGTTGTCTGCTATGTCAACACGACGGCGGATGTGAAAGCCGAAGCTGATGTGTGTTGTACCTCCGCCAATGCCGCGCAGATTGTCGAAAAATTAGAGAGTCAACATATCTTGTTCGTTCCAGACGAGAACTTGGCTCGCTATGTCCAAAGCCAAACCGCGAAGACGATCTTGTCGTGGGAGGGAAACTGCTATGTGCATCATCAGATCACACCTGAACAGATTCTTGCTGTGCGGAAGAATTTGCCACATGTGAAGGTTCTGGTGCACCCGGAATGCCGGGAAGATGTAATTGCCCTTGCCGATGCCGCCTTATCAACGAGTGCGATGATGCGGTACGCCAAGCAAAGTCCGGCCCAAGAATTCTTAATCGTCACAGAGTGTGGCCTTTCCGACCGCTTACTTTTGGAGGTCCCGGAAAAGAAATTCTACAAGAGCTGTAAACTGTGTGCGTACATGAAAATGATTACTCTTGATAACGTGCTTGATTCACTCGTGCATCTCCGGCACGAGGTTTCGTTACCGGAGGCCATTCGCGTAGGGGCAGAGCGGTCACTCAATCGGATGCTTGCACTCAGTGCCTAATCTGGTCGTCAATTGTCGGAAACGGGAGAGCGTGGATATTCGCGAGCAACAGACAGGCAGGGAGGTGACGGTCGCGCAAATGTACCCGCGCGTCGCGGTTGATACGGTATTATTTACGGTTAACGAAGGGGTCCTGCAGACGTTACTTGTTAACATTAAGCAAGGCCCTTTCGCTGGACGATGGGCGTTCCCTGGTGGGCTCGTCCGGGTCGGGGAACATCTCGGAGATGCGGCGCGGAGAGAACTCTGCGAAAAAACCGGAGTCGAAGATCTGTACCTTGAGCAGCTCTATACCTTTGGTGATGCCCAACGTGACCCCACCGCCCATACGGTTTCGGTTGCCTACTTTGCTTTGGTCCCTCCTGTCGTCCATGCGCTGTCGCATGGTGAGAAATATGCGGACGTGGGATGGTTTCCGGTCCGTACGCTGCCTCCGCTTGCGTATGACCATAATGCGATTGCGGACTATGCGCTCCAGCGGTTACAGGCGAAGTTAAGTTATACGAATATCGCGTATAGCCTGCTCCCGCACGAATTCACCTTGGCCGAGTTACAAGACATGTATCAAGTGATCTTGCATAAGAAGCTCGATCGGCGGAACTTTCGCCGCAGAATTCTTACTCTGGGCCTGCTGAAAGCGCTGCCGAGGACACGACGGGGTGCGCACCGACCAGCAACGCTCTACTCCTTTGTCCAGCGCTCACCCATGAATGTTGATATTTTGTAATTCTTGCGTACGCTTATGAGTACGCTTTTAACGGTAGGTCTGTTGTGCTGCCTCGACGCTATACGACGGTAAAAGTTATCTCTGCGTTATTGGGGATAGGGGTGATGATGCTAGTGTCTTCTGTCACGTGGGCTAGTACTCCGCCCCTAAAATGTTTGTCTTTTAACCTGCTCCACGGTGGGGTGTTCTCTGGACTGGTTGGCAATGCCCAAGATATAAACCACCGGTTCACTATGGTGGTGGAAGAGCTGCGCTCACTTGAGGTTGACCTCCTTGGCTTGCAAGAGGCTTCTGCGAGCTGGGGCCGAGGAAATGTTGCCGAGCGGTTAGCTCGTGAACTGGGTTTTCATTATGTGTATGCCCCGGCAAGTTTCCGCCTTTTTCCCAGCGAGGCTGTCAATACCTTGGCCTCATGGGTCATGAATTTTTCCGAAGGACCAGCGATCGTGAGCCGTTTCCCGATTACGAGCTGGCGAGCGTATGACCTCCCTCGCTGTGGACGATTCACTGATTCCCGCGTGTTTCTCTACGCAGAAGTACAGACGCCGTGGGGGCCGCTGCATGTCGGCTCCACGCATATCTCGGGGAATCCGTGTCAAGCGCAGAATGTTGCTGAGCTGCTCCGTGAGCTTGATGCCTCGTCTCCTCTGCTGGTCATGGGGGACTTCAATGCGCTCGAACATTCTTCTGCGATGACCACCCTGATCGGAAGCGCCAATCTGATCGACACCTTCCGTCTCATGAATCCGACAGCGCTGGGTTCGACGGTATGGCAACGCGTTGATGTCCCTACGCCTATGGCCTCGCGTCGGGTTGATTATCTATTGCTGCGGCCAGGCTCAGGCATTGTCAGTCGCGTGGAGGCCAGCCGGGTGGTGCTGAATAGACCCCAGAAACTAGCAGATGGGAGAACGTTATGGCCATCTGATCATTATGGGATACTGACGGAGATTGTGCTTGAGCCGCCCCGGCGGTGAGATCGTCGGACCAAGGCCAGTTGGGAACAACAGGATTCTTATGCTACGCTGCCCGCAAGAAAGGGTACCTCTATGAGGCGAATGTTCGCATGTGTCATTGTCATTATTGTTGGACTCTGGATGACGGCAGTCTTACAGGCTGACCCGGCAAAAGAATCTGGGGCGCCAGAGAAAAAGCCACCAGCAGCAGCTTCTGCTGCTCCGCAGGGGACCTCGCTGCCGACTCCACTGCCAGCGTCGCGTTTCACTGGTCGGGTGCGTCAGGCGTACCAAGCCGCAGCCGACATTCCTGAGGTTCTGGCTAATGTTGCCTGCTATTGTGGCTGCGACAAATCGCTCGGCCACCGGAATTTACTCGATTGCTTTGTCGATGATCACGGTGCCACTTGAGGTCACTGTGTGAACGAGGCGCTGGATGCGCACGCACTATTTGAGACCGGAACCCCACCTGACGAAATTCGCGAGTTTATCGACAAAAAATACGGCAATGGGCACTAGGAGAGACGGTGCTGTCGCGACAGTACCGCCCTCCGTACCATGCAAGGTTATCGTCCCATTTGCTCCATCATTTGCTCGTACATCTTCCGTTGGTCGGGAGTGAGCTTCTTCATGGCGTCTTGCATTTTCTTCTCCATCTCCGGTGTCATGAATGAGGAAATAACATTCTCCTGCTTGTAGTCGCCGGGGACGGTGAAAAGAGAGGCCGGAAGAGCCTTTTCGTTTACTTGTACGACTTCCATAGTCATCTCTGGAGACTGTTGGCCCTTTTCTCGCGTGACAACTTTCACAGGAAAGCCGGTGATCCCGGCCTCCTTCAGGGCAGTCATCATGCGGTCTTTGACCGGGGAGGACTGTTCCATTGTCGCCAGCCACTCACTCGCCCCGGCAATGCCTTGGGCGATGCACATCTCTGTTTCCTCATTGCGCCGTGAGGTGATCAAGACGTGCTCACAGGCGTAGCCGGCAACCGTGTCGGACCCCAGCCGTTTGATCGTGTAGTCTTCTTTATCCAGCCCCTTTGTCCTGGTGCGTATCTTTTTCAGGTTGATGACCGAGTAGGTTTTCCGCGTTGGGTTCACATGATACACCACATCGGGTTCAGCGATTTTATGCAGCGTGATCATCGCGAATGTTCCCGACGAGATTTCCTTGAGTCGTGGACTTTTGATGTCCATTTCGTTGCGCACGCCGACCTTCGACAAATAGAGGGTGCCCGTGCCGGTGCCGTCTGGCGTCGTGATTTTGGTATGAATTTCCCCCTCAAACTGTGCGTGAGCTGAAAGCGAAAACGCCAAAACCAATGCCAGCG
The DNA here is from genome assembly GCA_050187625.1 of Binatia bacterium. Lineage (GTDB taxonomy): Bacteria > Desulfobacterota > Binatia > Bin18 > Bin18 > JBFWXH01. Next base: position 25,637 of record JBFWXH010000066.1, read on the forward strand.
CAAAACTGAGTCTTCTCATTCGGTTGATCCTCCTTGTGGGTGACGGTGGTTGGTGTGGACGAAAAATTGCTCTCGCGAGAGCACGTAGAAGACCGTGTCTAAGCCGTTCAGGAGACCACGACGCGCAAATTGCATCCCTAACCGTTCCATAACACGTACAGAGGCAACGTTTGGGGGGTCCGTGGCGGCCCAAATCCGTGCCAGATGACGTTGGACAAAAATGTATTGCAACGCAGCAAGTGAGGCTTCCGTAGCAAAGCCCTGGCCCCAATAAGTAGGGAGTAGACCATACAATAACTCTGGATGGTCATCTTCTTGGCTGGCACGAAAGCCACAAAAGCCGATGATCTCAGAGTGTTGAGGCAAACGGACTGTCCACTGGCCATAGTGGTGTGTCGCCCAATCCTGTATGCCCGCCTGAACAACCTCCGCCGCGGTTGCGAGCGTGATAAGCTGCTCGTCCCAGAGATATTTACGTACCCCCGGGTCGATCCACACCCTATGAAGTCCGGCAATATCGGTTTCTTGGTATGGGAAAAGCGCCAGTCGGGTGGTGCGTAACTGTGTCATCTCCTCCCCTCAACTCTTGTCTTGGTCTGGTGCCCAGACATACCAAGCATCATGCCGAGACCATGCGTGGCACCGTAAACACTGGGTCTCGGCCCATGTTTTCCCACACTGTGGACAAACGCCGCCGGTGTCAAAGGTATTCCAGACGTGACTACACCGGCAGGACCAGCGGTCTTCTGCCCGTGGTTGCCAGAAACATCGTGGACAACGAATGTTCAGCCGCCCGTTTTTTGTGGGAGTTTGCGTGTCCGTTGTTAGACCCGGTGCCCCATCTGGCGTGGGTCTTTGCAATAAGCGGACCCGGACGGGCGGGATCGGTTGCTCCTCCCTTTCATCTGGCCGTCGCAAATAGTGCATGAATGCTCATGATAAAACACTCGTGTTTCTGAAGCGAGCCCATAGCGCAAATTCTTTACCTCGCCGCGAGGTGTTGTTGTTCTAGTGCGACGCGCAGTGAGTGGCGGAACCCGGACGAAGAGGAACAACGTCGGCCGTGTTGGACCTCTTCGTTCAAGGTACGGACAAACTGGCTCACGGTGTGAAACTGGGCATACCCTGCGGTCGTACGCACTAACGGGACGATGGTATTGTTGGTCAATAATGGGTCCGCCGTCGCTGGCAACGCACCGCTAGTGAGGGCACGTTCATAGTCGAGAGTACCGGGAATAGGAGAAAAAGAGGATAAACGAATGCGTACTCCGAGGCTGTTCGCGTACAGAATTGTATCGATGACTTCGTCAAGTGGTTGCTGCGGCAAGCCCATAATAATATACGTTTCGAGTTGCCGTGGCGTGAAGCCCGCTCGCACCAAATGGTGCACCGCACGCGTCATTTCTCCTGGAGTGATTTTGTTGTGGATATCGCGGCGCCGTTCTTTGGCAACAGATTCGAGGCTGAGACGGACCGTGCAGAAGCCACTCTGATACATCAGTTCAGCCAGTTCTTCATCGATGTACCGCGCATGGAGGCCGTTCGGTGTGTGAAATCGTAATGGTTGTCGGCTGGCGAGAAGCTCGCGCAAGATGGGCTTGATGCGGCGATCAGCTTGCATGAGGAGTGCGTCATCGTAAAATGCGACATCATGCACCCCCAAGCGGCGGGTCTGGGTCAAAATCTCTGCCACGACACCCGGTGGTTGTCGCTGGGAGAAGGCGCTATCGACCGTGTAAGTTGCACAAAACGTACAGCGAAACGGACAGCCACGCGAGGTCATGACCACGAGATAGTCGTTGTGGCGCAATAAATCGAACGCAGGATAGGGAAAAGCATCGAGCTGCGTTGGCAAGCCATCTACTACGGCTGGCATACGCAGCAACTCCGCCAAAAGGTGTGTAACTTTATGTTCGCCTGGCCCAGTCACAAGATAATCGGGCTGTACGGTTAGCTGCGCATGCTCCGGCATCAGGGTAGCGTAAATTCCGCCGAGGATAATCGGGACCTTGGGAAAAACCTGACGGCATAATTCAACGACCCGCTGCGGACCCCTGTACCAATAGGTCATTATAGAAGTAACAAAGATCACATCGGGGCGAGGACGGTGCTGCAGCTCAGCAAGAAAAATATCCTCCGGTAAACCATAGCGAGCAAAGTGGCGAGGAACGAACGTAACGGCCGCTGGTTTGGGGACAATCTCGCGATGGAACGGGCCGATGCCATAATTGCGCAGCTTCGGTGCCGTTTGTCCTTGGCGGTGCAGGAGTTCTGGATGCCATTTGTCAAGACAGTCAATAAAGTCAACGTGCAAACCACATTGTCGTAACCAGGCGGCGATGTAGAGTAACCCGAGCGGCTTACTCCAGTGATCGTAGGCCGCAAAATCGTAAATCCACGGATTAATACAGAGGATAGATGGTAAGGGCATAACTGCATCCCTCACTGTGGCATCATGAACGCGAGACTGAATAGTTGCGTAGGTGGGGAAATCTGGGTCCATAGCGCATCGCCACGACGAATCAACTCTGGCCATACCTTTTCAGCCGTGTGGTCAAAAACCATGCTGAGGTCTGCCGGGACCACATGCCACCCTCCCCGAGCGACTTCCATCTCTAGTTGTCCTGATGCCCAACCGGCATAGCCAACGTACGCACGCAACTTGGTCCGCTTCCCAGCGGCATGCAAGAGCTTTTCTAACGCTTCTTGTTCAGAGACCAGATACAGGTCGGCAACAACCGACTGTGCGCCCTCAGGGGGTTTTGCTGTCTGGGTGAGGATCACCATCAGGTGCCGGGCGACTGGGCCACCAAGGTACACGACCTCTTTACGCTGTTGCAGGGCTTTGACCTTAGGGAGGAGAGTAGGCAGCGTGACTTGTGTCGGGCGGTTGATGATGACTCCCATCGCGCCGTTTTCGTTGTAGTCGATCAGCAGGATCACACTTTCGGCAAAGTTGGGGTCGCTCAGGTCGCGACTGGCAACGAGAAATTTCCCTTTGGCTAATGTTGACAGCGTGGTTGCAATATTCTCCAGGGAGACGAGGGGGCGAAATCCTTCGGCTAGTGCGGTTAATGGCGAGAAGCAGCTCGCGACTATCGTGAACGTAAGAAACAGCACGAGCGCAGTGGACATGGAATAGGTCAGACGCCTGCCGTTGTCGGATTGTGTCTTCAATTGTTGCAACGTCATAGGAAGTACTCTCCTCGGATAAATACGCGCGATGGATTGTCAGTGTTCCTCTTGGTGGAGCGATGGTGTCTCATCATCGGAAGATGGTATATAGCGCTCTCGAAAGCAACCAGGAAGGAAGAAAGACCGTATGACTGAAGCACGGGTCCAACATTTCATTGACGGGCAATATACTACGGGCACTAGTGGCAAAACGTTTGAGAATCGTCGACCGATAGATAACGCACTCATTAGTCGCGTGTGTGAGGCTGGTCGAGAAGAAGTGGCGGCGGCGGTCCACGCGGCACGGGCCGCACTTGGAGGCCCGTGGAGTAGAATGACGGTGGCTGAGCGGACCACCATACTCTATGCGGTGGCGGCGGGTATTGAACGTCGCTTCGATGAATTTCTCGCGGCTGAGGTTGCGGATACGGGGAAACCGGTGACTTTGGCCTCGCATATCGATATTCCTCGCGGTGCCGCGAATTTTCGTATCTTTGCCGATGTCGTGAAGAATGTGTCGGGAGAATATTTTGAAACATCAACCCCAGACGGCGCTGGAGCGATCAACTACAGTCTCCGAGTTCCTAAGGGGGTAGTGGCGGTCGTCTGTCCGTGGAATCTGCCTTTGCTATTGATGACGTGGAAAGTTGGACCAGCGTTAGCCTGTGGAAATACGGTGGTTGTTAAACCTTCTGAAGAAACGCCGACAACCGCCACGTTGCTTGGTGAGGTCATGAATGAGGCTGGCGTGCCCACAGGCGTGTACAACGTCGTTCATGGTTTTGGCCCGGAATCCGCCGGGGAGTTTCTTGTCAGCCATCCTGGAGTTGACGCTATTACCTTTACAGGAGAGACGCGTACTGGCGAGGCGATCATGAAAAATGCCGCGGTCGGGGTGCGCGATGTGTCGTTTGAACTCGGCGGTAAGAATCCGGCGATCATCTTCGCCGATTGCGACCTGCCTGCGACTATCGAGGGTATGGGCCGTGCCTGTTTCGCGAATACCGGGCAAGTCTGTCTTGGGACGGAGCGCATATATGTTGAGCGTGCAATCTTCAATGACTTTGTTGCGGCCCTCAAGGAGAAAGCGGAATCACTCAAACTCGGCGATCCGTATGACAAGGCCACTGATATGGGACCACTGATTAGCCTGGCACATCGCGATAAGGTCCTCTCCTATTACCATCGGGCGAAAGATGAAGGCGCGACAATTGTCACTGGTGGTGGGATTCCTTCGCTGCCTGGCGACTTGATGCATGGCGCGTGGGTGCAACCGACGATCTGGACCGGATTACCAGAAAGCTCGCCGGTCGTGAAAGAAGAAATTTTTGGACCCTGCTGTCACCTTCAACCGTTTGATACGGAAGACGAAGCGATTCGCCTGGCGAACGATACAGCTTACGGTCTGGCGACGACGATCTGGACGCAAAATATTTCTCGCGCGAACCGGGTTGCGCGGCAGGTTCAGGTGGGCATTACCTGGATCAACTGCTGGTTTCTGCGTGATCTCCGCACCCCTTTTGGTGGTGCGAAACAGTCGGGGATCGGTCGTGAAGGTGGGGTGCATTCTTTGGAATTCTATACAGAACTCCGCAATGTGTGCGTCAAACTCTAGGCTGTCACGGTGATTCTGAGAACGAGAAACGAGCGCCAATCGGAGGACCTGTGGAATCCAAACACCTCGACCATAAAGCAAAGCCGTTGGCCAATTATCCGCATATTAAACGGGTCGGTGATTTTCTTTTCGTGTCTGGCACCAGTGCCCGCCAGAAAGATAATACGGTACGTGGTGCGGTGCCCGATGGCAAAGGCGGCTGGCAGTTCGACATCCGCGAACAAACGCGAGGGGTGATTGAGAATGTCCGTGACATTCTTGCCAGCTGTGAGGCGACCCTGACCGACCTCTGTGAGGTGACGGTTTTTCTAGTCGATATGACGGACTTTGCCGGGTACAACGAAGTGTACAATTCTTACTTTACTGTTGATGGACCAACTCGTACGACGGTTGCGGTCACAGCGTTACCGCGCCCTGATCTCATCATCGAAATGAAGGCCGTGGCGTATAAGCCACGACAGGGTAGCTGAGATGATGGCTTACACAGTCAGCGAACTGTGAGTTGTGAATTTTTGTGGGAGGGCGAGGAGATCGGTCAGCAGATCACAGAGGAGGGAAATCGATTGCTGTAAGTTGTCCGCGGTGACAAAATCCCAATGCCCAAAGCCCAGGCCGAGGAGTCCTTCGTAGGTGAGCATGTGGGCTCGAATGCCGGTATTCTTGTGCTCATAGAAGAGCCAGTAGCGCAATTGTTCGCTCCGTCCACCATAGTCGATCATAACTTTGAATGGCTGCCCGTCGTATTCACCAAAATAGTTCCAGTTGCCACCACCGAAATTTTCCGCGCGCACCTTGAACCGCTCGGTAAACATTTGTTTGACGATTTTCCTGACCGCTGTTGACTTGGTTGGCTGCACCATTGTCGCGCGCTGAAGGACCGCTGCGGAAACGTGCGCAAGAGGTTCTGAAGATGGTTCTGTGCGAACAGCAGCGAAAATGCCGCGTAACAGACGTGCGCCAAGGTATTTCCCCTCAAAATCCGGGATACGCAAGCACTCGTCAGCAAATCGGAGCAGCGCTTCTTGGCTGGTTGGCGAGGTATAGCTTTGCGGATCGAGGTCTGGGCGCAGTAAGCGTACCCCTCGTGTGGCAAAGGCTGTTAGCAACGTGCGTCGACGAGTCGGAGACAGGGAATTCAGGTAATCAATCGTTCTCCATGTCGTGGTGCTGGGAATCTGGCGAACGCGTGCGTAACCAGAGGCGACCTCTTGCTCGATCATGGTCTGGATAAACTGGAGAATGTGCTCTACGTCGATCATGGCAGCGCCACCACCTCTCTCTCCTTTAACCGGCCCCTGTTCGGCGTTCAGGAGCGCACTTCGATTCAACGTATCGTACCTCCCAGCATTTACCAAATGACGCACCTTTCCAAGACAGAAAACATTATGTACAGATGCGCAGCAGAAGAAAAAACCCAGACTGTAGATAAGAAGCTCACCCGAGAGATGGAAATCACACATGGAGACACATGCAGAGTTGACGTTCGCAACTAAAGGTGAACCGATGCCAGTAACACGGGTATTAGTTGCAAACCGCGGGGAAATTGCCATCCGGATCATGCGGGCTGCTGCGGAACTAGGAATCGCCAGCGTCGCGGTTTTCTCCGAGGATGATGGGCATTCTTTACATACGCGAAAAGCAAACAAAGCGCATCCTTTGGCAGGAAGAGGTGTCGCAGCATATCTCGATAGCACGCAGATGCTTGCAGTGGCAAAAGAGACTGGCTGTGATGCTATTCACCCCGGCTATGGATTTCTGAGTGAAAACGCGGAATTTGCCTGGCGCTGTCGCGAAGCTGGGATCACTTTCATTGGGCCACGCACTGAGATTCTGTCCTTGTTTGGTGACAAAGGGCGGGCACGGGCATTAGCCGAACAGTGTGGAGTGCCAGTCTTGGCTGGAACGTCAGGGCCGACAACGGTGGCACAGGCCCGCGAATTTTTCTCTTCGCTGGATGCTGGCAATGGCATGATGATTAAGGCGGTCGCGGGTGGGGGGGGGCGTGGGATGCGCGCGGTGTCCCAGCTCGACGAACTGGAAGAGGCATATGCCCGCTGCCAGTCAGAAGCACGACAGGCGTTTGGCAATAGCGATGTCTATGTCGAGCAACTCCTACCTCATGCCCGACACATTGAGGTGCAAATCCTTGGTGATGGGACGGGGAGAGTGAGTCATCTGTGGGAGCGCGAGTGTAGCATTCAACGTCGCCAGCAAAAGGTTGTTGAGGTGGCGCCCAGTCCGGGACTGCCACCACGGGTGCGAGAGCGTCTTATTGCCGCTGCAATCCGTATGGCAGAGGCCGTGCAGTATGACAACATTGGGACCTTCGAATTCTTGGTTGATGCGACTAACCTTCACGATGAGGCCACGATCGCCTTCATCGAGGCAAATCCACGGCTACAAGTTGAGCACACTGTCACGGAAGAGGTTATGGGAGTTGATCTCGTGCAACTCCAGTTGCAACTGGCGAGGGGCCGCTCGCTCGCGCGCCTCGGGGTCCAACACGAAGTGCCAAAACCGCGCGGATTCGCGCTGCAGGTACGGATCAACATGGAGACTTTGACTGCCGACGGCACGGTACGACCGGCAGGAGGGATACTGACCGCATTCGATGTTCCCTCGGGTCCAGGGGTACGGACCGACACGTTCGGCTATGTGGGCTATCGCACCAGTCCCAGTTTTGATTCGTTATTGGCCAAGCTCATTGCCCATGCGTCATCGCCAGAGTTTACCGATGTCGTGCGCAAAGCATACCGTGCGCTCTGCGAATTCCGTGTCGAAGGCGTAGCGACCAACATCCCGTTTCTGCAGAATCTGCTGCAACACCCAGATTTTCTTGCCAATCGCGTGTCGACCCGCTTTGTTGAAGAGCATCTTGCGGAACTCGTTGCCCCGGAGACTGCGACCCACCAGCGCTTATTCTTTGAGTCCACGGTGCCGAAGTCTCGTGCCGGGGCGAAGCTCGATACGATTGATCCGCTCGCGGTGCTGGATCATGGCAAAGTGGAGGGGCGCTTGCCGCTGACGGTGGCGATCGTTGACGACCGCACCGACGCTCAAACCTCCGAGCCTGCCGGGCCGGAGGGGACCAAAGCGATTGCTGCACCACTCCAAGGCACCGTTGTCAGCGTCGAGGTACAAGAGGGAGACTCGGTGCGCAAAGGCCAACAGCTGCTGGTCATGGAAGCGATGAAGATGGAACATGTCATTCTGGCCGAGGCCAGTGGTATTGTCCGCCGTTTGGTGGTCGCCAAGGGCGACACGCTGTTCGAGGGAGAGCCGCTGATGTTTCTTGAAGAAAGTGAGGTTGAAGAGGGAATCAGCGAGAGTGCCCAACCGGTCGCTCTCGATACAATTCGCCCGGACCTCGCTGAGGTCCATGCACGTCACGCCCTCACCCTCGACGCTGCTCGTCCTGAGGCGGTGGAACGGCGACGCAAAACCGGACAACGGACCGCGCGTGAGAATATCGACGACTTGTGTGATCCCGGCTCATTTGTTGAGTATGGGTCGTTGGTGATTGCTGCGCAGCGATCACGCCGTTCTCTCGATGACCTAATGAAGCGGACCCCGGCGGATGGCATGATTGCCGGTGTCGGTCGCGTCAATGGCCACCTTTTTGACGATGCCAAAGCCCGCTGCATTGTGATGTCGTATGACTACACTGTGTTGGCAGGAACCCAGGGGTTCAAGAATCATTACAAGAAAGACCGGATGTTCGAGTTAGCGGAACGACTGCGACTGCCGGTAGTCTTCTTTACGGAAGGTGGTGGCGGACGACCAGGGGATACCGACTGGACGAGTCCAGCGGGGCTCGATGTTATGGCGTTTCATTACTGGGGAAAACTGAGTGGCTTGGTGCCACTGGTGGGAATCAACTCAGGTCGCTGTTTCGCCGGGAATGCGGCAATCCTGGGGTGTTGTGATGTCGTCATTGCGACGGCAAACTCCAATATCGGTATGGGTGGACCGGCGATGATCGAAGGTGGTGGACTCGGCGTGTTCCGTCCCGAAGAAGTTGGCCCCATGTCGGTACAGGTACCCAACGGTGTGGTTGATGTGGCCGTGGCGGACGAGGCCGAGGCCGTCCAGGTGGCGAAGCAATACCTCTCGTATTTTCAAGGGCCAATTCCGCAGTGGGAATGTGTTGATCAACGTTTGCTACGCACGAGTATCCCTGAGAATCGCCTCCGCGTGTACGATGTTCGGGCGGTGATGCAAACGCTGGCCGATACCGGCTCGGTGTTAGAACTGCGGCGTCACTTTGGCGTTGGCATGATTACCGCCTTCATCCGTATTGAGGGACGACCCGTTGGGGTCATTGCCAATAATCCCACTCACCTCGCCGGTGCGATTGATAGCGAGGGAGCAGACAAAGCCGCCCGCTTTATGCAGTTGTGTGATGCTTTCGATATTCCGCTGCTGTTTCTCTGTGATACGCCGGGCATGATGGTGGGGCCCGAGGTAGAAAAGACTGCGTTGGTGCGTCACTGCTGTCGACTGTTTGTGATTGGGGCCAATCTGACCGTGCCGTTCTTTACGATTGTTCTCCGCAAAGGGTACGGGCTGGGGGCGCAGGCGATGGCGGGTGGCAGTTTCAAAGCCCCGGTATTTACCGTGGCCTGGCCGACCGGAGAGTTCGGCGGTATGGGCCTCGAAGGCGCAGTGAAGCTAGGGTATCGGAAGGAACTTACTGCCCTCGAAGATCCTGCTGAACGCAAAGCCTTGTTTGATCAGATGGTGGCAAAAGCCTACGCGCATGGCAAAGGCCTCAATGTCGCTTCATATTTTGAGATTGATGACGTGATTGATCCGCTCGATACCCGACAGTGGATTATGAGCGGATTGCGCTCGGTCCCACCACCAGTGCCATCAGCCGGAAAAAAGCGTCCGTGTATTGATACGTGGTAACGCAGAGGAGCTGAAACATGAAAAATTGCCGGGAATGTCAGCATACTGTCAGCGAACAAGCGTTCGCCTGTCCGAACTGTGGTGCTCCCTATCCGGCCCAGGAGAAGTGGGATGGGTGGGGCTTTGAGTATCAATCGCCAGCCACGTGCTTCGGGGTGCCGCTCCTCCATATCTCATTCAAATATCGTGCGAACCGTATGCCGGTCCCTGCTAAAGGCGTCATTGCGATTGGACAATTTGGCATGGGAATTATTAATATCTCCCAATTCGGCGTTGGGGTTGTAAGTCTCAGTCAGTTCACCCTTGCCGGGTTTGCGATAGCGCAGTTTGCCTTGGCGTACTCATTAATTGCCCAATTCGGCCTTTATGTGGATAAAGGGCGCGGCCAATTCGTGTGGAGCCTTGGGCAGTTGCTGGGCGGTTTCTAAAATCCCTGCTGTGACTCTAGCCCGATGATGTCCGCGTACGCGGCGCTTATCGTACAAGCAGCAAACGGGATAGCGACAAGCAAGCCGATAGTGAATAACAGGGCACCAATGACGACAGCAATGCCGAGGATGAGCGTCAAACCAAACAAGGGGAACCAATTCTTGGTCACGATCTTGCGGCTGGTTTCCATTGCTTCCCAGAACTCGAACCGGCGATCAACAATTAAGGGGGCGACAAACAGATAGGCAACTGTCAAATACACACCGGGAATAATCAGTAAAATGATTCCCACAGTGATAAAGAGGTTCGTCAACAGGCTGGCGAGCGCGAGCGGGAGGAAATAGTCAAACCCTTTCAAGAAGTCTCCAAGTTCCGTGGTGCCCCGCGTAAGCACATTGGCTGAGGCAATAAAGTAGCCGGCAGTGACCGGGAGGGAGAGGGCCGATAATACCAAGAAACTGAGGAAAGAGGGTACATATGATAAAACAAAATAGGCGACCAGAATAACCACCGTCGCGCCAAGAAAGGCACCGATGTTGTGCGTATAAATCTCCCACCCTTTTTTCAGGTACTCAGAAATCTTGACAGTGTAGCCTTGGCTTTGCAGATGCTCGATCAATTGCGGTGAAGCCAGAGCGGCACCGCGCGCAGTTCCGCTGGGTGCCTGCTGACCCCCCGGCAAAATTTGGCCACCGTCGTCTGGACAAAACTTTACGTCCGCCGGATACTCTTTACCGCAGGTGACGCAGCGGGGCACCTGTTTCTCGGCGGTCGTGAGGATCGCACCATCCGTATCACAATACTTGGTGCCATCGGCAAATTGCTTCCCACATTTTGGGCATACCGGGGCGAAGAGAAACTCTTCCTCAAGATTACAGCCGCAGCGAGCGCAAAACTTTGTGCCTTTCTCGAATGGTGCCTGACACCGGGGGCATGCATACATACGCTTCTCCTTTCGAGAACTTCGTAGTGACCACTACCGACCACGTTCTCCTATTATGGGTATATTAAGCCGAAGCTTTTTTCAGATTCTCGGCGGCGAAATCCCAGTTGAGTAACTGGTCGATGACCGCGTTGACATAATCTGCCCGCCGGTTTTGGTAGTCCAGATAATAGGCGTGTTCCCACACATCGACCGTCAGCAAGGGTGCCTGCCCTGTCGTCAGTGGTGTTTCCGCATTTGCGGTTTTGACAACCTTGAGTTTGCCATCCTCAACCACCACCCAGGCCCAGCCTGAGCCAAATTGGGTCGTCGCAGCCGTCACGAATTCTTTTCTCCAATTGTCAAAACTGCCAAAATCTGCGTCGATTTTCTTCGCCAGATCACCACTCGGCTTTTCTTCTTTCGCTGGTCGCATGCTGTTCCAGTAGAAGGTGTGATTCCACACCTGGGCCGCATTGTTGAAAATTCCTTGTTTGTCGGCAACTCCGGCGGTGTTTTTGATGATCTCTTCAAGAGACGACTTCGCCATATCGGTGCCGCTGAGCATCTTGTTGAGATTATCGACGTACCCTTTGTGATGTTTGCCGTAATGAAAACTTAAGGTGTTCGGTGAGATGACCGGAGAAAGCGCATCATCAGAGTAGGGCAACGCAGGAAGGGTAATAGTTGCAGCTCCTTCAGCAGAGGCCGGGATGATGCGTCCGACGGTTACGGCACCAAGAGTGAGCGCACTGGTTTTGAGAAAATTCCGTCGCGAAATCGTTGATCGAACTATCGTCATACAATCCTCCCATCATACATGCGGAGCGCACAATTCCGTGCACCCCTTACAAAACTTGCGCTGTTGCGCGAGCAGACTTGTCCCTCCACCAAGACAAGGATCTTATCATTAGCGTTTCTCTAGTGATGTTCAACTCCCGTCAGGTAGCGCTTGATAAAATCCGTTGGCCTGGACCAGTTTCACTGGGGTTTCGAAGAGGGTGGTGAGGTACGTATCTGTGAGCATCGTGGTTTTGTCACCCTCGGCGAGTACTGCACAATGTTTCAGCAACACGATATGTGAAATTTCCGGCGGGATTTCGTGGAGATGGTGGGTGACGAGGATGACTACTTTGCCGGTATGCATCAGGTTGCGGATGATACTCAGGTACTGAAAGCACGCGCGTAGATCGAGGCCGCTGGTCGGCTCGTCCAGAACCAGCGTGTCGGGATCGTTAATCAGGGCACGGCCCAACAGGAAGCGCCGCTGCTCGCCCGTCGACATCTCGCCGAACAGGCGATCTTGTAAGTGTATGATCCCGAGTGTGTGCATCACGTGTTCAGCTTGTTGCTGTTCGTCAGCGCTAAAGCGGCGGTGGAAGCCGGTGTCGATGCTGGAGTCATAACCAGAGAGAATGACACTGCGCCCACGTACGCTGCCGAGATACTGTTGTTGCAGCTCGTGCGAGACAATCCCGAAGTGAGTCCGCAGCTCCCACACGTTCCAATTGTCTTGGCCGAAGATGCGAATAGCACTGTCCTCAGCGAACACCGGGTACAGCTCACGGAGCAAAAGTTTGAGGAGGGTCGATTTTCCTGCACCGTTGGGCCCAAGGATCGCAGTGTTACATCCGTGCGGAATAGCCAGAGAAAACTTGTCAAAGACACAGTGCTGTCCACGGTAGACCGTAGCGTTTTTGATCTCGATGATGTTGGCGACAGACGAGTTATCCATGTCGAGTAGTGATTCCTAACCATAGGGTGAAATATCCTAGAGCCTGTACCTGAAACCACGCCAGGAAGAAAGTTCCCTGATGTTCGTGGCGTAAGATCGGCCTGAGAGAAGTATTAGCGTGACCGAGGTGCGACGAGACTTTTGCCAGATATGGGGGGGCGTTTCATCTTTCGCGGCAGCAGATCTCAATGCATGGCTATCCGACCACCCCCTGCGCTCTGAACGCGGCGATGTCGTACGGGGCATAGCCGTATTGGTGCAAGATTTCCTCGGTGTGTTGACCGAGCAATGGCGCGGGCCGGTGTAGGGCAGTCAAGGGCTCGGAGAATTTCCATGGTGGACTCAAAGTCAACATCTGGCCACACACTGGATGAGCGAGCGTTTGCACTGCACCGATGGCCGCGGTTTGCTCGCTGTGCAAAACACTGTGAAGAGTCTGGAGTACCGTGATGGTACCGCCGAGTTCATCTTGAATCAGGTGACGAAACTCTTCAATGCTCCAATTCTTGAGATCGTCGCGAAGCGCGGCTTCGAGATCGCGGTTGATGACCAACAGATTGCCCACGGCAAAACGTGGATCAGCCGCAAGATCCATACGATTGAGCGCGATGAAGAAGCGGTCCCACGCTTCGCCATCGCCTCGCAACGAAAACAACACCGCCCCATCCCGGAGCTGGAAGCCTGAGTCTGGTGGTTCCGTGTAACCAAGGAGTTGTCGGCCGGCCCATTCGTCGGGGTCATTTTCGGCGGCAAGCTGCCACTGGCTGATGGCGATCATGGTGCCGAGCATGGAAACAGCCACCTGTTGCCCTTCACCGTTACGGATGCGCCAGAACAACGCCGCGAGGATACCTTGGAAAGCGGCAAAGGCTGTCTCTGTTGTCGCCAGATCAAACCCGGTGCGAACCGGTGGCTCGCCGGCCTTGCCCAGATTGCGGTTCACGCCGACGAACGACTGCATAGCTAACTCGGAGCCGGGCTGATCGGCCAACGGTCCTTTGCGACCAAAGGCAGAAATAGAGCAGTACACCACCTGAGGGTTGAGCGCAGCGACAGCGTCATACCCGAAGCCGAGTCTTTCCATCACACCGGGACGATAGCCTTCCAGGATGACATCAGCGTCGGTAATGAGGCGACGGAGAATTTCTTTCCCGGCTGGCATTTTGAGGTCAATTGCCAGACTGCGCTTGTTGCGGTTCAGGTGGACAAAGAGCGAACTCTCGGATTTCACAAACGGTCCGATTTGGCGTAACCAGTCGCCGTTGAGGGGCTCGACTTTGATCACCTCTGCCCCAAGGTCTCCTAGCTGCATGCTGCACATCGCACCCGCTGCACCCTGTGAGACATCGATCACTTTCAGTCCGGTCAACGCCAGCGCATCGGTGGTTGCTGGTGTCGTTGTGTTCTGGTTGCCGTTCGTAACTGACAGTTCGCGATTCACCTGTGCGATGATTTCCTCATGATGCTCGTCAAGGGCCGGCGCTGGCCGCGTAATCACTGCAGATGTCGTGCTGAACTGCCAGTGTGGTGCGGCTGAGTGCATCGGTCCCCACTGTGTGTCGACAATCGTCATCATCTCGTTGGCTTGCACCTGGGGATGCTGCTGGAGAATGTGACTGACGAGATCATCAGTGAAATACTGTCCGCAGGGAACGTCATATTTGCGTAACTGCCAGAGCCAATAGCCAGTGGGTTGTGCACGAAAGACTGGGGCAAGCTCTGCCACAAGTGCACTGCGGTTGGCGACTCGGTCAGAATTCGTAGCGAAACGTGGATCGGTCTGCAGATCGAGACGCCCAAGCGCATGACAAAGCTGAGGCCAAAATCCTTCATGCGGAACACTGACATTGATGTAGCCGTCGGCAGTGGCGAACGCCTGGTCTGGGACCAGGTTCGGTCGGGCACTGCCCATCGGCGTCGGTGCCTGGCCAGTAGCGAAATATTCGGCAAAACGCGTTGTGCCTGCGACCAATGAGGACTGAAATTGTGAGGTTTCGATCATCATGCCGCGCCCAGTTTGTTCGCGGACATAGAGGGCGATCAGCATCGCCTCCAGATTGATCATTGCCCCATTCCAGTCGAACTGGGCGATGCCCCGTACGAACTCGAACGGGCCACCTTCCGCGCCGGTTACCGATGTTGCGCCGCTGCTGGCCTGACCATACCACTCGTTACTGGTCATGCCTTGCATGGGGCCAGCGTTGCCATAGGCACCAGAGCTGACGTAGATGACGCGTGGATTCAAGGCGGACATGGCCGCGTAGCCAAGCCCGAGTTTTTCCATCACGTCTGTGGAGCGAAAGTTTTCCAGGACGATGTCAGTCCATTGAATCAAACGACGTGCGACGTTTTTGTCTTGTGGAGTTTTCAGGTCGAGCGTGAGGCCACGCTTGTTGAGGTTGTTACCGAGAAATGTCGTCCCCATGCCTTTCTTAAAGGTGGCAACATTGCGTACCGGATCACCTTCCGGCGGTTCGATTTTAATGACATCCGCGCCAAGAAAACCCAGATATTGCGCCGCTACCGGGCCAACCGCAGCGCGGCCAAAATCTAATACGCGAATCCCTGTGAGTGGTCCTGGCATAATATCCCCCTCCTCAATGAACCTGTGTTTTTCTCTACAACGAGGCGAAATGCAAGAGAACCTCTTTGCCTCGCCATTTACAGCGCGGTTCTCTGACGTACAATACGCAGTCACTTTGTCAGAGAAAGGGAGCATCATGACGCCGGATCGCAGGACTGTCATTGGTCGTGTCTTTCCTACGGTGACGTATCGCCTCAGCGAAGAAGATATCAACGACTATCTCCCTGTGGCTGAGGAAACGCATCCTGCCTTCATGAGTAATGACGCGGCGCGTGCAGCTGGCTACGAGCGACGTGTGATTCCACCGTCGTTTGCGCCGTATATCTCCATTATTGGTTTACTGCGGGCCTTTGATTGGGAAAAAGACTTTTACTTGGACTACAAAACTGGAACGGCGATGTTCGGCGAACAAGAATTAGAGTACCTGCGACCGCTGTATGTGGGGGAGACGTTGACAATCCGTAGCTCCGTGGCCGATGTGTACGAAAAACAGGGCAAACGTCCGTTCGACGTTGCCCAGGTGCAGTTCTCGGTAACAGATGAACAGGGGTTGGTCGCGATCCGCGGGATGCAGTCGTATATTTTGTTCAAATGAGCCCACAACACGGAACGAAAGATGGATACACGCACGAAGCTGTATTTTGATGAGGTGTACGAAGGCATGGAGCTGCCGCAGGCGACCTATGGACCAATGGATCGTTACAAATATATTCCCATTGCCATTATTTTACGCGACACTAATCCGTTGCATCTTGATCGTGTGTATGCGCGGGAGCGTGGCTTGCCCGATGTCGTGCAACAGGGGCCGCTGAACGAAACCTTTCTCTATCGTTTTCTGACCGATTGGTTGCATCGTCCCTGGGACCTGCGCAGAACGAAGCTCCGTTTTGCCGCCAACGTCTTTCCTGATGATTTGCTGACATGTGGAGGAACCGTGACACGTACGTATCGTGATAACGGGGAGCCACGAGTCGATTGCCAGATCTGGCAACAGAACCAAAAGGGCGAGAAAATTCTCGTTGGTGAGGCGACGTTTACGCTTCCAGAGCGGAAGCCTGGATGATGGGAAAAGGATAACGGATAAGGGGCTTGTCTTCTCTCCTTTATCCCTTATCCATGTTCCTTTATCCTGCTCCTTATGCTTACGAAGAAAAAACAGCTCCGTTCTCTTCTCCTGAGCCGTCGTCGCAGTCTTCCCGCTCAGGAAGTACAGAATGCCAGCCAGCGGATTCTCGTCCACCTGGTCCAAATCCCGATCTTTCAGCGCGCACAAACCCTGGTGCTCTATAGCGCGGAGGCCGATGAGATACAAACCGAAGCGATATGGGAAGTTGCACGCCAACACGACAAGGCGGTCTATTATCCGCGTATTACCCAAGATCGTGCAAATTTAGAATTTGTTCGGCGTTACCCTACCGATACTCTCATCCCAGGAGCCTTCAATATCCGTATTCCCCCAGGCAATACGGTGCTTTCCGGCTTGCAGGCTGAGGATGTAGTGCTGGTGCCAGGTGTTGGATTCGATAGGCATGGGCATCGATTAGGCCGCGGCAAGGGATATTATGATCGGGCGTTTCGTCGAATCCTGGTACAGGGACATCGTGTTGCGTTGGCCTACGCGTGGCAAGTCATGCCGCAAATTCCCGTCGGTCCAGATGATGAGAGCGTTCATTTTCTCGCCACAGAGGAGGGGGTAATTGACTGTACTACCCTCTATTCTACATAGTATACGGCTCTCGGGAGAATGGGGGAAAAAACAACACGGCAGTGTCATAAAGATTCGGGGGAATCTGTAGAAAATTGTCAGTAGGTAGCCCACAGCCTGGCGGTTTTTCCCCGATAAGGTGAGGTTGGATTTCTGACGCCCCTCCATTCCTTGTGCTGCGGCTAATTTTGGCAGGCAAGGAGGAGGGATAGCTGTGCCATAAATTGGGGAATTGCAGGGACAAAGACGAACAAAGGGGAGGTTTATGGTTGAGCGGCAGAGCGGGGAGCAGGAAAGAGTAGAGTGTGTTGATGCTGTAGGACCGTTGGCAAACTGAGGGGGGAGTATGCCACGATCTATTCTTGCTGATGACGCTGAGGAGACACGACACAAGAAAAAACGGCGATCGAGAAAATCGGTCATACAGGCAAAATCGAAGTGCTACAACGTTCAGCAGAAACAGACATTGGGGAGTTCTGTAGTGCAGCGCCAGGCACTCTTGTCCTCCTTATGCAAGACGCTGACGGTGGATGCTGACTTACAGGTGTTGCTCGGGCGCATCTTGCGCGTGAT
>JBFWXH010000067.1:0-42304 GCA_050187625.1 Binatia bacterium
ACTGAATCTGATCTCCATCCTTTAACGGTAGCAAACTCTCTCCTCTCCCTCCTCTACCAGCCTTCGGCTGGCGGCTTTCACCCCCGGGCTCACGCCCGGCGTCCTCAGCCGATTTTCTGATAGAACTCATGGGAGTTGGTAGTCTGCGCATGCTGTCGTAGGTAAACGAGAGCAAGGCGCTGACGATCATTGAGAGGCAGACTCGCAAAAAGCTTCTGACGTCCACCCTCAAGCAGCAACGATTTCTACACGGGCGTTGTAACCGAGTTGCTTGAGTAGACTCTCGCACTCTTCCCATGTGAGGCCAAAGGCCCGCACGTCAGCTAGACCAAGACGGGCGACCGCATCGCGGATGGTATCGAAATGCTCTTCCTCAAAGTCGCCTTCCATCATCGCGGCATTCGCCCAGGCAACTAAATCATCAAGAGAAAGCTGATGATGCAAATAGGCATCGAGTTTACGCACCACCAGCTCGCGTGTTAGTTGCATCGCTTAATCCTCCTGAACCTTCCGATGGCCTTGGTCCACCGGATATTTTTCATGGATCTCAACGAGTGTACCATGTTCGTCATAGATCTCTTGCCAGAATTTCACTGTTTCTTCGTTGGTATCGACCTCTTTCAAGTAACGTGCTTTCCATCCGGACCGACCTACAACCTCGAACCAATAGCGCCGTCCGCTTCCGGGCAAATCATCCCAGTGGCCGAATTTGCGCTCGTTTTGCAACCGGGTACTCACCTACCGCGCTCTCCGTCATCAGTCCCATGCGGAGTTTTGTTGTGTAGCTGACTCAGTGTAATCATCAGCCTGTTACCGCGTATTCAACCGCCCGAGGATTCTCCATCCGTTTGGAAGCATCCAGAATCTCCAATCCAACGATGTTGCCATCTTTGTCGTAGTCAAGAATCACACCTGGTTTGTCCTCGTCGCTTTCTTCGATAGGTGAGTTGCTGAAAAGAATGCGTAGGACATCCAGGTCCTGGTCATAAGTGACTTTCATAATGTTCCTACCCCTCACCGCTGGCTCGCACGCAGGATGGTGACCCTGATAATCTCGTCACCCTCGTAGCGAGTGATCACGTCATCATCCGTCAGTGGGCACTACGTCACAGGCGTCACTTATTCATTGACAACGAATTGCATCTCACGAGTATTCCCTACGACCTTGGACGCTTGCATGATCTCGAATCGCACCACACCGCCATCGTAACCAAAGTCGGCAATAACTCCAGGGCTGATTTCATCACTTTCTTTAATCCGTTCGTCGCGCAACGTGATAGTCAATGAATCGGTTTCTTTGTCGTAGATGACTTTCATGGTTTTACTTCTTTTATGTACATTCCAATTTGCGAAGTTTTAAACGCTATGCTCGTCTTTTATCTCACCCTATTTTGATTTTCCCTTCTGCCGCGCCTTCACAAAAAAAGCATTGTCGTTCTTGTATTGCCTCAGTAACCAGTCCGCAAATTCCTGGCTATATTGTGAGGGACTGCCTTGCACAGTGCCCTTGTAATAAAACTCTGGGCGTTTTCGTACATCATAGACTCTACTTACACATTGAACGTCGTACTGATTGATTGGACTGATTCCGTCCAGAGCAGCGTTAACCGCCGCTATAATTTCTTTCTGACGATGAGGGTGAGTTTTGCTCGGGTCCTTGGGCACTTCGACAATCCCCATCGGTGCTCCTGAGCTTCCGCTCGAAAGAACGATGTCAGCAATGTCCGGCTTTTTGACGAGAGCAAGCTTGTAGTCGATGTCTATCGAGAACTCAGCCGGCTTGCCAAGATTCTCAAATTCTTGCCTGATTTCTTCCTGAACCTCGGCCAAATATTGGGCAGTCTCGCGTCCCAAACGTCTGCGTAAGACTGGACTTTGCAGATCAAACTCGTCAGGGCTGAAGTCGTAGACAATGGTCATCATGCCGACAGAAACACGATTTGAGAGAGAAACGTTAAACCACTCAACCAGCCGCTTATGGTAGTTGAGAACACAGGACTGAAAAAGAGCCAAAATATCTTTAGGGACTTGGCTGAATATCAGGTGAGTGGCTTCGTCCCGCAAGCTACAGACGTGCTCCAAGTTGCGGCGTACCGGGTCTTTTTCATTAGGAAAGATCTTCTGCAAACAGTCCCTGAGACTTAGCGTGCGCGGACGTTGTCCCTTTTCTTTTTTGTAGTAGATCGACTTTCTGTCTTTGCTATCGTCAAGAATCTTGGCTTTGAGCAACAACTCCCAGGCATTGCAAATCAGGTAGGAAAAATTCTCAATACGATATTTGACCGACAGACGGTTGATCGTTTCCAAAGACAAAATATAGGCTTCAATACTCTTATCTAAAAGCCTTCCTTTGAGCCCAGGGTTACCACGTCCGCTCCCCATTTTGCCCCCCTTTGTCTCCTATCGCCCTTTCGACTATGGTCTCCTTCCCGTTACCTTCACAGCAAATCGGACAAATGATTCACAGCGCCTGAGTTTTGTGAGATCAGGCAACGCTTCGACAATTTGACGGGCATGAATCCTATCAACATACGGACGACCGGTGTGTTGTTGGAATATTTGATTCAGCCTCGTTTTTGGCTTGCGCGTCCGCTCTGCATTCTTGATGTCCTGAATTCTGACCGGATGCGCTCTGAGGTCAGCGCTCGACCATCAGCAATCAACCATGCCTCCAACTCTTCCTCGATACACACTAAAGACACCTGCTGTGCATCAACCCCAGCTCTGGAAAGAGCACTGGAAATCGTCTCACGGTCTTCCTTACGACATGGCTTTTGCTTGTTCGACCGCCAGGGTGGATGGAGATCCCATACAATGACGACACGCTCGCATCCTTCAGCAAGTAGCCGGGCAGCAGCGGCCCCACACTCAGAAACCAATTTGGGTTTATTGTCTAATGTCACATGAGCGATTTCGATATCCGATTGAAGTAAACGCGCCAAGTACCGACAAACCTGGAGATCCGCACCATCTGGTCCGCACTCAAAGATCATTCCGACCTTCATGCTCCAGCTTTCCTGCCCAGCAAGTCCATAGTGTAGAGTCGACCAGGGCTAAAATCTTTTGCCCATTCTTGGAGCGATGTCTGATCTGCCGGGCGGGTAAAAGTCGGCTTACCGTCAACGCGATCAACGAGGATGATGTGTGACAAATCGA
The DNA here is from genome assembly GCA_050187625.1 of Binatia bacterium. GTDB lineage: Bacteria > Desulfobacterota > Binatia > Bin18 > Bin18 > JBFWXH01. Next base: position 3,157 of record JBFWXH010000067.1, read on the forward strand.
GAAGGTCCAGCAAGTAAGGTGAGTGGGTAGTCAAGATGACCTGCGTACGACCAGATTCAATAGCGTTACGAATCTCGTCTACAAGCAAGTGGATCGTGCGAGGATCGAGGCCATTCTCAATTTCCTCGATTATAATCACTGGTGGTGGTGTGGGATGCCGGAATAAGGCCAACAAGGCGACAATGCGTAAGGTTCCGGTAGAGAGTAACCACCCGGGCACCTTGAACTCACCTTCTGTCATTTGCAGATAAACAGTGCGCTCTAGCTCAGAAGTGAGCGCCGGTTGCAAATCACGCGCATAGGGTAGGATGTACTGAAGGGTTTCGACAATACCATCAAAGACACTCTGATCAAGTTTGCGGATACTTAGTAGATACTCGGCGATGTTAGAGCCGTCCTTCGTAAGTCGAACTGGGCCGCTCGTGCGTTTCTGAGGGATTGGCATCCCCATTGCCTGAGGAATTAATGAAATGAATTGCCACTCCAGAATAAAGTCATCTAAGGTTCCTTTGAGGATAGATTGTTCATCTGACATATGGCGTCGTGGGCCAGGAGGGAACTTGCCGTCTTGAAACGTCACGACTCCAGTTGCATCACGAATGAGAGGGATCTGATCTTTGGTAGCGAATCGTTCATGTTGGATAAAAATTTCGTTCCCTCCCGGCCCCATGTTGATCTGCATTGTGGCCTTAAAGAGCCTGTCTTTCGTTCGTCCTCGGAAGTCGAAGCTCATTGGATTGGTATGACAAGGCCGGTCTACGCCAACGTCGATCAACCTGTGAGGATCTCTTTGATGCCAGATGTGCTCGAACCCCCGCCACTGCTGCATGGCCTTGTCCAAACCCTCCTCTACAATGGCTTGGAAAGTTTCCAGCCCTTCGATGATGCTGCTCTTGCCCGAGCCGTTGTTGCCAATGAAAGCGGTCAACGGCGTAAAATGAATGGTGCCGCTGTCGCGGACAGCTTTGAAATTCTTGAGTCGGAAGGACCGGAGTTGAGGAGTGTGGGGTTTCATTGAGGAATGCTCACTCCTCCCGTCCTCCCCTTCGACGGGGGAGGATTAAGGTGGGGGTGATCCCAAATAGTTAAACCCTTTCCCCCCATCCTGACTCCTTCGACTACGCTCAGGACAGGCTTCCCCCGCAAGGGGGGAAGGAACCCAAAGACGTACGGGGTTTTCCCTCCCCCTTGACGGGAGAGGGACAGGGTGAGGGTGATTCTTCCTTCCTCTCGATGTTTTCCTTTCACTTGATAAGCCCTCGTTCAACATCACGGTAAGCATTCTGCGCAGCGACTTTCACCGGCTCTGGAACCAAGGGAAAGGTTGTGAGGATATACGCAAACTCTTCTTCAGTAAGGCCATAAAGGTGAGCGATTAAACCATCGAGTTCAGCGCGTAGTTTCGCTCGTTCGACAGGGTCAGTCACTCCATGTTTGTGGCTCTTTAGACCAACTTCTCGCGCGAGGTCGTCAAACTCAGGTGTCGTGCAGATGAGCTTTGCTGCACGGATCACAATAGGAGCAAAGCCAGGATCTTGATCGATCAGGCGGGGAACAGGTAGTTGGTAGATATAGAACATGTTCAAGGTTGTAGTGACCTTCAGCCTTAATATCCAATCCAGGACAAAACTATTAGCAATAGCGCACAGGAAAAGCATTTGGTGATTTGTAATTCCTGTCTCCACTACCTTGATGGTCGTGCTGTTCATTTCGGTAAAAACGTTTTTAGGCGTCAGAGTCGAGATCATCGTGCGAGCATTTGTATTGCTCGCTATCCGCCGGTGTACCCACCGATACCCCTGATAATCAAGAAGCTGGCCTGTATCTTTTGTAGTTCCAAGCAATGCTGCTCGACCTTCTTTCTCTTCGATCCAATAGCCAGAATGCTCCTCGGTGGGAGAAAACTGGTGGAACATCTTTCCAGTGAAAAGCGGCAAGCGTCCCGGCTTTGGCTCAGTTCTAAATAAGGAACTGTCATCGACCATATGAAATTCACGTTTCAGCACCACATTCCATCTTTCTTCAATCTTCTCGCCCAGCAGAGGAAAGCGGAGCATCTTCTTCGCTATGGACACCTCGCCGTCACTTTTGAATTCCATCACTGACAAAGAGTCAGGTGAAAGACGATGGATGAGATCCACCGACAGGAGTAGAGCGCCTTGCTTAGGGAAATGCTCTAGTTCTTCTACATCAAGGCGCATGAAGGCACTCGGAAAAGTTTTTGTGTTTCTTCCTTTCTCAAAGGTCAGTACAACGAACTTAAAGCGACTATCTACCCCTTCAAAAATTTCCTTACGGTTTTCAAAGCCAAAGAGACCAGTGATTTCAGTCTGACTCAAGAGCAGTTCACGCAACTGTTTTGACCCTAAATCAGTGTATATGCCACTCGGAATGACAATCCCGCAGTGTCCCTCTAAACGTAACAAGTTGAAACATTGTTCAAGGAACAATTTGTAGAGATTAATATCTGTGATCTGCTTTTTTCCGTTTATGACACCAATCTGGTTTTTGTATTGAGGCGCATTACGAAAATAGAGGTTCACATGGGGAAACCGGCTTTGATACTCCAGCCAGGCACTGCGGATCTCAGAGTCCTTCAGCAGCTTTGCTTGCTCTTTCTCAAACTCCTTGATGGTCATCTTATTTTTGGTAACCAGGTCAGAATGCTCGGCAAAGAACTCCTTTGCTTGTGGTTTGAAGATTTCCCACGGTGGATTGGTGATAATGATGTCAAAACCACCCCGCTTGTTAATGATCTCGTCAAATTCATAGCCCCAGTGAAATGGGTGAAGCGCAACGATGTCGGCGATTCTCAAATCTCGCTTCTTCGGCTTCCCTTCCTTCTTCTTTGATTCATCCCAAGTGGCTTGCTCAAATTTTATTTTCAGTTGTTTGGTAAATTCATCGAACAGAATCTCATTCAAAGTGACAGAGGCTTCTCTTTTGGTTTTTTCGATGTTGTCGCGTAATGCTCGCAAATCCTCTGAGTAGGTGGCAGCATGGCGGTAAGTATCAATGAGCCGGTTCTTCTCAGCCAGTAACTGGCTGTACGTCTTGCGAAAGAGGTCCCCCTGAGCGTGGCGCCGCTCGAAGTCTTCATCATTGACGCGCATCAGACCAATCAGCGAATTGCCAGCAAGAATATTGAAATCAATGTTGGGAAGAGGTTCTAGTTGCTCTACAGTCTGGGCCGAGGCAACCAGTACAAGAAAGAGGCGGAGCTTCGCAATTTCAACCGCCTCCTCCATAATGTCCACACCAAACAGGTTGTCAGTGATGATGCGCTTTTTGATGAAGTAGGAAAGTGATGGATGTTTTGCATGTGCGTCCTTCAACCATTCAGAGAGCGTACGATCATGGATGAACTCAATTTTACCAATAATCGCCGAGTAGAGGTTGATTAACGTGCGCATGGCAGCAACCAAGAACGCTCCGGAACCGCAGGCAGGATCGAGTAACGACAGGTTGGGTAGAATTTCCAGCAGCAATTGCTTACACAGCGGAGCATCCAGATTCAGCAGTAGCTCGGCAATCGACTCAAAATGGCGCGGCGGAAGATTCGCTACCGCAGGTAAATTGATCTTTTCCAGAACAAGTTTGAAGATCGTTTGTTCGCACAGGTACTCGGTAATCTCGGGTCGTGTGTAATACGCACCGAACGCCTTCTGGTTGATGTATTTCTCGAAAATATAGCCGAGGACATCAGGATTGATCTCGTTATCGTCACCGCCTGGCGTATCGTTCAAATTCCAGGAGTACCGTTCAAAAAGCGCAAAAAGATTTTCAAAGGCTCGGTCTGGGACATCAATACCAGGATTGGCTGCTTCGATGGCATGCAACAAGAACAGCCCACCGTTGAGATAACGAATATTGCCTAAAAGCTGCCGTGCCTCAGGGCTTCGTTGTTCTTCCGGTTTAGCAAAGCCCTCGAAGAACAGTGTCTTGAGAAACGTGCGAAAGAATTTATCCTTGCCGAGTTTGCTTCGGCTCTCAGCGAGCTTAGTCTGCAAATAGTTGGCGTTGCCGTTGTCAAGAAAATACTTGCGTTGCAGGAAATAAATAAACATCAGCCGGTTGAGCAGTACAGAGGCGTACCAGCGACGTTGCCGCTCATCATCTATCCCTTCGATCATCCCCAGAAAGGTCAGGTGTTGTTCCGAAAATTCCTTGTAAAACTTCTTAGTGACCTTCTCAACATCCAGAGCGTTTTTGAGGCGGCTAGCAACTTCCACAACCGGAACAGTTCCCGTCTCGTCGAACTCGCTGAGGTCCACTACCATCGCACCAAGTTTGCTCAGAAAGAGGTCCCCTGGCTGGCCCTTGACGTATAAATGTTCGCGCGGGTAGCTTTTCCCGTCCTCGCGTTTCACCCAATACCACAGACTCTGCGTATGGTCTTTGTCAGTAAACACCAACAGGTTCTCGTGATGGAGCTTGGCAATCTCCTTGTGAATCGCCGCACGGGCCTTGGCGTCGGGAATGGCGCCAGCACGCGAGATTACCTCAAACACGACTACCCCGGAGAGTTCCGCAAGTTGTCGCCGTTCGAGTTCGGCCCCATTGTTCGTCCAAGTTTCTGCTTTACGCGTTGCCGGTCGTGACCAGCCTAACTCCTCGATAAATAGCGTTGAGAAATCGAACTTCTGGAGGAGATCGCGAGTACGGGAAATGTTCAGTGTTGTCATAGTCGTGTCTTTTCCGCGTTTCCGAAACCTGTCATTTCTCTTTTTACATCATTGCCGCTTGTCCCCCCATCCTAACCTTCCCCCGCAAGGGGGGAAGGAACCTGAACGCGCAACTTCTCTTTCCTCTTCCTCAATGGGGAAGGATTAAGGTAGGGGTGGTTAGAGGCATCCCTCCGTCCTAACCTTTCCCCTTACGGGGGAAGGAATTCGAGCTTTTCTCCTCCCCCTCGATGGGGGAGGATGAAGGTGGGGGTGAGATTCTCTCAACGCCTTCCAGATTGCTTCCTTTACCATCTCTACTTCTTTCAACACTTCATTGTTCCAAAACCTCAATACACGGAACCCGTGGGTTTCCAACCAGATACTGCGTTTCTGATCATACGGCACCTGCGTACTATGTTGTCCCCCATCTACCTCGATAATCAGCTTTTGCTCCAAACAGACAAAGTCCACAACATACGGTCCGAGAGGTTGTTGCCGACGAAACTTATACCCTTCAAACTGGCGCAAACGCAGATGCTGCCACAACTGGCGCTCGGCTTCGGTAGGGTTCTTTCTTAGTTCTCTGGCCTTGGTGGTGTTCATTCCCCCCATCCTAACCTTCCCCCGCAAGGGGGGAAGGAACCTAAATACGCAGCTTTTCTTTCCCCTGATGATACCCACTTTCCTTCCTCCCCCTCGATGGGGGAGGATCAAGGAGGGGGTGACCCCTACGACACCGACGACAATCCCAGTGAACAAATAATCCGTGGCTCCTGTACCTGATCTTCTTCATGAATCAAACACAACCGGTCTTCATCGCGCAGAGCTATCACCAGTTGGGCAAGTGATTGATCTGCAATGCCGCTCCGCAGTTGTCGATTGAGCGTGTCCACCGTCGTTTGACGAAGAGGATAACGATAAATCTCATCAATCGCTTTTAGCAAGTCTTGTGACTCAAAGAGTGTCCCTTTCACTTCATCAGCATAGCGCTTCAGCCGTTCATAGGTGCGGAACCGCGCCCCGGATGGTCGCCCGAGTTGCCCTCCCAGGGTTTTTTCCTCGGTAGCGATAAGTTCGACGGCTTTGTGCACTAAGTCGTGATGACTCGCTTGTCGCCGCAAAGCAGGCGTATCCGGCTCGCAGGCTGCCGCTTTAAGAATAGCAAATTGTGATTCTGTAACCGGCGTACCGTCCTTGTCAAGCCAAGCCAGTGCATCGTTTCCCTCGGCAGTACGAACGTAGGCGAGTACTCCTTCCGGTTGCCCCTTGGCAGGCACATGGGGTTTGGTTGAATACACCACATTGGGCAAGTCCGGGATTAGTTTCTGCAATGTCGGATCACGGTCAATCGCATTCTTCCAGATCTGATAAGCATAGGACCCGAGATCAACTTCGGTGTCGGCATCGCCGTCGAGAATTCCTGCCTTCTCGGTGAACAGATCACGAATGAGTTCGTCGTTCTGATCGTCCTCGAAGAACGACTCGTCTGTCCCTACGACTTCGGCGTTTTCGCGCAAGCGCTGACGCACCCGCGCCCGCAAGCGAATGATACGTTCGACGCCATCAGCCGGCAGAAAGGTATAGCAACGAATTTCCTGCGCCTTTTGCCCGATACGGTCGACGCGTCCCGCACGCTGAATTAAGCGAATGATCGCCCAGGGGAGATCATAATTCACGACTATGGCCGCATCTTGCAGATTTTGCCCTTCGCTGAGCACGTCAGTGGCAACGAGTCGGTCAAGTTCTTCAGTGGGTCGGATATGATCTCGTTTCTGATTACTTTCAGGACTGAAGCGCCAGGCAATTTGCGTTGGGTTCTCCGTCTCGCCAGTGACCGCTGCTACGCGATGAATGCCGTGGACCTGCAATTGCTCGGTGAGGTAACGGACAGTGTCAGCGAACTGGGTAAAGATCAGCACTTTGTCGTGCGGATGCTTCTGGGTCAGCAATTCGCGCAGTTTTGCAAATTTGGCGTCCCGTTCAGGCTGCCAGTCGCCACATTTTTCTAGCATCCCTAACAACGCGTGTATGTCAGCCTGGAGGTCTGTGGTCAGTTGCGCTTGAAACCGGTCCGCCCTCAACCAACGAAATCGCCTTTTGAGTGCCCCAGCATAGGTCTTGTAGATTTCGCCGGCGCGCTGATGCAAGTCGTTCTCGGTGCGCAGGCGACCGTTGGAGTTCTGATCCGCGGTGCCGTTTTCCTCCTCTTCCGACGCAAAGAGTTCGTTGTCGGCATCATCAAAGCGGGAGTCAAGAAGACTGGCGTCTTGGGCACCAATGGGAACCGCTTCATTGTTTTCCAGTGCATACAAATAGACAGAGTTGCGCAGGATGTGACGCTCAATAGACAGCAAAAATGCCTGGCCACTACTTTCCAGGCGTTTGAAGAGATTGGTGCGGCAGAACCCCATCAACCGTTTCCCGGCACGGGACAGATCCGCAATGATTTTCGTTTCTGCCGCCGTTGGCGGAGCATGTGGGCGTTCTTTGACATAGTTACCCAATCCATAACGAGGTAACGTCAGTCTGTTAATGGTGTCGACAATGGCAGTTGAATAGAGACGTGCATACTGGTCGCGGGAGTCTTTTTCATCAATCTTGAACTTGACAGTCATCGGTCGACGAAGAGGAAAATAGGACCGCGTGCCGTCGGTAAAGGTCAGATACTTCCGGCCAGTGTGGGGATCAGTTTCTGCATAGTTGTCCTGGATAAAGCTGCGGGTGCGACGCACCAGATAGAGCCGCATGAGTTCACGCCAATCATCAGCGTAGTCACTTTTCTCAAAGGCCGCCAAGGACCGAACAGCGCACTGATGGCGGCGGATAAACTCAGTTTCGCCAAGATCACGTAACAAGTTCTCCGGACGAATCCCAACATCAGCATCTTCAGGAACAAACAGGCGCAATTGGTTCGAGAGGTCAATGTACGTCTTGTTGTACGGTGTGGCCGAGAGCAGAATCACTTTGCTTTCATTCGCGCGCAGATACTCTTGGATAACCCGGTAGCGTTTGCCTTCCCGGTTGCGCAGGTTATGGCTTTCGTCGATTAACACGAGCCGGTAGCGTCGGAGCTTGGGCAATTCGGTGATCGCACGACTGATCGACAGGACTTTAGCGCGTAGTCGATATTGCGCCCGATAGTCTTCCCACATGGGGACAAGATTTTTCGGACAGATGATAAGCGTCTCGAGATCGTGATCGTCTTCGAAGATACGAGCAACCGCAGTCGCCATCAGTGTCTTGCCGAGTCCGACCACATCACCGATAAGCACCCCACCTCGCTTGTTCAAATGATGTGCGGCGATTTTCACTGCCGCAATCTGAAAATCGAAAAGGCGTTTATCGAAGTCGCGCGGCACCCTGAACTCTGAGAGGCCAGCCCGCGCTTCGTGCGAAAGGTGATACGCCATCTTGAGATATACGTAGTACGGAGGAAGAGTTTCTTCCCGCGCCCAGCTTTCCTCAATGATGTCGAGTAACTCCTTCGAGATATCGACGCACCAGCGGTCGTTCCAGCGATCCTCAAACCACTGGGCAAGTTTCCGACATGCATCATGATCAAGCACGTCGATATTCAATTCGCCCTGTTGTGAGAGACCGGCAAAGGTCAGATTGCTGCTCCCGAGGTAACCGATAGTTGGGCTGATCGGATCGGGACGAAAAAGCAAGTAAAGCTTGGCGTGCAGCGGATGTCGCAAGAACAGTTTGACGACCACTTTCTTCGTACGAATCTGAGATGCCAGGCGGCGAAGCCCCTTTTCATCCTCATTCGTCGGGATGCCAACCATGAGTTGCTTGCGAAAGTCATCAGCGAGTTTCTTTTTCAGTCGAATCGCCGTCTGATTATCAATATCATTCCCATCCCTGAACACGCTCAGGGCCGCACTGAGATCTTCGTGTGGAAGCCGTTGCATCCCTACTAACAGGCGACAGGAGTTCCCCTCGCCTCCTGACCAACGGTCGATATATTCATCGATGGCTTTCCACCCGCGCAGGTTGAAGTAACCGACACAAAAATCAGCATGGTCTGCGAGTCCGAGCGTTTCCCGTAAAGCCGGAAGCAAAGACTGGTCAATATTGTCAAAAATCCGTGGCATAGCTGATTCCACCCTGGCTACAACGCCATGCGGCTGTCCCCCTTACTTGTCAATCATAGCGTTCTGCTCACCACTCGTACAACTTCGACTGGCGAAGCGTTACGGTATAGCCAGAAGGTATTCATCCTTGTAAAAGCGACAAGCGAAAGAAGAAACCACAAAAGGAGCGCAACACATGACAACAGAAGCCAATCAAGAACAGATTCGCTACTGGAACGAGCAAGGTGGTCCACGCTGGGTAGTATTACAGGAGAAACTTGATGCCCAAATTGGGCCACTCGGTCTGGTTGCGTTGCAACGGGCCAACATCAAACCTGGCGAGCAGGTTCTTGATGTCGGCTGCGGTTGTGGGCAGACCTCGCTTGATCTCGCCGGGCGTGTGAGCCCGAACGGAGCAGTGCTAGGAATTGATATCTCTCAACCTATGTTGAACCGTGCCCGAGAACGACAACAGGAACTTAGCGTGACAAACCTCGAATTCCTCAATGCCGATGCGCAGACGTATCAGTTCGCTCGCGAACGGTTTGACCTGGTTTTCTCGCGCTTCGGAATCATGTTCTTCGAGAATCCCACCGCCGCGTTTCAGAATCTGCGTACAGCGTTGCGTCCGCAGGGACGACTCTGCTTTCTCTGTTGGCAGGCCTTGGACAAAAACGACTGGGCGCGTGTTCCACTCAACGCCGCATTACAACACGTTTCACCGCCTGCACCGGCTGCGCCCGGCACGCCCGGCCCTTTTGCCTTCGCTGATCCAGAACGAGTCCAGCAAATTCTGCAGACCGCAGGGTTTACTGCGGTGCAGTGTGAATCATACCAAGCCGAACTTAGTATGGGAGGTGCCACAACCCTAGATGAGGCAGTGGAGTTCACTCTTGAGATCGGCCCAGTGGCACGGCTCTTGGGCGACACTGATACTGCCACACGTGCTCGCGTTGCCCACTCGATACGCGAGGCACTCACCCCCTACGCGAGTTCGGATGGAGCACGTCTCCCTGGTGCAGCCTGGATCGTGCGAGCCCAATGTAACGGTTGAGTCGCAGACAGGCCTAGGAATCTTGCCATGCCTGATACGGGTTGCGTTGTTCCTATCGCCCCCTGAACCGAGGCGATCGTTTCTCCAGAAAAGCCCGACGACCTTCGTTAAAGTCTTCGGTCTGTTGGGCAAGATAGAGAGCTTGTCCTTGATGTTCGTACGCAGCTTCGGGCGAGGTTTCTTCCCATCCATGAATGATCGCGGCTTTGGTGTAGGCATAAGTGAGTGTCGGACCGTCAGCGAACTCGCGAGCCCATTCCAGTGTTGCCTCTTCAAGCTGAGCAAGTGGCACCACTCGATTCACTAAGCCCCAGCGCTCAGCTTCTTGCGCTGAAAGTTGTTTTGCCAGCAGTACCCATTCCATCGCTTTACCAATCCCAACAAATTGTTGGAGTAAACTGGTCCCGGTGGCAATGCCACGCCTGACGAACGGAATACATAAGGTTGCCGAGTCGGCCATGACCCGCAGGTCACAACCCAACGCTAGATTGAACCCGGCACCGTGGGCATGGCCGTTAATCATGGCGATCACTGGCTTCGACAACCCACGCATTTTGGCAACAACTAACGGCCACCGGCCTTCGCCTTTCACATACTGTTTTACCGGATCTTGATAGCGGCGATCTGGCTCTCCTGGGTCAGTCATGCCTTTAAGATCGTCTCCGGCACAAAAAGCCCGCCCGGCACCAGTCAAAATCACGACCCGAACATTCTCATCCCGATCACAATCCTCAAACGCCTGCAGCAACTCAACCCCTATGCGTACGTTGAGCGCATTCAAACGTTCTGGGCGATTCAAGGTGAGACGGCAAATACCTGCGTCTTGGTGAACAAGGAGATGACGGAAGTCCATACAAACCCCGATTAAAACGTAAAACGTAATTCGTAACCACCCCGCCTTCCCTTTACGCTTTACGTTTTACGCATTACGCTTTATGCCTTGCCTGCTCAGTACAACACCTTCTCTTCTTTCAGCTTGGCAATAGCATCGTTCCCGTACCCAAGCACCCCGCGCATGATTTCGTCGGTGTGCTCGCCCAGCAGCGGGGCTGGGCGACGCACACCATTGGGAGCATTCGCGAGGAGCCACGGAATCCCGGTGTGGATACGAACACCTATTTCCGCGTGAGGGAGTTTGGCGAAGAACCCTCGTTCGTTCAAATGCGGATCTTCGGTCAGGTCTTTACTGTTCATCGACGGAAACGCCGCCACTCCTGCCGCCTGCAATGTCTTTGTAACTTCCCACTTATCCCGTGGCACTGTCCACTCGGTGAGAATCTGGTCTAATTCATCCTCATGCGCCTTGCGATCACGCGCTGTGCGGAAACGTGCATCCGTCGCCAGTTGTGGTTGGCCAATCGCCTGACAGAGCGCGGTCCACTCTTCTTCCGTTCCACAGGCGATGGACACCCATTCATCTTCCCCAGCACAGCGATAACAGTCGTGCGGCGCCAGCCAGACATCACGATTGCCCACCCGTGGCGGCTCGTTGCCGTTCATCACATACTCCATCCAGCCTTCGGCCACTAAGGCGGTCATGGCATCCCACAGGGACACATCGATGTACTGTCCCGTACCGGTGCGTTCCCGTGCTGCCAGCGCAGCACAGATCGCAACTGCGGCATTGATCCCGGCATTAGGGTCACCCAGGGAGAGACCAATCTCTTGTGGTGGGCCGCCCGCATAGCCAGTCAGCGTGGACATACCCGAGAGCGGCGCCATCGCTGGCCCATACCCCATGTAGTCTTTCTGTGGACCACTATGACCATAGCCTGAGATCGACGCGACAATAATTTGGGGATTGATTTTCTTCAACTCGTCATAGCTGAGGCCCAGATCTTCCATCACACCGGTGGCAAAGTTATCCACCACCACATCGCTCTTCTTAATCAGCTCCGTGGCAATAGCAACAGCTTCCGGCTTGGTAAAATTGAGCAAGAGGCTCTTTTTTCCCAGGCTCCATTGGTTGAACAAGCCCGAGCGATTCACTCCCCCTTTCATCCCTTTCGGATACAACGGTAAGCGACGAGTGACATCAACCCGGGCTTGCGACTCGATCTTAATCACCTCCGCACCCAGGTGCGCGAGATGCATCGTGCAATAGGGACCCGCCCATACCCAGGTAAAGTCGGCGACGCGAACACCTTCGAGTGGCAAACGGGGTTGCGTTACCCCCGACGAAAGTGTCACGGTTTGCGGAGGAATACCATGCAGGGTGGACGAAGGTCCGAGGGTTTCCTCGTTGTGTTCACCGAGCAACGGCGCCGGACGACGAATCTGCCACCACGGTTCGCGCAATTGATATGGTTGCCCAAGATGGGTCAGCTTTCCCGCCCGTGGATGAGTCACCTCAACGAAGAAGTTTCTCGCCTGCAATTGTTCCTGCTTTGCCATCTGCGTCATGGTAAAAACCGGGGCCACGCAAATACGCCGCTCTTGCGTCGCATGCCACAGATCTTCAACTTTCCAGTTTCGCGTCCACTCTTCCAAATACATGCGTACGACGTCGTGATTCTTCGAGCGGTTAATCTGATCTTTGAAGATATCCCAGGTGGCCCACTCCGGATTCCCCATCAACTCGATCAAACGTTGCCACTGGTCTTCTTCAACCGCGAGGATAAAAATTAGCCCGTCCTGGCATTGGTACATTCCCCACGGGCACAGCTGTCGCTTGCCCAGCCGCGAAGCTACCCGCTCGGCGTAGGTGTAGTAGATAAAGTTCTGCTCCAAGAACGACGCTGTGTATGACTGCGCAGAAAGATCGATATGTTCCCCGGTACCAGCCAGCAACGCCTTGTGATAGGCAGCGAGACTGACGGTGGCCGCACACAGGGCAGTCTGGAAGTCAGCCTGTTGTCCAGAGGCTTTGAGTGGCGGTAACTCTGGATGTTCTGAGGCGCCAGGGCTTAACCAGGCCCACCCACCCGCATTGGTAATATTCAATTCGTAGGCTTTGTAGTCTTTGTAGGGGCCAGTCAAGCCAAACGGCGTCACCGAGCACATCACCAACCGCGGGTTGAGCGAGCGAAACTGTTCGTAGTCTATCCCAAACTCGGCCATTTGCGGTGGTGCATAGTTATGCACCAAGATGTCGGCTTGTGAGGCTAAGTGCAATAGTTTTTCGGTATCGTGGCGCAGGTCCAATGTAACGCCGCGCTTGTTGGTATTGAGGTAGAGAAACAGGCCGCTTTTTTCCGGATCAACTTCGTTTCCCGGAAATGGGCCGCGTAAACGGGCATGATCGCCGGATGGTTCTTCGACCTTGATCACCTCGGCACCAAGGTCAGCCATTAACTTGGTCGCGTAGGCAGCTGACACCATATGCCCTAATTCGAGTACTTTTACCCCTTCGAGTCCTTGCACGTATATCCCTCCTTATTGAGGTTAAACCATCAGCGACTCTATAGTACGATTAGGAGGGAGACAAGAGAAGGCGAAGAAACCGAACGACACCTCTAACGTCGTAGACATACCGCTAGTAGAGCAATGCTATGAAGTTACGGGATGTCTGTCATTGCGAGGAGCGTCAGCAACGAAGCAATCTCTGCAGAAAACAAGGATTGCTTCGCTCCGCTCGCAATGACACTTTGGCTTAACTTCATGCCATTACGCTAGTAGAGGGAGGGAAGGAGGAGGACACGCGACGCGGTGTCCCCACAGGAAAAGTTAATGCAGCGTCACGTCATAACTCGCCGCGTACTGCGCTGGCACCTCGAACTTAAACAGCTTAGCGGCATTGAGCCCCAGGATTTTCGCGCGATCTCTCCCGCTTAATTCTCCCATTTGCCGCTCGATCGCCTCGGCAGAATGTGGCCACGAACCTTCGTGATGCGGATAGTCATTGGCCCACAAGCAGTTCTCGACCAAGTTATATTTCACCGCGAGGTCAATGCCCACTTGGTCTTCCTGGAATGAAGCATAGCCGTGTTCCCGGAAGTACTCACTCGGCAGCTTCTTGAGCGTCGGCCAGCGCCACATATGATGTTTCTTGTAGGCTTCGTCCATTGCATTGATTGCCCAGGCGACCCAGCCAATACCACATTCGATCGCCGCAAACATGAGCTGCGGAAAGCGTTCAAGCAGGCCAGACGCACACATGTTAGCAATGGGCTCAACAGTCGGGGCTAACGAGTGGGACACGTAGTTGATTACTGCACCGCCGTCTTTGCGGGCGACCCGCGGGTCACGACCAGTAGAGATATGAAAGGTAATCGGCAGTCCGGTTTCTTGAATCACTGCCCACAGTGGGTCGAACAGCGGTAGATTGTAGTTTGGTTGCTTGGCATCATAGGGGCCAAAGATCGGTTTGCATGGCAACGTCAGCCCCCGGAATCCCATCTTCGCGACTCGTTTGATCTCGGCAATCGAGCCCTCTAAGTCTCCAGTGGCAATCGCCGCCATCGGTGACATACGGTCATTATATTTGCCGAAGGTTTCCCACGCCCAGTCGTTGTACACTCGGCATTGGGCTTGGGCGAATTCTGGTTCTGGCGTCGCCCACATCAACAACCCCTTGTTGGGGAAAATGATCTCAGCATCGACCCCATCACGGGCCATGTCTTTGAGACGTTGCTCAGGGTCAGCACCGGATTTCTGTCGTTCAAGATCTTCGCCGTGAAAGACAGTGTCATGCAAACGTGACTTTTGCCAACCTTCGGAGACTTGCCACTTCACGCCATTCTCATCCACCACAATTTTGGGAAGACGGTCCTGATACTTGGCCTCAAGCCGTTCGCGCCACAGATTCGCCGGCTCGTTGGTATGGCTGTCACACGACACCATGAAATATTTGTTGGGATCATTGGGCCGGGCGGTACGTTCCCAGCCTGCGTGTCCAGGGGTTTCTAATCGCCATTGGTTTGGCGCGTCAATCATTGCAGTCCTCCTTATCTGTTCATTCGTTTTTCTGTCACTGATTGATCGTGCATTGACGTTTGCATATAGGCGGCACTCTACCATGCAACGGCAATGAAGACCAGAAAGTGTGGGCGGTATAAAGTGGCGTGAGACAGCCACGCCAAACAGGCACTCTCACTCTGACAATCGCGACAGATGCGCATTCATCGCGCTTTCGACACTCTCGACACTGACCCAACTCAACAAATCGTCACGACCGGTGGGCGTCGGGCGGCGGAAGTACATGACCCGTTTGCCGTCAGCCACCATATCGACTCGCGGCCCAACGGGGCAGCCGGCCATACACGCCACCTCATGGACATACACCTTATCTTGCAGTTGACGATCACTGACCAGTTGGCGAATCTCGGCAAGCAACGCGGGACCATTGTACGACGTGGCCTTCGCATCTGACACGCGCAACTTGACCTGAACAGATTTGGCCGTACACTTGCTTTTCGTACAGACATAGATATCAAGCCGAGGCATAGTGCGGACAATAAAGGAAACCTAGCAATGAAGGCAACCGAACTCCACGAGTATCGTCGTCAACACGTCCCGGTGTTTAACGCCAACAAGATGAAGCTCGGCGTTTTTGGTCAGAACTGCAGTAATGGCTGCACGATTACCCATGCAGAAACCACCTTTGTTCCGACGTATAAACACAATGTGAGCATTTCGCAAAAGGCTGATGCTCTTGGGTTTGAACTGCTCGTCCCGGTTGGCCGGTGGCGTGGATTTGGCGGCACCACCGATTTCAACGGCGATTGTATGGAGACCTATACGTGGGCGACGGCAATGGCGACCCAGACCAAGAACATCATGGTATTTTCTACTTCACACGTCCCGACGATCCATCCCATTGTTGCGGCAAAGCAAGGAGCAACGATTGACAATATTGCCGACGGACGCTGGGGCCTCAATATCGTCTGTGGCTGGTTCACGCCGGAAATGGAAATGTTTGGCGCGCCGCAGATGGATCACGATACGCGGTATCGTTACGCCGGCGAGTGGATTCGTGTCATCAAGCGCTTGTGGACCGAACAACACTTTGATTACCAAGGAGAATTTTTCCGCATCACAGATGGCTACTTGCTCCCTAAGCCAGTGCAGCAGCCCTACCCGGTCATTATCAACGCGGGCACCTCGCCGGCAGGACGTGAGTTCTCCGCCCGGGAAGTGGACTTTAATTTTATTTCCATCGATACCCTGGAGCATGGGGTAGAGATCGTGAAAGATGTCCAAGCCCTCGCGCACCGCGAGTACCAACGCGAGATCGGCATGATGAGCTATGGCCTCGTTGTCTGTCGCGATACCGAGAAGGAAGCGCAAGAGGCGTATCGGTATATTATCGAAAAGGGGGACTGGGAAGCGGCTCGGATCATTTTGAAGATCATCGGCGTCGAGAGCGGTTCCTTCTCGGAGGAACATCTCACTACGTATGCCGAACACTTTATTGCCGGTTGGGGTGGGTATCCGATGGTGGGCACGCCAGAACAGGTCACTGGAGAGTTAGTGAAACTCTCCAACATTGGTATTGAAGGAATGATTCTCTGTTGGCTCGATTACAACGAGGAGATTTCCTACTTCGGCGAACGCGTGATGCCCTTGCTGCGACAGGCAGGGCTACGGCAGTAAGAGATTACGTCAACGAACCATTGACGATTGAGGGATTGAAGCAATGACCCAATGAAGCAATGGTCCAATAACCCAAGGACTTAGTGTTCCTCTTTCCGCAGTACCTCCCGTGCCTCTTTCTCGACCACGGTCCCAGCGAAAAAGTCTGGGTTCATGCCACCCCAGAGACGTACCGCATTAGCAAAGGTAAAGTCGCGGAAATCTTCTTTACTGAGCAACCCTTCTTCCACCAACTCATAGGCCTCTGGCAGCACCTTAGCCATGTTAGGGACATCAAAGTGGCCGATGTCTGAGCCAAAGAGCGCTTGCAGTCGCGCACCAAACGGATTGCTCTGGCGATGAAACGCCCAGGCATTCATGCGGTCGTCCGCTTCACAGCCAAAATAGAACGGTCGGACAAACAACTTGTGCCAGTCCTCTTCCCCGGCAATGTGGCAGGCGGAATAATCGTCAAGGTTCGTCAAGTTTCCCGTTGCTGTGGACCCTTGCGGCAGCGTTGCCACATCCAACACATCGCCACTGCGCCGCAGGACACCAGCCACCTCAGGTCCACCATACGACTCGGCTAATTGCAACAACAAATTCTCGTCGAGGTTCTGCGGGTTGACTTCTTCCAGAGCGTCGCGATTCCGTTTCTCCCAATGGCCGATCAAGTCAGCATAGAGTAAACACGCCCAGCCAACACCACCCTCAAGAAAGCCGCACCTGAGTTGCGGAAACCGTCGCGTTACACCACCCATAAATAATGCCTTACACAATGCTTCGTGGGCAGCCGCAAAGTGCCCGATGTGATTATAGGTAAAATTGGACGGAGACACCCGCAAACCAAAGCCGCGGGAGCCGGTGTGAAACGTCGGAGCGACGCCAAGTTCGACGCACTTTGCCCACACTGGGTCGTAGTCATATTCACTGTCGAGCCCTAAGGCATCGAACCATACCGCAACTTTTGCGGCGTCTGGATTCTTTTCCGCCAACGCTGCAATCGGTCGCCGGATCATGCTCCATAAGACAACAACCTTGAGCCCCAGTTGCATGGTAACATACTCCAATTCAGCGATGGCTTCGTCTGGCGTATGCATGGGAATAATCGCCGCAGGCGTCATGCGGTCAGCAAACGGACGAAAGTACTCAGCGCAAAAGGTATTAAAGGCTCGACAGGTCACGCGGCGCGTTTCGGTATCAGCGATACGGGGAATGCCCAATGCAGCAGTGGGGTAAAGAATCGCGAAGTCGAGGCCAATCTCATCAAGGCGCTCATATAACAGTCGTGGAAACAACGCCGTCGCCCGGTCCCGCGTGTTTTTGGTAGGAAACCCCCACCAGGCTTGTTGCGCGGTACGGTGCGCACGGCGTTCCGTCACTGTTGTTGATAGCTGAGCCGTCACTTGCGACTGAAACGTCGAAAACCCTTCGACGGCGCGGTCGCCACCAATCCGTTTGAGTTGCTCCCGAACGACCGGACCACATTCAAGCCAATGTCCATCGGCATCAATGATCGGATGACGCAAACGCGCCCGAACGGTTGCCGCAGTATGGTGACCATTGCTACTCATGCGAATCTCCTTCGACGCCGAGTTGCCTTAGTAGTGTTCGTGCGCGCCGCAGATCTGGCGTGGTGAACCCCTCGGTAAAATGGCGATAGACTTCCGCCACTAACTGTCGTGCGGGTTCGTGTTTTCCTTGCCTCTTCCACAGTGCTGTCAGGCTCAGGGCAGCCCGTAATTCAAATGTCCTCGCTCCCTGCCGTCGCGCGCCATTAAGGGCTTTTGTAAAACAGGCTTCGGCCTCGCCTTGAGGATTGGGATTTAGGATTTGGGATTTAGGATCTAGAATTTCTGATTTTTGCTTTTTGACTTCCTGCGCTAGTAAGAGTTCTCCCTTGAGTCGATGCAGCTCAGCCTCGCAATAACGCTCATCGGTCTCTGCTACAGTTGCTAAGGCCTCTTCTACCGCATGCATCGCCGCTTCTCTGTATCCGAGTTTGGCGTAGGCTTGTCCTAACAGTGCCAGAAACGAGGTCCGCGCCACTCGTGCCCCTGTCTGCTCCCAGGCCGCAATTGCATTGCGTAGAGCATTTAACGTCTCCGTCCCGTGCCCTTGTTGCACTCCGAGCCAGCCTAATAGCACCCGCCCATAGGCTTCCCAGACCGGGAAGCCACTCTCAACGCACAAGACTACGGCTTCCGTTGCTAAAGAAGTAGCCTCGGCAAACTCGCTCCGCAGCAGATGCACTGTTGCGGCAATGTTCAAAGCAAACGCCAGACTAAAGCGATGCGAGAGCGCACGCGCAAGAGATAATAGCTCTCGACTTTGTCGCAGGGCGGTATCAGGATTGCCAATACACCACTGCGTCAGTGCCGCATACGCCAGGCACATCACTCCAGGGTCTTGCAGTGCGCGTGGCTGGTGCAATTGCGGCGAGTACAGCGCCATCCCACACTCAACGTGGTGCCGAGCACCGGCAAAATTTCCTAAGTGAAATAATGCCTGCCCCAGAGCCCAGTGCCCTTGGAGAAGCTGCCCGTGTTGGCCATGTGAGGCAAGCGCAAGGCAGCGTTCACCAAGGTGTTGCGCCGTGCGCAATTGCCCCCGAATAAAATAGTAGGCCTCCAGCCCAAGGAGCGCTCGCAGAAGGCGAGGCGTCTCTCCCAGCTGTTCACTCAGGGCTAAGGCGCGCGCGTAGCACTGTTCGACCTCTGAGGCTCCATATCCCTGGGTAGCAATCAGTGGTCCGCCCAGGGCAATTTGCAAATCTAACTCTCGCCGCTCTCGCTCGTGGCTGTGCGGAAGATCGTTGAGCACCAAGAGTCCCTGACGAAAATGATGAATAGCCTCAACGTGTGCGGATCGTTCGTTCGCCTGAGTTCCCGCCCGTTGCCAATGAGGAATTGCCTGCTCGGGAAGCCGTGCCGCCGTGTAATGATGGGCGATAACCTCAGGTGGTACGACTCCATCCTCCGGCGTTCGGCTCTCCAATACCTGAGCAATGGACCGATGATACTGCTGCTGTCTCCGTCGTAACAGAGATTGATAGGCAGCTTCCTGAATCAGGGTATGTTTGAAAAAATACGTCGCCTGAGGTGGGACGCCACGTTGATACAATAATTCTGCCTCAACTAAAGCCGCGAGAGACGGCTGCAGCTCTTTCTCTTTTTCTTGAGAAATGGCACGAAGCAATTCATAGGGGAATTCTCGACCAATCGTTGCCCCTAATTGAGCTACTTCTTTCGCCACGCCAAGTCGGTCCAGTCGGGTCATGAGCACGTCATATAACGTGGTGGGGATTGAGAACGCCGAGGGGAGTTTTTCTATCCCATTGTCGGGCCTGCGGGACTCGATCACCATTTTCGTCAGTTCTTCGGCAAATAGCGGCACCCCGTCAGATTTCTGTACAAGCTGTTGCAGCACCTGGGGTGGGAGCGGAGAGTCGCCGGCGATCTGTGTAACTAACCCTTCCACTGCCGGTTTCTCTAACCTTCCGACCGGCAGATGAGTAATGTAGGAGGCAAATCGCCACGGGACCGGGAAATCCGGACGAAACGTCACCACAATGAGAATCGGCGCTAACGGCACTTGCTCCATGAACAGCGCTAACGACTCTAGGGTCGAGGGGTCTGCCCATTGTACATCTTCAACCACCCCAATCACCGGGCCCTGTTCTGCGGCTTTCGCCAGCCAGATACGTAGACCATCAAGAACACGTTGTCGTTGTTGGTGAGCGGTTAATTGCAACGGCGCATATCGAGCCGATGGCAAAGGAAGTCCCAGCCATGCGGCAAAAAGTGGGACGACCTCTGCAGGTGGGAGGCCATACCGTGCCACCGCGCGCTCAAGTTTAGCGAGTTTTTCATCTGGCGGATCTGCTCGGCGCAAGCGGAGTCCACGCCGCAGCAGGTCTACAGCTGGATGTAACGCACTGTGTTGATGATAGAGAGAACAGTGACATTCAAGCCAGGTTTGCACCTCTCCCTTGGTATGCTCCCGGAGGGCTTGCACCAGTCGCGATTTCCCGATCCCGGCCTCACCACTCAACAACACGACTTGTCCGTTCCCCGTTTTGGCCTGTTGCCACCGCTGCAACAGCAAAGCCACCTCCTGTTCCCGTCCAACCAATGGCGATAAGCCGTGCGCAGCAGCGATTTCCAGTTCGGTTTGCGCCTCGTTTTCTTCGAGAACCCGATACACCGCAATTGGTGTGAAGACATCCTTGAGCGCAGGGGTGCCTAAGGCGTGGCATGAATATTGTCCCTGAATCAAATGAAAGGTTGTGGCACACACCAGCATGCTATTAGGCTCGGCAATCTCCTGCAGTCGTGCGGCGATCGGCAGCGGTTCGCCGACGACTTCGACAGGGTCTCGTCTCCCCTCAGTTTGCACCGTGCCCACAACCACGAGCCCTGTAGCAATACCGATCCGGACACGGAGAGACCTCCCGCGCAATTCGCCGATCGATTCTTGCAAACGCATATTGAGTTGTGGCAGAGCCGCAAGAATCTCAAATCCTGCACGCACCGCACGATCAGCGTCTCCTTCGAGCGCCCGCGGGAACCCAAAGTACACTAAGACCCCATCTCCCAAATAGCGAGCGACATGTCCCTCAAAGCGTGAAACTATTTGACTACACAAGTCTTGATAGGCTTGAATGACCTCACGAAATTCTTCGAGCTCTAACCTCGTCGAGAGTGCCGTTGATCCCACCAGATCGCAGAACATCGTCGTTAACTGCCGTCGCCCTTCGTTGTAGTGGAGGACACCTGTCGCCTGCACGTCTGTCGTGGGTCTTGATAGCGCATCAAGAGGTAACGGCTTGTGGCCGGACTCTGTAACGCTAAAAGGCACGGCACATTGACTGCAAAACCGGGAGTGGACAGGATTATGGAAGCCGCACCGCGGGCACTGCCGTGGTAATGGCACTGCGCATTGACCGCAGAATATCATCCTGACGGGATTGTCAGCTCCACACGAAGGGCACTGCACTATGTGTACCTCTCTTGATGTGTTAGATCGTAAAACGCCGTGCAGTGCAAGAGAGAACATCACACTACTCGATAAGGCAAGACGGCGTTGCAGACCCGTAGGCGAGTTTGCTATCAGCGTGAGAGGACGTTGACATGAGCCCCCTACTTACGTCGAGGAGCGTACCGATGGCGAACGAGCAGCAACCGAGTGAAAATCGTCCGAAACCTCTCCCCATAACTGACGATCTGACGCGCCCCTTTTGGGATGGTGCGGCCCGGCAGCAATTGATGATCCAGCGCTGTCAGGAGTGCCACTATTTTAACCATCCGCCACGATCGCTCTGTGATGCCTGTCAATCGCAGCACCTCACTTTCGTACCGGTCAGTGGATACGGCACCATCTACAGTTATACAGTCATGCACCAACCCACGGTCGCGGGCTTTGAGAAAGATCTCCCCTACATCAATGTTTTGGCCGAACTCGACGAACAACCCCGATTATTTATGGTCTCTTTTCTTCCCATGTCAGAACTGGAAAAGATCCGTATCGGCGCACGGGTCACCGTTCACTTTGAGAAGGTCAACGAAGAGATCACCCTGCCACAGTTTCGGGTTGGACCATGAAAACATAAGGGAAAAACATGTGGCCACATATACCCTGACAATTGAAGAGGCCCCCACAAATGAAGATGTGGAAGCTCTTGGGCAAGGATTGACTGTTCACGCACTCCCCTACACTAAAGTTCCGGGGTTTCAACCGCTCCATGACTATCCCCACGGATATCAACGATTCTTTATGAAGAAAACGCTAAGCTAGTTCCGCGCGTCTTCGAGAAAGATGAGGCGTAAGACACCACTTACACTTCCAACAGGAGATCCGAGAAACAAGAGGTAGTATTTTGAAACAACATGACGCGGAACGTTTTAGGAAAGCTAACGCCTCCGCACATCGCGAGCTGCCCATACGCGCCCTTTCAGGTTTGTTCCAAGCCACCACCGGGCAGCAGTGCGGTGGCACGACAGGTTAGGTGCCGTCACCGCTAAGATCCCAGAACAGTCAGATTTCAATTACCCCTTGTGCGCGAGCGCACGGTGTGTTTGCTACAAGCGCGATGACATCATTCAGGATCTCGGCTTCAATCACCGAATATCCCGCAAGTGGAAGCTCAACCTGAGCAGAGGGCCCCTCGGTGACTTCCAGGTTTCTCTTCCAGTTCCTTACGGACGTGACCTTTGTTTGTAAGGCCGACATGAGATGGCCTCGGTCCCTTATCACTGCGTCTTGAGCAAGCACTTCTCGCTTTTCGTCTTCACTCAATGAGTTCCATCCTTCTTCGTCTCCATACGCAAGACACAAGAATTGCATTGTTAGTAACCTCCAAATCTGTGGGTGAGCGAGTACGGTCTTTCGTGTGGCGCCTCACGCCTTCGATCATCTGTCCCTGCCTGAGACTTTTTAGATTCAGTCAGAACCGTTCGCGGGCCACGGTCAGGCCGGCAACGGTTGGTTAGATCGCCTTTTTCGGCTTGGTGTTGTACCCTCGGTCCTCGAAGGGTGAGAGCTTCTCAAGCCACAAGTCCTCCAGAATGCGCAGGTCGTCAGAAGGATCATAGTCTGGTCGGTCCGATGCCTTGAGCGTATCGAGGATGTGAAACTCAAAAGCCTCTGGGCCAAACTCGTTCCAGTCGTGCTGCAATGCACGATTGACGTGCGTACCGAAACGGAGTTGGGCGCGGTGGCGATTCAGCATCGCAGGGAGGTCTACACTCACGCCAACGAGTGACTTTCCCTTAACGGTGTTCCGCACCAGGTAGACCCCCATCGGATGCAGGCGTTCTTTGTATTCACGAATGAGAGCCTTTCGGTCCATTGCTCTTCCTCCTCTCCTGAAGCAAAAGAGTTCACGGCGACTGGGATCGCTCCAATGTTCTGGAAAGTTTCCTAACAACCAAGCTGGACCCTCTATCGGCAGTATGGCTTCATGCCGTAAACCAGCCTCTTCAATTTCTTTCTGAAGTTCGTGAGGAGCATGAAAAAATGTCGTAGTGAAGTAAGCAGGATGGTTCGTGGGATTGCGATGTTGCCCATTCGCAAGATCTTGTTGGACAATGCGAACAAACTCTGGATCATCCAAATACTTATTTACCAACCCATCGAGGGCTGAGGTGAAACGGGAAATGCCAACGGCGAACACAAGGCCATCCCGCTTCAAGATGCGTCGAGCTTCGCGTAAAGCGGTCAAACGAGCATGACGTTCGGTAAGGTGGTAAAGTGGCCCCATTAACAGGACGGCGTCTCCGCCGGCGTCGGACGCCTCCAACTTTCGTGCATCTCCCACCGAGAAGCTCGCCAAGGGGGACAGCGACTCTTTGGCAGCGACCTGCTGGGCTTGCTCGATGTGCAAAGGTACGCCATCAATCAAATCAAATGCACCACGTATCCTCGCGCCGCTAGCCAATGGGCGTAGCGTCCCGGCCCACCACCAACATCGAAAATGACCGCAGGCGGAGCAGGCAAGTAACGCGAGAGAATTTCCTGGGAGCGCACAAACTCAAGCTGACCGAGGCCTTGGGAGAGCCGGTCCAACTCGACCTCTGTTGCATAATGGGCCTGGGCCTCAGGTGGAAGCGACCCTCCTGGCCCTAATTTTTGTTCCATTCCTGTTGCTCTTCTTTGGGTTTGACTGCGCTAACGCTTCGGCTCACGGGCAAGGCCCCTGAACGAGGTTTTTCAGAGTCAGCACTGTCCGTCACAGGGCCTTGTCCCATGCAGCCAATGGTTATCCCTTTAACTCTGCAACGCCAACTCCTCGCGTACGATGCGCCGTACCACCTCTGGCGTTAACGGTTGCTCCGTGCGTCCAACTTGAGTCCTGAGCGCTTCGTTGATGAGGGTTTGATAGCCGCGCCCGGTCTTCTCGGATATCACGCGAAAATGCTCCAGCACGTCGTTATCAAGATACAACGTGATGCGGGTTTTGCCCGTCGTGGGCAACACGGCACCACGCTTGGCTTTGGAAAAATCATATTCCTTTTTCATACGCCCGTCTCTCTTTGGGTTCTGCGTGTCGCACCGAAATCAATCGAGTGTCCTCGCCTTCATACGTGTAGACGACTACCATCACTTGACCAAAGGTATTCATTCCGATGGAGACAAACCGTTGCTCGCCCTGTGCCGAGTCATCCTCAATGGTGAGCGCTAACGGATCGTTCAGGACACCATCGCCTTCTGCGAGCGACACACCATGTTTTCGCAGGTTAATGGCGTTCTTCCTGGGGTCGAAGTTGCTCTCCACCGGGGCAGTATATGCATATTATGCATATTTCACAATCATGGCGTGTGCCTCACTGATAAGAGAGCTATCGTCCGTGTTGAACGGTGCACCGTTTTTTAGCGTGCCCGTTCTCGAATGCGCTGTTAGGCCTTTTTGTAGATCTTGAGTGCGCGGAGCACATTGTTCTGTTTCAGTTCCCCAAGGGCATCCCTTAGCTCCACTAGTTCTTCGACGAATTCTTCGTTTAAGTCAATGGTCACACAACTGACAGACGCGACCACGTCTAAACCAGTTGATATCTTTATGGTCAGTGCGGTGCCAACGTTGCCCAGACCGCCCCGCAATAGAATGAGGGTTAATGCTCTTGCATACAGTAATCGCGTGGCATTTCCGACACCAGACCTGGGTTCCTCCTTGTTGAACGCGCATGATGTCTCCCTGAAGGGCATCGCGGTAGGACCGTCGGTTATCCGACGGCCCCCGCACAGAGCCCGGCGTGCGGTTTTTCCACACCGGGCTCTTCAGCCATACTCGCTTCCGCCTTCCAGCTCAGGCCATCGCGGTTGCCTTTCTCATCTTTGGATACCCAACGATCCGTGGTCGCCCCACCTTAAAGTGCTCAAGTATAGCCTTGAAGCCCTGCCAGTTGTAACTGTGCCGTTGGCTCCGCCGATTGAGCCACTGCCAGAGTCTACGTACTACGCCCTCGAAGAAGTGCTGGAGACTCGCGCTGTTCCCGTGCACTCCGTAGTATTGGTAATACCCCCGGCGTTTGCTGTTCAATTGCTTAAACAGTCCGCCGAGCCGCAGATGGCGCTTCTCCTTGCACCACTGGGTGACGCGTTGCAGAGCCGCACGCAGCTTGGCGCGCGCCGTGCGCCGCTTCAGATGCGCTTGCCCCGCGCGAGACGAATGAAAAATTCTAACGGACGTTTAGCAACATTGCTGGTGGCGTGTGCACAGCCCCTTGGGGACTGCCGGTCTCCGACTGATAGAAGGTGTCTCCTTCCAGCACCCCCGCGTGCAGCCATTTCCCGATGAGGCGCAAGATACTCCCATCCTTGACCCGTTGCTGGAGAAATTCCTGTAACATGTCGTGCCCCAGGCTGTCGAAAAATCCACTCCCATCTGCATCCACGATCCAGTTGATCCCCTGCGCCCGACACTGCTCCCGAAGCGCGGAGAGTGCCTGGTGCGCGCTGCGCCAGGACGGAACCCCTACACGAAGTCGTGAAAATCCTCCTCGTAGATGGCTTCCAACACCAGAGTCCCGGCCCGCGGCACGATCTTGTCTGCAAACGTCGGCAATCCAATGGCGCGTTGGCTTCCATCCGCCTTGGCCAGCCAGTGCCGCTTGACCGGCGGCGCCTGGTACTGCCCACTGCACAGTCGCTCGTGCAAGTCCCGCAGGTTCTCGTCCAAGTGCTCGGCGTACTGCGCTGCCGTCACCCCGTCGATCCCCGGTGCGCTGTCTTTGCGCGTGCGACGATATGCCTCGCGCAGAAAGTCGACACCCATCAGACAGATGTGCCAGCGTCGTAAAGCTCATCGCTGGATACGCTTTCGCCTGTTCTGCAATCCGCTGGAGTTGTGTGGTGAAGGTTGGTAAGCTCGAAGTCTCTCCCCTCTGTCCTCCCAGTCGAACGGTATGCCCGACGTCGCCTTCCCTCCCGTGGGTCGCTTGGGCCTCACTTCCCCACGCTCCGCGGTACTATGCTCCGCTAAGACTGCCCACGCTCCGTTTCGGGTTGCTTCGCCTCCGCTCGCTTCCCAATACCTTCATATCTTGTACAGCCTCTTGCGCAGATTCGGGTACAGAAGAACCTGGACGCTTTTCGCCAAGGACATACCCCTTCGTTTCTCGTGTCTTCGGATGTGCTAGTTCGTTTCGCCTTATAGTAATTCGCTCGAGAAGTTTTATCAGAGGATCTTTGGTCGATACGCTAAGGGAATCACAAACAAATAGCAGAGTCTGTAGCTTTGGAATTGCTCCAAGACGTTCAAACAGTCTTTGGTAGTCGTCCTCTCCGATTCGGACCACTCCGTAGAAGTTGATAAATGCCTCGACGGCCATCGCTGTAAAAATTGCGATTGAATCTGTAAGCGAGTCCCGTTTTCTTACAAGATTCCGAATTTCGGGATGCGCGTCTGGATTCTTAATAGTCTTTTCGAGAGGAATAGGCCACTTTTTCTTTACATCGCTTGTCACTGTTTCGAGTTCAGTCAACAAGAAGTGAGCATAATGACAATACCGATTCGCGTTTGTGAACCATGCTCCTGGGGAATAACGGGGCGAATTTTAGTGCTCTGTCTTGTTTTACTGAACATGTTCGTGGTTCTCATTGATGCCTAACCATTTATTCACTTGTCATTTTGCCCTGATAATGTGATATCAGCTCGTTTTTCAGATAGTCTCGCCCTCTCGAGGAGGGGTTCATACGCCGTATGCGTCACACTATCGCTTCCGTGCTCCAGCACTTCCCAGACGAGTGGCACCGCACGACCCTGATACACAACTGCTCACAGAGGTCTGGCCCTGTACTTCCCTGCTAACCATTTGACCTTTCTTAATCATATGCCTAACCTCTACCCCCGCCAGAGTACAGCGTGCACTTGAAGTCAATCATGCCTCCCCCTCCACCTCACGATCAGCGGAGAAGCATAACGAATCACCCCTCAGATGAAAAATTGCGACAAATCCTTTCCATATCCTTGCGCTCTACAAGCTACGTGTTGCTATGCTTACACAGTGTGGCCATTCGGTTCCTCTGTCCTTAAAAATCTTGACATTTCACGTAGTTAATAAATTCCTCGCGGCTTCCAAATAAACACCGACTTTTTTGCATCCTATTTGAAAAACGGGCCGAGCCATAAAAAGGACGACGTTTCGTCAGCGGTTGGCTGTTAGGCCTGAGTCTCAGTTCGCCGCTCGGAGCGGTGGATATCGTTGTCCAACTAAACCAGCGCCGAACTTTTTACTCGAACCGCAAAGCTGCCTTGGGGGGACCGGTTCTATGACTTTCGCATCTACAGACTCCAATCTCGCCAAAACTCCCAGCCATACGGTGTGGTCAGGAAACGACATTTTTGTCGGACGGGAGTCGGAGATGGCTACACTACAGGCTGGCCTGGGGGACGCCCTGGCGGGTCACGGACGGCTCTTCTTGTTAGCCGGCGAACCGGGTATTGGGAAAACCCGTACCGCCCACGAACTAGCCAACTACGCGCAGTTACACAATGCCCGAGTACTCACCGGACGCTGTTACGAAGGAGACGGCGCACCGCCGTTCTGGCCTTGGGTACAGATTGTTCGTTCCTATATTTCTGACTGCAATCCGGCAGCTTTAAGAGTGCAGATGGGCACGGGGGCTGCTGATATTGCCCAGGTGATCCCAGAGATACACGAGCACTTGGGAGGCGTGTCCTCACCTCCACTACTTGACCCCGAGCACGCTCGGTTCCGTTTTTTCGATAGTCTTACCACTTTCCTGAAGACTGCCGCCAAAGGCCAAGCCCAGGTTCTCTTCCTCGACGACCTGCACTGGGCAGATAAACCGTCGCTGCTGTTGCTCCAATTCCTGGCAGGGGAACTGCACGATGCCCGTATGTTGGTCATTGGGACCTATCGAGATATGGAAGGGAAACACCAGCAGGCCCTCAGCCACACTCTCGGAGAACTGGCTCGGGTGCCAGAGAGCCAACGGATCTTGCTGTCAGGGCTCGAGGTGGGAGACGTGGCAAATTTCGTAGAACGTGCCACCAACATCTCTCCTCCCGAAACGCTGGTTACCGCTTTATATCAGCAGACAGAGGGGAATCCGTTTTTCCTGACTGAAATCGTACGCCTTCTGGCTACCCGCGGGGAGGCCTCTGCGATCCACACCGTGACCGCTGCAGCTACTCTCCCCATCCCGCAGCAAGTACACGAAGTGATCGTCCGCCGGCTGGACCAACTGTCAGAAGACTGTCAGCGGGTGCTTACCATCGCGGCGGTCCTCGGACGGGAATTCTCGTTTCCCGTGCTGAGACGGGCAAGCAACCTCTCTGGCGATAGTGTCCTGGAAAGTCTAGAGGAAGCGGTGACCGCTCGCATCATCACGAAAACCCCAGATCGACGCGGTCACTATAGCTTTTCCCATACCCTCATTCGTGAGGCGCTCTATAGACAAACCTCGCTTACCCAGCGTGTGCGGCTACACCGCTGCGTGGGGGAGGTATTAGAAAATCTTCTCGACAGCCATTCTGCACCATCGACTAGTTCAAGGCTGCTCGCGGAGTTGGCCTACCACTTCTGTGCGGCAGCGCAAGGTGGTGACGACGTCGACAAAGCCATAGAGTACTCCGAACGGGCTGGCGAACAAGCTGTTACACTTTTCGCATATGAAAAAGCCGTCAGCCATTACGAGACTGCCCTCCAGTTGCTAGCGCTCAAGGAGGTCGACGAGGTACGACGCTGTGAGCTACTGCTCGCTTTTGGTGACGCTCTGTGGCGAGCAGGGGCTACTCAGCAGGCTCGGGATACCTTCGAGAGCGCAGCGCGCGTTGCCCAGACACTGAATATGGAGGAATTACTTGCCCGCGCCGCTCTCGGCTTTGGGACCGTGCGGGCGGAGACTGGCCTCGTCGATGAGACGCTCGTACAACTCCTCGAGGCTGCACTCGCTGCACTTCCTCACGATCCGAGCGCACTGCGTGTGAAGCTTCTGGCTCGGTTAGCCGTAGCGCTCTATTTCTCTCCTGCTGCGGAGTATCGACAGACACTCAGTGAGCAGGCGCTGACAATGGCACGCCAAATCCAGGACCCTCACGCCCTTGCGTTCGCTCTTATCGCGCGACATTTCACCGGCTGGGGAGTGAGCCGTCTTACGGACCGGCTGGCGCTTGCCACCGAAGCTGTACGGGTAGCCGAGGAGTCAGGGGACCAAGGAATAGCCTTCGAGGGGCAGGCCTGGAAAATTCTCGACCTGTTCGAACTAGGCGATATCGAGGCCATGGACCGAGAGATTGAAAGCTATGCACAACAAGGTGCGAAGATGTGTCTTCCCCGGCAGCAGTGGCACCTCCGGCTGGTGCAGGCGGCTCGGGCGCTCCTCGCTGGCCGCTTCGAAGAGGGCGAACAGTTAGCGAACGAGGCCATTACTATCCGCGGCGAGAGCAGCGAGATGGCAAATGCCATGCCATTCTACGGTATCCAGATGTTTGCGGTGCGCCGTGAACAGGATCGGCTTGCCGAGTTAGAGCCAGCGATCGCCACCCTTGCGGCGCAGTTCCCGACCCTCCGCGGCTGGCGCTGTAGCTTAGCGATTCTGCATTGTGACCTGGGGAACCTCGAAGCTGCCCGACAGGACTTCGAGCACCTGGCAGCGCAGAACTTTGTTGACGTACCACGAGACGGGAACTGGCTGCCCGTGATCGCACGGCTCGCAGACGTGTGCAGTGTGCTCGGCGATACGCAACGTGCGGCGATGCTCTACGATGTACTTCTGCCGTATGCTGAGCAAAATATCGTGCTCGCGACCTCTGCGGCCTGCCTTGGACCAGCTTCTTACTATTTGGGACTCTTAGCTACAATACTGTCCCGCTGGGACGACGCTGAAGCGCATTTTGAGGCCGCATTGAAGTTCAACACTAAAATGGGGGCGAGACCGTTCGTGACCCACACCCAATACCAGTATGCCCGCATGCTCTTAGCTCGCGGCACGCCGAGTGACTGGGAAAAGGCCTGGGAGCTTCTAACCAGGGGACTCAACACTGCTCAGGAACTCGGGATGGAGGCCCTCGTAAAACAAGCATTAGCCTTGAAAGTAAAAACGCGGAACAGTGCGGTAACAGGACAAGGGGGTAACGGAATTCGTTCCTCCGGCTCTGCTGCTTCAGCTGAGAACCAATCGCTGTCTGAGGCCAGTATCTTTCATCGAGAAGGCGACTACTGGACCATCGCCCATCAAGGGACTGTATTTCGCCTCAAAGATATTCGCGGACTGAGCTATATTAACCATCTATTGAGGCACCCCAATAGAGAGTTCTGTGTCCTTGATCTGCTTGCCCTGTCCCGTAAGGATATCTCTCCTCGTTCCTCTGCGAGCGAGATCACACTAGTAGAGACGGACAGGTATACCTCAGAGCTGGGCGACGCCGGGGAAATACTTGATCCCCAAGCAAGAGTGGCCTACAAGCAACGACTAGAGGAACTGCGCGAGGAACTGGAAGAAGCCCGACGGTTCAACGATCTCGCGCGGGCCGACCAAGCTCAGCACGAGATCAACTGCCTGACCCAACAACTTGCGTCCGCGGTTGGTCTTGGTGGGCGGAATCGCAGAGCAGCTTCCCACCTCGAACGGGCGCGGATCAACGTCGCTAAAGGGATCAAAGCTGCCCTGGCAAAGATCGCGCAGCACAGCCCGACTTTGGAACTCTATCTGGCTACGACCATCAAGACCGGTCTTTTCTGCTCCTTCACGCCCACTCCCCGGACCCCGGTCGACTGGCAATTTTAACACCCGACCATCCTCTCCTGCCAGTGGGAGAGGATGCAAACATACGCCCCCCTAAAACTTCTCCTCCAGGAGTAGTGCCTCAAGCAACAGAAGCTTGGGGGTAGTAAAATATAACTTCCAGTTCATATTACTCGTCGCAGCTCTATTCTGTACTCGTCTCAGAACGCCGACAAGACTGCGTACTCAGAGTGATAGGTCCAAATCTCAAGGGCGTCGTTTCTACTCACGCCTTGCTCTTTTTTTCTTTCTCACTCCCATCACAGTCACATTGTTCCTCAAAAAGTCACGCCTGATGAGTAATTGCATAGCGTTCCAGGGCTCTATCGGGACCCACGCAGAAAGGAGGACTGATCACATAATCTAACAGAACGTATCGCGAGTATACTTAACTTCCTACCGCTCAGGCAAAGCAACGACCACTGGGTTCTTCGGCTTCGCACGGGCAGTGAGAAGGACAGACCTGGCATCCACCAGAGAAGAACCCAGATGTTTATAAGAAAGGAACTGACAATGAAAGCGATAACCGTATTCTTTTACCATCCCTTCCGCGTGGCACTGCTTCGTGCCGCAATCGTCACAGCAATCTGTCTCCTCGCGTCGGCCCACGCAGAGGCCGGTGAGTTCGGTACCCGCTGCCAGAGGAGCTTTCAGTTCGGTTGGCAAAACACACTCCCCTATATGTATGACCGCTGCAGTGGCTTCAACAACGAACTGGATGACACCGACACCAAGCTTTTCTATTACAACCTTACGGGAACCGGATCGGGGTTCACCTCTAATGATGGTTCTGTCAATGCGGGTGGCGTCGATGCTGTCGATTTATTCTATGTCTCCACCCACGGCGGGGCGCAGGGCGATCCAATTAACGCGACCCTCACGCTCTGGGGCATAGGTCAGAATGCCCGCTCCGGCGATTGGCGGTTTGGTGATAACGCGGATGGCGTACGTATCTTCTCGCAGTATGCCTGCGAAACCCTATGGATTGACAATAACTCTTACAATCGCTGGGACCAGGTCTTCAAGGGTGGTATGCAACTGGCCACCGGCAGTCACGATAAAGTCTACGATGGCTGGACTACAGATGAGACGGGAGAAGACTACGCCGATGATCTCCAGAGTGGCAAGAGCGTGAAGTGGGCCTGGTTCGACGGGAATAGCGATTGGTGGTCCGACCAGGACGTTGCAATCTACGCCTCTTCCTCTGGCAGCTTGGGAGAGTGTCAGGTACGCCGCGACTACATGACTTGGCAGAATCTCAGTTCGTTCCCTCGCCTCCGGGACAACAACATGAATCGGATCTGCGCCTCCTGGATCAGCGACAACTAAACACCTTTTTTAGATTATTCACCCCAACCTATTTATTGGAGGAAGTACATCGTGAAAACGCCTTTACAGATGATCACAATTGGATTGTTCACATGCGCGGTTATATTACCAAGTATCCCTAGTACTGTTCATGCTGAAGGATCACCCTATCGTGCAAACGTAACAGAAACCTCACTGCGTGGGGCTCTTGGCGGACGGTCGATCCCCCTTCTTGAGGCGGTCCCGCCGAAAGGTGGCAGAGACGAACAGCTCGCCCGACTCATGAAGATGCTTGATGCCAGCCCGGATCGGCGTATCCATGCTCGTGATCCTCAGGAACCACAGATCTCAAAGCGGTCAACAACTATGCTGGCGACAGATGGCTCCTGGTATTTGCAGGTGGTCGGTGACGGCTCGCGGTTTCTCTATCGCGGCAACATTGACGACCCCACAGAGATTGAGGAGGCCGCGCGCTTCGGTCAACTCGACATGAAGAAACTGGAGATGCTGGGCCGTAAGTTCATCACCGAACAACTCGCTTCGCTCGTCTCCCTCCCCGTCAGCGACTCGCTAGTTTTTCTCGGTACGAAATACCTGCGCGAGGGAAGTGCCTCGGAGAAGGATCAACAGTTCACAAGCGAAGTAGTGGCTAACATCGCCCTTTTCGGTCGTGAAGTGCGAGGGACGTACGTCGCTGGCCCCGGATCAAAAATTGCCGTGTGGTTCTCCAACAGCGGTGAACCAGTCGGTTTTGACGTAGACTGGCCGACGTATCAGCTGTCACGACGCACTCAGAGTACGCTTGACATCAACCGCGTGTGGGATCGTATGACTCGGTACGCTGATCATCCGCTGGATCTCATCCAGCGCAACACCACACGATTTGAATGTGGATATGTCGACCTTGGCGTGCATAAGCGCCCAGGGCAGATGATCCAGGCCGGCTGCACGGCCCACCACGACGGTCCGCTCCCCGACGGTGTCAAGTACGCGGCCATCGAAACAATGCCTATCGGGGTGGAGGTTGTCGAGGACTCCTCATGGCCAGTCACGCAGCTCATCGTGACGGGACAAGAGCCTGTTGCCGACGACTCTCAACAGCCCAGCGACCCAGAAGACGAATCTGGTCGGTTTCCCGAGGAAGGAGGCACCCAAAGATAGAGATTGGGACAATTCATAGTACGGTTGTAGTGTCGAAAACACAGGTAGAGATTGCAAGGCCGGGCGGGAGAAACCTTTCTCCCGCCCGGTACCATGAGAGGCAAGTGTTTACTGCGCCAGTGTCGCCGAGAAGGTAAAAACGCCTCCCGAGGGAGCCTGATTCCCTCCGGTGTTGTCTCGGTCCCCACCAGAGTTGCCCTGGCCCCCACTGGAGTTACCAAAATCGTCAAAGACTTCCAACGGACCAGAACTACATGCGTCAGCTGAGCCTGGGCTCTCGAGGGTGCTGACTTCCTTTGCCACGAAGGTCCCAAAGACTGTGTCGTAGTACACACTCGTTTTGTACACGAAACAGATTGGTTTCGATCCGCCAGGCGATCTCCTGGGCTTTGCCAAGATCGATGGTGACCGAGTTCCCACCGGTTGGCACGACAGTCGGCACACCATTGGTAAACACCCGGAGCAGAGCGAGACCTCGTGCTTGAAAATTGAAGCGTAATTGTACGTTGACGGCATCGATAGTGTCGGACGCACGGGTCGTAATAGTCTTCGGTTTCCCTCCAATAATTTGGACATCTTGCCGCGAGGTTTTGCCAGTGAAAGTGCCGTTCGCGACATTAAACGTTCCCATATCAACAATCTCGCTGTCGTCGGGGATCGGTAGGCTTTCTTCGATGCGCTGTAACTCTTCGTAAATTTGCTCTTGCAGAGCTCGGTCGAGAGCATTGGTTGTCACAGGGGCAGCTTCAGTTGCCCACGCTGACCCACGCTGGGCGATCAAAACGTACAGCATGCCGCGGGTCGACTCGGTTTCCACCGTCGGTGCGTCATTGAAGCGGAGATCTTTCTCGACAACTGTCATACATAACCGACGCGAGGGCTGTTGTTTCCTCGGGAATAGTGCTCGTGGCCGCACAGTCACGGTCCAGGTCGGTCCTCTAACGAGTGACTCATGGTATTGCTGCATAAGACTGTGCAGTGGGGGAAATGGGATCACTGACAGTCCCGGTTGATCACAGTTTCTCGAGACGGTGTAGTGCTCTTTACCCGTGTTTTATGTCCTTGGTACTGGCGAAAGCACACCGGCGAGGACTGTCGCAAAAAGAGACGGGCTTTAGCCAAAGTGTTTGATAACTGACACAACCGTAATGCTTTTTTTGTATCTTTTACGGCATGGAATTTGCCCTGGGTTCGAGGGTGGCTCCGGAACCGTTGTCTTGGGTTTGAAGACGCGACAAAAAGAACTGGTCGGTTAGGCGAGTCATTGTTCATGCTGCGCTCGTGAGCAGGAGCGACAAGGAAGAAAAAATTTGTACAGAAAAACTTATCAGCCCTACGAAGCCGCGAAAAAAAACAGTCTATGAGTGAGGAAAGGCCGCACAAATAGCTGTAGTCAATACAGCTATTTGTCCCACAAAAGGGACGGTTCTGCTGTTGTGCCGCAAAATTGGGACAGGCAGTGGTAACTAGGACAAGGTCACAGGCTTATAGGGACAGAGAGAGGAATGATGTCCTAGATCAGTCGAGGAGGGGTCAGGCGCTGTCCTTCTCGCTCGCCCGATGGAAGTTATGCAAGAGACTCACGCTTTACGCCTTCGCCATGTCCATTGCGCACCCGCTTTCCTGAGCATCTTGCATCAATGCTACTGGCAGTTGCACCGTAAAAGTCGTTCCTTGATTTGGCGAGCTCAGGTACGTGATCGTCCCGCCATGCGCCTCGACGAGTTGTTTCACGATTGCGAGCCCCAGCCCAGTCCCCTCCGGTTTGGTGGTCACGAACGGCTCGAAGATGTTAACGCCCGCCGGAATACCCTGTCCGTTGTCCTGAATGTCCAGGCACACGGCAGCTTCGTCGCCCTTAGCTGAGACGGTCAAGGTCCCCCCCTGGGGCATCGCTTCCACTGCGTTCTTACACAAATTTAACACAATCTGCGAAAATTTATCCCGGTTGATCATTACCAACGGGAGGTCAGGAGGCAACACCGACTCGACATTCACCCCAACCTCCAGATAGCTTGGCGTCACGCGACGCACAATCTCTTTGATTACCGGAGCAATGTTAGTAGCGGAGAGCGCGAAATCTTGCGGTCGGGCAAAAGCGCGGAACTCCTCCAACAGCCCACGCAAGCGGTTCGTTTCGTGCTTGAGGTCTTGCACGCTGTCCATGATCATGGGGTCCGGAGACAGGTGCTGCGCGAGCGTACGTTCCAACAGTTGAATGGTAGTAACCATCCCGTTCAACGGATTACCGATCTCGTGGCTGAGTTTAGCGACCGTCGTGCCAATAGCGGCCAAGCGTTCGCTTTGCTGGAGCTTTTCTTCGGTCCGCTTGCGGTCAGTAATGTCATGGAAATAGACAGACAGACCGTCAGGTGAAGGGTACGCGTGCACTTCAAACCACACCTCGAAAGGCGGATAGAAAAACGCAAATTTCACGGCCACCTGTTCGCGGACCGCACGGTGATATTCCGAGTACACGATTGACTCTACCGCTTCGGGAAACTCTTCCCACACGTTTTTGCCCAGTAGCTCATCGGGGCTTTTCCGTACCAGCGGCTCAGCTTGCGCATTCACGTAGGTAAACCGCCACTGGCGGTCCAGAGCATAAAACCCTGAGGTGATGCTTTGCAAAATCGTATGGAGGCGTTCATGGGACTGCTGGAGTTGTCGTTCGGTCTGTTTGCGCTGATCGATTTCTTTTCGGAGAGTCTCATTGGTCTGTATCAATTCTCTGGTACGTTCTTGCACACGGAGCTCCATTTCGTCCCGCGCTCGGCGCAACGCTTCTTCGGTTTCCCTGTGCGCATGAATATCCGTCGTGGTGCCATACCACCCCGTGATCGTGCCATTGGCATCCCTGAATGGTCGTGCTCGGGTCAGAAACCAACGGTACACCCCATCAGCACGACGATTACGTGCTTCAATCTCATATGGCGTCCCCTGCGCCAGTGCCTGGTGCCACGCTTTCACACATCTTCCATAATCCTCAGGATGGAGAACAAGCTGAGGCCAGTCTCGCGCAAGTTGCTCAGCGTTGAGGCCGGTATAGTTGATCCAGTGTTCACTCACAGTCGTCATCGTGCCATCGGGCGCCGCTTCCCAGATCATCTCGGGCGCCAGATTAATCAGCGTGCGGAGTCGCGCTTCTCGTTCCCGTAATGCCTTCTCGACCTGCTTGCGCACAGTGGTTTCCGTCACGGGGCAAAAAACGCCGCCGACTCTGCCGGTGTCGTCAGCAATCGGACTATAAGAAAAGGTGAAGTAGCTCTCCTCGGGGTAACCGTGGCGTTGTGTGACCAGTAAAAAGTCTTCTACCCACGTTGCTTGCCTAGTGGCCAACACCTGCTGCAACATAGGGCCGACAATAGACCAAATCTCGGGCCACACATTCTCGGCGGCCTGCCCGAGCGAGGCCGGATGTTTGTCGGCCAGAATCCGCATATACGCGTCATTATAGAGCATCCGCAACTCTGGCCCCCAAAAAATGACGATGGGAAAATGCGAGTTGAGACACAGATTCACTGCCGTGCGCAGACTGGATGGCCACTGGCTCACCGGCCCCAACGGCGAAGAAGACCAGTCAAAAGCCCGGATCAAAGCGCCCATCGTTCCGCCGCCAGACAGCATGACGTCGATCGTCGACTGACTGCATGTTGTTACCTTCGTAGAACCCATGATCCGTGTCCCCCTACCACAGTCGCCGGCGTGGCAAGTCGGGTCAGCAGAAGGTAGTCAGAACCGAGGCATTCGTTCTTCAAACACACGACTTCTGGAGAGCGACTGTCGAGGAAATGTACTACGATTTTTGAATGAAAGGCAAGCTACACATAGTCAGACGCAACCCAACAGCGTATCCCATGTTCGGGACAAAAAAATGATGTAGGATCCTTCTTGTCTTCGTATGAAGCACCAGGAAAGAATCTGGTCGTTAGAGCGATAATGGCATTGTTCGTGCCGTTTCTTGGAACATATATTTGGCACCTGATAGGCGACGACTCATGTATTATCCTTATAGGGCAAACGTAAGGCGAGGTCCTTGATTGTCGCAACCTCTTGCTGACCATCGAGGTCACGAGCGACAATTTGCAAATCAGGTCCTCCGAGTTCTTGCGCGACCTGTAAACACGCTCCACATGGAAATGTTAGGCGCCCATCTGTACGAGCGGAGACGAGAACCAACAGTATCGGTTGCCCAGCTCCCTGGGCAACCGTTGAAAACAAGGCAACGCGTTCAGCGCCCATGGCTAGCCCAAGAAAGACATTTGCTACGAGGCTGCCAGGAATCAGTACCCCAGTTTCGGTTCCTACTGCTGCACCCATGCGAAAACGGGAATAGGGGACATACGCACGTTTTCGCGCTTCAAGCGCTAATTGAACGGCTTTGGTGATGAGCGTTGTCTCCATAATGTCTCTCCCTATTCTTCTTAAATAGCACTGTGGCGGTGGTTCCAGACTACTGAAAAAGTTCAAACGCGCCACGCACATACTTGATTGTCATCGACGCTAGAGCCTTGTCTAGGGGAGGTCGTGTCGAATGCGATTTTTTCGACTAAGCTTCGTGGCTGATATGGAGTGAACAGTGTGTTTGTGAATAGGAGGGGACGACGAAGCAACCCTTCTTATTGCTTCGCGCCGACGTACGGCTTGTATTCTTCGACTGTGATCAGATCTAACGTTTTGGACTTACGCTGCGTGCCAACCAGGTGCACGTCCTTCATCCGCCGCGTCACAGTCGACGCAGATGACTTTCCCCTTCAGCGTCATCTCACTTTCTGACTTATCAGCGGCTCTCGCGGGACCTGCGGTTCCAGGACCCCCAACAGCCCTCTGGACTGCAGAGAAAATCACCAGCATTGATGTCAACAGCATATGGTTCGAGTCGGAGATAACGAGCAATGAGCGGGCGCGGCAACAAGGCCGTCTCTAAAAGAGACGGCAGGGTGCTGGAGTTTCAGAGCAGTGTTTTCTCTTCACAATTGCTGCTTTGACTCAAACCCCTCTGTCTTCCCTGCGCAGAGAGGTTTGGGTACCTTTCCTACGCCATCGATCAGACATCGCGTCGCTTACGCAAGAGCCACACTTTCAGTGAGACAATACTGTTCGCTCATTGGCATCGAGGAAGCTACACAGCTCTTTCGTTACAGCATTTGTCTCAAGCTCTACCGCGCAATTTTTAAACCACTGCGTGTAGACAAGAATGAGCTTTTCTTAGGCGAGGATTTTGGTGGAGCGGCAACGTTGGAGCCACCTACCGCTACTCCCGTGTTACTCGATACGCTTGTTGCAACCACGTCGTCAAGGCAGTCGTTGAGGTCGTCCAGACACACGCTGACATCAGTGGCCCACTCGGCGAAGTACTTGTTAAATTTATTGAAAGCTTCCATACCGTCTTGGTAATCGATTTCAGCCACATCCATGCATAATCGGTGTTGAGTGTGGCAGCGCGATCGTTCGCGTTCAGGAGTAGTGGAACCAGAGTTCGGTGCAGCTACAGCGGCCATCCCTGTAAAGGTCTGTTGATTACCTGCGCATCGCCAGAATCCGCGCGGTCGATACATGTGTCTGCCCCTTGCCACTCAGCTTGTTGGGCGGTGGCTTCTTGGGCCCGCGTTTGTGTTTGG
>JBFWXH010000068.1:0-42210 GCA_050187625.1 Binatia bacterium
TCGGTATCAATGAAGACGTGATTAAGCGGTACGTGGAATTTCAAGAAAAGGTAGATAGAGGGCAAGTGCAACTCACTTTCGGGTTCTGAGGAAGTGCCACGGGCGTAAGCCCGTGGGTATCTACTTCCTCTTGACACGAAGTTCTCGTTATGAGAACTTGACGTTAATGCGAGTGATTAGTCAGCGCACAATTCGAACATTTGTCGCCAAGCACTCTGACGCGAAAACCAGCTTGGAACAATGGTATCGAATTACCAAGCGCGCACGCTGGCACTCACTGGTTGAGGTGCAAAAGGTCTTTCCCCATGCCGACCTCGTCGGACGACGGACGGTGTTCAACATTGGGGGCAACAAGTACCGGCTGATTGCTCGGATTAGCTACCGCACCCAGCAGGTGTTTGTCCTGGCAATCTTGACCCACGCCGAATATGACAAGGAGCAATGGAAATGATGAAGAAGGCAGCAAGCGTCTTTGATGAGGCAAAGTATGTGCGTTTGCTGAAAAAGACGGTTCCTGTGAAGATTCAAACTGAGGAGGAATATGAGCGGATTTTGGCACAGGTCCACTTCCTGATGGACAAAGACGAGGGTGCTCTTTCTGTGGAAGAGATCCGCCTACTTGATTTGTTGGGAGTGTTGGTTGAACAGTACGAGGAAGAGCACTACCCAATCGATGAGGGTTCTCCTCTTGCAACCCTGAAGTTCCTTATGGAGGAGCACAGACTTAAGCCTAAAGACATATGGTCGTTATTCGGCTCGAAAGGTATCACCTCTGAGGTACTAAATGGCAAGCGGGCTATTAGTAAAGCCCAAGCAAAAAAGCTAGCAGAACGTTTTGGTGTGACAGCCGATCTCTTCATATAAGAAGCTCCCAAATCCGGAAAATAGTGAGGGTAACCGCTGCGTACTAAATACCTCAGATTATTCGTTGTTCCAGGGCCAGGATGATTTCCGCTCGTACCTCGGCATCCGCCTCTCGCGCAAGATGATGTTGTAAGGCGTCTCGTACTGATGGCTCTGCGAATTGTCCCAAGGCCCAGGCAGCATGACTTCGCACTAATGATTCCGGATCTTGGAGTGCGTTGCGGAGGACCGGGATGGCGTCCGGATTCCCGCTGTTGCCCAAAGCAATGGCGACATTACGCAACAGACCGCGACGTTTCGTCCGGCGAATCGCACTGTGTTTAAAACGAGCACGGAACCCGGCCTCATCTAGTGTCATTAAGACAGTAAGAGACGGATATAACTCTTCGTTGATAGTGTCAGGCTGGGGAGCAAATTTTATGTTCCAGGGGCAGACCTCTTGACACACATCACAACCGAAAATCCAGTTTCCTAATTTGGGGCGTAACTCGTGAGGAATCGGACCACGGTGTTCTATGGTGAGATACGAGATACACAATGGTGATTTGAGGATATAGCCGTCCGCAAGTGCACCAGTTGGACACCCAGTGAGACAACGGGTGCATTTCCCACAATACGCGCCACTGTGCTCTTCGCCATCGAGCTTGCAACTGACGAGTATTTCCGCCAGGAAAAACCACGACCCCGTTCCTTTGTGGAGCAGCATGGTATTTTTGCCGAACCAACCAAGGCCGGCGCGCTGTGCCCATTCGCGCTCCAAGAGCGGTCCAGTATCCACATACGGACGCGCCCAGAGATTGGGGTGTTGATCGTTGAGGAACGCGATCAGAGTTAGCAGCTTGCCCTGAATGATGTCGTGGTAATCGACTCCGGCGGCATACGCGGCAATTCTCCCACGCAATTCTCGTTGCCAGTCGCAGTCAGGAATGGGTGGTGGTGTGTACGGATAACCGAGGCTAATAATGCTGCGCGCTTGCGGGAATGGAATACGCGGGTCGAGGCGTCGTTGTGGTTCACGGGCGAGATAGGACATTGAGCCAGCGTAGCCCCGCTCAAGCCACTCGGTAAAAAACCGTTCTCTGGGCAGAGGCGCGAGTCGCGCGAAACCACAGAAGGTAAACCCCAGATTGGTTGCTTGGAGACGGATCTGTTGTTCCAACTTCATCAGTTGCGATGTACCATGAAGACACCAACCGGAAAAAGGGATTGACTCGGGAGAGGTGAAACCTTATCTCTAAAAGGGGTGGCTTTTGCTTTTAGGAGGACCTCATGGCGTACGAAATGCACGAAGAAGAAATCTCAATTAAAGTTCCAGAAGGTGTGGCACTGCTCTTGACCGATGTTGCGGTAGAAAAAGTGAAAGAAGTGATAACCCGTGAAGGACTCAAGGATGGTGGCTTGCGTGTTTCCATCGTCGGCGGTGGTTGCTCAGGATTTCAGTACAACTTGGGTCTCGACGAGAGCGCGCGAGAAGATGATACCGTCATCGAGCAAGATGGAGTGAAATTGTTCCTTGATCCCATTAGTCAGCAATATGTGTATGGGACTGTCATTGACTATGTAAATGGTCTGCACGGTGCTGGGTTCAAGTTCATAAACCCAAACGCGGCTCGCACCTGTGGCTGTGGATCGTCCTTTGCAACAGACGAGTAAGCGGTACTGCCCTCATTGCTCAGACTGCGAACAGTCGCCTCTCAGTAAATTTGACTGGGCATGGATACCCTCCATGCCCTTTTAGTTGTGTATGCCACGATTTGCGCACGTTATTTTTGATCTTGATGGAACCTTAGTGGATACGAAGGAAGATCTTGCCGTAGCGACCAACGCCATGTTAGCAGCCTTGGGCCTGTCGCAGTTATCCCTTGAACAAGTGACGAGTTATGTGGGGAACGGCGCGCGGGTGTTAGTCGAGCGGGCCCTCGGGCCATCTCATACTGACCTAGTGTCGCAAGGGGTTACTCTTTTCATGGAGTATTACCAGATCCATTTACTTGAACGGACTCGACCCTATCCCGGCATTGTTCCTATCCTGACGGAGGCCCGAGAGAACGGAATTACGCTGTCGGTCCTCACCAATAAGCCAGTGGCAGTGAGTCGGACGATTCTGGCAGGTTTAAGCTTTGCGGAGTTCTTTGCTGCCATCGTCGGTGGGGACACGTTAGCGGTGAGAAAACCGCACCCACAAGGGGTGAGATATCTCCAACAGCACACTGGTATCCCGTTGGCGGAAACGCTACTGGTGGGGGATTCTCGTGTGGATATTGAGACAGGTCAGGCTGCTGGAGTACCAACCTGCGGTGTGACCTGGGGTTTTGATGCACAGGCAGTACTGGCTCAGCCACCCGAGTTTGTAGTTGATACCCCAGAAGAGCTGGGGCGGTTAATGCTGAAGACGAAAACGTAAAGAGAAAACACTCCGCTTGTAGCAATTTTTTTGTGTTTTACTCGCTACGTTTTTGCTATGCTGCGTTTCTTAGGCTCCGAAATATGGCCGCAGCCGTTCTGCCATACGTACGGCTTCAACCGTTTCTTTCACATCGTGTGCACGGATAATATGTGCGCCATTGTACACCGCAATAGCTGCACACGTGAGTGACCCGATGAGACGATCGGCTGCATTCGGCTGATCAAGAATCTTGCCAATAAAGGATTTCCGCGAGGCTCCTACTAAGAGCGGAAACCCGAGGTCTCGCAAACGCGCGAGTTCGCGCAAGATGACGCAATCCCACTCGTACCACAGAATTTCTGGCTGACGAAAGAACCCGATACCGGGGTCGAGAACAATGTGCTGATGTGGGATGCCTGCACGGGTAGCAATATGGAGGCTTGCCTCCAACGCCGCCCGGGTACGTGACAATGGCGAGCCGTGTTGCGGACTGTTCTCGCTTGCCATGATGACTACCCCAACCCCAGCCTTCGCAATTTCCTCTGCCATATGCGGGTCAGACTTCAGACCGCCCACATCGTTAATAATGCGGGCTCCGGCGGCAATTGCGGCTCGTGCAGGTTGTGCCCGTTTGGTATCAGCGGAGATTGGTATGGAAATATGGGGAGCGATTGCAGCGATTGCCCGTGTGAGTCGTGCAGTTTCTTCGTCTTCTGAGATCATCGTTTTTAAGTACGGAGCTGTGGACATGGCCCCAACGTCAATGATATCTGCTCCTGCATTGGCCATGTCCAACGCCACCTTAACGAGGTGTTGAGGATCTTGTTGGACTGAACCTTGGTAGAAGGACTCGGGACTGACGTTAAGCACAGCCATTACTCGAACCGCGGCTCCATCTCCGACCTCGAGCCCAGCGAGTCGTGACTGTAACGGTAAGGGAGTGTTAGGCATAATAGTAGAGTGTGGCAAATTTTTGTAACGAGGGAAATTACGACCGTGTTCGGGCGTTTTTTGCGTTGCGAGTTGCTCGCTTTTCTTCTACACTGCCGAGGCTAGTAAACGAGGAGAAACTTAATGATGAAGCTCTATGATTTTCCCCAGAGCCCGTATTGCCAAAAGGTGCGCTTGGTCTTGGCGGAAAAAGATCTTTCCTATGAAAAAATCTTTGTTGACTTGATGAAGAATGAGCAAAAGTCGCCTGAGCTGTTGCGACTTAACCCCTATGGCCGGGTGCCAGTGCTGGTCGACGAAGAGGAAGTCATTTACGATTCAACAATTATTAATGAATATTTAGAGGACGAGTATCCACATCCGCTCCTGATGCCGGAACAATCTGGAGCGAAGGCCCGCGTGCGC
Organism: Binatia bacterium; assembly: GCA_050187625.1. GTDB lineage: Bacteria > Desulfobacterota > Binatia > Bin18 > Bin18 > JBFWXH01. The sequence goes on from JBFWXH010000068.1 coordinate 4,607, forward strand.
ATGCTCGAGGATTTCGCAGATAACTCTTTTACTGCGCAGGGTGGGGTGCTCGCTGCCGAGTTACGCAAGCCGGCTGAGCAAATTGACCAAGACCGTGTCCAACGCTATCAGTCCGACCTTATCCGGGTGCTTGAGTTTCTCGAACACCACCTGGAAGGGAAGGAGTATATGAGTGGTACGTTCTCGCTCGCTGATTTAGCGTTTGTTCCTCGTTTGCTACAGCTGCCAAAACTTGGCGTTGAAGTGCCGTCCCGGTTGGTCAATGTGCTGGCGTGGAGTGAGCGAGTGAAGCGCCGTCCGTCTGTCAAGCAATTGCAACAAGAATTAGGCTTAGTGTGAGGTGCACATGGGAGAATTGCCATCTATTATCCCGGTCTTCCCCCTTCCTAATGTTGTCCTGTTTCCACAGGTTATGTTGCCGTTACATATCTTTGAGTCCCGCTATCGACAAATGGTACGAGACGCACAAACCCAGAGTCCGGCGTTAATAGGGATGGCTCTTTTACGGGGGAATTGGCAAGAGAACTACGAAGGAAATCCCGATATTTTCCCGGTTGGTTGTGTCGGGGAGATGATGCGGGTCGCCCCGCTCCCAGATGGTCGCTTCAATATCCTTCTTCAGGGCGTCCGTGTGTATCGTATTACGGAAGAGGTGAGCACGAAAAGTTATCGAGAAGCGAGAGTTGATTGGCAACCCAGCGTGAAAGAATCTCTTTCTCCAGAACTGCGTCGAGACTTGCGGTACGTCTTGGAGCGGTATCTGCGGAACAATGAGAACGTGCAGCAGTTGCTCGCTGATCCAGCGGTTGAGGATGACTTTCTCGTAAATTTCTTTTCTTTTCATTTAGATTTCATGCCGATTGAAAAACAAGGCCTGTTAGAAGCGCTCACCTTACGAGAACGAGCTGAGAGGCTTCAGGATATGCTGGACTTTAAATTAAGTGAACCAAGAGGAGGAGACGGAGGTAGTGGTGGCCAGAAGACACGCCTACACTAAACTGCCTTGACAAAGAAAGTTGGCCCCATATAGTGAGGGGCCAGGAGAGCTTACAGGGACACAGATAACACAATATGAGACGTAAAGAAGAAATGACCTTAGGGGAGCGTCTGTACATCCCGGAAGTCGTTCGCGGACTCACGGTGACGATGTTCCATTTTTTTCGCAATCTGTTTCTCCATCTTTTACATGCTCTTGGATTGGCGGAAGAAACCAAAGCTGCGTACACCACGCAATATCCGGAGGAGCGAAAACGCTATCCGGATACCTATCGCGGCAGTCACCGCCTGACACTTAAAGAGGACGGATCGGTCCGGTGCACAGCTTGTTTCTTGTGTGCGACAGCATGTCCTGCAAACTGTATTCATATCGAAGCTGGGGAACACCCTGACCCCACCGTCGAAAAATTTCCGTTACGCTACGAAATCGATACGTTGCGATGCATTTACTGTGGAATGTGTGTTGAGGCCTGCCCATGTGATGCGATTCGCATGGACACTTATGTGCATCCGCGGATTTGGGGATTTTCTCGCGTAGATTTTATCGAGACCAAAGAAGTGTTGATGGGGCGGTCCCGAACTTTGGCAGAAGGCGGGCGAGATTCCCTCATGGTGCAGATGCTCGAAAGTTATCAGGAAGCTGATCGTAAAGTATTAGAATCGTAAAGGCTGCGACGCTTGTAGCCCATTTCAACCACAGATTTGGCGGAGAGGACCTATGGCTAAAACATATAAGCAGCTCATGGAAGAAGCTCGACAAGCGGTTCCGGAAGTTTCGATTGATGAGGTCAAAAACCGCTTGGAACGCGGGGAAAACTGGACTCTGCTTGATGTTCGTGAGCGGGAGGAATACCGCGAAGGGCACCTCGAAGGAGCGATCTCGCTGCCGCGGGGGTTTCTGGAAATTCGTATTGAAGAATCCGTTGCTGATAAAAGTGCGCCGATTATCGCGTACTGTGCTGGTGGGGTGCGCTCTTTAATTGCGGCGCGTACTCTGAAGGAGATGGGGTACGAAAATGTTGTTTCCATGTCGGGGGGATACACCGCTTGGAAAAACGCAGGGCACAAATGGGTGGCTGACCGGCAATTCTCGCAAGAGCAGATTACCCGTTACGCTCGGCATTTCACCTTGCCTGAAGTGGGAGAGAAAGGGCAAGCAAAACTCCTGGAGGCGAAAGTGCTGTGTGTGGGAGCCGGTGGCTTAGGGTCGCCAGTTGCCTTTTATCTTGCAGCAGCAGGAGTTGGGACAATTGGTCTTATCGATAATGATGTCGTGGATATGAGTAATCTGCAACGACAGATTCTTCACACTAACGATCGAGTGGGAATGCCAAAAGTAGAGTCTGCACAGAAGACCCTCACTGCCCTCAATCCTGATGTCAAAGTCATTCCTTTTAACGAACGCTTGTCATCTGAGAATGTTATGCGGATTATCAAGGACTTTGATATTGTCATTAATGGTTGTGACAATTTTCCCACACGCTATCTGATTAACGATGCTTGTGTGATGGCCAAAAAACCGCTGGTGGATGGCTCAATTTTTCAGTTTGAGGGGCAGGCTACCGTTTTTTATCCAGACCGTGGTCCCTGCTACCGGTGCCTATTTCCAGAACCGCCACCGCCAGGGGCGGCTCCGAGCTGTGCTGAGGCTGGAGTGCTGGGAGTTCTTCCTGGTCTTGTCGGCTGCGTGCAGGCTCTTGAAGCCATGAAGTTGATTTTAGGGGCAGGGAAGCCTCTTATTGGACGTATGGCACATTTTGATACGCTCAGTTCTGAGGTCCGAGTGCTGAAGCTCCGGCGTGATCCGAATTGTCTCGTTTGTAGTGATCATCCGAAAATTACTGAGCTGATTGATTATGAAGAGTTTTGCGGCTTACGCAATCCGAGCGCGGCGCATTCGTAGAGAAGAAGAAAAACGAGGATCTCCCTGACCTGGGTGGGGAGCTTAATTGTAGGGGCACGGTATACCGTGCCCCTACGTTTTAGATCAGAGGAGCTGTACGCTGTGGCTGCAAAAGAGGATCTTACAACGTTGCAATTGATCGCGCGCAAGTTGCGCATTCACTCGCTCAGATCAACGTCAGAAGCTGGGTCTGGACACCCGACATCCTGTTTGTCGGCGGCAGATCTCGTGTCGGCGGTCTTTTTTCATGCAATGCGCTTTGACCCAACGGATGCTACACACCCGAATAACGATCGTTTTATCCTTTCGAAGGGGCACGCCGCACCCGTGCTGTATGCGGCATTAGCGGAAGCTGGTGCCCTTCCTGTGGGAGATTTAGATTCCCTGCGAAAAATTGATAGTGACCTAGAGGGACATCCAACCCCTCGTCTCCCTTGGGTTGGTGCTGCTACGGGATCGTTAGGTCAAGGCCTTTCTGTCGGTGTCGGGATGGCGCTAAATGGGAAGTATCTTGAAAAAAGTGACTATCGGGTCTACGTCCTGTTAGGTGATGGGGAGATTGCCGAAGGCAGTGTCTGGGAAGCTGCAGCGTTAGCTGCGCATTATCATCTCGATAACCTGGTTGGTATTATCGATGTTAATGGGCTAGGGCAAAGTCAGCGGACAATGTATGACCACGATATTGGTGTGTATCAGAAACGCTTTTCCGCTTTTGGGTGGCACACGATAACAGTTGATGGTCACGATATGGCGGCAATTGTTGCTGCGCTCGATAATGCACAAACAGTGAACGACCAGCCGACGATGATCGTTGCCCGTACCGTCAAGGGCAAAGGGGTTTCGTTCCTTGAAGATAAGGACGGATGGCATGGGAAACCCCTCAAGAAAGGGGACGAGCTGAATAGCGCACTAAGCGAGTTGCCAGTGAGCGGTACTGTCCCTGCTGTTCATGTTGCGCAACCGCCAGAGCGTTCTGCCCAGCGGTCTGAAGTTCTGGCACCCGTAACTTTTCCGGCTCCGAACTATCAGCTTGGGGAAAAAGTGGCCACTCGTGCAGCATACGGAACCGCCTTGGCCAAGCTAGGCACGGTCAACCCTCGTGTGGTCGCTCTTGATGGTGATACAAAGAACTCGACGTTTGCCGAAAAGTTTACTGCCGTGCACCCTGAGCGTTATTTTGAAAGTTTCATTGCTGAACAAAATATGGTTGGCGCGGCAGTTGGCTTAGCCGCGTGCGGAAAAATTCCATTTGTATCGACGTTTGCGGCGTTTCTGACGCGAGCATTTGATCACATTCGAATGGCAGCCATTTCGGGAGTGAAGATTACGTACGTTGGGTCACACTGTGGAGTGTCGATTGGCGAAGATGGCCCGTCACAAATGGGGTTGGAAGATCTGGCAATGATGCGTTCGGTCCCCCACTCGACGGTCTTGTATCCGTGTGATGCTGTGTCGACGGAGCGCTTGGTGGAGACTGCTGCGAGTCTCCGTGGTGCGACGTACATTCGGACTTCTCGCCCGGCCACGCCTGTCGTGTATACGAACAACGACGCGTTTCCTGTGGGTGGCAGTAAAGTCTTGCGCTCGAGCAAAAATGATCGGATCACGGTTGTTGCCGCGGGGGTTACGGTGCACGAGGCGTTAACTGCTTCTGAAACACTTAAAGACTTGGGCATTCCCATTCGCGTTATTGATGCCTATTCGGTAAAGCCGATCAACGCCAATGGTCTTCTGCAGGCGGTACGAGAGACTCGTGGTCCCGTTCTTGTTGTTGAGGATCACTATTATGATGGGGGATTAGGGGATGCGGTGTTGAATGCGGTGGCAACGCACGGAATCCAGGTTCATAAGCTTGCTGTCACTGAGGTCCCGCGCTCTGGTAAACCAGAGGAGCTTCTCGATATGTTCGGTATCAGTGCCCGGCGAATAGTAGAATGTGTGCAAAAGATTGTTGCTTCGTGAGATGAGCGAAGCCTCCTCGTCCTTACTGACTCTTCCGGAATCTTGCGTAGAAAATTGCTCGCCCGAGGTCGCGATACTTTTGTTCGAAGTCTGTACAAATACCTTTTCCTCGTTTGTTGACGTGATCACGCTCCCACGGAAATTGGGTTAAGTCCGGGAGTGCGTTGAACTGTCGGACAATTTCGACATAGTAGGCGTGAACATCTGACGCGAGAAAAATTGTCCCTCCAGGGATTAAGGTACGTGTCAACGAAGCGGCGAAGTTGTCACGGAAGAGGCGTCGCAGGTGATGCCGCCGTTTCCACCAAGGATCGGGAAAATAGAGATGATAGACAGCGACATCCCCTGGCCACAATGGACTCTCTAGCAAACATGCCATGTCGGCATGAATTACCACTGCATTTGAAGGCCCGTCTCGCTCGATGAGAGACGCGAGCCGAAAGGCGCGGCGTTTGGCCAGTTCTACGGCAAAAAAATTTCGCTGCGAATTGCTCTGTGCGAGGGCCAGAAAAAATGATCCCTTCCCAGGCCCAATTTCAACTTCGACTGGATTGTCGTTGCCAAAAATATCGCGCCAAGTGACGCATGGGGGAAGAAACGAACACTCAGGAGTTTGCATGAACAGTATCACTCTCTATAGTGGTTTTTTGTGTTGCGGTATAGAGAACCTGAAACGTGACGACGCGGAGCTCGGGCGGGTCGCTCGGCCTCGCTGACTACGTTAAGGCCCGCCCACCATCAACATGGAATACACCACCCGTACTGTAATCCGACTCAGCAACAAACAGCACAACCCGCGCTACTTCCTCGGGGGTTCCCAGCCGTTTAACGAGAGTTTTTTCAACTTCTCGTTGCTGTATTTCGATTGGGGTATCCTCCTGAAATAAGACTGGTCCTGGGATGATGGCATTGACCATCACTTGTGGTGCTAGCTCCATAGCCAGTCCTTGTGTGAGCGTGAGGACGCAGGCCTTAGAGACAGAGTACGGAATGTAATCGGCCCACGGACGGAGTCCGGCAACATCGGCGATATTGATAATATGACCCCAGCCCCAGGTGCGCATACGAAGGCCGATCTTATGAGCGCACATGAAAGTTCCCGTAAGGTTAACGTCAATCATCCGCTGCCAATCTGCGGCCGTCAGTGAATCGAGAGGCGTGCGATAAAAGAGGGCCGCATTATTAACCAGAACGTGGATCCGGCCAAGGTGACTCACGGTTGTCTCAATGACTCGATCGACATCCGCTTCTTGTGAAAGATCCCCTTGGACAGCAATCGCTCGGGTCCCTGCCGCATGGAGCGCCTGAACGGTTACCTCGGCATCTGACTGCGACGTGTGGTAATGCACTGCCATGATGCAGCCCTGGGAAGCGAAGGCTTGCACGATAGCTTTACCCACGCGTTTTGCTCCCCCCGTGACGAGAACGACTTTATTCGTGAGGTCCATATGGGTGTACTGCCTTGTATGTTTGAGGTTATGGTCCGAATGGATCGTATTGCGGCTGAAGGATGATTTCGGTTGGACATGATCGTGGTGACGCAACGATGACATTGAATGCTGCGTCCGCGACATCCTCTGGCGTAAGCATTTTATTGCGGTCGATACGACGATTGTGAGGAATAAGCGTCGTATCGACATAACCAGGACAAAGGACACACACCTTGATGCCGTATTGACGAACTTCCTCAAACAGTGCCTGGCTAAAACCACGAATGCCGAATTTTGCTGCCGCGTAGGCCGCTTCTCCAGCTTTCCCTGTCAATCCTGCGACAGAACAAAGATTAATAATTGTACCCTTTCGTCGGGCAATCATCGTGGGAAGCACGAGGCGAGTCAGATGCATCGCGGCCCAGAGGTTGACTCTGAGGGTTCGTTCCCAATCGAGCAACCGAGCCTTGAGAGTCGGGGTTCGGGGAGGGGCACTGCCAGCGTTGTTTACAAGAATGTCGATGTGACCGAACTGCGTCAGCGTCTGCTCAGTGAGTCTCACGATCTGTTTGTCATCAGTGACATCGGTTGGTAAAACGGTAACTGGCGCGCAGGAGGTTGTTAAATTATCCGCCACCGCATGCAGGTCACTCTCGGTTCGGGCGGCGAGAGCTACCGCTACGCCCTCGTGTGCCAATCGCGTGGCAATTGCTCTCCCAATGCCCCGACTTGCCCCAGTGATCAAGGCAACTTGTCCTGCTAACGAATGTTCCATGCGATGACACGATATATAGCATTTCTTATAGGACTCTGCACCTGCCGCCGATGACGTAATCAATCGAGACGAATCGTCTCTGCTGCACTACTCTCCATTCATGTTCGTTTATACAAGCGGCAGGGAGAGTGTCGGAACGACAGAGGAACACTGACGTGACTAGTAGAAAATGGAGAGGGTGAAAGGATTGTCCGCGTGAGTATACTCCAGGCATTTCGGAATCTTTTTCGTCTGGGGGTAGGTAATGTACCTCCTTCTGCCAATATCCGTGCAGTGATGCGTCAAGCGTACCTCGAGCATCGACAGGGCTCGTCGTTGCCCGCAGGGACTCCTCCCCATCGGGCTGGGCTTCACGGCGCGCTTGGTGTTTACTATCGAAGTCGCGGGCTACCCGTACGAGAGCTTAGCTTGTGGGCGGAATTGACTCCATTTTTACTCATGACAGAAGAGGTCGGCAGTGAAGCGCTGATTGAGTATGTCCTTTTTCTGGAATCCCCAAAAGAGGCACGCGTGCCATGGTTGCTGTCTACCATTAGTACCGTGTTACGTCGGCCAGCTCCATCGCAAGACTCTCAGCGCGTGATGGCACCCTTGGCGCTGCTCAAGAATGTTGCCTGGTGTCAGTTGTTGGAACCTGATGTGCGACGCCTGCTTGAAGAAGAATCTCAAATTCTTGCCGCAGCGTTGAATGACCGCAATCTCCCGCCTCTAGAGGAGTAATCCTCTTTTCGTTGATTTGTCGGACCTCGTCCGCTACTATCCAAACCGCTCCAGCATTTTGTGGAGAGATATAAGGAGGAGGTATGGCTTACGAGTACGCAATCTACGAAAAAAAGGGACACGTTGCGACGATTACCATGAATCGTCCGGAGGTGATGAATGCTATTCATCCCCCAGCCACCGCTGAACTTTCGGCAATTTGGGACGATGCGACTGCTGACGACAATGTGTGGGTGATCATTCTCACCGGCTCCGGTGAGAAAGCATTTTCTGCTGGCAACGATCTCAAATACACTGCTGCACAAGGAATGCCGTCTGGTCCCCGCCCTAAGGGTGGCTTTGGTGGGTTGACAGATCGGATCGATATTTGGAAACCGATGATCGCCGCGGTAAACGGTTTTGCATTGGGCGGCGGATTTGAAATGGCGTTGGCGTGCGATATTATTATAGCGGCTGACCATGCGCGCTTGGGATTGCCAGAGCCTCGTGTTGGGTTAGCCGCGATGGCTGGCGGTGTTCATCGCTTGCCACGTCAGATTCCCCTGAAGATTGCTATGGGCTATATGCTCACTGGACGACATATGACCGCGCAGGAAGCGTTGCACCTCGGGATTGTGAACGAAGTGGTCCCTTTGAAAGACTTAATGTCAACGGTGGAACGGTGGACGAACGAAATCCTCGAGTGTGCGCCACTATCGGTACGGGCGACAAAACAAGCTGCGATGATGGGACTTGGAATACCTTTGGCGCAAGCACTGAGTGGTTCCTATCCGGCTATCTCACAAATGATGCACTCCGAGGATGTGAAAGAAGGCCCAAAGGCTTTCGCCGAAAAGCGGAAGCCCAATTGGAAAGGGAAATAGTTAGATGTATAGCCTACGATAGGTTGCAGAACATCAAGATGATAGAACAGACACTGTGAGCGGACCCTGTGCTACGCATACCGTACGGGTGCGTTATGCCGAAACCGATCAAGCTGGCATGGCGCATCATTCGGTTTTTCTACCCTGGTTCGAAGTTGGACGCGTGGAGCTGCTCCGCACGCTCGGCAAACCATACCAGGAATGTGAACGAGAAGGTCTACACTTTCCGGTACGGGAAGTCTATTGCCGCTATTGGGTTCCTGCGCAATTCGATGATCTTTTGTTGATTTCGACGACTATTGACGAGGTGAGGGGAGCGAGTGTGCGGTTTGGGTACCGGATTACCCGCGAAGCCGATACTGTTCTTATTGCCGAAGGTTACACGTTCCATGCTTGTGTCGATGATCGCGGTAAAGTGAAACGTTTGCCCTCAGAAATAAGAAAGCTCTTGTCGTTGTCACCTCACTCTCTACGGGATCCGTGATCACGAAGTTGTGTAAGATACCGGACTCGAACACGGTGGAGAAATTTCTGTGTTCCCGGCCAGCGATAATCTGCATACGTATACAGAAATGGGTGGAACTGACCGTGGTGGTACAAGAGTGTGACCTCAGCATAGATGCCGTCGTTAAGGTAAATACGGTGAGCCTGAGGCTTGGTTGAGGCAAGAACAAGCTTTGTGGCGTCAATGTAGCCTGGGTCAAGATTTACGCGGCGAGGAGAAGTTGGAGAACCGCCTTCCGAGAAAGAAATTTCGAGGGAATTTGTTTCTTGTTTGATCTGAGTAATTGCTTCTGGCGTGATAAGGGAAGGGAAAGCCACAAATTTCCGTAAGAGATGATCTCCCATCTCCTTTTGGTAGTAAGTGGTTGGCGTCCATGAGAACACCTCACTCTCTAGATCAGCCGTGCCGTGTGAAGATTCCAATGCCGTAGTGGCTCGAGAAAAGAGCTCAGGATCTTTCGCTAACAAAGCAACCAGCAGTTTGACTGGCCGTGGTGGGGTAGGAGTACCCATACTTCGAAGATGGAATTCGGAGAAACGGAGAACTACTTTATTGTCTCTCCTGGTGCTATTTCATTTTTATGACTGTCGCTCGCGGCTGCTTTTCTCAAGGCAAGCAAACGATCGTATACGGTATGTGCGACGTCGTCTTTGCTCATCAAGGGGAAGGTTTCCATCCGTTCGGTGCGATCGATCAAGGTGACGATATTGGTATCGTGCGCGAACCCCGCTCCCGCTTGCGTCACATCATTGGCCACAATCATATCGAGGTTCTTACTGCGGAGCTTGCGAACCGCATTTTCAAGCACCTCTTCCGTTTCCGTTGCAAAGCCAACGAGTAGGCGACTGCCTTTTTGCCGACCGAGTTCAGCAAGGATATCAGGGTTACGGGCCATCTCGATAACGAACTTCCCATCTCTTTTCTTAATCTTTTGTGCCGCAACCTGAGCCGGGCGGTAATCGGCGACCGCTGCGGCAGAGACTACCATTGTCGCTTGATCATAGTGAGCGAATACCGTTTGATACATTTCCAGTGCTGTCCGTACCGGACAGAATTGTACCCCGCGAGGTGGAAGCAGCGTTGTCGGACCGCTTACCAATGTCACTGCTGCGCCACGCTGCCATGCTACTCGTGCCATCGCAAAGCCCATTTTCCCGGTAGAACGGTTTGTGATGAAACGGACTGGATCGAGCGGTTCTGCATTAGGACCAGCTGTCACAATGATCTTTTCTGCCGCGAGATCCTTCGGGCTCAGCGTTGCTCGAATCTCTTCGACGATATCCGCAGGATCGGCGAGGCGTCCTTTCCCCTCGTAGCCACATGCGAGAAATCCTTCATCTGGTTCGACAAAATAACAGCCGCGATTCCCAAGGATGCGCAGATTTTGTTGGACGGCTGGATGAGCGTACATATGAACGTTCATCGCAGGAGCGATGAGTACTGGGGCACGGGTAGCGAGGAGAACAGTTGTTAGGAGATCATCGGCGATCCCGTGGGCAAGTTTGCCGATGATATCAGCCGAGGCGGGGGCAATGACAATCAGATCCGCCGAATCCGCAAGATGGATGTGGCCAATCTCTGATTCTTGGGTTAAGCTGAAAGTTTCTGTTGCGACGGGATTACCAGAGAGCGTTTGTAGGGTGAGGGGGGTAATAAATTCCTGTGCGTTCCTGGTCATTACGACCCGAACAATCGCTCCTTCTTTGACAAGAAGACGAGTGATTTCTGCGGCTTTATAGGCGGCAATTCCGCCAGTGACAGCAAGAACGATTGTTTTTCCGGCTAAAATCATATGGATACTATGTGGTTGTGATAACTACTCTGCAAGCTGATACGGTCACTGCGCCAGCAAAGAAAGCACAGGCATAAGAGCAAGTAAAGGCATGCTTGTATTATTCGTCGTTGATCACCTTGACCTTTTCTTTCCCTTTGGCATCATTAGGGATAGCAAACTCACTGCCGGTTGTAGGTAACGTTATTCTCTGAGATTTCTGTGTCTTTGCACGCCACACGTTTTTCCCCCAATATCCCAGCTCCGCACCTCTTAGTTGCGGCTGAGCTTGAACTAGTCGAAAAGAGAATTTCTGGACTCATTCAGTCACGCGAGCCGCTGCTGAGCGAAATCTCTCACTACCTTGTCAGTGCTGGTGGGAAACGCGTTCGTCCAGCGGTTGCCATTCTCGTCTTCCGGGCCTGCGGAGGTGGAGATCCAACTGCCATTGTCGATATTGCGACTGCACTTGAATTGGTTCATTCAGCATCGCTGTTACACGACGATATTATCGATGGTGGGGAGTTGCGACGAGGGAAACCCTCGGCGTACTGCCGATTTGGTTTGCCGAATACCTTAGTAGCGGGGGATTTTCTGTTTGGCCGCGCTTTTGCCCTGTGTGGTCGATTTGAGGAACAGATCGTGTCGTGGATAACGGAAGCCTGCATTGGATTGACCGAGGGCGAGGTGATGCAGGGCCGTTTTCGTCGAAATCCTTCAGTCACCCCGGAGGATTATTTAGAAATTATCTCGCGAAAAACGGCAGTTTTGTTTGCCAATGGAGCAAAAGTTGGGGCCTATCTGGCTGGTGCGTCAGAGGTTGTTGTTGAAAGCGTTGCGACGTGTGGATATTGCGCAGGGATGGCCTTTCAGATTATCGATGATCTCCTTGATGTTGAAGGCGATGGTGACCTGACGGGTAAGCCCATTGGTATTGATCTCAAGGAAGGTAATCCGTCACTTCCTCTCGTGATGGCTATTCAAAGAGATGAAGAAGTGCGACGAGTGTTTGAAAATCCGGCTCCAGAGGCGATTGATATTCAAATGGCTTTGGAAAGAGTTCGACAGTCTGGGGTGATGAGAGAGGCGCAAAGTATCGCCCGTTCGTACGGCCAGCAAGCTTTGACCGCGCTTGATGTCCTGGATCGATCACTATATTACGATAGTCTTGTTTTTTTCATCCAGCAACTTCTGGATCGTACTGCATAGTTACAAGTCAATAATGCCAGCGGATGACCCACGAGCTGCTGTATGGCAGGTGATCAACGCATTGTACATGTATGTGCAGTCGTTAAAAGAAAGCGGAGTTACCGGATTTCCCCATAGCATTGCAAAGAGCAAGCGGGCTGTAGCACCGATGGCGGATCGAGAAGATGCTGATCCCTCGCTCAATCCTCCGTTTTCGCTATCTGTTGCCCTAGCGGAAACACGACCGCTAGAACCATCGGCATCCGCATCTCCAGCCGTTGCGTCAAGATCAGAAATAAACCAACAAGAAGGGCAGGCTATGTCGAGCGATGCTGGAGCCGGGGATCTTTTTTCTGCGTCGAGTTTGCAAAATCTCCACACTCTAAAGGAGTTACGTGCAGAGATTGGCGATTGTCGACGTTGTAAGTTACATAAGGGGCGGACAACGATTGTCTTCGGCGTTGGGAATCCTCAGGCAGAAGTTATGTTTGTCGGGGAAGGACCAGGTCGTGACGAAGATCTCTCAGGCGAACCGTTTGTGGGAAGAGCTGGGCAACTCTTAACCGAAATTATTACTAAAGGGATGAAAATGCGTCGCGAGGATGTGTACATCGCGAATGTTGTAAAATGCCGACCGCCCGAAAATCGCAATCCCGAGCCGGACGAAATTGAGGCGTGCCAACCTTTTCTCCGCAAACAAATTGAGATCGTGAAGCCGCGGATTATCATCGCGCTTGGTAAATTTGCTGCCCAAACATTGTTACAAACAAAAACCCCAATTTCGCGCTTGCGTGGTGTGTGGCACAGTTACCTTGGTATTAAACTTATGCCGACTTTACATCCGGCATATCTCCTGCGGAATCCTAATGATAAACGGTTGGTATGGAACGACATTCAAGCGGTATTACGAGACCTCGGGAGGCTGTAGCCTCGTACGTTGGTGTTGGCTCTTCCTCTTCCTACTGAGTGGGTTTCCTCCCTGGCAGTCGGTTTGCTTGGCCGATGCGGAGAGTGATGCGGAACAAGTATACCTCATCGTGCTCGATACGATGATAAACCCGGCCGTCGCCGACTTCATCCATGAAAGTATTGCGCGTTCCTCCAGAGAAGGAGGGCGTGCTTTGATCATCCAGTTGGATACGCCGGGCGGATTGCTAAACTCGACCAAGTCAATTGTCAAAGACATTCTCGGGGCACCATTGCCGGTTATTGTGTATGTTGGGCCTAGTGGGGCGAGTGCAGGGTCAGCTGGGGTTTTTATTACGATGGCTGGGCATATTGCCGCAATGGCACCCGGAACAACAATTGGGGCAGCTCACCCTGTTGCTGGGGGCGGGCAAAATATTGAAGGGGATATGCGGGAGAAGATAGAAAACTTTACCGCCTCATTCAGTGAGAGCATCGCTCAGCGGCGTGGTCGAAATGTGGAATGGGCGGAGAAAGCCGTACGGGAAAGCGTCGCCATCACGGAAACTGAAGCGCTCGACAAGCATGTTATTGATCTTATCGCCAACGACATCCAAGATCTTCTCACTAAAGTGAATGGTCGAAAAGTGGAAGTAGCCAATATGCCTAGCGCTTTGGATCTCACGTCGGCGCAGACTGCAGACGGAACGTTTCGGGTGATGCAGATCGACATGCGGCTGAAGCACAAAATTCTCAATATCTTGGCTGATCCTAATATTGCTTACCTCCTGATGATGGCTGGAATTTTAGGATTGTATCTGGAGTTTACCCATCCGGGCATGATCTTTCCAGGAATTGTTGGTGGGATCTGTTTACTGTTGGCGTTCGCGGCGTTTCAAGTATTGCCGATTAATTATACAGGTCTATTACTGTTGATCTTTGGGATCGGCTTGCTCATTACCGAGTTATTTCTCCCTGCTTTTGGCATTTTTGGTTTTGGGGGGATTGTTGCTTTCGTTCTTGGTTCCCTCTTTCTCTTCGACACCTCTGATCCTGGAGTGATCGTGGATCGTGGTATTGTTTCAGCAGTCGCGGTTAGTTCTGCTATTGCGATGTTTACGATCGGGACATTGGCGGTACGAGCATTGAGACAGCGACCAGTGATGGGAGTGGAGGGTATTATTGGCGAAATTGGTGAAGTGCGGATACGCTTAGATCCGCGGGGGAAGGTATGGTTGCACGGCGAATACTGGAATGCCGAGAGTGAAGAAGACCTCGACGTTGGTCAGAAAGTGGAGGTGATAGGTATCAAGGATTTACTGTTGCAAGTACGTAAAGCACCACGGTGAGGAAGGAGAAGCATATGTTTGGTTTTGGTCAGATAGGAACAATTGTCATCTTACTCTTACTTTTCCTCGGCAGTGCGATAAGACGGTTGCTAGAATACGAGCGCGGCGTGATCTTTCGGCTTGGACGGTTGCAACCAAAGCCACTGGGTCCGGGGATTAAAATAGTTTTACCAGTTATTGATCAGCTCGTCAGAGTGGACATGCGAACGATCACAATGGACATTCCTCCTCAAGATGTGATTACTCGTGACAATATCTCTGTGAAAGTAAATGCAGTGCTCTATTTTCGTGTGATCGATCCGAACAAAGCTACGGTCCAAGTTGAAAATTATCTTTTTGCAACATCACAGTTAGCTCAGACGACGCTACGAAGCATCTGTGGCCAGGAAGAGCTTGATACACTGTTAGCGGAACGGGAAAAGATCAATTCAAGGTTGCAGGAAATCATTGACTCGCAGACAGATCCGTGGGGAATAAAAGTTGCACTCGTAGAGATAAAACATATCGATTTGCCGCAAGAGATGCAACGCGCGCTAGCGCGACAGGCAGAGGCTGAACGAGACCGACGTGCGAAAGTCATCAACGCTGAAGGTGAATTCCAGGCCGCACAGCGTTTGGCCGAGGCAGCAGTCATTATTGAGCAACACCCAGTAGCTTTGCAATTACGCTATCTGCAAACCCTCTCAGAGGTAGCGACGGAAAATAACTCGACCACGCTGTTTCCGGTCCCAATCGATCTCTTGAGTCCGTTTCTTGGAGCAAAAAAGACGTCAGAATAGATCTCGCCTGTTTTTGCTATCCGACAATCCCCAGTCCTCATGAACTCCCTGCTTACCTGACAGTTTGCGCTTTCACCCAGGCCTATTTTTTGGCCTGGGTCGGGTCAATCGTGCTCAGAAGTGAATGAGAGACTCGCGGTCGCTTGTCTGACCACACCCCCATTTCGTCTACAGTTTTTGCTGCCTACACCGATACCGCACATGAAGAGAGGCCCAGCAGGTGCCTAGGCTACATTGTGTACAGGGACCTGCAACGTAGTGACTCGCTTTAGCTTCAGTTCTGGAAGAAAGGGAAAAGGTGACGTTACTGACACCGTGCGGGGAAGAGGACATGGTCAAGACTCTTCGTGTGCTGATCGTGGAAGATCAAGAAGATGATTGTTTCTTGATGCTGCGAGAACTGAAAAGAGAGGGCTTGGTGGTGGATTGGAAACGGGTTGCGACAGAAGAAGAGTATCGACAAAGCTTGAGCAGCGAAGTTGGATTGATCCTCGCTGACTACTCGTTACCACAATTCGATGCGATTCGTGCATTGGCCGTGACGCAAGAATTAGGGCTCGATATTCCCTTTATTATTGTTTCTGGAACAATCAGTGAAGATGTCGCGGTAGAGTGCATGAAACGTGGGGCTTCTGACTATTTGATCAAAGATAGAATGATGCGACTGGGGCCAGCGATATCGCATGCATTGCACGCAAAACGATTGCGCGAAGAAAAACGACAAGCTGAAGAGGCCTTGCGTGAAAGCGAACTCCGATTTGCCCTTGCCATCCGGGGGGCAAATGATGGTTTGTGGGATGTGAAGTTCACAACAGAATACCCGTTTCTTGCGTTAGAAACTCCAGCGTATTATTCACCGCGGTTCAAAGCGTTACTCGAATACGAAGAAAGTGAGTTTGGCAACCAATTAAGGTGCTGGTTCGACCGGGTTCATCCTCAGGACCGAGATTTCGTGCAGCAAGCGTTGATGGTACATCTACAGGAGGGTGTTCCCTATAACGTGGAATATCGCTTGTGTACGAAAAGCAAGAAATATCTCTGGGTCAATGGTAGCGGGCAGGCTCTGTGGGATGAGGAGGGGCGTCCTCTACGGATGGCTGGAGCAATTCGGGACATCAGTGAACGGAAGAGGGTAACCGAAGCATTACGGAAAGCCCATGATGAGCTGGAGGTGCGTGTCCGGGAGCGCACTGAAGAGTTGGCACAAGCGAACCGTGCCTTACGAGAAAGTGAGCAACGCTATCGTAGCCTTGTACGGAATTTCCCGAACGGCATGGTTGCCTTATTTGATCATGAACTACGATATACGTTGGCAGAAGGAGCTGGACTCGAGCAACTGGGATTTTCTAAGGAATACCTTGAAGGCAAAACCATTGCTGAAGTATGGCCGACAGAAACATGTCAGATTATCGAGGAGAAATATCGTGCTGCTTTGGCCGGGCGAGAAACTGTGACCGAAATTTCTCATAACCATAGAGTCCACGTTCTTTATGCTCTTCCTTTGAGCGACACCTGTGGGAAACCCTACGCCGGAATGATGATGACGCAAGATATTACTGCTCGAACTGAGGTGGAACGGCTCAAGGAGGAAGTAGTAGGGATTGTCAGTCATGAATTGCGGACACCGCTCACGAGCTTGCGAGGATTTTCTGAGTTGCTTCTGAATAAAAAGTTCTCTGTCGAACAACAGCGGAAGTTTCTGACGATTATCCAGCAAGAATCTATGCGACTCGCAAATTTAATCAATGATTTTTTGGATCTTCGTCGCATGGAATCCAGTTACCAGGTCTTACACTGTGCGAAGGTTAATATTGGAAGGTTGATACGGGAACGAGTGAGTATGCTTCCCCCGAGCGAGGAGAAGTATACTGTGAGAATGATACTACCAGAGCCCGGTATTTGTGTCTGGGCAGATGAAGAGCGTATTCACCAAGTCCTGGCAAACTTGCTCTCAAATGCACTCAAGTACATGCCGGGAGGAGGAAAGATTGAGATTGGGGCCCGGAGAGAATCGCATGACGTGATTGTCTGGGTCAACGATCAAGGAATTGGTATTCCACCAGATGCTATTGCCAAGCTGTTCAACAAATTCTTCCGAGTTGATCAGCCACTAAGCAAAAATATTAGGGGCACTGGGCTAGGATTAGCATTGGTGAAGGAGATTATAATGGCGCACCATGGCCGGGTGTGGGTGGAAAGTGAACTAGGGAAAGGAAGCACTTTCTTTTTTTCTCTGCCGGGGAGCTGATACCGTTAAGCTGTTTTTTGCACCTGCTTCGGCCGCTTATCTTGATAATAGCGAATCCTGTTGTTGCTGATTCAAGCGTTCCTGGACTTGTGCTTCAATCCAGAGATAAGTTCGTGTGAGGCTGTCTTCGAGCGACATCTCCGGTTTCCAATCCGTAGTTTTTTGTCGTTGAGCAATAGCGCACGAGATGAGCGGTTCTCCTGCGGGAGCAGGGACATACCGCTTGATTACGGGGATGCCAGCGATAGCCGCGATCGTGTCGATGAGTTGGTCGATGGTGACCGTGCGTTCTCCCGCTAATGAGACAAAAGAAAAAGATGTTGTTGTCATGATATGGTGAAGGCCAACAACACAGTCATCAATATAACAAAAAGCGAGAATCTGATTGCCACTTCCCCAAAGCTCAATATCAGATAGCCCTGTTAGTTTTGCGACAGCGATCTTCCGGCACAAAGCTGCAACAACATGTTCGCGACCTCCATCCCACGGCATATGCGGACCAAAAATACTGTGGAGGCGCACAACACATGTGTGAAATCCTTCTTCATTTCGATAGGTGTGACAGAGTTGCTCAATTACCTGCTGCCGGAGCGTAGAGGATTCACTGTTGAGAGAGGAATCCTCTACGCCACCAGACGATTCAGGAGGACTCTTCTTGTCAAGAAAGGGATAGGCAGAGGAGATATACAAAAATCGCGAGATCTGCCGAGTCCGTGCTGCCTCCAGTGTATACAGGTTGATAAGAAGATTGTTGTGTATGGTACGTGCTTGATGGCTTGCTAGAAATTCCCGGTTACCAGTGTCAGCGGCGAGAGCATATACTTCATCTATATCACGTGTGGCCTCAAAACAGTTCTCTCGTCGGCGTAGGTCCAACAAAGCAAAATCATCTGCAGTATGGGTGCGAAATTCGGGGTACTTAATATCGACTCCGCGAACCCAATACCCTTTATTGCGAAGATAGGAAACCAATTGATGACCGATAAATCCTCCTGCTCCGGTTACAAGAACTCTTCTTTTGTAGGCCATTAGCAGAGTTCCCCCTCAGCTAGGCTTTGACGAAATATACGAAGAGGGGAACAAAACCTCGCTAAATAACTAGGACATCCTTCTATACGGCTAGATAAGTTATTGAAGGGCGAGTCTGGTGAATGCTGGGGGCGCACACTGAGCAGACCTAACCATGATAGTAAAGTGTTATTTGCTTGGATTTTCTGAACATGCTGTCCTTGTTTTTGGCTGAAAGATGCCTGGTATTCCACGAGCAAGCCTTATGAAGAAGGGGGCAGAGGCGCCCTGTATTGTTAACCTGTCTTGCCTCTCAGGTGCTATTACCTACGGAATCAGGGGTTATTGTTAGCCCTCTGATCAGCAGTGACCTTATAGGTCTAGGCTCCTAAGAATCGAGAGATAATTTTACATTACAGGACAGCCTCCTTGGGGACCTAATTCCTACTGTATTTTGTGAACTTTTGACAATCGAGCAAAAGGTGTGATTTCTTTTCGGGAGAAAGGGTGAAGGTGGGTAGGTAATTAGGGAGGGAAAGAAATGAGGAGTTAGGTATAGGAACACATTAGCTACCTAAGCTACTTAGATTTAGGTAGCTCTAATTTTCTAGACTGCCACGTCAGCAGAGCTGAGAGAGAAGGCTTTTCTCTTTATGACAGAGTGACAAGTCCGCGTTTGAGAGCAGTTGTTACTGCTTGGGTGCGATCGCTTGCACCGAGTTTGCCGAGGATATTGTTTACATGCGTTTTCACTGTACCTTCACTGATGAACAACGCGGCGGCGATTTCCTTATTGCTTTTTCCTGCCATGAGAAGCTCAAGCACGTCAAGCTCTCGTTGGGTGAGTTCTGGTCCCGTCATTCGCTCTGCCAACTTTGCGGCAACATCGGGGGGAATTTTTGTTTGTCCAGCATGGACAGCTCTGATAGTTTCAATAAGTTCCTGAGGAGCGGTTTCTTTCAGTAAATACGCTTTCGCCCCAGCCTTGAGGCCTCGATAGATATCTTCGTCCCTATCGTACGTTGTTAGTACAATAATTCGCGCAGATGGAGCGAATTCGCGAATGGCAGTAATGACCGCTACGCCATTCATCTCGGGCATGCGGAGATCAAGAAGGGTCACATCCGGTGTCAGGCGTCGGAAGAGGTCGATCGCTTCGCGCCCGTTCCCACCTGCTCCGACAACCATCATGTCCTGGTGTCGTTCGATGAGCGCAGCGACGCCTTCACGAACAACGGGGTGGTCATCGACAATAAGAATACGAATCGGATTTTCTTTATTCATAACGAAAGTTCACCTGAAGAAAAGTGGGATACTGGAATGCTGACAGTAATCTGAGTTCCCTGTCCGGGAAGGCTACTGATAGTGAACTGGCCGCCAATCTGTTCAGCGCGTTCGCGCATACTCGTAAGGCCAAATCCGCTACTTCTAGATGGATAAGTCATATCGAAACCTTGACCGTCATCATGTATCTGCAACTGTAGCTCATTTGTCATGAAACTCAAATTAAGAGAGATTACCTTGGGTTGCGCATGCTTGCATGCATTGATAATGGCCTCTTGGCCAATACGCAAGAGGTTTGCGGCAATCTCTGAAGAAAGGGGATAAGGAGTGCCATGAATGTGCACTGTAATCTCCGTATTGGTGTGGGTGCTAATTTCTGAAGCCGTACGGTTGAGCGCAGTTGGTAAGTCGTCGTTTTCTAAGGCTTGCGGATGCAATGCCATGACCGATCGTCGTGCTTCTGCGAGGCTTGTCTGTGCCAACGTAGTGGCCCTAGTCAGGTATGTCTGCACGGTCTCGGGCGCTGACGTTAATCCTTCCTGTGCTGCTTCTAATTGGAGAAGGATACCAGTCAAGCCCTGGGCGATTGTATCATGTATCTCGCGAGCAAGGCGGTTTCGCTCTTCAAGAATGGCAGCTTGTTGACGCTCGTTGGCGAAACCCGAAAGCTGAAGGGCTAAAGTCATTTGTTGAGCGAGGGCTTGAGCAAGGAGGAGTTCCTCTGTCTGGTATTCCTGTTGGTCACTGGTTTGTACGCTGAGATAACCAGAGACTTCGTCTTCTAACAAGAGCGGAACCAGAATTACGGTGCGTACCCCCTGTTCGAGCAAGGATGCGGAATTCACCAGGGGAGTGGGCTGGGTAATATCATGAATAATGATCGGACAAGAAGCTTGTAATATCTCACGCCAAAGAGGGGATTCTGGTACGTCAGGTGACTGGGAAAGAGCATGTCGTTCTCGTGGCGAGAGAGTGGTGCCGTCTTGAAGAGACATATGTAACAACATGGTTTCTTGGGAGGCTCGATACAGCCACAACTGCGCCCAGCGAGCACGGAGGTGCTGAGTAATTTTTTTGAGGATGTTGCTGAGAAAGGAGTCAAGAGCGCGTTCCGCTGTCAATGCTTTTAAGGTGCGCGCCAGCGCTGCTGTTCCTTCACTGGCATTCTCAAACAGAGTCCGATACCGTACTTCACTCTCATCTAACGCGCGTTCTAGACGTGCACGCTCAAGAGTTTCCTGTTCGAGAAGGAGGTGCGTTTGCGTAAGTTCAACCGTGCGTGCAGCGATGCGGCGTTCCAACTCCTCTCGATCTCGTAACAGAGTGTTCCTTGTCTCTCGGTAGTGGAGAAGTTCGGACTGTAAAGCTGAGTTAACTGTGAAAAGGCTCCCCTTTGGCTCCCGTTGAGATTGAGGGATCGAGTAAATAACTCCTTTGTGGTCATCTCCGAGACGCTGACCGAAGGGGTCTTGCAGTTGAATCCGCACGTACAATGGATACCCAGCGACCTTATGGAGCGAATTTCTGTAACGAAAATTCCGGAGAGATCCTGTTGAGGTGAAGAGTTGTAGAACCCCATCCATTGACGTGTCGAGGGGAAGCTGCTGTAGGTATTTCCCAAACTGTCCTTGTTGGGGGGGAGTAAGAAAATCTCGCAGACTCGTACCGACCAAGGTTTCGGCCTGGTAGCCAAGAGAGGTTGCGGCTGCACGGTTGAAAAACAAGATCGTTCCATCAAGATCGTGCGTACATAGGAGTCCCCTTGTTTGTGACAGGGAATGTTCGGACCAAGATTCAGATACGGTGGCGTGGAAGGCATCGGAAGAGAAGCTCTCTGAGGTGTAACGGAGAATCCAGTGAAGACTGAGAGATTTTCCCGCCGTGCCACGTGCCGTTATAACTGTGAGAGTGGACTGTATCTGCGGTCCAGTGAACGGTTGTATCAAGACCTTGCACGCTTCAGCTCGTCCCGTGCTGTGCAGCCGCCGTAGCAAGGCAAGCAGTAGCTTACGACTGTCTTTTGCGAGGTACCGCAGCAACGGTTGGCCGCGCAGCGCACGGGCGGAGACTTGTAAGAGAAGAAGCGTAACAAGATTGGCTTCCTGTATCGTTCCAGCACCGTCTGTTACTACATATGCATCGGCAGCAAGGTCAAAAGATTCGTAGAGATGCAGGTTGTCCGCAGGGTTCTTTGTGATCTTGGCAAGATCAATAGCGGAAGCAAGTGCTGTGTTCATTGTTGATTGCGCTTTCTTAGCGTACGTTTGCGAGTAGACCGTGCCGGAGTGATTGTAGATGGCGTGTTGTTTCTGGTCTCAGAATTGTCTGCGTAACAATTACGAATTTCAACGAGAATGATATCTACTCCTTATGAGGATCAGGAAAAACTGTTCTGATTATAACAGAGATTCATAATGACGCTAATTTCCTTCTATTCTCATAGACACAAAAAATGAATTCTTTCAGGACCCTTCGACTGAGGTTGACAGATTCAGGAACCGTCGTATGTAAGAGCAAGGCCGTTTGTGTCCCATCCTCTCTTCGCCTTATTAACGAGAAAAAATTGAGAACTGTGAGAAACTGGGGAGCGTCTCGTGGGAGTAAGGGAAGCTGACGGGATGATGTTGTTCACCTGGATGAGAAGGAAACTTCAAGATGAAATTTATCCTCCACCTTGGACCGGTAGTGCCGGTTTTACCGAAAGAGCGCGAAGACCTGCGCCCAATTGCACATCGGACGGACAAAATTCAGCAGATGCTGCAGGAGATGGTTGACCTCGCCCAAATGGCTGAGGCCTGTGGCTTTGAGATCCTCACCTATTCGGAGCACCACTTCTTCTCCGATGGCCTGATAGCGGGGGCAAGTCCAACCCCGCATCTTATCAACCTCACGTCGAAGACGCGCCGAATTAAGATTGGACCCCTCGGTTATGTGCTGCCGACATGGGACCCAATTCGGCTTGCCGAGGATATTGCCTGGGCGGATCAAATCTCCCAAGGTCGGACAGTTGCCGGTTTTGCTCGTGGTGTATTTCCTCATTGGGTCAATACGTTGGGGCAGCGGTATTGTGTCCAGCCGTCAGTACTAGGGGGTGAAGAAGAGCGGCAGAACCGTGAGGTGTCCCAAGAACTTTTCCAGATCATAAAATTGTGTTGGAAAGACGAGCCGTTTTCTTTCAAAGGAAAGTATTATCAGGTGCCGAGTCCACCCGAAGGGATCAAGTGGCCTGCCGCTGCTGCCAGCGTAAAATATGGCGCGCCAGGAGAGGTGGATGAGCACGGCTGGCTGCGTAAAGTGTCACCGGTTCCCAAGCCCTTTCAAAAACCACACCCGTTGTTGTTGCAAGCGATGACTCTCACGAAGGAAACGATTAGTTGGAATGCGCAAGAAGGGGTCGTGCCGATGATTTTTCTGCCGTTCCCGGATATGGCAATCGCAGGGGCAGAGTTCTATCAGCAGGAGGCCGTGAAGGTTGGGCGGGTACTCAAACTTGGTGAAAATGTGGGACTTGCCCGCGTCGTAGGACTCGGAAAGACACGGGACGCGGCGCTGAATGTTTCCCGGCAGGGAATTATGTATCTGTTGGGGCTTTATCACTCGCACTTTTATCCCAATATTCCGACGACCATTGAGCCGGTCATTGACGCGGGGATTGCGTTTGTCGGAACGAAAGAAGAGGTCAGACGTAATCTCGCGACTGTGCAAGAGCAACTCAATCCTGAATACTTTCTTATGTTCTGTGATCAAGGGTTGCTCCCGTTCGACCAAGTGAAAGAACAAGTTGAGATGTTTGCTGAACTCATGCCTGAGTTTGTAACAGCATGATGGTCAATCTCTTTGGAGTTGTGGTCTTATCTCGAGGAGCTTATCGATGACAATATCGGGATCTGTCGCTAAGTCAGACAGTTGATGCCCCGCTTTTTTCAGTTCCATTATCGCTTCTCGATAGAGAGATATGGTGACTTTTTTGATCCCGTAGTCTCTTCGATACTGTGGGTCGGAGAGCTTGAGATAGATGCTTTGGTACGCTTCCCATTCCCGCCAGTCGTTGTCACTCCCAGTACGCTTATGTTCACTAAGAAACTGTGCGGCTGCCGAGTAAGTTAGTTTTGGTGGCACCTTGAGGTTAAAGTGTCGATAACATTCCTTTTGCATCGGAGTCGCGATACGATTTTCCCAGAGTTGTCTTTTGTGGGGATCGGCCAACAAGGCGGTGGCTTCATAACGTGCACGAGATTGATTCATCCCGATTAGCGGTACTTTGAAGAATCGGAGGATCTCGTCACTTTCACGTTCCGTGGGCTTGAATAGCCCTATGATATCTGCGGCTTGACCTCTTGTTAAAGGTGTAGAGTTGAGACACGGACTGATTTCCTCAAGTCTTTTTCGCTGTCGTTCCGTCACGTTATCAAAAAACCAGGAAGGAACCTCAGTTGGTTGTCCGATCTCTCTTTGGTGACTAATACTTCGCCAGCGTTCGTTTAGCCAAGCGAGACTGTCCACGAGAATGGCCTCTTCCTTAGTATGCTTGGTTGCGAGATTAACGATCGCGGCTTTTTCTATGAAACATATTGTGTTGTCCGTTTGCGTCGTGGGAGTGGGCTCTGGAGGCTGTATGGG
This sequence comes from Binatia bacterium, assembly GCA_050187625.1. Lineage (GTDB taxonomy): Bacteria > Desulfobacterota > Binatia > Bin18 > Bin18 > JBFWXH01. Next base: position 28,914 of record JBFWXH010000068.1, read on the forward strand.
AGTTGAGGGTTGTAGGAGGCTGGTCCTATGCGCGGATCCGAGAACATGCATGGGAGACTCCGACGCCTGCGGATGGGCATCCGGGAGGTCGGGGTGATCACTAGTTGAGGAGAGGTGTTGTCCTCCGTTAGGAATTGAGGCGTCCTCTTTTTTTGTTGTTTTTTTGAGAGACCCCCAGGAGACGTAGACTATGACCAGGATAACGAGAAAGGTGAATACTTCCATAATTCCTCACGAGCGACGGTTTGAGCAGAATGGCCCATGCCTTCTTATGTAGTTGTTTTGAATCCTACGCGCCTGAGAGAAACGGTTTCAAGAGGTGAGCGGCACGAAAAATCAGAGAGGATGGGACTGGAAGATTAGAAATTGGAAGTTTGGGGGAGAGAGAACTCGGACGACCGGTAGAGGAAGAACGCGTGAGTTGTTTTTGTGGCGTGGAATAGGGCAATGTCAGAATTGCCGGGTCATGTTGCTGTAGAAGAACTCCGTTGTTTCTATTCTCTGCACTGTCCGTTACAGTGCGCTTATTGGTATTACTGGCTTGCGTTGACATTAGACACTTGCGCTGTCGACAGGTGATCTACCTGCATAGGGATTTCACAATACCCCGCATTCTGCCCCCCTTCCAGAAATCAAAAAAGCTGTGTAAGTTCGCCTGTGTGGAGGGATGGCTGAGTGGTTGAAAGCGCCGGTCTTGAAAATCGGTAGGGTCGCAAGGCTCTCGTGGGTTCGAATCCCACTCCCTCCGTAAGAGTTATTCCCGTCTATATTCCTGCCCGAGTGCCGCCGGTGGTGAGACACGAGAGCCGACTAAAACGAGAGTTAGAAGAGTAAGAATATACGGTAGCATCAGCACAAACTGATAGGGGAGTGTCGAGCCTAACGCTTGTAAATGAAACTGTAGGGCCGTGGCCGCGCCAAAGAACAAGGCTCCTCCTAAAGCCCCGATAGGTGTCCAACGGCCAAAAATGACGATGGCGAGGGCGATAAAGCCCCGACCAGCAGACATCCCTTCAATAAAAGTGTTGGAGTAGGCTAAGGACAAATAACTCCCGGCGATGCCGCCCAGAATACCTTCCATCGCTATGGCAAAAACTCTGACTTTACGGACGGAAATGCCGAGTGTCTCTGCCGCATGTGGATGTAGCCCGACCGCTTGCAAGTGTAACCCCGCACGCAAGCGAAAGAGCACAAAGGAGAGAAATGGGACAAGTCCGACCGCCAAGTAGACGAGGACTGTATGATTGAACAACGCAGGGCCAAAGAATGGCAGCATACTGAGAAACGGTAATGGGAGGGGAGAAAACGTTGTGACTTGTAGGACTTGTCCGGTGACACCGAAGAGTCCGCGGTAGAGTACTCCGGTGACACCTAGAGATAACAGATTGAGACTGACTCCGACAATGATTTGGTCAGCGGCGAGTCCGATGGTCAAAAAGCCAAAGAGCAAAGCAAGAAGAAATCCGCTCCCTGCACCGGCGAGGAGGCCGACGAGGGGAGAGCCCGAAAAGTAAGACCCCATCATGCCAGCAAACGCGCCGACCAGGAGTATACCTTCGAGACCGATATTAATCACTCCGGAACGCTGGACAATGCTCTCGGCTAGAGCCGCGAGTAACAAGGGCGTGGCCGCTACAAGAGAGGCGTGCAGTAGGGCGTCAGGACGGGTTAAGAGTGGCAGAAAAAAGGCCATTTACGCGACGGGACCTCTGCGAGTGATAAACGAAAGAATACTTGACATGGCAAAGAATAGGAGAGGCACGTACACTCGCTTGATAAAGCGTTGCGTGATGTTCGTACTGTAAGCGGCAAGAAAGAGGACGACCGTCGCTTGAATCACTGCCGCGAGGACAGAAGAAACACCCACAGTACGTTGCATGGCGCTTGCGCCTGCCTCGAGGGCGCCGAAGAAAAGAGCGGCGAGGACAACACCTATGGGAGACCGTTGGCCGACTAAGGCGACAGCGATAGCAGTATACCCGTATCCGGGGGAAAACTTTTCATACACCCGTTGTGTTACGCCGCTTACTTCGATGGCACCGGCAAGGCCTGCAAGCGCACCGCTGAGTAGAAATGCGCGCATGATCTCTCGTTCTACCGGGAAACCGGCAAATCGTGCGGCAATCGGATTTGCCCCAGTGGCGCGCAGCCGAAACCCAGATTTGGTGCGAAAAAGAAAGATCCAGACGAGGCCGGCTACCAAGATCGCAAACGGAATGCCAAGGTGAAAACGTGTCGGGGGAAACAATCGAGGAAGTGTCGTGGTTACAGGAAGTGGATCGGTCTGAGGATACTGGCCGGCGGTTTCCATTAATGGTCCGTGCACGCCATAGCTCACGATGTAGAGAGCGATGAAATTCAGCATGATGGTACTGATGACTTCGTTGACTCCGTGCTGTTGTTTGAGAAAGGCGGGACAACTTGCCCAGCACATGCCTGCTAGGGAGGCGACAAAACAGGCAAGCGGAATAGCAATAAAGGGAGACATGATCTCAGTATATTGTCCGACCCACGCTGTTGCCAACGCACCGACGAGCAACTGCCCTTCCGCCCCGATATTCCAAACGCCGGCGTGAAGTGCGAGCATTACCGCGAGCCCGGTAAGAAGCAGCGGGCACGCTTTCACCGCCGTCTCTGATAAACGGTAAAAGTCTCCTGCAGCGCCGGCCCACAGGGCAGAAAAAACCTCGGGCGCACTTATGCCAGAGCTCTCGAGTCCCACCGCGATGATGATCGCCGCAGAGATGAGAGCAAGAATTGGGGGGAGAATCAGGCTAATGCGTTCAGTCACGATGTTGTCTTTACTCCAGTCATCATCTGACCAAGTTCGACGTGACCAGTTTGTGGATTGACTGGTCCTAGTAACTTGCCCTGATACAATACATAAATCCGATGACTGAGCGCGAAGATTTCGTCAAGGTCAGTGGAGATCAATAGCACTCCGGCACCGCGGTGGCAGTGGTCAGCAAGCGTACGATGCACATAATTTGTGGCATTGATATCGAGACCACGCGTGGGATTTGCAGCAATAATGATCTGAGGGTGAGGGGCAAGTTCGCGAGCAATGATAACCCGCTGCTGATTCCCCCCGGAAAGGAAAGAAACAGTCTGTGATGGAGAAGCGGTGTGGATACTGAAGTCGGCGATTTTCTGAGTAGCAAATTGATGGACAATGCGAGGTGTAAGGTATGCTTTTGGTGCAAGGGTTGAAAGAAGATGTGAATTGAGCAAGAGATTCTCTTCTACAGAGAGGGGGAGAGCAAGTCCTTCGCGACGACGGTCCTGAGGGATGAGAGAGACACCACACGCCCTTACCGTAGCCGGTGTTGCACGGGATAGAGGTTGACCGCATACCTGGATCTCGCCTGCGACGAGCGGTCGAAGTCCGAGGATGGTTTCTATAAGTTCCGTTTGACCATTACCATCAACTCCGGCGATACCGATGATCTCACCGGGAGGCAAGGTGAGAGAAAGGAGGTGGAGGGCGATGCTTGTGCGCTCGGGTTGAGTTGAAAGATCAGTGAGCACTAAGAGCGGGGTTGGTGACGAGACTCGGGTTCTCCTCGGAGACGGAGACGGAGAAGGGGGAGGTTGAGGAGGAGGTTGTGAGCCAACCATCAACGTTGCGAGATCCTGAGGGGTACACTGGTCTGTCTTTTGGGTAGTTATCAGGCGGCTACGACGGAGGACAGTTAAGCGATCGGCGATAGCCATGACCTCGGGGATTTTATGAGTGATGAGGAGAATGAGGTAGCCGTCGCTTTTCAGGCGGCGTAAGACCGAGAAGAGGTTTTTGACCTCAGTTGGGGTAAGCACTGCGGTCGGTTCGTCAAGGATTAAGACCTTCACGGATACAGCTAAGGCTTTGAGAATTTCTACTCGCTGTTGGGCTCCAACCGATAATGCTGAGACCGGAGTATTGGGTGCATCAATCGGGATACCATAATGAACGGCGAGCCTCTGAACTGTCTCTCCGAGATCCTGGCGTTGTACGCGGTCGTGCAGGTTTCCCTGCAATGCGAGGTAGATGTTCTCAGCAATCGTGAACTGTGGAATGAGCATAAAATGCTGGTGAACCATTGCGATTCCAGCAGCAAGTGCCATACGTGGAGAAGAAAAGGAGTGCGGTTTCCCATTGATAAGGATAGTGCCAGAGTCTGGACTATAAAGACCAGAGAGCAGGTGCATCAACGTTGATTTCCCTGCCCCATTCTCTCCCAAGATTGCGTGAATCTCTCCTGCATAGAAATCTATGCTGATGTGGTCGACAGCACGTACGCCACCGGGAAACGATTTTGTGATTTCGCAAAGCGAAATGTTAGGCATGAAAGAAGAAGACTATGAGGAACTCGTCGATATTGGTGAGAACTCGACGCTCGGAACGATGAGTGTCCCGTTAATAATCTGTTGTTGTGCGGAGTCAATGCGGGCTTGGTTGTCAGGACTGATCCGGTTTTTCAATGCAGGATTGTAGATAAGGCTGACGACGCTATCTTTCATCCCCAACCGTAGGATGCGACCAGAAAAAGCTTGCTGCTGTACTTCCCGGGCAATTTTGACAAATGCGCTGGGAATGTCGATGACTCCACTTGCCAGGATCACCGTTGGCGCAATATCATTTTGATTTTTGTTGGTACCAAAGGCGAGGACCTGACGTTCTTTAGCGGCCTGGAATGCACCGAGACTAGCTGCGTCAGCATTAGGGATAATGATATCGCAACCCTGGTCTATGAGTGCAAATGCTGCTTGCCTGGCAGCTCCTACGTCTTCCCAGTTGCTAAGGTATGAGACAATGACTTGGAAGTCTGGTCTCACGCTCTTTGCTCCTGCTTCAAAAGCCATAAAAGTGCTTTTCAAAGGTGGAATTTCCACGCCACCAATTGCACCGGCCTTACCGGTGTTGGACACCAGAGCGGCCATCATACCCATGAGGTAAGTGGCCTCTTCGAGAAGAAAGCGCATAGGTGCAACATTTTTCCGTACAGTGTTGCCAGACGTCGTAATGAACACCGAGTGAGGGAAATCGGCGCCAACTTTGGCTGCCGCATCTTGGAACTCAAAGCCATGTCCGAAAATGAGGTCAAAATTGCGGCTGGCGTAGTCGCGAAACGCTTCCTCAAAATCCGCCGGGGTTTTAGTTTCGACTTGACTCACCTCCGCATGTAGGTTGGTCTTTATCTTCATCAGGCCTTCGTACGCTAGTGCGTTCCAACCCGCGTCACTAACGGGACCAGGTGTGAGGAGGGCTACGCTGAAAGCCCGGGGGGACGAAGACACGGGAGAATGATTACACGCAATTGCGCTGAAGATCAGGAGAAAAAGGACGGGAATATCAGAAACGTGATTTTTCACAGGACTCCGAGCGGAGGCATCAACACAATTTCGTCGGTATAAATGCCTGGCGGTTGAGCAATTACACTGACCATTGCGTCAGCAACATCGTTTGGAGACAACATTTTCCCACGATCAAGGGTGCCACCACTTTTATCCCATAACGGCGTGTCCACTGCTCCAGGAATGACTGCGGTGACCTTAATGCCAAGGGAACGGACTTCCGCAGCAATGACTCTGGTTAGTCCCAGAGCGCCAAATTTTGAAGCGGTGTAGCCAGTTGAACCGGGAAGAATCATTTGACTTGCAATGGATAACACATTTAGAATATGACCATGGCCTTGCGGAACCATGACTTTGAGAGCGTGCTTACAGCATAAATAGGTACCACGGAGATTGATATTGATCATGGTATCCCAGTCTTCGGTGCGCGATTCAAGGATGGGACCGAAAAACGCGCCGCCGGCACTCGTAATCAGAATGTCGAGACGGCCAAAGGTGGATTTGGTTTTGTTCACGAGGGCATTGATTTGATTTTCATCTGTAACATCAGTAGGGATAGCAAGGGCAGATCCGCTGTTTTTCGTGATGTCTTGAGCAACAATATCAAGGGTTTCTTTCGTGCGAGCAGCGATAACGACCTGCACTCCAGCTTGGGCGAGAGCGAACGCTACAGCACGACCAAGTCCAGAACCAGCACCTGTCACAATGGCGACGTGCCCGCGTAAATCTTGCAATGACATAAGATCCCTCAATTGTCAGGGCCGGAATATTCGAAGAAATTTTTCGGCGTTTCCCACAAGCCGATTCTGGTGAGATGGTTTCCAAGTCGGGGAGACAGCAAATCCCAGATAACCTTGACGATATTCTCCCCGGTAGGGTTCAGGGTACGAAACTCTAGAGTGTCGTTATTGAGATGTTTGTGGTCAAAACGATCCAGGATTTCTTCTTGGACGATTTGCATAAGTTTGCCAAGATCCATGATCATCCCGGTCTTTGGGTCAATAGTGCCGTGGACAGTTACTTCGAGTTCATAATTGTGACCGTGGCCATGGAGATTATTGCACTTGCCGAATACGGCTCTATTCTCTTCTTCAGAAAGCACCGGGCTATGGAGGCGATGGGCTGCACTAAAGCCAAAGGTTTTTGTTAGGTGAGCCATAGTTATTCCTTCTCCAGCGAAGACATCTGCCCAGAGGGTGGGCTCTTCGTAGAGGCGTACACGAGAGAGGTGATACGAACCAGCTTGGGTCCTGATCTTCTGTTCAATCTTGTCGTGCATGTACGAAGCCAAGTTTTCTGTAGTAGGGATGCGGTCGTGGAATGACGAATGATCAAGGTTGATAAATTTGTGGTCAAATTCACTGACGAGATCTTTCAGGATGTAGTCGAGTTCTTTAACGTTAACCACCATCCCGGTGCGAGGATCTACGTTGCCAGCAATAGTGACGCGAAGTACATAGTTGTGTCCGTGTCCATACGGACTCACACATTTCCCAAACGTGCGGTGGTTCTCTTCAATAGAGAAGCCAGGATTCCAATAACGGTGGGACGCTTCAAATTCTACAAGCCGGGTCAAATAATGCATAGCCCTGCTTTCGTGCTTCATGAGAAAAGTAAGGATGCAGAAAAGGCCAGAGGGGGTCAAGAGGGGAAAGAAACGTAATGGTTTTGCCTCAAGGGAGGTAGAGGAGAGAGACACTCCTGGCATTCTTCTCTCCTCCACCTCTGTTTTGGCCGATCAAAAACAATTTCCCGATTGTGAGGAAGCAAATATGATAGCAGAGTTACTAATTTTACACTGTGCGGTACTGCCAGCTTCGGCTTGAAAGTGGCCTTCCACAGTAAGGTGGGCTTTTTTGTCGATAGTAATTTTATTGCCGCTTGTCATGGCACTGTTCCCAGCGACAGAAAGATCTGCACCTGATTCTATCAGTGCATGACTGTCAGAGCTGTTACCGGACGATGTAATAGTCAGGTTGCCTGAGAGATCAGCAGAAGTTTGTTTTCCTAAACGTGCTGTCTGTGAAGACGCGACCTCCAGATCTGTAGCGCGTATCCGAGCACCTTGTTTGACGGCTGCTTCTCCATCAGTGGAATGAACAATGATGGCGCCGTCAATTGTGTACGAGGAGTCTTCCTGCAAAAATGCATTGCGCGGAGCGCTGATGCGGAGAGACCCGCCGGATACTAGCGCTCCGGAATCAATAATCGCGTTGCTTGCTCGCGAGTCGCCAGTGGATTCAAGCATGATGGCACCATCAGCTGTCAAGAAAGCGTCTTCGCCGATGGTAGCAGTCTTTGCGGCTTGTAGCGTGATGTCGCCACCGGCAAAGACTGTTTGCTCACCGAAAGTTACATTCTCTGTTTCGGACAATAGGCAGGTGCGGTCGGCGTTGATTCGGAAAGATCGTCCATTTACGCCTTGGCGACCGTCAAGAGAGACGAAGTCTCCGGTGAGGGTCACTCCTCGGTCAATGGTGATTTCACACGGCGAATGGATATCGAGAATAGAATCGGTAAGGCTGCCGATGATTTGGAGGTGTGAATAGCGGTCGTTGTTATCTTTGCGGCCGAAATCGCCGTCGAGATATTCGTCGAGGTCTGCGAGGGTAGTAACGGTGAAGGTGTTTTTGCATTGAAGGTCATCATAATCGGTTTTGATAGCACAGGAGCCGGGGATAGCAGAACGAGTAAGGAGATAGGCTGAGCCGGGATTAACAACGGTCGAGGAGGTTGTTTTGTTGTCCTCGTCTGTCGTTTCGACAACAATGTCGTCGCCAGGACTTCCTATGAGCGCGAGGTCCTGGTGGAACGCGAGAGTGGAACCAAACATGTCGCCGGCAGCAGTATCGCGAGGTTTAATCATTTGGCGCTCAAGCCACTGAGGACTAGCTGTGTCACCTTGCTCGAGGGCGAAAAGATAGACGGCCCCGGACGCCGCACCGGTCGTGTCATCTTGTGGCGCTCCAATAAGCAGAGTATCGCTGTGAAAGGCGAGGGTAGAACCGAACTCATCTCCGGTTGCGCCTTCTTTGGCGAAAAGAATTTGCGTTTCGGTCCAGTCGGTCTGGGTCTCTGCGGGTTGGAGTTTGTAGACATATACGGCGCCGGCATGAGGGGGGTCTTCGGGATCGTCGCGGGTTGCAAATGGAGCTCCGATGATCGCGGTTGAGTCTGCAAAGGAGACAGTGAGACCAAATTGGTCACCTGCGATACCGTTACTTGCCATGAATTTATGAGTTTGTTGCCATTGCCCGCTGTCGGAGCGAGCGAAAAGGTAGGCAGCGCCAGATTGGAACCCGCGAGGGTCTGCACTTGGCGCACCGATGAGGGCAGTGTCGTTGACCAATGCTACGCTAAACCCAAATTCGTCACCTCCGGCGGCATCGTCGGCGGAGAGTTTTTGCATTTCGGTCCAGTTTCCGTTTGGGTCGCGAGTAAAAAGGTAGGCAGCGCCAGGGAAGTTGGGATTGTCTCCGTTGCCGCGCGCACCAATGAGGGCGATATTATTAGAGAGTGCGAGACTCCAACCGAAGAACTCTCCGGGTTGGGGAGTGCTCGGAGTAAGTTTTTGGGTTGGGTTCCAGTTGTTATTTGAATCGCGAGTGAAGACGTAAACAACACCAGAAAAATTATTGGCCCCACGTGCACCGATAAGGATGGTTGTGTCGTTGAGGGCAACGCTGGTGCCAAAAAAACCGCGAGCGGCGATGATGTCGGTTGGGAGAAGTTGAGACTGTTTCCAATCCCCTTGATCGTCACGGACAAATATATACACAGCGCCGGCCGACGTACCGGACTGATCACTTTCAGGAACACCAATGACAGCAATGTCATTGTAGATGGCGACGCTTGTAGCGAAGCGATCGTCAGTGACTTTATCGGTCAACGTGAGCTTCGCGGTTTGAACGAAGGAGAAAGGCGTAGGCATTGTATCTTGTGCGTGACCGATGTCAGTGCAAGCAGGGAGATACGATGAGATAGTTAAAAAAATAGAGAATTTTATGATTAATTTCCGTGTCAGCATTAGTCCCCCGGGTGTGAGAGCGAAAGAAAAAGCGTGATTCATTAAAGGAAGATGGAATCTGCCGTGTATCTGTTTAGGACGTACCATGTGCGGGTGTGGTTGAAAACGGCAAGTGTAGAAAAGGGAAATATCGAGGCAAGATTATGAAGCGCAAAAGGGAGTGGTATTTCCGATTGCTGAGAGTAGTGGCTAGGGATGCTCAATTTTGTCCTTCGAAGTTTAGCTCACAATCACGATGATGTTAGGGATGTCATAGCGAAGAATTGTCGTCAAGATACGGGGAAGAGAAAGAAGGTCGGGGTGCGGGGCTAGAGATAGAGGAGAGAGGAACACGAGATCTTTCGCGATAGGTAAACTGGTGCTACACCCGTGATCGAAGTACGGGCTTGGGTCTTGGTTCCAGTGTTACGTGGGAGAGGCGCAAGTGTCCGAAGGGGAGGAAAGACGTGAAAGATATTGTTCGTGGTCTAGTGCTGACTATACTGATGCTCGGAATAGTTGGGTGGTCGCCGGGAGTAGGTGGAGCGGAGATTCTATTAAATTTGGAGAGTCCGGCGGAAAATCAATCTGTAAGCGGGGTAGGGGTAATTTCTGGGTGGGCGTTTTCGACTGAGAGGAGTGAGAGTGTCACAGTAAGATTTCGGATTGATGGCGTGATTGAGGGGGGAGAGATTCCTTGCTGTGTAGAGCGCGGAGACGTTGCTCAGGCGTACCCGGAGCACGCAGGATCTCTGCGTAGTGGATTTGGTGTTACGGTGAATTTCAATCTTTTAGCCGACGGTCAACATACCGTTTTTCTTGAAGTGGAGGATAGTGCAGGAAATATTAAAATTGAGAGTCGTACTTTTTTGACGTCACGACCCGGGGGATTTGAGTTTTTGAGTGAGCTGAATTTGGGTCCAGCGGAGGAAGAGGTGGAGTGGGATGTTGGTCATGAGTCTTTTACGATTAAGGGTGCTGTGACGAGGGATAAGGCGACAGAGGCGACGCAAGAAGTAAATATTCGCATGGAGTGGCAGGCCAATACGCAAAGTCTTGGAATTGTTGATACGGAGAATGTGGGGAATCGTGTCGGGGGAAATGAGGGAGGGGAAGATGGGAGTGGAACGGAGGGTGATGGAGGGACGACAGATACAGGAGAGCCTCCGGCGATTTCGCTGAAGTTAGAGAATCCGGACGCTGATATATTGAATACGGCGACGCCGACGCTGGGAGGCGTCGGCGTCGTGTCGGGGTGGGCATTTTCGGGGACGACCGGGGCGCGAATTAATAGTGTACGTTTGCGAGTGGATGGGGAAGCTGTTGGTGAAATTCCATGTTGTGGAGATCGAGGAGATGTGGCAGCGGCCTTCCCTGATATTGAGGAGGCGCTACGCAGTGGGTTTGGTGCGTTGTTTAATTTTAATTTGCTTGAGAGTGGGGAGCATTTGTTTGCGGTTGAGGTACAAGATAGCACCGGGGTGACGCAGAATGTAGAGAAGAGGGTAACAACGGCGAAGTTGGGAGACTCGGAGTTTTTGGATGAATTCGATCTATCGGATGCGACGGCGAGTATCTTGGGAGATTTCCTGACATTAGAGAAAGTACGAATAAGAGATAAGGCGACGCAACAGAGCAGCGAAGTGACAGCTGACTATGTGTGGGTAGAAAGTTGCCAATGTTTTGTGTTGCAGCAAGGCTGTGGAAATGGGACGGCAGAGGCTGGTGAAGAGTGTGATGGATTAGATTTGGAGGGAGAATCCTGTTCTTCGTTTGGGCTTGGAGGAGGGTTGCTTTCCTGCCGAGCGCGCTGCGAGGTTGGTGATAAAGATTGTTTTCTCCCTTGCTTTTTCGAGGTGAAGGATTGTCAAGGGCGGGCTTCTGTGTATGTGACAAACGTGGGGAGTAATAGCATATCAGTGATTGATGGGAGGACAAATGAAGTGAGGGCGACTGTGAAGGTGGGGCGAGCCCCGCGAGGGGTTGCGGTGAGCCCGAATGGGGATGTGGTTTATGTGGCTAATTTTGACGATGACTCGGTGTCGGTGATTAGTGCGGAGACGGACAGTGTTGTCAAGACAATTCTGGTGGGGAAGGGTCCGGTGGGACTGGCGGTAAGCAGAGATGGTGAGCGGGTATATGTGGTGAATGGATTAGCTGGGACGGTGTCAGTGATAGCAACGAAGGATGGGGTTGTGGAGGATACCATTGAGGTGAAGGGAGAGCCGCAGGCAATTGCGCTGACGCCTGACGGTGGGCAAGGGTACGTAACAAACTTTGCGGATGATTCCGTGAGTGTGCTGGATCTGAGGGCGAACACGGTAAGCACGCGGATATTTGTGGGTAAGGGGCCGAATGGAGTTGCGGTGAGCCCAGATGGGGAAAGAGTATATGTAGTGAACTTTAGTGGAGATTCAGTCTCGGTGATAGAACGGGGTGAGTTGCGGGTGGTAGAGACGATAGCGGTTGGATTAGCGCCGACGAAGGTGGTGTTTTCCTCAGACGGGAAATTGGCATATGTTTCCAATTCGTTGAGTCTCTCGATCTCAGTTATTGACGCTGAGACTTTACGAATCAGTGATGTGTTGAGTGTCGCAGCGAGTCCGACGATCGGGAGACCTGATGGGATTGGATTAATTCCTGGTGGGCAGCGTTTATATGTTGCGTTATTTGGTGGGGGGTTGGGTTCCCGGTTACAAATATTAAGTACCATAACGCCGGCTATAATTGCGGATATTGGTGTTGGGGAGGGGCCGTTTGCGGTTGCTGTCGGAATTAGACAGTAGTTGACAAAGATTGGATGAAGGTGTGGCCTGTAGTTGTAGCCGGAGAAATGTTAGGGGATAGTTTGATCGAGTGGCTCAGATGGGCGAATGCTCCGGCTTCGGTAGGATGAGACTGCCAACCGGATGGTGAGCGAGCCAAAGTTTTCGGCGATCCCGTTAAGGGTCCTTTCTTCGGTGGATAACTCCGCAAAGATGAAAAGCCAGCTGCGGTATGTATCGGAGGGCACGTTCAACTTCCGGGTAGCCCGGTACGGGAATGCGCAACGTGCGATATTCTTGGCGGTCCGAGCCCGCCCCGTTGTGATAATGGCGTCCCCCTCCCGCAACGCCAACAGCAGCAACCAAAAGTAAAAGGTCAGAATCTTCACCAAGAGCTGTCGATCCTCGGTATTCAACGCATTCCGCTCGATCCGCTCAATCCACGCTTCCCCTTCTTCGCGACTCAGGTGCGCTTCTTCCGGTTGTTTCCTAGCTACTCTAGAGCGTGTTATGCACTTTGAAACAGAAGCGTCACCAAACGGTCAGCAATTCCCGGTCAGGTAGGAACAGACAGACAAACGACCGAGAAGAAGGACAGAGGCAGGTTTTGAGCGGGCGCGCAAAGGCCTTTCCCTGGGAAGGAGACACGAACGAGGCGGGGAAATGAGCGGCGGCAGTGGTGGGAAGCGGTGGGCAGGCGAGCAACCGCGTAACCCGCTAAGCAGGACAATCTGAAGGGGGAGAAACCCCACGCGTGAGGATGGTTAAGAAGGGAGGAGCGCTACGGGCTAGGGTCCGTGTCGTCGAGGTAGAGCGCTAACAAGGCCGCCCAACTCGTGACCAGGACCCGGTTCGCCAAGGTGCGCAGCGCATTCCATAACTCGCGGCGCGATTCCTGCGCACGACACCGCTGATAGAGCCGATCGCCCAGTGCGAGGATGGCATGCGTGACGTAGGCCAAGAGATTCAAGAGGTAGAACACCATCGATAAGTACTGCTGCCCATGCCCATAGTTGTGGGTGAGTTCATAGCCGTGGTTTTTGTGGACATTGAACTGCTCATTCTCTGTATAAGCTACGATTTAATCTGACAGTAGGTTAAAGTCTTCGTTGTCCGAAACGCCCGTGAGGGCAGAAAGAGGCAACGAGATGAACACAGCGCAGAAGGTGATCAAAGTAAAGGTTGGCTTGTT